>JBMNPT010000019.1:0-6640 GCA_050943735.1 Eubacteriales bacterium | reverse complement strand
CAACCATCCCAGGCTGACAAACGTCTAATAAAAGAGGAATAAAAATTGGTTGACAGAGTGGGAGGGAAACGCTATACTAATTGTATTAAGTGTGGTAGTACAGCTAAATTTTTGTAAGAATCAAACGCACTGACGAACAACATAGAAAGTGAGGGATTGGAATGTCACAGGACATGCTGAACGGTCAGGAACAGAATCAGGAAATATTCGAGGAGATTACAGAGGCGGTGGAAAACACCGCAACACCGGGTGAATCTGAAACTACACTGGAGCCGCTGACACCGGAACCGGAGGTGCCCGGAAAGAAAAAGAAAAAGGTCAAAAAAGAACGAAAAAAAATGAGCAAGAAAGCCAAACGAATTCTCACCGCGACGATTTCGCTTTTGGTGGTGGGCAGCATTGCTTTGGGTATGTATAAACTGGTGTTTGAGGAGAAGCCGCCGGAAATCCAAGTCGGTGTGGTCAGCCGCGGGCCCATGATCAGTGAAATTCGCAATACGGGTGTGGCGGTCCCCAAGGAATCCAAAGACATTACCACCGCCGCATTGGGTAAGGTGCTGGAGGTATATGTCAAAGAGGGCGATCAGGTGAAGGCTGGCGACCGCTTGTTCTCCATTGATTCGGCCACTCTGATGGAAGAACTCAACAAAAAGCGGGATGAGATGAATGACCGTCTGCAGGATGTGAACAAAATTCAGGAAAGCATCAACAACCTGCAGGTAAAGGCGCCTTTCTCTGGCAAA
This sequence comes from Eubacteriales bacterium, assembly GCA_050943735.1. GTDB lineage: Bacteria > Bacillota > Clostridia > Oscillospirales > RGIG577 > JBMNPT01. The sequence continues at coordinate 5,897 of JBMNPT010000019.1, read as the reverse complement.
ATCATGGATGTGACCGCGAAAAAAGGCGATACTGCCAGCGGTAAAATCGGTACCATGGTGGATGACAGCTATATGAAGCTGACTCTGTACTACAGCTATGCCTACGTGGATCAGATCAAGGTGGGACAGAGTGCGACAGTGTCCATTCCCCAGAGCATGGCTTCGGTCAACGGCACTGTGGATAACATTGAGCGCATTGAGAAGATCACGCCCCAGGGAACCGTTCTGTTTGAGGTCACCATTAAGATGAAAAACCCGGGGACACTGACCAAGGGGATGGCAGCCACCGCATCCATTAAAACTTCTAGTGGAGAAGTGATGCCTGCGGAAAATGGCACATTGGAATACAATCAGGAAATGGATGTTCAGGCCAAATCTTCCGGTGAAATCGTAGAGATGCGGGCCAAGGATTATTATAAGTTCAACGCAGGCGAAGTGCTGTGCGTGGTACAGGATGATTCCTTACATACTTCCTTGATCAGTGCCAAAGAAAGCTATGACGGAATTCGTAAAGAATATGAAAAGCTGCAGGAAAAACAGCAGGACTACGAAGCAGTCGCTCCCATTGATGGTACGGTGATGCTCTGTACGCTGGAGGCGGGACAGGAACTCACCGGTGAAAGCGGGACAGTAATGCAGATTGCCGATTTGAGTGAAATGGTGGTCAACATTCAGATTGATGAATTGGATGTAGGCAAGGTGCAGATCGGCATGCCCGCCACTGTGACCCCTGCCGGTGAAGGCGATATGTTCATGGGTGGCGGCGGAGTGGCCATGGGCATGGATGGCGTTGTGATGATTGAGGAAGGCGTTGCCGCAGAGCCCATGTCTCCCGAAATGAGTGAAGTGCCCATGGAAGGGGGAGAAATGGGAGAAGAACCCATGACCTGTGAAGTGAGTTACATCAGTATGCAGGGTAAAGCCGAAAATGGCGTATCTTTCTTTGAAGGAAAAATCACCATCCGCAATGCCAAAAACATTCTGCCAAATACCAATGTGACCTACAGCATTGTCACCAGCGAGAAGCAGGATTGTCTGCTCATGCCGGTGGCCGGTGCGGTGAATACCGATGTGGGGCAGGTGGCCTTTGTAAGAGAGGGCACAGTGCCCAAGGATCAGACGGTAGAACTGCCCGAAAATCAGCAGCATAAGGGCTTTGTGGCCGTTCCCATTCAGGTGGGAGAAAGTGACGGCATCAATGTGGAAATTCTCAGTGGTCTGGAAGAGGGAATGGAAGTCGCAATGCTGCTGACCAATACCAAAAGCGGGACGATGTATGCCAAATCCGGTGTGTTTCCCGCAACGGAGGAGGATCGGGTGATTCTCAGTGACAGCAGCAGTGATTTCAGTCTGATGAGCAACCAGATTCGCATCAGCCCTCTGCAGGAAACCGATGGCAGTGCGCCCATTTATACCACTGACCGTACGGTACCCCGCAATCTCATGGGACGGCAGGGTCTGCTTTTGCTGGAAGGCGGCGGCGATGGTGTGCGAGGATTCCTGCCCTATCGCAGTACACTGCGGACCTATCTGATCAGTAAAACCACTGCTTCCGCTATTACCACTTCGGAGGGTACCAAGCTGAGCATTTCCAACAGCTTGCCAGTCATTATGGATGGGAAAATCCGAAAGTATGGTGACTGTTTCTTTGATTTGCTGCCAGGCAATTCCATTACGGTGTGCTATGGTGCCAATGGAGCCATGGAAAGCTTGAGTCTATCCTCCGGCGTGGCCAATGTGGGACCCTATGTGCTCCACAGTGACGGCGGTTTGTCCGAGTATTTCAGCTATGCGGGTGGAACCATTTATAAAAATGGAGTGAAGATTGAGCAAAAGGAATTGAAGAAATACGATGTGGTCAGCTATGATCCGGCCTCCAATACCTATTATGCGTCTGATATCAAAGTGACGGGAATGTTGGAGGATGCAAAGCCTGCCCTGCAAAATCCCAGTCAGGTGACGGTGTTGGGACAGACCTATGACGTATTGGAAACTGCCCGGTCGGGCTTTGAATCGCTGAAACTGGGGCAGGGAGTGACTTTGTTGCTCACCAGCAACAATAAGGTGGCTGGTGTGGTGCCCAGTGATGAGCATCGCGCGGTACAATACGCATTGCTCAACAGTGTGGAAGGTAAGACGGTGGATTTGACCATTCTTCCCAGTGGGCAGTCTCTTAAAGGAGAAGCGGATACCACCTATACCCAGCTGGTTGGTGAAATCGTGCAGGTAAATGTGGGAAGCAGCGGGAAAATGGGCCTCAGCCGAGCCAATTTCTCCTCTACCAGTGCTGATTTGTATTTGCAGGAACGTAAATTGGGAGATGACAATCTGGCTGCCAATGTACGGGTATTTGAAAAGAGCGGATATTTTTCCACGCCAGTGGCCATTGACATAGAGCAGCTGGATTACATTGATGTCATTCCCCGGAGTTCCATTTCGGGTATCCTGCGGGATTCCAGCGGTACACCGGTGGTGGTGCTGCTCAAGGATGCCACCGGAGCGGCCTATCGGTACGGAAAAATTTCTGCCCAGGAGATTGTCAGCGAGTCTGGAGAAAGCAAGACAACCACAATTTCGGTGACCACGCTGGATTCAGAAGGCAAGGAAACAACGGTGTCCGGAGAAGCCATGGGCGGTATGAGTACACCTTTCATGTACGGTGGTGTAATGTTCAACGGCAAGGGTCAGGCAGTGGCCGGTATGACGTTGGAAAAAGCCGGTACAGTGGGACTGGACAAATTCCAGCGGGATGAAAGTGTACAGGTAGGCGGTCGTTGGGTTTCCATTATGGACAACGTACCGGTCTACATGGAAGCCACCGGTCATATAGTGCCATTGGAACGGGCCAAAGCGCTGTGCACTGAATTTACCATTTATGTAAATCCCAAGAGTGCGTATGGCCAGGTGGTACGTATGATCGTGGCCAAATAAGAAGTAGATGGTAGAAGGGGGCGGCGTTTGCCGCTCCTTTTTATTTCTGAAATGGAAGGAGAGGTGCTTATGGAACGGGAAGGCGTTCGATTTGAAAACCGTTATCATACCAGCCGCACACTGTTGTGGGAGTACATCTGGCATGTGATGTGCGGGCGCATGCGTTTGTGGGGGATTGTGGTAGCGGCGGCGGGAGCGGCCGCTGCTGTGTTTGCCATATGGCAGCAGGATGTATTGATGACAGGAATTTTCGCTGCCTGTGGAGTGATTGCCGGACTGACGGCGGCGTTGTGCCCATTCTTGACACTCCGGCGGATAGAACAGTGCAGCCGCCAGCTTCACAGAGGAGAGGAACCGGAAACGGTCATACAGTTTGCTGACCGCATTTATTTGGAGGAAGGAGAAGTTTCGTTGGCGGTGGAATATGCTCAAATTCAGGAGGTATTTCTGCTGCGGCACTGCTGGGCTCTCATGATGACCCGTCACAATGGGATTCTTCTGGAGCCACAGAGCTTTTGTGTGGGCACTGGCGAGGAGCTCATCCAGTTTTTACAGAAAAAATGCCCGGATGCCCGGTGGCATAACAAAACCGCATAAAAAAAGAGCTGTCCATTTGGACAGCTCTTTTGATTTAGGTAACCTTACTCGGATACTTTGATGATCATCTTCATCACATCGTTGGGGTGCTCGTCGGCAAAGACAAACGCCTCAGGATACTTCTCGAAGGGGAAGATCTGACTGATGGTCTTGGAAGTGGTAATCTTGCCTTCACACAGCAGACGAACGGCCTCGGCAAATGCTTCACGGTCGTACATCATGTGGCCCAGCAGATTGATTTCACGACGCTGCACCAGCGGAACTTCAAAATCACAGGGCTCCTTGTAGTTGCCGGTGAGGATGATATCGGAGTTGGGACGGGCGGCTTCCAGGATGCTCTTGAACACCATGGGATGTGCAACACAATCCACAATGACATCGGCCTTCTGCAGACCAAAGGTCTTTTCGATGGCTTCCTTGAGGGTGATGTCCTTGGTATTGATGGCATAGTCAATGCCGCATTCCAGAGCGTAATCCAGCTTGGCCTGGTTGATATCGGTCACCATGACCTTACCAGCACCCAGCTGCTTGGCAGCCTGCGCCACGCAGTTGCCGATGGTGCCGGCGCCTACGACCACTACATTGTTGCCCTTGAAACGCTGGCTGCGGGTGATAGAACCCACGCCCACTGCCAAAGGCTCTGCCAGAGCAATTTGCTCGTCGGGAATGTCAGCGGTGATGTGGTGCAGGTATTTGGGCTCCAGGGCAACATATTCACAGTTGCAGCCATCCATATGTACGCCGATTACCTTCAGGTGCTCGCATACATTGAACCGGCCCTGCAGACAGGGATAGCATTCACCGCAGGTGACCTGGGGCTGAACGGTAACCTTGTCGCCTACCTTGAAATCGGTGACGTTGGCACCTACCTTTTCCACTTTGGCAGCCACTTCATGTCCCATAACCACAGGCATGGCGGCATATTTGTGCTTGCCATGGTAGATCTGCTGGTCACTGGCGCACACACCGAAGCACAGGATCTTCAAAAGAACCTGATTGTCATTGATTTCGGGGATGGGAGCATCTTCAAACTCAATTTTGAAAGGTGCAGTCAGTCTTGCGACTTTCATTTTTATCGCTCCTTCTTATGCTGAAATTACTTGTTCACCACGTTGATGGGAGAACCAGCGATGTAAGCCTTCACATTGTCCACGGTGATGTCCATGATGCGCTGACGGGCTTCCTTGGCACCCCAAGACATGTGAGGAGTGATGATGCAGTTGGGAGCATCCAGCAGGGGGTTGTCTGCCTTGATGGGCTCGGTGTACACTACGTCCAGACCAGCGGCAGCCAGTTTGCCGGACTTCAGAGCTTCGGCTACGTCAGTTTCGTTGATCAGCTGGCCGCGGGAGTTGTTGATGAGGATCGCACCGTCCTTCATCTTGGCGATGTTGGCCTTGTTGATCATGCCTTCGTTGTCGGCGGTCAGGTTGCAGTGCAGGAACACCACGTCAGACTTGGCCAGCAGGGTGTCCAGATCTACGTACTCGCCGATGGCCTTGCCAGAATCGTTGGGATACAGGTCGTAAGCCAGCACGTTCATGCCCAGAGCCTTGGCGATTTTGCCAGTGGTCTGGCCGATGCGGCCGAAACCGATGATGCCAGCGGTCTTGCCATCCAGCTCGATGAGGGGGTAATCCCAGTAGCACCAGTCAATGTGGTTGGCCCACTTGCCATCGTGCACAGTCTGGCTGTGATAGCCGATGTGATGGCAGATTTCCAGCAGCAGAGCGATGGCGTACTGGCCTACAGAAGCGGTGCCATAGGTGGGCACGTTGGCTACCAGAACACCCTTTTCCTTGGCATAGTTGTAGTCGGCAGCATTGTAGCCGGTAGCCAGGAAAGCAATCAGCTTCATGTTGGGGCACTTGTCAATGGTAGCCTTGGTGATGGGAGTCTTGTTGGTGATTACCACTTCTGCATCACCGATGCGCTCAGCAATGATGGGATCATCCACATAGGAGGTACGATCGTAAACGGTTACTTCGCCCAGAGCTTCCAGGCCGGCCCAGCTCAGATCGCCGGGGTTTTCGGTATAGCCATCCAGAACAACAATTTTCATTTTGGTAGTTCCTTTCTTATATTTTAGTTTATTTTATTGTGAGACTGCGGGGGAGAGGAGAATCAGTCCTCCAGCAGAGCCCAGGCGCGGTTGATAACCCGCTTGGTGTTGGCCAGTACGATGTCCTCGTCTTCGCCGGGACGCAGAGTCACTTCCATGGACAGTACGTAGGGATTCTCTGCATTGAAGAAGCCCTCTTCCTTCAGTACCCGGAAGAAGTCCAGCAATTCTGCGGTGTCGTTGGCGCTGTTGGGATAGCCAAAACGGGGATGCAGATCGCCGTAGCCGTCACAGCCTTCCTTCACCA
>JBMNPT010000018.1:0-8734 GCA_050943735.1 Eubacteriales bacterium | reverse complement strand
ACTTGGCTGGAGACGGCCTGGGAAGATAAGAGGTTGCCAACACTGATATTCCTCAATAGCTCAGTCGGTAGAGCATGCGGCTGTTAACCGCAGGGTCGTTGGTTCGAGTCCAACTTGGGGAGCCAATATCGCGGAGTGGAGCAGTTCGGTAGCTCGTCGGGCTCATAACCCGAAGGTCGTTGGTTCAAATCCAGCCTCCGCAACCAGTTTAACAACCCCAAACTTTGAGTTTGGGGTTGTTTTTTTATTGCTCATTGACAGCGGAACCAAAAGCTCCTTCAGGGAATATACTGTACTATCCCCGATGAAAGGAGCAAAACTATGGTACAAAACAATATGTCTCTTATGGAGGATCAGACCTGTCCGGCGATTGGCTATCAGTCGGCTTCTATTTGTGTGCCGGTAACGGTTAATCCCTTTGCCAAAACAGGTGCCACATTCACCAAATGCTGCGGTACACCGGTGGTAATGCCCGGTAAAGTTACCTGTGCAGGTGAACGCAACGGGTCCTGTGTGTTTACCATTTCTCAGGATATTTGTGTAGCCGTTCCTGTGGAATTTGGTGCAACTGCTACTGTGGGTGACGCGTTTGTCAGCTGCAATGACGCTTCCGCCGATGATATTTGCACCGGGTGTGGAAAAACACCGATTCCTGAAGAAATTCCCGAAACCATTCCTCAAGAGCCTTAACTGTAATTATCAGAAGGGTTTTATTTGCTTTGCCACTGGAGTCTTCGGATTCCAGTGGCTTTTTTGCAAAATGTAAGAATTGCAATTATCGTTCGCCGGTGGATAATCTTTGGGGATCTCCTTCAGACCAATCCATAAAGATATCATAGGATTCCGGGGAAGTGGCCACTATTGAACCATCAGATAGACAAAATGCGAACTCTTTTCCCCACCAATCCAGATAGAAAGCGTCTTCCACAAAAGGTCCCTCCCAGGAATGGACATTGCCGTACCAGCCCTTATGGACCACAGAGGTGGTTCGATCCCAGGTCAAAGGAATGAATAACTGCATGTCCCGTTTCGGGTCCAAGGTGGTTTGAGCCAATGGAGTTTGCACCTGCCCCCGGAATTCCAACCGCCAGGGCAGTTGATAGAGAAGTCGACCCTTCCATCGGACTACCGTGTATTGCTGGGGCGCGCCATCCCGGTACACCATGGCCGTCTGTGTTCGGTCTACTGGAAGAAATATCATGCCGAAAAAGGCCAGCAGTAGCCAGATAAATGCCAAACAACTGACTGTTTGCAAAATGGGTTTCCATTTTCTTTTCCCTTTCCGACCAGCCTGCTGCACACAGGTCAGAGCTTCCCGAACAGCAGCATCGGGGTCCAGAGGCTCTGAAGGACAAGTGCGTTCTCCCCGGAGTAAATCCAACACTGGCAATGTCAGCGCTTCGGCCAGGGGGAGCAGCATGCAGGTGTCGGGAAAACCTGCTCCACGCTCCCATTTGCTCACTGTTCTATCAGAGACATGCAGTTGTTGCGCCAACTCTTTTTGGGTGAAACCGAGTTCTCTGCGCCGGTCGGCGATCAGCTTGCCGGTCTGTTGTTGATCCATTTTTCTCACCTCATTGCCAGTATAGCATTGGGATGGGAAAATTGGCAACAAACGGTGCGTAGAGTGGCCTTGTTCTTTTGCAGGCGTGTCAATGATGGAATGAACGTGGGGACAAACGATGCTTTTTTGGGCTGTGAACAGCAAAAATTTGGATAACTCCATGTTTTTGTACCGAAAATCTAAACATTGTACAATAGCAAAATGTTTGAATGTGCTATACTGTGAACATGAAAATTGGTTCCATTGGATGCGGTGGAACCCTGGCATAGCCTGCTATGTGATAAAAATGATTGGAGGATATTCACACCATGAAAGATCTGCTGTTTCAAACCCTGCGTCATGAAGAAACCCCCCGTGCTCCCTGGGTGCCTTTTGCTGGAGTGCACGCCGGTAAGCTGAAGGGATACGATGCCACTGAAATGCTCACCGATGCGGACAAGGCATTTGAATCTCTGATGGAAGTCAATCGTCTGTACAAGCCCGATGGTCAGCCTGTGATTTTTGACCTGCAGATTGAGGCAGAGTGTCTGGGCTGCGGTCTTACCTGGGCCAAGGATTGTCCTCCCTCCGTATCCAGCCATCCGCTGGACGGCAGCGATGAAGAACCCCCTGTGACTCCCTGTGACTGCACCATTCCCACCAAGGAATCCGGCCGGATTCCTTATGTGCTGGACGTGATGCATCGGATGAAGGAAGCGGTAGGCGATACCACCGCTCTCTACGGCCTGATCTGCGGCCCCTTCACCCTGGCTTCTCACCTGCGGGGCAACAATCTCTTCACCGACATGTTTGACTTTGAAGAGGAAGTGGCCAGCCTGTTTGCCTTCTGCAACCGCGTGTGCATGAAGATGGCGGATTACTACATTGAGGCGGGCATGGATGTCATCGCCATTGTGGACCCCCTGATTTCTCAGATCTCCACCGCCCACTTTGAGCAGTATATGACCGAGCCCTATACTGAGCTGTTCGACCACATCCGCAAGCAGGGTGTATTCTCCTCCTTCTTTGTGTGCGGCGACGCCACCCGGAACATCGAGGTAATGTGCCAGACCAACCCCGACTCCATTTCTGTGGACGAAAACGTAAACCTGCTGGCAGCCAAGGAAATTTCCGACAAGTACAACGTGGCCATTGGAGGCAATATTCCGCTGACCTCCATCATGCTGCTGGGCAATCAGCAGGATAACATGAAATTTGCAGTGGATCTGCTGGATTCTGTGAAGGTGAAGAAGAACTTCATTCTGGCTCCCGGCTGCGATATGCCCTATGAAGTGCCGGTGGAAAACTGCATTGGTGTGGCCCAGGCCGCTCTGGATACCGACATGGTGCGCAAGATGGTGGAAAATTATCAGGCTGAGGAAATTGACACCTCCGGTGTGGTGCTGCCTGACTACGAAAACCTGAAGAAGCCTCTGGTGGAAGTGTTTACTCTGGATTCCGCTCAGTGCGCTGCCTGCGGCTATATGATGAACGCTGCCAATCAGGCTTTGGCTACCTTTGGCGATGCCATTGACATGGTGGAATACAAGTTCATCTACAAGGAGAATGTGGCTCGTTGTGTGAAGATGGGTGTGCCCAATCTGCCTTCCATGTACATCAACGGCAAGCTGAAGTATCGTTCCATCATTCCCCCCAAGGCTGAGCTGGAAGAGGCGATCCGGGAAGCCATGAAGGAATGCAAGGCATAATTGCAGGGAGAAGCTAAGATGAGTAAGCTGTATCTGGTCACCGGCTTTTTGGGAGCGGGGAAGACCACATTTCTCAAACATTTCATCTCGCTGTTCGCCGGGCAGAAGATTCAGTTTATCGTCAATGAATTTGGTCAGGAGGGCGTGGACGGCGCCCTCCTGTCTGGTTTAGGGGCTTATTTGCAGGAGATTTCCGGCGGTTCGGTGTTTTGCTCCTGCCGGCTGGACCAATTTGAAAAGGTACTGCGGGAGTCGGTGGATTTTGCTCCCGATGTGATTTTGGTGGAAGCCTCCGGCCTCTCAGATCCCACCGGTGTGCGCAAGCTCTTTTCCCAGACCGGCCGGTTCCCCCACATTGCGTATCAGGGAGCGGTTTGCCTGGTGGATGCGGTGCGTTTTCCCAAGCTCTATCAGACCGCCCGGACCTGTGTCAAACAGCTGGCTTCCAGCGATGTGGCGGTGGTGAATAAAACAGACCGAGCAACTCCACAGCAGTTGGAACAGACCCTGGAGCTCATCCGGGGACAGCGGCCCGACATGCCGGTGATTCAAACCAGTTTTGGCAAGGTGGAACCGGATATTTTGCAGGTGCTGGCCCAGGCGCATGAGCTGCCGCAGGAGGAGATGCCGTTGACAGCGGATCTCACCCTTCGTAAGGTGATGATCTCCCTTGCGCCCACCATCACCCCTTATGAGCTGCGGAAGTTCATTGAAATGTTTGCCGAAAATGCCTTTCGGGTGAAAGGGTTCATCCAGACTACAGAAGGGCTTTGTCTGGCCGACTGTGTGGGTAATGTGGTATCGGTGGAGGCCTGCGATTCGGTGCAGGTACCCCAGGAGCGGATTGGCTGGCTGAATGTGCTGTCAGGCGCCGGGATGCCGGTGCGTAAGGCGGTGCAGGAAGCGGCCAAATGGTATCCGCAGCAGGTGTTGGAAATTCGGTAAATCATGGGAAAGAAGGAGCGAAACATGGTGGAAAAATTGTTAGACCGGGCGGCGGCAGGCGAGCAGCTGAATCGCCAGGAGGCGATGGAACTGCTGTCCATTGCCAATGGCAGCGCGGACTATTATCGTCTGTTGGGCATTGCCAATGAGGATTCCCGTAGACGGTTTGGCGGCAGAGGAGAGATTTATGCCCAAATTGGCATGGAAGCTTCGGGATGCCCTGCAAACTGTGCTTTTTGCTCCATGGCTCAGGATGTCTTTGATCCGGGCTGCAGTTTTGTGCTGCCGGTGGAACAGGTCCGGCAGATGGTGCAGCAGCTGGCGGAGCAGGGAGTGGATGAGATTTTCCTCATGACCACTGTCAACTTTGATCAGGAGGAGTTTTTGCGCTATGGTGCGGCGGTACGGGAGTGCATGCCCGCCTCCATGCGGCTGGTGGCTAACGTGGGAGATTTTGATGCAGCGTATGCCCGCCGGCTCAAAGAAACCGGCTTCACTGGGGTTTACCACATCTGCCGGCTGGGCGAAGGGGTGGATACCTGTTTGGACCCACAGCAGCGGATTCGCACGCTGGACGCGGTCAAAGAGGCCGGGCTGGCGCTGTATTACTGTGTGGAGCCCATTGGACCGGAGCACAGCTATGAGCAGATTGTGGAGGAAATTTTCCGCGCCCGGGAGTATCCGGTGGAAGTGATGGCGGTGATGAAGCGGGTGTGCGTGCCCGGCACAAAACTCCATTCCCGCGGGGAAATTTCGGCGGCGGAACTGGCCAAAATCTGCGCGGTGACCACCTTGTGCGTACGGCCGTCCCGGGCTATGGGGGTGCATGAACCCGATGGTTTGTGTCTGATGGCCGGAGCCAATCAGATTTATACAGAGGTGAGCGCCAATCCCCGGGATGTGAGTTTGCACACTGAGAACAGCCGGGGAGCATCCATGGAAAAAACATTGCAGCTGCTGCACAACGCAGAGTGGCAGCGGTAAAAAAAGCCCAGGATTGAATCCTGGGCTTTTGGGCTTTATAGATGGAAAAATTTTTATCAGAAGAATATTTGCTTTTTTTGGCAATGCGATGTAAAGTAAATAGTAGAAAAGATGGATGAAACACTCCAAAATTAAGCAGAAAAAGAGGGTTGATCGTATGAAACGAGGAAGAACATTCATTGCATGGATGCTCTCAGTGGTGCTTCTGGCCAGTTCCTTCTGCGTAAACACCTACGCATGGACCATTCCTGGCACCAATCGAGATGTGACGGTTTCTCAGTGGGCACAGGCAAGCGTGGAAGAGGCGGAGGAAAAGGGAATTCTGCCCCAGGAGCTTCCAGCTGATTATACCAAGCCCATCACACGCAGTCAGTTTTGTACACTGGCGGTACAACTGTATGAAACCGTTATGGACACCACCATTACAGGACGTGCCACCTTTACCGATACCAGCGATGTGGACGTGCAGAAAATGGCTTATCTGGGCGTGATCAGCGGATACGGCGACGGCACTTTTGGGCCCAACGACACACTGACCCGAGAGCAGGCGGCCTTGATTCTGGATTTGCTGATGCAATCCATGGGTGTGGAGCTGTCCAAGGTGAGCACACCTTTCACCGATGGCTCCAGCACCTGGTCGGCGGACAGCATTGCCAAGGTGTACGGCGCGGGTATCATGGTGGGCATTGACAACACCACCTTTGGTCCTTCCATGGCCTACTCCATTGAGCAGTCGGTGGCCACCATGCTCCGGGAGTACAACTATGTGGAGAGCAAGCAAGAAACTTCCAAACCGGAGGAGCCGGAAGAGCCGGAAGAACCGGAAGAGCCCCAGGAACCTTCGGTTCCGTCGGAACCGGTGACAGATGTGGTGGCCAAGGGCTCCTGCGGAACCAATGTGAAGTGGTCGCTGGACAATGAGGGCGTTTTGACCATTTCGGGCTCCGGCAAACTCAGCTATTATTCTCCGAAAAAGCAGCCTTGGTATTCCCATCGGGGTGACATCACCCGCATTGTGGTGGAAGAGGGCGTGACCGCACTGTTCCACAGCGCATTTAAGGATTGCTACAATGTGACCAGCGTTTCTCTGCCCAACAGCATTACCGCCATTGATGGCTATCTGTTTGCGGGATGCAGCTCCCTCGAATCCATCACCATTCCCAAATCGGCGAAAAGCGTGAGTTACTACAGCGCTTTTGAGGACTGCACCTCGCTGGAATCCATCCAGGTGGAAGAGGGAAACCCCACCTATTACAGTGAGGATGGCGTACTGTTCAGCCAGGAACAGAGAGATCTGTGCTGTTATCCTGCTGGAAAGCGGGACAGCAGTTATTCCATCCCCTCCGGAGTACAGGGCGTATACAATTTCTCCGGCAATAGCCATCTTGTTTCGCTGGGCATTCCCTACAGCGTGACCAATCTTCCCTACAACGCCATTTCGGACTGTGAGAATCTCACCAATCTGTATGTGACTTCGGTGAAAGACCTGTGCCGTATGGTCCACCTGCTCAGTTTGGAAGACACCGAATGGGAAAACTATACCATTTATGAGGATGGGAACATTTATGAACCGGAAGAAGGACCGGATGATAAGCCTTCCACCGGAGAGGCAGTTTTGGCCAATGGCAAGGAGATCACCGATGACAACATCCGGGAGATCCTCTATGGTCTGCAGGATGAATACCCTGAGGGGATGCCCTGGACCAATGACAACGGGTATTACTCCTCCGCTCTGCATATAACCGGCTACGGCTGCGCGGGGTTTGCCTTTATTTGCAGCGATGCGGTGTTCGGCGATCTGCCGGCCACAACCTATTATGACTTTGATGAGATCCGCGTAGGCGACATTCTCCGAATCAACAACAACACTCACTCGGTGGTGGTATTGGAGAAGCGGGCAGACAGCGTGATCGTGACCGAGGGCAATTACAACAGCTCCATTCACTGGGGACGTGAAATCAGCCGCAGCGCGGTGGAAGCTGGCAATTTCTACGGTCAGACCCGGTATCCCAAGTGATATGGCGACTGTCTTGTAAAAAGTAAAAAGAACGCCGTTTCAGTGGTGTGAGCCACTGAAACGGCGTTTTGCTTTTGGGCTGGGGCAGGCTATACGCCCAGCAGATAAAAGCCAATGCAGTTTGCACCGGATTGCAGCCAGTGGAGCAGGGGTTGATAATCCGGCGGGGTTTGCGCCACGAGGCGCTGTATGATCTGCTGTGCCTGCTGGTGAGAATAAAAATTGATTCCGCACAGATCCGGCGGACCGCTTTTACCGTTGTGGTATCGCCCTCCGGTGAAGATGGCTCCATAGTGCTGATAAAACTGCTCCATGTCGTCGCCGAAAATATACAGAGAGTCATTTTTCCAATTCTGGGTGAGGGAAAAGATGGTTTCCATGGGGGTTCCAGGCGGCAGCTGGCAGTGCTGCAATTCGATAAAATCAGAACCGCCAAAGGTTTTGCGCTCCTGCTGGGACTTGAATGTATGAAATAGCAAACGATCATCTCCCGAAATGGTTGTGGTGGAATGCAAAAAACTGCTGTTTCGATGTGGTCATGATCAAAACAGCAGTTCTTGTGTGGTGGAGTATTGGGTGCCAAATCCGAACACCGAAAAGTCTTGGTCTTTTGCGATGTTAGGTTATATACGGAAGTTATATTAAACCATCCGTCCGGCTCATCCCAAACTGTTACGGAATTTATGAGAAGGTCGATGATGTGTCTCCTAAAAGTCTCATCTTCGATATCTCCTTCGCAGAATTTTGTTAGCCACCATATTATATGTTCTTTTTCTAAAATAATCAAGTCCTCTTGTGCATCAATCAATCTTTTTTCTGTTGCTCGTTTCTGTTTTTCTAATTCATTTAACCTGTTGGTTAGAGATTCGGAATCAGCTCCTTTTTCAACCATTTTCAAAAGATTATTGATACTACGCTCTATATCTTTTATTTCTTTCTCTAACGCAGGTATGAGGGTATTTTCCTCAGCATCAATCTCGGTTTGCCTTATTGCCATATCGGCAAGCTCTTCTATAGTTTCGGGAGTAAGAATTGATAAAGCGTCCTCGACTACAACCTTTTCAATAAACTCTTTTTTAAGTGGTTTCTTGTCACAGGTTTTTTCTCGTTTTCTTTTAGAGCAGGTATAGTAATTATAGGTTGTTCCGTGTCTACCCGTTCCACTTTCACCTACCATATTCGAGCCACAATGACCGCAGAAAAGCTTTTGAGATAAAAGGTAATCCACCTTAGCTTTTCCTCGTGAGGGTGCTTTCTTATTGTATAACAACCTCTTATGCACAATATCGAAAGTTTCCTTATCTACAATAGCGGGTACACCGTTCTCAATACGCAAATCTTTATACTTATAAATACCGATATATCTTTCGTTTTTGAACATTGCTCGAAAGCTATTCTTGTTAAATTTCGCACCTTTGGCGGTAACATACCCGGCGTTATTAAACTTATCGCAAATTTCAGCTACTGTAGCACCATTGGCATACAAATCAAAAGCTTCACGAACAATAGCTGCTTTTGGCTCGTCAATCACGAGCT
>JBMNPT010000017.1:0-15819 GCA_050943735.1 Eubacteriales bacterium | reverse complement strand
GGACACATTTAAAGGGGAAGACTGTTCCTATTGTAGGTTGATTCAGTTTGGTGGAGGTCCAAAGTTGCATACGATTGGAATAAATAAAACGAAACAATACAGGCAAAAGTTTGCTTTGCACCCATACACATTGATTTGCACCCATTGGTATCAATTTGCACCCACGACCTTTGATTTGCACCCATTGGCTGAAATTCTATCAATATATCATTTCTTTTCCAAAAAAGAGAGTGGATTTTTTCCACTCTCTTTTTCTTTTTATCCCCCCAAATACAGACAATTGATTGATGCAAAACATGTGTTTTCCTGGGTTATGGAAAACACTTTTTTTATTTTCCCTCTTCCCTTACCTGCAAAACTTTTACAGCACTGAACCATTTACATAAAATATTCCTAAAATAGCTATGATTTCAAAATGTGACGAACCTGTGACTTTTCTAATGTTTTCTTATGATACAATAAAATGATACAATTAAAAAAAGGCCACAAGGAGGGACTCCATATGTATAAAGTACTGCTGGTGGATGATGATCCCCATATTCAGGCCACAAACACAGCTTTTTTGGAACAGCATGGCTATCAGATTTATCAGGCTCAAAATGGCATTGACGCCTTGAAAATCGCCTCTACAGCCATTCTGGATGCTATCATAATGGATGTAGATATGCCTGGGCTGGACGGTGTAAGCGTATGCCGCCGTCTGCGAGAAACCAGCCGCATACCGGTGATTTTTTTGTCCGCTTATGCCGAAACCAATGATCGTATACACGGACTTATGGCTGGCGGTGATGACTATCTGGCCAAACCATACTCCCTGGTGGAATTGGAGTTGCGATTGCGGCTTCACATCAACCGCCAGCGTCACATAGAAACTGGCGAAATCCTCCGTTTTGGCCGTCTGGAGATTGACATGGGTCTGCGAGAGGTTCGATATGAGTCCAACACCGCCAATTTCACCGCGCTGGAATTTGACCTGCTGGCCTTTCTGGCGCATAATCCCGGACAGGTATTCTCTTACGAACAGCTATATGATCGAGTATGGAAATCTCCACTCAATCAAGGACTGCACAACATTCAAGTTTGTACGGCCCGGGTACGTCAAAAACTAGATAAGTTGTGTCCTGGGATGCATTACATCGAAACCGTACGCCGAAAAGGGTACCGTTTCCGCGCTTTCCCTGACCAATAATAAAACCGCTTCGGATTTTCCGAAGCGGTCTTGTTATGATTCTTTTTTCCCAAGCGATTGCGCACACGCCACCATAATTGCTACAGCCAGACAAATCGCTATTCCCGCCGCTATCAAAATGATTTGAATGACAGCAGATGGTTTTTGAGAGGCTTTGGGTTCTTCTGACTGATCCATGGCAGATATATTTATATTCTGCCGGGCTGGTTCTTCCAACTTGGTATTTGCATGTTGTGACAGTGCTTGAGAGTCTGATTGAGCCGAATCTTCCGACGAACTATCTGCCGGCATGGGCACATCATACGCAAAAACATAGGATGCGGAAACTCTTTGTTTGTCTGATTGCTGCGTATGCTTTTGGGATTGATCGTTTTTTCCCAATTCATCCGCAGCAGGCTGCTCTTCTATGTTTTCTTCCGAATTGGAGGGAAGGTCTGTCTTTTCTTCCCGCTCGGTTTCTCCCTCTGTCAGATTGTTTTCAAGAGGCAATTCTGGTTTTGTTTCTGGGATTTCCTGTCCAGGTGTTTCAGGCTCAGGTAATGTGGGTTCTCTGTCGGGAGAATCAGGAGTGGTACTGCCGCCCCGATTGCCTTCGGAATCTTCTTGCTCTTCCGGATACAGGTAAAATGTTTCGGTTCGCCAATATTCATGACTCCATCTATCCTCTGCTACAATGCGAAACCATCTTGGTGTCTCATCCGGCAAAGCAAACACACAAACTTTTCCTTCATACTCTTGATCCACAATGAAAAAGGATGCTTCGTCCTCCCACCGAACCCATGTTTTTCCGCCATCTTCAGACACTTCTCCCCAAACTTCAGCAAATTCAGGCAGACTTGGAACACTGAGCTGTACAGTGGGAACGGAACTTCCTTTCCAAACTGCATCGGTTACCACCAAAATTTCGGGTGTATACCAATGAATTTCAATTTCCAACGGAAGAACACTGCAAAGTTCCTGCCCCTCCTGGTCCAAAAAATTCCCTGTCAAAGTCAGCTCTCCACTGGTACGGCCGTCATATTGACTTAGATCCCAGATAACTGGAACTGTGACACGTTCTTCCACTCCCTGCACTTGCAGATCCACATCCATTGTCTGAGGCAACGCTTCCATCGACAGGGGTGTTCCCGCTTCCAACCAGATGTCATCGGGACTTTCATATAAATTGTTCACAAGAGGGAGCGACCATTGAATCACTCCATCCTGTACCTGTACATCCGTCAATTCCACCGAACCGCCCGGCTCCTGAATAATCAAAGGCCCTTTTCCTGTGGGTTCCAAAACCACATCCACCAGCCGGAGGGATCCTCCTGCCCGGACTACAATGACTCCACCGTCGGTGCTGGTAATCACCGGACTGGACTCGGGGCCTCCGACAGATAATGTACCAATGCCCAGAGAACCTCCGGCCTCCACAACCACTGTGCCAGAGATATTCAACTGCAAATGTCCAGGATAATATCCTTCTGGCAATGAGCCCTCTGCCTTTTCAGGCGAAATTGTGGTATAATGAACCAACTCCCCTTCTTTGATGGAGCCCTGCAATGTCTCTCTGTATGTTTCCACCGGTGTTTCTTCCGGCGGGGCAGTGATTCCCCCGCCTTCCGGGTCCTTCGGCGGATCGGTGACGCCTCCCCCTTCCGGGTCCTCCGGCGGGTCAGTGACGCCTCCTCCTTCCGGGTCCTTCGGCGGGTCAGTGACGCCTCCCCCTTCCGGGTCCTCCGGCGGGTCAGTGACGCCTCCCCCTTCCGGGTCCTTCGGCGGATCGGTGACGCCTCCCCCTTCCGGGTCCTCCGGCGGGTCAGTGACGCCTCCCCCTTCCGGGTCCTCCGGCGGGTCAGTGACGCCTCCTCCTTCCGGGTCCTTCGGCGGGTCAGTGACGCCTCCCCCTTCCGGGTCCTTCGGTGGGTCTGTGACACCTCCCCCTTCGGGCTCTTCTGGCGGGTCTGTGACGCCTCCCCCTTCCGGGTCCTCCGGCGGGTCAGTGACGCCTCCTCCTTCCGGGTCGCCCATCGCATCTACATCATTTATACCATTTGCTGGTTGCTGGAGAGACGGCGGATCCACCACCGAAGTGGCAAGGGCGGAAACAACGCTCCCATTTCCCCCGCTCAACACCAGTACACATGCCAGCAAATATGCCATCCACACTGGTTTCCCAATATTCTTTGGTATCATCCTATCACTCCTTCCTGGAGGTGTTTCCCATGCTCGCACGAACTGGAAAAAATTTGTTGCTCCTGCTCATTTTGCTGCTGGTGAGTATCCTGGCATACACCGCTCTTTTTCGGATAGACAACAAATATACCGCTGCTCTTACGGGCGGATACGGTTATTCCATTCTCCAAAATGACCCTGATCAAATTGGCTTTCTGGTAGATGGTTGGGAATTCTATCCCGGAGAATTATTAGAACCTGCGGATTTTCGCAACCAAGCCGTTTCTCCTTCCTATGTTTACATCGGAGAGCACCCCAATTTTTCTCATTTTCTTGACAGCCCCTACGGCGTTGCTACCTATCGCCTCGTCTTAATCAACAACGGCGCAAGAGAGGATCTGGCTCTGTATCTGCCCGAACTGCTCTGCTCGGGACGCATTTACATCAATGGCCGTCTAATAGGAGAACAGGGCAGTCCCGACCCATATACCCCCTGGGTAAAAGATGGCCTTTACTCATTTACAGCGGGGCAAAATACCGAGATTATCATTCAATGCGCCAACTATACCCACTATTATTCCGGTATGTATTACCCTCCAGCCGTCGGTTCCATTAGTGCCATTTTCCGTATGATCGCAGCTCGATTGATGGTCTATGGTCTTTTGTGTTTTTCTTCGCTGGCCATTGCTTTACACTATCTGAAGCAATGGGTACTGAGCCGGGATAAACCCACTCGCTGGATCGGCTTGCTGAGTTTGACTTTCGCCCTTCGCACCTGTTATCCTTTCCTGCGGGCTCTGGGAGTTCCTTCCGTACGGCTCTTGTATGCACTGGAAGATGTATGCGGCAATGTGGTTCTGTTATGTGCCATCCTGCTGGCCGGAGAACTTTCTGACGCTGCAGCACGCTGGTATCACCGCCGTGTAGCCATTCCTGCCGCTGTGGGGCTCTGTGTATTCACTGGATTGTTTCCTGTATTTATATTACCATATACTCCCAACTTCATCAATAGCTATGGGCTCATCCTTTTTCTATGGAAACTGGCCGTCAGCCTGTACCTGATTTTCCTGAGCATTGGCACCGCCAAACCCCATCTGCCTCTGGAACGCTATTTGTTATTCGCCGCTGGATTTTATGGTCTGTCCTTGGGGGCCTCTGTTTTGCTGGCCAACCGGTTAGAGCCCATCTGGGGTGCCTGGCCAGAAGAATACGGAGGATTTGCCCTGGTAATCGGTTTTGCAGCCATGATGGGCCGGCGTAACATACTGCTTTCTCTGGAAAACCGGCGCCTCACCCTCCATCTGCAGGAAGAAGTGGACCGCAAGACCCAGGGAATGGCGCTGCTGCTAAAAGAACGGCGGGAATTGCTGGCCAATCTGCTCCACGATTTGAAAAATCCTCTGGCTGCATTGTACAGTTATGCCGAACTGGTACGGCAAAGTGATGTGACATTGGATGCGGAAACTGCACGCTATGTAGATGCTCTCACCGAACGGGTGAAAACTGTGGGAGAACGTGTGGAGCTGCTGCAAGATTTTTCCCGTGGGGAACGCGGGTTGCATTTTGAGAAACATCTCTGCCTAAATGATTTTCTGCGAACCTTTTATGAAACCAACCAGCCGGACATGGAACTCTCCGGAGTGAAATTTTCGCTAAAACTACCCATGAAAAACATTGTAATACGAGGCGACCCAGATCGACTCCAGACCGTACTGGAAAACCTCTGTTACAACGCGCTGTCTTTTACCCCTCCCGATGGAGTGATCTCCCTGGCACTGGCGCAACAGGAAAATTTCGCGGTCATTTCCGTAAAAGACACCGGCAGCGGCATCGCGCCGGAAGATCTGCCTCATATTTTCAAACGAGGCTTCACCCACCGGTCCGATAACAGCGGTGACGGCCTTGGCCTGTTTTTGGCTCGAACCATTGTGTTGGAACATGGCGGCAGCATTGATGTGGTTTCCCAACTGGGACAGGGCAGCACTTTTACTCTGCAACTGCCGGTGATCACTGCTCCTTGATATGTATTTGAGGCTCCCTCTGTAAAACAGAGGGAGTTTCTTTTACCGCATGTGTTGACATTGTAAACACCCTATGTTATAATGTGTTTACAAAGTAAACAGAAGGAGGAGTTGCCCTATGGCCACCCAACACACCGATCTCACACCCGCCGAATGGAATGTCATGGAGTGCCTGTGGGCCCACGCCCCCCGCACCGGCCGGGAAGCGGTGGAAGACCTGGCCCAACGAGCTGGCTGGTCCCGTTCCACCACCCTGACCATGCTGCGCCGCATGACGCAAAAAGGGCTGCTGCGCTGCGAGGAAATCCAGGGCTGTAACGCCTATTTCCCGCTGATTTCCCGGGAAGAGGCGGTACAACAGGAAACCAAAGACTTTCTCAGCCGGGTATACCAGGGGAGCATCAGTCTGATGATGAGCTCCATGGTACAGAAACAAGCGCTTTCCAAAGAAGAAATGGATCAACTGTACAACATTTTACAGCAAGCCGAGGAGGCGAATCAGCATGATTGAATGGATTTTGTCCGCCAGTGTTTTGATTCTCATCGTCATCCTTCTCCGTTTTCTCCTGCGGGGCCGCATCAGCCCTTCCCTGCAGTACGCTCTGTGGGGATTGGTGGCTCTGCGGCTATTGGTACCCGTTTCCCTGGGTGCCAGTCCCATCAGTGTCACCAACCTGCTGCAAGATCCGCCCGCGGTCCAACAGCAGACCTCTACGACACAACAAACTTCACCTGGCACTGTGGAGCCGGTTACCCCTTCGCCCCATTCGCCCACTTCCGCACCGGCACAGCCCGAAACGACCGCTCCAGTCCAGCCCGGAACCATCACCTCCACGCAGCCTCTTTCCCAGACATCAGCCCTCCCCCTCTCCCAGTGGCTGTTTTTCATCTGGATTGGGGGAATGGTGCTCATGGCTCTGCTGCTGGGCGTTTCCAATCTGTATTTCACCCTGCGCCTGCGGCAGAACCGACAACGCATGGAACTGTCCAGTCCCCTGCCCGTTTACTGCTCTCCGGTACCTGAGACCCCCTGTCTCACCGGATTGCTCTCTCCGGCCATCTACCTGACACCTCAGGCGGCGGAGGACTCCACCCGGCAGGCCCACGCCCTGGCCCACGAACAGACTCACTACCGCCAGGGGGACCATCTCTGGTCGCTGCTGCGCTGCGTATGTCTGGTGATTCACTGGTACAACCCATTGGTATGGCTGGCCGCCCATCTCTCCCGGCAGGATGCCGAACTGGCCTGTGATGCCAAGACCCTGCGACAGCTGGGAGAAGAGCAGCGTACCGCTTATGGCCGTACACTGGTCCAACTGGCAGCCACCGGAACCATGCACCCCCTGCGCACCGCCACCACCATGAGCGGACGCAAAGGAGAGCTGGAAGAACGCATTCGCCGCATCGCCCGCCAGCCCCAGACCCTTCGCTGCTCCACAGCAGCCATTGTAGCAGCCGCCCTGGTGGCCGCCGGCTGTACCTTCACCGGACCTGCGGCGCCCGCTGAAGACCAGCTGCCCGATATCCGGGTGGATACCCAGCTGGTGGACACCGAAGTGGAAGCTCCCCCTGCTGTTGTGGAATACGCCCGAGAGTATGTACAAACCATGTTGGAGTACTACCAGGAGCTGGGGCAGGCTCCCGACGCGCCTGGCGGCAATTACCGCATGACCGACGCGGTCATCACCAAGCTGGAACTAGTGCCCACCGGAACGGCTGGAAACGATGTCTCCTATAATCTGTACCTGCTGGAATACCGGCTGTTGGCGGATCATCCGGAGAACATTGTGCTGGCCGGCGGCATGCAAATGGAAGACGACTGGCTCACCGAATGGGGCAGCGCCGGTCAGCCCCATCTGCTGCTGCGCCATAGCTCCGACGAAACCGGAGAACAATGGACTCCGCTGGGTGTGGTCCATACCGACCGCATCCTGCAGGACTATGGCACCCCCGAAATGCTGGAAAAGTACGGTGATCCCTATATTGCCGCTGTCATGGAGCTGGCCCACAAGGCTCAGCAGCCCGGCGACACTCTACCGGTGGAAGACACTTTGCAGCAGCTGTTTGCAGCGGGAGAGAGCGTCACCTTCCAGCTGGTGCAAGAAGGGTATACTCCCACCACCTACATTCTCACCGATTCCTGGTACCAGGAGCGCTTTGCAGTGGTACTGAACACCTGCATCTGGCAACCCCTGGAAAAAACGCCTACTCAACTGCCTCAGGAGAAATTCTCTCTGGTGCTGTCCTCCGAAGACGGCACCCGGCGCATGACCCTGTGGCCTCAGGGTGACGGTCTACTATTGTGGGAAGAGGAGGGCTCCGCCAGCTGGTGGCAGGCCACCTCCAAACAAGACCCCGGACAGGGGTCGGCAATCCGCGAACTGCGCATGGAGTATGACAATCTAGAGATGGATTCTTCCCAGTTGATCTTTGATGCTCAGGGAGATGCCTCCGCTGTGGCAGAGACCTTTGTGCGGGAGGTCTACGGAGCCCAACTGCTGGGCCTGACCCCCGGCAATATGTACCGGGCCCTACAATACGACGTGGTGGACTGGACGCTGGAAGATGTGAACCCCGACGGCACCGCCATACTGGCCCGTTTCGAATACGCCATCATCCCGGAAGATTTTCAGTCGCCGGGCATCTGGGCGGGCAATACCGGAAATGGCACTGGAAAATATGAGGGCTGGCTCACCATGTCCCGGCAGTTTATCCTGAAAAAACAGGAGGACGGCCTGTGGCACTGTGTGGGTCTGGGCACCGGCGGCTACGCCCTTCTGGAAGAATGACCCTTGTGCGCAAAAAGAGCGTTCCCATAAGGGAACGCTCTTTTGTTCTGTCACAGCACAATCAGACCGTATTTTTGAATGATATATTGCAGCATCTGAGGGTCAAACTCATCCGAATTGGCCAGAATCAGACGTCCGTTGTACATTCGAGCCACCGCTTCCAGCAGGGCGATGTTGTCGGTTTTGATGCACAAGGGCAGCCCCAGCATGTAATAGTTCTGCATCAGGAAATCCACATCATCAATGTGGGAAACCTCCACCTGCAAAATGGCATATCCCTCATCCTCCGCCGCCAGGATCTGATCGCTCATATCCTCGCTGCACTCCAGCGGATGGGAAATATCCGCCACATGGTCCAGGAAAAAGTAATCTTTCTCGTTGGTGGCGATAAAAGTATCCGGATCTCCCTCATAGGTAAGCTCGTGAAATTCCTGTCCTTTCATGGCTTCTGCCAACGCCCGGATATGCTCCGGACCTGCTCCCCGACAACCGCCGATGTACCGGACACCCATCCGGGCAAACTGCACACCGTACTCCGCAAATTGCTGAGGAGTCAGTGCCGCGCCGCCTTCATCCGCAGGGGCAAAAGCGGTGGGTTTGGCGTACAGAGGGATGGTGGCATGGGGTGCCAGCAGCTCCAGATGCTCCAGCATCTCGCTGGCGGGACAGCCATTGAGGCCAAAGCCTGCGGCGCCCATACTCTGCAGGGTCACCAGAGCCGCCAGAATGTTCACATCCTCCCGGGTATCTCCTTCGTCATCCACTGTGAGAGAGAGAATCACCGGCTTGTCGCACAGCTCCTTGATGGCCAGCAGGGCCATACGGGCCTCCGCCATGGTGAGCACGCTCTCCACCACGAAGAAATCCACTCCGGCTGCCAGCAGAGCCTGGGCACTGTGCCGATAAATGGCATACACATCTTCCAGGGTGTAGTCCTCGCCCTGGGGGTAAATATCCACCCCCAACGAGGTCATAGCGCCTCCTACCGGACGGCCCTGAGCGGACTGCCGGGTGAGTTCCACCAAAGACCGGGCCAACTCTTCCATCCGTTCCACAGCGTCCCAACGAGCCAGATGAATTTCATTGATTCCTCGGGTGGGCGCGATGAGCATCTGCGCCCCTGCTTCCACAAATTGCCGCTGCCACTGGGTGAGCCGCTGTGGCTCCTGCAACAACCGGATTTCAGGGCATTCCTCCCCCCGAGTACCATACAATCCCGCACCCGTACCGGTTCCGCCCTCCAGCAGCACAGGAAAATCGCCGCATAAATCGCCAAGTTCACTCATATTTGACTGTTCTCCTTTATCTCAGCTCCGAGCATAGCTTGTGCCTGCCCGCAGCTGTGCGTCATCCACAATTTCTTTTTCCATATATTCCATCAACGCCCCATCAATGGTCCGCATCGTGGTTTCATCCAACAAGCCGGTCTCGGGCAGACCATGACGGTTCTGGAAAATGGTAATGGCCATTTGAATGTTTTCATCATAGGTGGGAGTGGCCAGGAAATTAAAATATCCCAAATCGTACAGCTTCTGCTTGGCCGCCTGTACATTGCCCTCGCTGTTGCCCCGGCTGTAGTCAAAGTTGTAGAAAGAGGCCACTGAAGGATGAGTAATGCCGTTTTCCACCACCTGCTGGGGTGTGATGCCCACTCCATGATAGTATCCGGTCACAGGCAGAGAAATATCGCTCACTGTCACCGACACATAATGACCAGTTCCCAGCTCGTAATAATTCTGTCCCCGGGCTTTGCCATAGGTCTGGGTGCCGATGACCTTTGCCACTCCCAGATCCTTGAGAATGCCGGCAAAAATCTCCGCACTGCTGGCAGTGCCGCCATTGACCAGCACCGCAATCTTATCAAAAGCAAATCCCTCGCCCGAAGTATAATAGCTGTTTTCCCCCTCCACAGTGGAGTGGGTCACCGCCATGAGAGTGTTCTTTTTATTGGTGAGCATGTTGGCCATGTTGAGGGCGGAATAGAGATAGCCTCCGCTGTTGTCCCGCACATCGATCACCAGATCATACACACCCTGGCTGCGAATGGCCCGCAGAGCAAAGTAAAAATCATAGACCCCCATGGGATCGGTGAAATCAGTGACAGTGATATAGCCGACGTTACGCTTCACCTCGTAGGTAACCGAATCCAGATGAATGGTTCCCCGAGTGAGCTCATAGGTGATGGGCTCCAGATGGGTATTGCGCAGGATGGTGATGGACACCTTGGTATCCTGCTCGCCCTTGATCAGCTGTCCGATTTCTGCCACTGTTTTGCCCCGCACATCCACGCCATCTACCGCGATGATTTCATCTTCCGGCAGTACACCGGCTTCCTTGGCGCTGCCGTCAAACAGCTTTTCCACCTTGACCGCGCTGCCGTCCTGATAGGCCTGCACGCCAATGCCATAGGTGGTGTGGGAGTTGAACACCGCATCGTATTCTTCCCGGGTGAGTACGTGATTGTGAGGGTCATTGCCGTTGACCAGATATTCCTGTAATACGTCCAGATTGCCGGGATTGCGTTCCAACAACGTCTGAATGGTCTGCAATAGCAGCTCTTCCTTGCTCTTCTGATCCAGATGCAGCTCACTGTAAAAATCCAGCAGATACTGGAATTTTTCCGCATCGGTCATCTGGTCATACTGCTCCTGGGGAGAGAGTTCCTCCTCTTCGGCAGGTGTTTCTTCCGAAGGAGCTTCCTCCTCTGACGGCTGGGTGGTTTCCCCAGCCCAAACCTGCGCCGCAGTGCCATAGACGGTGCTGTCCGAAAGAGCATACGCCTGCGCGGAAAGTCCCAGAGTCATGGCCAGCGCCAATGCCAGCGCCGCCAGCCGGGATACAACATGTTTCATGATGGGTTTCCTTTCTGTGGTCCGATGAATCCTTTCGTTTGATTGTACCACATATTCGTGACCAAATTGTGAAGGTCTTACATTTTTTCGGGAGCTTCCACCTGCAGGATGCGCAGACAGTTGGCAATGGCGGTACGAGCGCTCTGCACCAGCACAATGCGGGCTTCCCGCAGCGTCGCATCATCGGTATTCACCCGGCAGGCATTGTAAAACTTGTGGAACAGCCCCGCCAGATCGATGACAAAGCGAGTCATCTTGGAGGGTTCCCGTTCCACCGCCGCCTGACGGATTACCTCAGGCAGGCTGGCAATGTGATCAATGAGGTCAATCTCCTCTTTCTCGGTGAGCAGCGAGAGATCCGCCTGCTGCCACTGGGGCAGAGGTATTCCCTCCTCCTCCAGCTTGCGCAGGATGGAGCAGATACGGGCATGGGCGTACTGCACATAGTACACCGGGTTCTGACTGGACTGCTGAATGGCCAGATCCAGGTCGAATTCCAGGTGGCTGTCCGGCCGCTGCAAATTGAAGATGAAACGGGCCGCGTCCACGCCGGTTTCCTCCAGCAGATCGGACAGGCTCATGGCCTTGCCGCTGCGCTTGCTCATACGGACGGCCTCGCCGCCCCGCACCAGCCGTACCAGCTGCATCAGGACCACTTCCAACTTGCTGCCATCCAGACCCAGTGCGTTCATAGCGCCCTGCATCCGGGCCACATGACCGTGGTGATCGGCCCCCCACACATTGATGCAGGTGTCAAAACCCCGGGCAAACTTGTTGCGGTGGTAGGCAATGTCCGCCGCAAAATAGGTGCACAGGCCATTGGCCCGCACCAATACTTCGTCCTTTTCGCAGCCAAACCGGGTGGCGGCCAGCCACAGCGCGCCCTCCTGCTCATAGGTATAGCCCCGGTCCTTCAGCATCTGAATGGTCTCCTCCACTTCACCCTTGGCGTACAAGGAGGATTCCCGGAACCACACATCATAAAACACCCGGTAATGGGCCAAGTCCCGCTGCAAACCTGCGATGTTTTTCTCCAGCGCGTAGGTCACCAGCTTGTCCTTGAACTCCGCCCGCAGCTGAGGATCGTTTTCGGCAAAGGGATCGGCCACCGACAGGTACTTGTCCCCTTCCAGCTCCCGGAATTCCTGGGCCCGTTCCACAATGTCCGCGCCCTGATAGCAGTCTTCGGGCAGCTGGATGGAATCCTCTCCGCTGATGAGCTGCTTATAACGGATGGACAGGGATTTGTAGAACTTCTCCACCTGATTGCCCGCGTCGTTGACATAAAATTCGCGGGTTACATCATAGCCGGCCCAATCCAACACCGCGGCCAGTGTGTCACCCAGAGCGCCGCCCCGGGCATTGCCGATGTGCATGGGACCGGTGGGATTGGCGGATACAAACTCCACCATCACCTTTTTGCCCTGACCATAGTCGGTCCGGCCGTACTGTTCGCCGGCGGCCATCACTTCCCGCAGGGCCTGTTCATAATAGGTATGTCCCAGTTTGAAGTTGAGAAATCCCGGTCCCGCCACCGAGCACTCCTCAATGAAATCCGCTCCCTCTGACTTCATGTGCTGCAGCAGCGTGTCCGCAATCTTGCGGGGTGCCATACGCAGCGGCTTGGCACACTGCATGCAGAGATTGGAGGCAAAATCTCCATGGGAACGGTCCTTGGGGATTTCCACCTGAATTTCCTCGGGCAGCTGCCCGGAGAGGTCGCCTGCGGCCACCGCCTGATTAAAGGCGTCCCGCAGTTTTGCACGGATCTGATCTTTAGCAGACTGGATGAGATTGTTCATGAAAGGGTGTTGCCTCCTTTACTTGTAATTGAATGGTGTTGGTGGACACATACCGGTTGTTGATGTCCAACGTGTATTTGAGCAGCAATTCGGCCCGGGCCTGCTCTTCATCAATGTCCACCTGCAGCTTGCGGGTGGTGATGCTCATATCCATGGTGCCATAGCCGGTGTCATAATGGGTAAAGTGCTTTTGCCGATGCTGAAACACCATATGTGCCCGATTGACTCCGCTGCGGCTCATGGTCACAATGCCCGCTTCCTTGTCCACCTTGAGGGTGGTGCGGCCCTCCAGACCGGTGAGCTCGCTTTCTTTGTAGGAAATATAATAGCTGTCGTCCAGCTTGTAAAAACGTCCCTCTGTCACCAGCTCCACGCTGTCAGAGTCACTCTCATTTTGCTGACTGCTTTTGATGGAGAGGATGACATCTTTTTGTACAGTGGGTTTGTTCATGGTTTCACCTCAGTATCGTTCAATGTCAATTTTCTGCACGTCGGTATCCTCCACCTGTTCTCCCAAGAAAACCGACGCCAGTTGAGAAAATCCCGCCACATCATCACTGACATAGTAGGATACACTGCCCGGCTCCTGCCGCTGAGAGAGCATCTCATGCTGAGTGAGGTACCGTTTGAGAGAATGGGAGCCTGCATAGCCCGCGTCGATGAGGGTTACCTCAGAGCCCATGATCTGTCCGATCACCTCCCGCAGCAGCGGGTAATGGGTGCATCCCAAAATCAGGGTATCCACTCCAAACTCCTGAATGGGAGCCAGGTATTCCTCCGCCACCAGCCGGGGCACCGGATCACCCAGCTTGCAGCGGCCATTTTCCACCAGCGGCACAAACAGCGGACAGGCGTTGGATACAATCTGCGCCTGGGGGTCCAACCGTTTGAGCTCCCTCTCATAAGCCCCGGAGGAAATGGTCCCCTGGGTGCCGATCACGCCAATGCGATGGGTCCGAGTGGCCCGCAAAGCGTAATCCACAGTGGTGCCAATCACCCCCAATGTGGGCAGCTGCAGCTCCGGCTCCAGCGCGGGAAGGGCGATGGAGCTAGCGGTGCCACAAGCAATGAGAATGGCCTTGATGGGGAAAGTAGACAGGAAATGGATATCCTGCCGGGCGTATTTGATAATGGTTTGGAATCCGCGGGTACCATAGGGCACCCGGCCGGTATCGCCAAAGTAGATGATGTTTTCATGGGGCAGACAGCGTTTCAGTTCCCGGACTGCGGTGAGTCCTCCCAGACCGCTGT
This sequence comes from Eubacteriales bacterium, assembly GCA_050943735.1. Lineage (GTDB taxonomy): Bacteria > Bacillota > Clostridia > Oscillospirales > RGIG577 > JBMNPT01. The sequence goes on along the minus strand of JBMNPT010000017.1, from coordinate 1,758 downwards.
CAAACACCCCGATGCTTTTTCGATTCATTCTTCCACCTCAGTCTTCCAGCGCATACCGGATCAGTTCATCCAGCAGCTTGCCATAGGGCAGTCCGCTCACTGCGAACAACTGAGGATACATACTGATAGCGGTGAAGCCGGGGAGGGTGTTAATCTCATTGAGAATGATGGTGCCATCAGGCTGCAGGAAAAAGTCCACCCGGGAAAGGCCCACGCAATTCAATGTGCGATAAGCGCGAACTGCCTCTTCCCGCAAACGGCGGGAAGTTTCCTCGTCCAGCTGGGCAGGCACCTGGGTATTTGGAACGTCGCTGTTGTATTTGGCGTCAAAGTCATAGAAATCCACCGATGGCAGCACCTCTCCCACCGGAGAGGCAATGGGCTCCTCATTGCCCAGCACCGCGCATTCCAGTTCCCGGCCCACGATGGTTTCCTCCACCACAATCCGGCTGTCATGCCGCATGGCTTCTTCAAAAGCCTCTGCCAGTTGCTGGCGGTTTTCCGCCTTGGTGATACCGATGGAGGAGCCGGCATTGGCGGGCTTCACATACACCGGATAGGGGAAAGCATTCTCCACCTGCCCAATGGCTTCCTCTCCATGCTGCCGCAGCCAGTGCGCTGGGAACCACACCCACTTGGCCTGATGCAGTCCAGCGGCGGCAAAGAGGATTTTAGCCGTTACCTTGTCCATGGCGGTAGCGGAAGCCAATACATGAGGACCCACATAGGGAATACGGGCCAGTTCCAGCAAGCCCTGTACCGTACCATCTTCTCCGTACAGGCCATGGAGCACCGGGAATACCACATCCAACGGAATGGTGCGAACACCATCGGGCCCCAGCAGCGTAATGCCGTGGAGCGTAGCATCGGGCGTAATCACCGCAGGGCAATTGCCAGGATGTTGCTCCCAGGCACCACTGCGCATATCCTCGGTGGAGCCCTCATACAGCATCCATTTCCCCTGACGGGTAATGCCGATACGATATACCTCATACATTTCAGAATTCAAATTTTCCGTCACATAGGAAGCGGACACACAGGACACGCTGTGCTCACTGGACTGTCCGCCAAATAAAATACAAACCTTGCGTTTTGTCATAAATGATAAACCAAACCTTTCCGGTAATAGTGAGGCAGGCTGCCCCCGGCATACTATATGAATCTTTGCCAATGCTCTATGCCGGGCAAGTGCCCATACTGCTACAGGATAATTATACTATCCACCCCGGCAAAAAAAAAGAGGATTTGTCCATAAAATCCTCCCTCTTTCCCTCGCCGAAACTGTCAATAATGGATTTGTACCCCTTGGGGCAGTTGACAAATATCCCGTTCCCGCCTACAATAAATACTGCCTTGACAAATATGCCCCCGTAGCTCAGTTGGATAGAGCGGTCGCCTCCTAAAAATCGAATCGTTCGAATCCTGGAGCCCTGTAAAATTGAATATTTTCTGTATAAGCCCCCGTAGCTCAGTTGGATAGAGCGGTCGCCTCCTAAGAATATGTTATGACGACCGCCTTTTGAGGAAAAGTGATTGACAATGAGTTAATCTAAGCCTAAAATTGAATAGATTTCAAAGATGTTTCCGTAGCTCAGCTGGATAGAGCGACCGCCTCCTAAGAATATGTTATGACGACCGCCTTTTGAGGAAAAGTGATTGACAATGAGTTAATCTAAGCCTAAAATTGAATAGATTTCAAAGATGTTTCCGTAGCTCAGCTGGATAGAGCGACCGCCTCCTAAGCGGTAGGTCGGGTGT
>JBMNPT010000016.1:0-20345 GCA_050943735.1 Eubacteriales bacterium | reverse complement strand
CAAGATAATAATCGGTTCACAGTGGTAATCTCCTTACAGATTCTAATTTTCAAAATGAATAATCTGTCGTGATGAACCCGTTTCCCGAATATCGATTCCCATAGACCGCACCAATTCCGCACCAAATGCCCATGAAACTATATGTAAGTACATGGATTTATATAACGGAAAAGTACGAAAATATGGGATTTATTGAGGTTTATGAAGGAATATAGAGATATGAAAAGGCTGTTTATCCAACGATTCCTAATTTCATGTATTCTTACATCTCCTTATCATTGTGCGTACTTCCAAACCGTTGGCGTTGGACCTCCAAAATCCTGCTTCCTGTTTTCCCTGACTTGTCCACTGGGAAATAGGCCCACCGCAACATGATCATTATAGCAGATTGGCCCCTCCCCCTCAAGGGATTTTTGCGATTGAGCCGGGTTTTCCTCTCTTTTCACGCAAAATGGGGGATGCCCGGCCAAAAGCCTGGGCATCCCCCATAAAAATTTCCATCAATAGTTGTCGCAGGTGATTTCAAAGTAGCTCTTGGAGTACAGACAAGTGGGGCACACTTCAGGTGCGGCGGTACCCACCACAATGTGTCCGCAGTTGCGGCACTCCCATACCTTCACTTCGCTCTTTTCAAATACCTGAGCGGTTTCCACATTGTGCAGCAGAGCCCGATAGCGCTCCTCATGCCGCTTTTCAATGGCTGCCACCAGACGGAACTTGGCCGCCAGTTCGTGGAATCCTTCCTCTTCGGCTGTCTTGGCAAATCCAGCGTACATGTCGGTCCACTCGTAATTTTCACCCTCAGCGGCATGCAGCAGGTTCTGCGCGGTATCGCCCAGACCATTGAGCTCCTCAAACCACATTCTGGCGTGGGCCTTTTCATTTTCTGCGGTCTTGCCAAACAGCGCCGCGATTTGCTCATAGCCTTCCTTTTCTGCTACGGAAGCAAAATAGGTGTACTTGTTTCGGGCCTGAGATTCTCCTGCAAAGGCAGCCTGCAGATTCTTTTCCGTCTGGGTGCCTGCGTATTTGTTGCCCGGCTGGGGAGCCGCTTCCTCAATCTTCTGAAACACCGACGCCGGCTGCTTGCATCTGGGGCAGACAAAGTCCTCCGGCAGGGTATCTCCTTCGTGAATATAACCGCATACAGTACATTTCCATTTGCTCATGGCTTTCTTTTCTCCTTTCAATGGTTCATCGTTACAGGGAATTCGTTCCAGCAGCTCCTTGGCTGCCTGAACAGGGAAGTCAGGGGAAGGGGGATTGCTGATCCAGCTCTTCAGCAACTGGTGAGCATTGCCGCTTTGAGGCAGCATATAGCCGGCCTCCCGCAGCAAATCCTCATTGACCAGACGCACCGACTTACTGATGGCTGTCATCAGACGATAGAGTTCATCCGAGGGCGCGCTCTGCGCCAATTGACGGGCAATGGTTTCCTGCTGGGCCTTGCTGCCTGCCAGCTGGTTGGCCAACGCCACCACACTGTCCTCCTTGGGCTGCTGAGGGGGATATTCGGTGGGCACCATGGAGATGGCCCCGCTGGGACATGCGTCGGCACACACACCACAGCCAATGCATTTGGTTACATCAATGATGCTGTTTTCCGTATCAGTGGCCCCGGTGGGACAAACATACAGACAAAGGCAATCCTTGGTGCACAGCCGAAGATTTCTCACCGCGATTTTCTTCATGGTCAAACCCTCCCCTCAATTTTCTCAAATTTCCATGCCGGCACTTTGCAGACAGGACACAATTCCGGCGCGCTGTCTCCCACGTACAGGAAACCGCATACGCTGCACACCCACACCTGGGTGTTTTTCAGCATGGCGTCTCCTTCTTTGCGGTAGCGATTCAGCAGCGATTGGAGAATCCGGGTGACCTTTTCACCCCACACACAGATGCGCTGGGTGCCACGGTCGGAAACCGCTTCCGCCTGGGCGTGCAGAGCGGGATAGCCCTCGTTCAAATCCGCTTCCACCCGCCGGAGCAGCCCTTCCAGATCCTCCTGGGGCAGCGCAGGAGTGGCAGCGGCAAAAAAGTCCGCCAATTCCCGGAAAAGATCCGCTTCCCGCTGCTGGTACTGTTTTTCGCAGCCTCTGGCCAGATTGGAACAAACTGCGGACAGCTCACCGGCCGACAGCTGTTTCATATCCCCATCCATGTGAATGGGCGCCACCGGCGCTTTGACCTCCCCTTGAGATTTTTCCTGTACAAAGGCACTTTTATCCGCGCCGCACAGCGGACATACCCAATTGTCAGGCAGCTGTTCAAAGGGAACACCCTCTGCCTGTTCATCGTAGACATATCCGCAAACACTGCAGGTCCATTTGCTCATCCCGCGTCCTCCTTCCTGGTGAAAGATGTCACTGTGATCGGTGTAAAAAGTATGAAGCATTTTTTCAGCCATTTCACTGAGAGGATGGCCGTAAAACTGCTGGTACACCGCTTGAATTTCAGGATTTTCATGACTTTTGCGCACCGTCATGGCCTCATCTCGGCTGTACAGTGCCGCTATCCGTCTCTGCCGGATTTCATCTGCATCCTTTGTCAAATCCTTGGGCTGGCCGCCTCCGCCAATACAGCCTCCCGGACAGGCCATCACTTCCACAAAATGATAGGGATTGGCGCTCTTATCCATCTCCTCCAGAAATGCCCGGGCATTGGCGGTACCATAGATCACCGCCACGTGCAGGGGCGTTTCCCCCAACATGAGCGTTGCTTCCCGCACGCCCTGGTATCCCCGGACAGGCTCCAGCTGATACAGCGAATCAGGGGCCGGCTGGCCGGTGACCATTTCGTAGGCAGTCCGCACCGCAGCTTCCATCACGCCTCCCGTATTACCAAAAATGACTCCCGCACCGGACGCCTGACCCATCACCGAATCATAGGAGGAATCCTCCAGCGCATTCCAGTCAATTCCTCTCTGCTTGGCCCATCTGGCCAATTCCCGGGTGGTGATCACCTGGTCGGTGTCTCGCATACCCGGCATCTGATGGTATTCCGCCGCGGCACACATTTCCTCTCGCCGCACCTCAAATTTTTTGGCGGTACAGGGAGTCAGAGCCACATGAATGATATTTTCCGGAGCAATTCCCATCTTTTGCGCAAAATAGGTCTTCACTGTAGCTCCCTGCATGCCGATGGGGCTTTTGGCTGTGGACAAATGGGGCAGCAGCTGTGGGGCATACATCTCCGCAAAATGCACCCACCCCGGACAACAACTGGTAAACTGGGGCAGAGGTCCATCTTTTTGGGTGATGCGGCGCACCAGCTCGCTGGCCTCTTCCATAATGGTCAGGTCAGCGGCAAAATTGGTATCCAATACATAATCGGCACCCAAGGCCCGCAGCAAGGCCACCATTTTCCCCTCCACAAAGGTGCCGGGGGCCATTCCAAATTCCTCTCCCAGAGCCACACGCACCGAAGGAGAAGTACTGACCACCACTACTTTTTGTGGATCTTCCACCGCTTTTTGCACTTGCGGACATTCATCCCGTTCCACAATGCTGTCCACCGGACAGACATTGGCGCACTGGCCGCAATAAATACAGACCGCATGTCCTCCGGTCTGGTCAAATGTATAGCTGCCGTGCACACCCATCCTCTGGGTACAAACCTCCTTGCACATGCCACACTTGATACATTTGTCCTCCAGACGCTCAATGCTGGGATTATCCGCCTCAATGGGGACGCGAACGGATAAGGGTAGATGTTTCAGGTTCGTCACCTTCCTTCCTGTCTTTCTTTTGACACTCTTCACACAGATACACCAGCTTCAGATCATAGGTCAAAATGGGTACGCCCACCTGTTTTTGCAGCTGCCCAGTCAAATCTTCCAGATTCACATCCAGAAGTTTCCCGCAGTTTCTGCACACCAGATGATCGTGCCTTTCTATCCGATCATATCGATCAGGCATACCTTCCACTGAGATCTTGCGTATCCTGCCTTCTTCCCACAACCGGTTCAAATTGTTGTACACCGTAGCCAATACCACTTTGGGATACAGTTTTCGCAGGGTCATAAACACCTGATCCGCCGTCATATGGCTGCGAGAGTTTTCTACAATTTCCCAGATTGCTTTTTCGTACTTTGTCATTTTTTCTCCTATAATTAGAATAATTCTAAATTTAGAGTATCATATCTCTTTCGAAAAATCAAGTAAAAATTTCCTCTTGTTTCTTATGCAAAACGCGGCATCCTGGACAGGATGCCGCGTGATAATTGCCCCTATTTTTTCAGCAGAATGATTTCATCCTCCTTCCGATTGGGTCTGTCATAGCACAAAATATAATACTCTTCAAACAGCGGATGGACGCTGTAGCCTGTACTATCCGTCCCTTCCGTTTTTTTCAGTATCAATTTGCCGTCCTGCACAGACCATTGTCTTTCCAGGCCGCTGGCCTTATTCTCCTTGTAAATACCGTCCGTCCCAAAAGTCACCGAGCACTTCTTGTGCATGTGGGTGAAGGTCTTTCCCGACAGCTGCTGGGTGATCTCCGCATCGGTCAGCGCCGGCACCGCATCCACCATCACTCTGCAGAACAGCCGAGCGCTGGGGGAACCGGCAAAATCATCCTCAATGCGTTCCCGTATCTTTTCCTCTGTCGCCTGGAACAGGTCTTTGTATGCGTCCATCTCGCCCAGAAGCTTCAGTCCCGCATCGTACTCGCCCTGCCGCAGCATCTCAAGAGCGCACTGGTACACATAGGCCATGCCTTCCTCGGTGTTGGTGTACCGGGCAAACACCTGAGAGGCTTTTTCATACTCGCCAGCCTTCATCCACTCCAACGCCTGGGCTTTTTCCATTTCAGGCGAGTACTTGGTCTGATACAGTTCTTCCACTTCCTTCAGTTCCTGTGAAAAATCTCCATCATAGGTATAGCATTCCATATCGTAATCGTTTCCGTTTTTCACCTGTTTGCCCACCGCGTACAGCTTGTTCCGGCCAATGAGCAGGGCCGCGTCCATTTCCACCTTATCCTCCGAATCACCGCTGCCATTGGATGCGCAGAATATATACTGAGCCCCATTCTTTTGCGCCCATTCCAGGCTTTCGCTGTAGAACCGTCCATTCACATCCTGGTCGCGGAAGTACAGAGTGGTACTGCTACTGGAGGTGTTGTATTTGTCTTTGGAAGCCTGATCCAACAGACCGTCCACATGGGTGCTGCTGGAGGACCTGGCCACCCGGAAATCTCCCAGGCTGTTGGTGCTTCTGCTGGAACTGCTATACCCGATGGAGGACATACCAGAGGCCCCCAAAGAAGAGGTACTGGAGGAGCTGGTATCCTCAATCTTATCGTAAAAGCCACCCTTGCCGGAAGCCACTGTATAAATCTGGCAATCCTCTTTCAGCCGATCCAGCAAGACTGTCACATCAGGGAAGCAGTCTTCCATATAGCCCTCTTCCATGATGATCCCTATCTCTTCGGAAAACAGGTCGTACTCCTTTGCCTCCATGGTTTTTTCAATCTCCCGGGTATAGACGTCTGCAATCTCCTCCCGAGTCATGAGCCCATCGGTGTAGTAAGGCGCCTGGCTGTCCTGGAGCATGTGGTCCAGCGCCTGCATCCCTGTGACAGCCGCCATCCCCTTATCGGCTTGCAGGGCTTCCTCCTTCTCCTGCTGCACATAGGCATGAAATACGTCGCGGACTTCCTCTGAATGGATGCCCTGCTGTTCCAGTACAGCCAGTCCCTCCGCAATGACATCCTTCTGTTTGGTGCCTATGGTCAACACGTCTCCCGGATTGTCAATGAGGTATTGGAGGGTTTCTGCCAGCTTTTTGTGAAAGCCCTTTTTGTCCTTCACCTTGGGGTACTTATCTCCCCAATAGCCCTCGCCTGCCAGCATCTCCTCCCGGTTCTCTTTGTCATGCAGAATGCCCACGCACCACAGTGTTTCTGCAATTCCTTCATATCGATCCTGTGTCTGCTGCCAGAACATATACCCCCCTATGCCGCCCAACAGCAGCACCACTACCAGCGATACGATCAGCAGGATTTTCTGTCCTTTGCTCAGCGAAACCTTCTGCTTCACATTTTCCTCCACGTCCGATTCCTCCTTACATTTCTGCCGGCCCAATCCCTACCAGCTTTTTGATACGCCAGCCCCCTGTTTTGTATACTATTACAAAAGACAAGAAAACAAGCGCTACAATTATAGCTATATTATATCAAATACCACTCTGTAAAACAACCAAAGTTTACATCACTTATCCCCGAGAAACAGCAAAAAAGGGCCAGACAGAAAACTGTCTGGCCCCTGCTGGCTTTTACTCCAAAAACCCTTGCACAATCCGTTCTTCCGCTTCCTTTTCGGTAAGTCCCAGGGTCATCAGCTTGGTGAGCTGTTCTCCTGCGATCTTACCGATGGCCGCCTCATGAATCAGCGAAGCATCCAGATGATTGGCGGTGATTTCAGGCACCGCGCTCACCACGCCATGATCCATGATGATAGCGTCGCACTCACTGTGGCCGGCACAGCGGTTGTTGCCGTTGATCTTGGAGAGAAACAGCTGGCGGGAATGATCCTTGGCCACACTGCGGGACACCAGATGGGTACTGCAATCCTCGCCATCCATGTCCACCTCAAAGGCGGTTTCAGCATACTGCTCACCATGGGTCATGATCTTCTCCCGAATGACCAGCCGTGCGCCGTCCTTCAAAGTGGCCTTGGAAAACCGCTTGGTGGAATCCACCCCTTCAATCTGAGTGGTTTCCATTTCCATATAGCTGTTTTCCTCTGCCTCGATATAGGTCTGGGGGTTGATGATCCGCTTGCCGGTGCCCTCGCCTACACCGATGTGCTTTTCAATGTACACCACCCGGCTGTCCCGTCCCAGGAAAAACCGGTGAATGCCATTGTGTTTGCTGTCGCCGCAGCCTTCGGTATGCACGCCGCAGCCCGCAATGATGGTCACATCTGCCTCCGGGCCCACAAAAAAGTCATTGTATACCAGATCATCCACATCGCTGTGGGTCACCAGTGCAGGAATGAATACCTTTTCCCCCTTGGTGCCGCCCTTGATGAGAATGTCAATGCCGGGTTTGCCCACCTTGGTCTTGATTTCAATATTATCGGTGGAATGACGGGCCGCACAGCCCGAGTCCTCCCGGATATTATAAGCGCCCTGCATGCTGTCGGTCAAATCCGCCAGCTGGCTCATCAGCTTGAGGGTGATGGGATTTTTCACGTCCATGGCCATATCACACTTCCTCCTGTCTGGGGCAGAATTTGCAGCAGCTGGCACCGTCCATCAACTGGGGCAGGATGTCCGCCTTGGCCCCATGGGCGGCGATCTGTCCATCCGCCATCACCACAATGTCATCGGCAATGTCAATGATCCGCTCCTGGTGGGAAATGATGACGATGGAGCTGTCATGAATCTGCGCCCGCATTTTCTGAAATACGTCGATGAGGTTCTGGAAGCTCCACAGGTCAATGCCCGCTTCCGGCTCATCAAAAATGGAAAACTTAGTGCCCCGGGCTTTGATCATGGCGATCTCAATCCGCTTGATCTCGCCGCCGGACAGACTGGCATTGGCCTCCCGGTCCACATATTCCCGAGCACACAGGCCCACTTCGGAAAGGTAATTGCACACCTGGGCAGTGGTGAGTTCCTCTCCCGCCGCCAGATTGATCAAATCCCGCACAGTGATGCCCTTGAACCGCACCGGCTGCTGAAAAGCAAAGCTGATGCCCGCCTGGGCTCGCTGGGTGATGCTCCACTGGGTGATATCCTCGCCGTCCAGCCAGATGCTTCCGCTCGATATGGGATAAATGCCCGCAATCACCTTGGCCAGTGTGGATTTACCGCCTCCATTGGGGCCGGTGATCACCACAAACTTGCCATCGGGGATGGTCAGGCTGACATTTTTCAGTATCTCCTTGGCCGCGCTGCCATCGGCGTCCTCTGCCACACAGGAGACATTTCGCAACTCTAGCATATATAATCCTCCTAAATTGGTATATTTTATTCTCATCCTTAGTATAGCAACTTTTCGCCGATTTGAACAGTCCCAAATGAAATTTTTTTACTCTTTTGTGAGAAGAATCCCTTTTTCTTCCAATTGTTTCAGTACCCGTTGATACATGGCCTCATCGGCGCACAAAATGGTGTGCAGATGCACCCCTCCCGTAAGACAGCTGAGGGGCTGGGCGTCATCCTGTGCCAGCCGACGGATGAAATCATCCACATCATACCGAGAAAACAGCTGCAGCTGTCCGGAAAGCTGCCCATATACCGGATGCTCTACCGTCACATCCAACACGCCGGCGCCATTGTCCACAATGGTGTACAGCTCCTCCCGCAGACCGGTTTCCCAATCGTGACGGCAGGCAATGGTCCGCCGCAGTCCCGGACCGCCTCCAGCCTCCACAATATACCCCCTCGGAGTGGCGGAAATGGCGTGATTGGACGCCCGCAGCAATGCCACATCACCCACGATGATCTGACGGCTCACATGAAGCTGCCGGGCCAGCGCGGTGGCGCTCACCGGCCCTTCCTGCTCCTGCAAGATCTCCCAAATGGCTTTTCTTCTCTCTGCTGCATTCATTTTCCGCCCCTGCCTTTCTCTGTTACACATGTTCTTTTATTATACGGCACTTTTCTTCGCTTTTCAATGCTCCACACAGGGAAAAGGGTGGTTTCCCCTCCATGGGGAAACCACCCTTCTGTCACTCCGTTTTGCTTTCCTTTTGCTCCTGACAATCGCCCCCCCTCTGGGGAGGCGCGCCATTGTTCCACATCTGCCGGTACAGCTCCAGAGCCCATTGCTGTTTTTCCCGCAGCGCCCTGTGATACCGTCTGGACAGCCAATTTCGCCATTTGCCCATACAGATCCCTCCTCTTCCATCCTATGCGGAAGAGAGGGGATCCAGTATCATTCACCAGGCAGCAAATCCTGAGTCTGTCCCACCACACAATAACTGGCTTGCTCAGGTCGCAGCACCCGGGCTGCCATCTCATTGACCTGCTCCAGCGTCACTGCCTCCAGCTTGGAGATCATCTCCTCCAGCGGCACATACCGCTTGTGAAACAGTTCTCCCCGGGCCAGTGCGCTCATACGACTGGAAGTCCCTTCTTGCCCCATGATGAGATTGGCCTTGATCTGTTCCCGTCCCCGGCGAAATTCTTCCTCCGACACGCCATTTTGGGCCATTTCCTGCATCTCCTGCCGGATGATTTCCAACGTTTCCCGCTGGGCCGAAGGATTGAGCCCGGCATAAATGGTCAGCGCACCGGTGTCCTGAAAGCTGGTGGTAAAGGAATAGATGCTGTAGGCCAGTCCCCGTTTTTCCCGGATCTCCTGAAACAGCCGGCTGCTCATAGACCCGCCCAGAATGTTGTTCACCAGACTCTGCGGATAGAGCTCATCGCTTCCCAGAGGTGCTCCCTCCAGCCCAATGGCCAAATGATTCTGCTCGATCTCCTTTTCCCGGCGCAGCACGCAGGGACGGTACACCGGCGGGGTCTGGGCATGCCGCCGGGTCAGGTTGGCAAAGGCGCCGAACTCCCGTTGGGCCCAATGCAGAAACTGCTCCGGCTCCACCTTGCCCGCCACCGCAATGACGGTATTCCCAGGGGTATAATGAGCCGAACGGTATTGCAGCAGCATTTCCCGGTCCATCCCGGCCACACTGTCCGCCGTCCCCAAAATGGGCAGTGCCAGGGTGCTGTCCCGCCACATGTTTTCATGCAGCAGATCAATGCACAGATCATCCGGGCTGTCCTCATACATGTTGATCTCCTCCCGGATCACCCCCCGCTCAGTTTCAATGTCCTGCGGGCGAAAGAGGGAATTGTGATACATGTCCGCCAAAATGGCAAAGGCCTCCTCCAGATGCTCGTCCAGACATTTTGCGTGAAAACAGGTGCACTCCTTAGCGGTAAAGGCATTGCTCTGACCGCCGATTCGGTCCATCTCCCGGGCGATGTCTGCCGCGCTGCGACGGGCTGTTCCCTTGAAAAACATATGCTCCAGAAAATGAGACACGCCGTTGTTCTCTTTATTTTCACAGCGGGACCCGGCGGCTACCCAGATCCCCATGGTGGCGCTGCGCAGATGCTCCAACGGCTCCACCACCACTCGCAGGCCATTGTCCAATGTATATCGGTGAATCATGACGATTTCGCTCCGTTCTGTTGTAAGAATTTCTTCTATTATAACACAAGGCGGCCCAAGAGCAAAAGGGCAGACGTCAAAAAGCGTCTGCCCTTTTGCACATATGTAAGATAGGAGGAAGCCATTGTATCAGCCGCTGTACTGGCTGCGAAATTGTGCAATGGAAGCATCTGTGATGCGCAGGGAACGCATGGCGGCCTCCAGCGTGCTGGAGCAGCTGCCCTCTCCCCGCAGAGCGTTCACAATGTCCTGAATTTGTGCGGTTCCCACATCAGGAGGCACCGGTGGGGCGAAACTGCGCTCTCCCTGGGCGGTTTCCACCCGGATGGGAGATTCATTGTCCCAGTATCCAAAGCGTACCGTTCCCCGGGTGCCGAAAATCCGCATCTCATCCCGATCCCAGGGTGCATCATACAGCCACAGACCGGAGATCAGGGCTCCTGTCCGGGTGCGGGCGGTGAGAGATACCATATCCTCCGCCTGATAAAATCCACTGCGGTTTTCCACTTCCAATGAAAAATGTTCTATGGGACCCAGCAGAAAATCCATCAAATCCAGCTGATGGATGCCTCCTTCAAAGAAATGCCCTCCGCCGGAGTGTTCCCCCCGCACACGCCAGGGTTGCTGATCGGCCGGCAGACGCTCAGCGTCGGTCATCTGCTGCTGGTATTCCACCTGCATCCCCCGGATCTGTCCAATCTCTCCGCTGTCCAGCATCTCCCGGATGGCTTTGAAACGCTCCATTCCACGCCGATAGTGCGCCACATAGATCTGGGTACCGCTCTTTTGAAAGGCCTGCTGGATTTCCACCGCCTCCTGGTAATTCAGCGCGATGGGTTTTTCCAGATAGCAATGCTTGCCCGCCTGGGCCACCTGCACCGCATACCGCTTGTGACAGTCCGGGGTGGTGGCCACATACACAATGTCAATGGCCGGATCGGCCAGCAGGGCCTCCACCGAGGGATACACCCTGCCCGCTCCATGCCGCCGCACCCAGTCCTCCGCCCGGGAAAGGGTCCGGTTGGTCACGCCCCGCAGCATGGAGTGCCGGGCTTTATACAGCCCAGGACCGTTTTTCACTTCAGTCACATCGCCGCAGCCAATCATGCCCCAGCAAATGTTTCCCTGTTCCATGGTGTCCTCCCCTCCCTCAATTCATAAAGGTGGTAAACTGAGGCACCAGTACAATGAGCATCAGGATGCCCACCATGGTGAGTAGATAGGGGATTTCTCCCTTGCCGATCTTTTCCACCGGCAATTTGCTGTAGGTACTGCAGGCAAATATATTGACCGCCACCGGAGGCGTCATACAGCCCACCACATTGGTGATGGTGACAATCATGCCCATATGGACGGGATCAATACCCACCGACTGTGCTACCGGCCAGAAGAGCGGAATGAGCAGCAGCACAGTGGCAATGCCTTCCAGGAAGAAACCAAAAATCAGCAATACCACAGTGATGATGAGCAGTACCGCATAGTATCCCAGGCCCGCGGACTGCATACCGCCCACAATCATCTTGGAGATGCCGCTGACGGTAAAGAGCCAGGAGAAAACCGAAGAAGTGGCCATGATAAACAGAATCACCGAGCTAGCCACTGCAGAATCCCGCAGCATGCTGTACAGAGAGCGAATCTTCACAGTGCGGTAAACAAAGCAACCAATGATGAGAGAGTAGGCCACTGCCACAGCCGCAGCTTCGGTGGCGGTGAAGATACCGCCGTAAATGCCGCCCAATACAATGATGGGCATGAGCAGTGCCCAGAAGGATTCCTTGAGCATCTTTCCAAAATAGCCCCAGGAGAATTTGGTGTTGGCCACCGGCCAGTCATGCCGCTTGCCCTGCCACCAGGCCACCACCAGCAGCGCGATCAGCATGAGGCCGCCCGCCACAAAACCAGCGGTAAACAGATCGGTGATGGAGGTATCCGTCATAGTGGCGTACACCACCATGATGATACTGGGCGGAATGATGGGGCCCAAGCCGCCGGCCACCGTCACCAGGCCCGCCATCTGATAATCGGGATAGCCCTTTCTCACCATTTCCGGATAGAGCATACCACCGATGGCTACCACTGTAGCAGGGCCCGAACCGGACAGCGCCGCGAAAAAGGCACAGGCCAAAATGGCCGCCATGGCCAGACCGCCCTTGATATTGCCCAGCACCGCTTCGGCAACGCCGATGAGCCTTCGGCTCATACCACCCTCGGTCATGATGTTGCCCGCCAAAATGAACAGCGGAATGGCCATGATGGAGAAGGAATCCAGCGAAACAAACATCCGCTGAGATACCACATTGAGAGGCATATTCAAAATGGCAAGACACATCAGGCTGCTGATGCCCAAACAAAAGGAAACCGGTACTTTCAGAAGCAGGAACACCACAAAGGTTCCAAACAAAATATAGGGGAGCATTTCAACCATTGTCTGTTTCCTCCTTTGCCTCTTCCTCCTGGGGACCAAACCGAATGTGTTTGATCATCTGCCAGGTCTGTGAAATCGCCATGATAAACAGGCAGATGGGAATGATGACAAACACACCGCTCATGGGCAGCTTAAGCCCGGCAGACACCTGATTGCCGCTCATATACATCTGCATCTGCACCACCGAATACACCCCCGCAATGGCGGCAAAGACAATGCACACCAGATCGCTGAACACCAGAATCCAACGTTTTGCCACATGCGGCATTTTATTATAGAAAAATTCCACACTCATCTGTTTGCCGTCCCGCAGGCCAATGGCCGATCCCAGCATGGCCATCCAGATCATGGCATACCGAGCCGCCTCTTCCGTCCAGCCAATGGACAGTTTCAGCACATTGCGGTTGAGCACCTGAAATACACACATGGCAATCATCACCACAAACGCGCACACACATATGAAGCTCTCCAGTTTCAGGTAGAGCGTCAACGCTTTTTTCATACCCGACCCTCCTTTTTCAGGGTGCCCCCATCTCACCGATGGGAGCACTCTGCTTCAACCGAAACTCAAAGACCTACATTCTCGATTTTTTCAATGACTTCGGGGTCCAGAACATCCGCAAACTGTTCGTACACACTCTGGCAAGCTTCCTTCAGTTCCTCCCGGTCCACTTCGATGACTTCCACGCCCAGCTCTTCCTGGAGTTTCACTCTGGCGTTGTCATTGTCCTCCGCAGCGATCTCACGCTGATAAGCCACACAGTTGGTACCAGCATCCAAAATGATCTGCTGCTGTTCCTCAGACATCTTCTGGAATACCGATTCCGCAATCATAATGGGGCAGAAACCATAGAAATGGCCAGTGTCGATCACATAGTCCACCACTTCATTGAGCTTCTGATTCACCACATAGGAATAGCAGTTCTCCGCGGCGTCAATTGTGCCCTGGGATAGACCAGTATACACTTCGGAGCTGGGCATGGGACTGGGAATGCAACCCAGTGCTTCAAAGGTAGCCACATGGATTTCACTTTCCATGGTACGAATCTTGAGACCATTCATATCAGAGAGGCCATTGACCGCTTTGGTGGAATAGATGTTGCGGAAGCCGGTATCCATGTATCCCAAAATGCGGATGCCCTGCTGTTCCAAGGTCAGCTGGTTGAGCCACTGACCAATCTCACCATCCACTACCGCATCCGCATGTTCCGCATCCCGGAAGATAAAGGGCGCGTCCACCACCCCGAATTCGGGCACAAACCCAGACAGAGCTGCGGTAGAGGCAAAGGTGCACTCGATGGTGCCCATCTTCAGGCCCTCAATGGTATCCACTGCGTTGCCCAACTGACGGTCTGCGAAAATTTCCACACCGATCTGGCCACCGGTCTTTTCCTCCACTTCCTGTTCAAATGCCTGCAGGCCTTTGTAATAAGAAGCAGTGGTGGTGTCGTCATAGGCAAATTTCAGATTCATTTCCGCCCCGGTGGAAGCCGAACCTCCATCGGATGAACTGGTACTGGCGTTGGTGCTGGTATTAGTGTCGCCACCGCAACCAACCAGAGATGCTGCCACCAGCAGAGAGAGTACGGCTGCAGTGAGTGTTCTACCTGTTTTTTTCATCTCAAATTCCTCCATTTGCTTTTTGTTTGGATTGATATGATTGTATACTTTTCAATCTCCCCCTTAGGAAGATCCTGGTCCAATGTATCTTTCTCACCCCAATTCCGCCCGCAGGCCCATATCCTGCAGCAGTTTGACTCGCTCCTCCATTTGTTCCGGAGACAGACTCTTGCGCCGCAAAGGCCGGTGAGCTGAGAATATCTTCTCATATTTGGGGACTCCCATTTCATGATAGGTGAGCAGATCGATGCGCTGTACCCCGCAGCTTTTCACAAACTCACCGATGGCCTGGATTTCCTCCATTTCACTGTTAAATCCCGGAATCACCGGTACTCTGGCGGTAATGCAAGCGCCTGTGGCGGCCAGTTTACGGAAATTGTCCAAAATGCGGCTGCCATCCTGTCCGGTGGCCTGCTGCATTTTCTGGGGGTTTACATGCTTTACATCAAATAGATACTGTTCCAAAAAAGGTCCTGCCTGTTCAAAATGTTCCCAGGGCACCGCCCCGCAGGTTTCCACCGCTGTGTGAATTCCCTTCTCCCGACAGACTCTGGCCACTTCGGTGAGAAAGTCAATCTGCAGCAGCGGTTCTCCTCCGGTGAAGGTCACCCCTCCCCCCGATCTCTCGTAAAACAACCGGTCCTGCTCCACCTGGCGCACCACCTCTTCCACCGTATACCGGGTGCCGGCAATTTTCAGCGCCAGTGCCTTACAGGCTGTGGCACAGGGGTGCTGCTGACAGTTCACGCACGCCTCGGTTCGTATGATACGTCGGCCCCCCTTCTCCCCTATGGCATCCACCGGACATGCCTCCCGGCACGCTCCACAACCAATGCATTTACTGGGCTCAAACAGAGGTTGAGGCAATCGGCTTTGGGATTCCGGGTTGCTGCACCAGTCGCAGTGCAGGGGACACCCCTTCAGAAATACGTTGGTCCGGATTCCGCCGCCGTCGTGTACCGAAAAGTGTTGGATGTCAAATACAATACCCGACTCCATAAGTCCCTCCTTTCAGCAGCCGTTGTGCTGGGTCCGCTCGATGATATCGTTTTGCAGCACCCGATCCAGCGTAGTGAAAAGAACACTGAAGCCAGCCACCCGAACCACCAGATCCCGATAATTTTCCGGATGTACCTGTGCATCCCGCAACACCTTGCTGTCCACGATATTGAACTGCACATGCTGACCGCCCAGGCGG
Source organism: Eubacteriales bacterium (assembly GCA_050943735.1). Taxonomy (GTDB): domain Bacteria; phylum Bacillota; class Clostridia; order Oscillospirales; family RGIG577; genus JBMNPT01. The sequence continues at coordinate 4,974 of JBMNPT010000016.1, read as the reverse complement.
AAGAAACTGTCCAGCAGCGCATTGAGGATCTCTTTGCCATGGGGTCCCTGTACCGCCGAAGGATGAAATTTCACATTGAGCAGCGCCCCATTGGTGGCCTCCAGATGATTGAGATGGGACACCGAACGCAGTGCCGCAGTGGGCCCGTGCACATCTCGTCCCTGAGCCGGCGACACACCGCCGTCAGACACCAGAGTGTCCCGGGTGCGTCCGTCAGGGGTGGCCCCAATGGTCCCCACAAACAACGCATGGGCTGAAATGCTCTGCAAGCCCGGCTGGAAAGTGCCCTGCCGTACATTGCGGTACCGCTTGAATTCCAAACAGAAATCCTCGCCCACCCGACGGGCCAGACCATCCACAAAGGGATCATCATTGCCGTATTTGGGCACATCATTGAGGAATTCCTGACGCAGACTTTCATACCCCTGGTAATCCTTCCGGAGGATCTCCTTGAGCTGCCCGAAGGTGAGCTTATGCTCCTCATAGATCTTTCGTTGAATCACCGCCAGAGAATCGGCCACATTGGCCAACCCCACCGCATTGGGCGAAGTGAAATTGTAATGGGCTCCTCCACTGCGCACATCCATGCCCCGTTCGATGCAATCCTCCACAAAACAGGAAACCAGTGGCGTGGGACACATCTGACTGTGTACAAAATCCACCGCATTGACTGCCCGGGCATGCAGGCAAAGAATATGGGCCTGCTGCTTCAAATATGCTTGATAAAATTCCTCAAAGGAAGCGAAATCGGTACCAGTGTGAGGACCCAGCTGTTTGCCGGTGAGAGGATTTTCCCCATCAAAGACCGCCAGCTCCAGAATTTTACACAGATTGTCAAAGCCCGAGGAATACAGTCCCTCACAGCGTCCGGCGGGCTGAGGCTCCACACACCCCACTTCGGCGTAATTCCGGGCGTCATCCAAACTACAGCCGATCTTCTGCAAAATGGGAATGATGGCTTCATCATTGAAATAGGCGGGCATTCCGATGCCGCTGCGCGCCACCTCCGCCGCCGCGTCCAGCAGCCGCGGGTCAGCATTGCGGTGCCACCGCACTGACAAAGAGGGCTGGGACAGTTTCATCTCGCCAGTGACTTTGCAGCACATCAGCGACACTTCATTGGTACAATCCCGGCCGCTGCGGTCCACACCGCCCACCAGCAGATTCTGAAACATGGGGTACCCCCCAAAGGCCAGCGAACCATTGGCATCCCGAAGCTTGTTGATCTCGCTGAATTTGATCCATAGACAGCCCAGCAATTCCTCCTGCCACTCCTGCGGAACCCCTTTCTGCTGGTCGGCCAAGAAATAGGGATTCATATACTGATCAAACCGTCCGGGAGACATACTATGCCCATTGGATTCAATCTGCAGGGCCAGATGCAAAAACCAGAAGCTCTGCAGTGCTTCGTGGAAGCTTTCACTGGGATACCGAGGCACCTTGCGGCAAATCCGGGCCATCTCCAGCAATTCCTCTCTCCGGCTGCCCTCCGCCTGAGCGGCCTGGTGTTCCGCCAACTGGGCGTATCGTTCGGCGAATTCCATCAATGCCTGGCACACAATGATACAGGATCGGTAAAACAGTGTCTTTTGCTCCCAGTCACCCTGTGTGGTATCCCCCTCGTCCAGCCGGAACTGTAAATCTTCTACCATGGCCTGCAAACCCACTTCCAGGATTTTGCGATAATCTACCGCGATATGGCCCAATCCGCAGGAAAGAGGAGTGAGGATAAACGCCTGATCTTCCATGGCCTCCCGGGTTTCCTGTGGGAGCAATGTCATCGCCCGGTCCTTGGTGTTGCGGTTCTTCCACCAGGGCAGCAGTTCCCGCAAGATGGCCTTGTTTTCTTCGGATATGTAGTAGCGGCCCGCGGTACGTTTCTCAAAGGAATCCAGCTCTTTCAAAATCCAGTCCACCGAAAATTCGGGGAAAACGGGTGCGCAGCGGGGTTTGGTCCCCAGATTGCCCACGATTAGTTCCTCCGGCGCAATGAAAATGGTCATCTCCCGGAGAATTTTTGCGAAACTTTTGGCCCTCAGCAAAGGCGCTGTTTCCTGAGCGTATTCCTGATAGGCCCGGGTGATGATCTGCGCCCGCTCCACGCAAATCTCCGGCTCACTGGCCAGATATCTTTCTCTGAGTCTTTGCAAACGATCTGTCACGTAAATGCCTCCTATGCAATCGATTTCTGTTTTGTAAAAACAGCTAACTCCTGCTATCTTAAACTATTCTGCTGCGATTGACTCTATTTCCTTGATATTTTCACTTGATTCTCTTAGGAAATCGATTGCTTTTTGTACAAAAAAATAAAAGAAACTTTTATTTATAGCAATCGATTTCTGTTTTAAGAAGAGGCCTTTCGGCCTTATTCCGCTCTGGGTGGACCAGTGCTTTTGCGTACCACGATGGAAATATGGCTTCCATAATCATGCAGCACTTCTTTCTGTCCTTTTTTCAGGGCTTCAATGAAAATACGTACCATTTCTTTTCCCAATTGATATTTGTCAAACTGTATGGTGGTCATCTCGGGCCGGATCATGCGGGAAAAATAGGCATCATCCATACCTGTCACCGAATAATCTTCGGGTATGCGCTTTCCATGCTCCTGCAGCACATGCATACATGCCAGAGCCACCATATCATTCACACACACAATACCCGTCACTTCCGGAACTTCCTGAAGCAGTCGTTCAGCCATCCGCTGACCATATTTGCATTCACCAGTTCCATCCCGGTCCTCTTCCCTACAGGTGATGACATACTTTTTTTCATATGGTATACCATATTCCTGCAGAGCTCGTTTATATCCCTCAATTCTCACCATACGAATTTTTGTATTGGGAGAACCAATGAGTAACGCAATGCGCCGGTGTCCCAATTCCAGCAGATGTTTGGTGAGCAGATAGGCTTCTCTCCCTGTGTCCACGATGATATTGTATACATCAGGGATGGTAAACCCCGGGATACTCACTGCTACCACCACACCGCCATGATTGATGAAATCATTCATGGCATCGGGAAAAAAGTCCAGATAAATGGCCATGATCCCCCGTACATTTTGCTCCGCTAAAGACCGCACATATCGGTCAATCCGATCCTGTTTTTTATTGGAACTGCACACCATGATGGAAAAATTGTTACGAACGGCTTCGTCTTCCACCCCGCGCACAATAGACGGATAAAACGGATCATCAATGGCGGGCAAAATCACACCAATATTGTTACTGGTATGTGATTTCAAATTTCTCGCCTGCACATTGGGATAATAGTTGAGCTCTTTGGCCACCTCCAGCACCCGCTGGCGCACTTCCGCTTTCACAGGATACTGTGCTTTGCTCAACACCCTTGAAACCGTGCTGGGGGAAACCTTCGCTTGTTGTGCGATGTCGTAAATGGTTGTACGTTTTTCCATGTTCCCCCTCCAGAAATCGATTTCTTATCTACAATATAACAACCTCTTTTTCATTTGTCAAAGGGTTTTCGTGAGATTTTGTCAACTTCGTTGTTTCCGCACAGTTTTCTGCACAATTTCTGTCACTGTGAAATTTCTTTCTGTTCACATAAAAAAACAGTCATCAAAGCTTATTGCTTTGATGACTGGAAATTGGAGGCGCCACCCAGATTTGAACTGGGGGTGAAGGTTTTGCAGACCTCTGCCTTACCACTTGGCTATGGCGCCATAAATATGGAGCGGACGACGGGGCTCGAACCCGCTACCTCCACCTTGGCAAGGTGGCGCTCTACCAGATGAGCTACGTCCGCATGTTGGTGCCTCCGGGCGGAATCGAACCACCGACACGGGGATTTTCAGTCCCCTGCTCTACCAACTGAGCTACAGAGGCATATAAAATTGGCGACTCCGATGGGGCTCGAACCCACGACCTCTGCCGTGACAGGGCAGCGCTCTAACCAACTGAGCTACGGAGCCAAATTGGTGGAGGATACAGGGCTCGAACCTGTGACCCTCTGCTTGTAAGGCAGATGCTCTCCCAGCTGAGCTAATCCTCCATCTCTTTGTCGCTGACCTCAGCGACGAAAATAATTATACTATGTTGTGCACTGAAAGTCAACACTAAAATCAAAAAAATAAAAAATTTTTTCCATCTTTTTTCGGCAAAAAATGATTGACTTCTCCATATCCTCATGCTATAATAGTCATTGTTTTCGGGGCATTAGCGCAGTTGGGAGCGCACCACACTGGCAGTGTGGGGGTCAGGGGTTCAAGTCCCCTATGCTCCACCAGATAAGGTAGTAGATTTTGATAGAAATCTGCTGCCTTTTTTCTATGCAAAAAAGCCTTGATTTCAAGAGGTTTTGGAATCTCAGACTATAGAACAACCCACTCTGGAGTGATTTCCGGTGTGGGTTTATTATTTTTTTAGGGGTTGCAGCGGACTGCCGTATAAGTAAAGGTTTGCTTTGTGGGGTTATCGTTTGCTTTGTGAGTAAAGGTTTGCTTTTGGGTAACCGTTTGCTTCTTGAGTATCCTTGAGTATCTATTTAATTATATAAGGCAAATATTTTTTATAAAAATGGACGTAACTAGACCAAATCATTCTAAAACCCAGTAAATCATATTAATCCCTAGCAAAAGTAGTGGAAAAAGCGTCAAAGTTATGATATAATACATGTCATGTGAAAAGATGCTAACAAGGAGGTTCTCCATGACTGAAGATTATAAGGTAGAAAAACTGCAGCAAGAGAGTGAACAGCGGAAGGCACAGGCGGAGTCAATCAGCGCATTCATGTTCGAACTGCACGAAACCGATGAGCCGGTCACAGAATTTGACAGTAAACTTTGGAGCTCGGTTATTGACAGTGCAGTGGTCAAGCACAGCGGAAAGCTACTCTTCCGGTTCAGAAACGGGATGGAGATTGAAGGTTAAAGAAAAAACAGATGCCGGAAAACAAATCCAGCACCTGTTTTTTGTGAATATAACAATCTTAGTACTTGATAAACTTATCCCCAAGCAC
>JBMNPT010000015.1:0-34054 GCA_050943735.1 Eubacteriales bacterium | reverse complement strand
CTGTCGAGACAAATAGTGGCAGGAGTTAGCGTTTCAAGAAGCTCAAAAACCAAGCAGCACCGGGCTTTTTGAAAAAATCGTTAATTTTTTTGTCCCTCTCTTGACATAATGGGATGATTTGGGCCGGATTGTGATTCCCAAGGAAATTCGGCGGACTATGCACATTCGGGAAGGTGATCCGCTGGAAATTTACACAGACCGGGATGGGGAAGTGATTTTCAAAAAGTACTCTCCCATCGGAGAAATTGGGGACTTTGCAGCAGGTTATTGCGAGGTGCTGGCCAAAGCCATTGGACGAGGGGTGCTCATTACCGATCGGGATGAGGTGGTGGCGGCCAGCGGCGTGAGCAAAAAAGACTTTTTGGAAAAACGCCTGAGCAAACCCATGGAACAGGCCATGGAAGGGCGTACCGCTTTCCGGCGGGAAGGAGAGGGCCTGGAATTGCTTGAAGGCAACGGAACGGTTTGTGCGGACATTGTGGCACCCATCCTGGCCAATGGCGATGTGATTGGCAGTGTAACGCTGGTGGGCGGCAATGGAGAAGCGGTGGCGGGAGAAGCGGATCTTCGGCTGCTGCAAGTGTCGGCGGGCCTGTTGGGGCGGCATATGGAGAGTTAAAACTGAAAAAAACACTTGCATTTCATACAATCACGTGATATAATTTAAGCGTTGAGTTGTGGCTGGCTGTATGCGGTTCAACTCGTGTTCGCCATATGTGACCAAGGGAGTGGGCTTTGCCCACTCTTTGTTGTTATCATGGACATTTTGCGATTCAATGGCGTAAAGAGAGAATGGAAAGGAGAGACGGCTGTGCAGGATAGCAAAACGGTGGTGCAGCGCACAGAGGAACTGGCCCGTCCCATTTGCGAGAATTTCGGGTTGATTCTGTGGGATGTGGAATTCAAAAAAGAGGGCGCCGGATATGTACTGCGGGTATATATAGATAAGGAAGCCGGCGTGGACATCGATGACTGTGAAAATGTGAGCCGGGCGCTGGATGAACCGTTGGACAGACTGGATTTCATTGAGCAGAGCTATTGCCTGGAGGTGTCTTCTCCCGGATTGGAACGGCTGCTTCGGCTGCCCTGGCATTATGAGCAATTTCTGGGACAGGTGGTGGACGCCAAGTTGTACCAGAAAAAAGAGGGACAGAAGGAATTCACCGGAGTGCTGAAGGAGTACAACCCGGAAACTGGCCGGGTGACACTGCAGCTGGCGGACGGTTCTCTGGTGGAACTGGAAGAACAGGATCGCAGCGGTGTACGGGTGCATTTTGAAATGTAAGAGGACTCAGCCGTAGGGCTGTGAAAGGAGAGTTTCCCAATCATGAATACCGAATTGTTTGACGCGCTGGAGCTGCTGGAAAAGGAAAAGGGAATTCCCAAGCAGTATATGCTGGAGCGCATTGAGATGGGGCTACTGACCGCCCTCAAGCGGGACAATGGCGGCAGCGAAAACATCAGCGTGGTCATGGATGAAAAGAAAAAGGAAGTCCGCATCTACGCCAAAAAAGTAGTGGTGGAAGAGGTGGAAAACGACCAGTGTGAAATGAGCCTGGAAGAAGCCCGGGAGATTGATCCCATGTACAATCTGGGCGATGTGGTGGATGTGGAAATCAAGCCCAAGAACTTTGGACGGATCACTACCCAGAACGCCAAGCAAGTGATCATTCAGGGCATCCGCGAGGCGGAACGGGGCATGGTGTATCAGGAATTCATGTCCAGCGAGCACGAGATTCTCACCGGCGTGGTACAGAAGGTGGATCCCCGTACCGGCAATGCCACTCTGCTCATCGGCAAAACCGAGATGATGTTGGTGGCCAGCGAACAGGTGCCCGGTGAACGGCTTACTGAAGGAGCTACCGTCAAGGTGTATGTGGTGGAAGTCCGCAAGATTGCCAAGGGTCCTCAGATTATGATTTCCCGGACCCATCCCGGCCTGGTGAAGCGGCTGTTTGAGCTGGAAGTGCCTGAAATTTACGACGGGACAGTGGAAGTGATGTCCATCTCCCGGGAAGCCGGAAGCCGTACCAAGATTGCCGTATGCTCCCACGATGAAAATGTAGATCCCATCGGCGCATGTGTGGGCCCCAGAGGTTCTCGCGTGGGCAATATCGTGGCGGAACTCAAAGGCGAGAAGATTGACATTATCAAGTACAGCGAAGATAAGGCTCAGTACATCGGCGCGGCCCTCAGCCCTGCCAATGCCCTGGATGTTCAGGTGGATGAAGAGGAGAAAACTTGCCGGGTAACGGTGGCGGACGATCAGCTGTCGCTGGCCATCGGTAAAGAAGGTCAGAATGTACGTCTGGCCGCTAAGCTCACCGGATTCAAAATTGACATTAAGCCTCTCTCCGCCATGCAGCAGGAAGAGGAATAAGAAAGCCGGCACTGCAAAGCGAGGTGAATCGGATGCCGCCCAAAAAGATTCCCATGCGCCGTTGTCTGGGGTGCATGGAGAGCAAACCCAAAAAAGAACTCATTCGCGTGGTGCGCAGCAGCGAGGGCGAACTGTCCATCGACTTTACCGGCAAGAAAAATGGCCGGGGCGCCTACATTTGCCGGTCGGCGGAGTGTTTCCGCAAAGCGGTGAAGGCCAAACGGTTTGAGCGAGCTTTTTCCTGTGCCATCCCGGAGGAGATTGTGGAGAGCCTGGAAAAGGAGCTGACTGATGGACAACAATGAAAAAAAGCTGCTGTCCTTTTTGGGCATTGCCCGCAAGGCGGGGGCATTGACGGTTGGGGCACAGCTTTCGCTGGCCGCAGTGAAGGACAAAAAAGCAAAATTGCTCATTGTGGCGCGGGATGCTTCGGACAATACCCGGGCAGACTGTGAAAAGGCGAAAAAATGGAAAAAACTCACCCTGCTCACCCTGTTTTCCAAACAGGAGCTGGGTAGCGTGGTAGGCAAGGAAGAGGTTTCGGTGGCCGCCGTCACCAGTCGGGAATTTGCCGACAATGTGAAGCGGCTGGCGCAGCAGATATCGGAAGGGGAGCCGCAGCAGGCTTCTCAAGTTAACGGGGGTGACGCCAATGATAAAATACAGAGTACATGAGGTGGCCAAGGATTTTGGCCTCACAAGCAAAGAGATCATCAAGGTGTTGGAGCCCTATGGCCTGGGCGGTAAAAATCACATGACCACTCTGACCACAGAAGAGCTCAATATCATTTTTGAAACCTTCACCCAGAACAACCAGGTGCAGGATCTGAAGGGCTACTTCGCCAGCGGCGAGCAGCAGGTTGCCAAGCCTGAGCCCAAGCAGGAGCCGGTGAAAAAGGCACAGCCCGCTCCGCCCAAAACCGAGAAAAAGGTACGTGTGGTGGATACCAAGGGTGTGGATGTGGACCTGTCCAAGTTCGATGAAAAACTGGAGACACTGGTACCTGAAAAGGCAGCGAAGGTGGCGGAGAATTCTCGCCATGTGCAGAAGCTGAAAAAGACCAATAACCGGGGTCCCTACGCCAACAAGGGCGGCAACCGTCGGTTCAACGAACAGGATACCCGCAAAAAACGGGAGATGCCCAAGCCCAAGCCGGTGGAGGTGCAGGTGCCCGAAACCATCGCAGTGGGTGAGTTTGCCCAGATGATCAAGGTGGCGGGTGTGGAAGTCATCAAAAAGCTGATGGGTCTGGGTGTTATGGCCAGCCTGTCGGATACCATTGACTATGATACCGCGGCCATCGTGGGCGAAGAGCTGGGGGCCAAGGTGTCTCCTGCAGTGGTGGTCACTTTGGAAGATAAGCTGTTTGACAACACCGAGGACAAGGAAGAGGATCTGGTGCACCGCAGCCCGGTGGTAGTGGTCATGGGTCACGTAGACCATGGTAAGACCTCTTTGCTGGACGCCATCCGGAATGCCAATGTGACAGCGGGCGAGGCCGGCGGCATCACCCAGCACATCGGTGCCTATCGAGTGAAAATCAATGGCCAGGATATCACCTTCCTGGATACCCCCGGTCATGAGGCGTTTACCGCCATGCGTATGCGGGGCGCCATGGTCACTGACATTGCCATTCTGGTGGTGGCGGCGGACGACGGCATTATGCCCCAGACCATTGAAGCCATCAACCATGCCAAGGCGGCGGGTGTGTCCATCATCGTGGCCATCAACAAGATTGATAAAGAGAGCGCTAATCCAGAACGGGTGAAGCAGGAGCTCACTGAGCATGAGCTGGTGCCCGAAGAATGGGGCGGCGATACCATCTGTGTGCCGGTTTCTGCCAAAAATCACACCGGTATTGACGAATTGCTGGAAATGGTGCTGCTGGTGGCAGAAGTCAAGGATCTGAAAGCCAATCCCAATCGCCGGGCCACCGGTACGGTGATTGAAGCCAAGCTGGATAAGGGCCGCGGTCCTGTGGCCACTGTGCTGGTGCAGAACGGTACCCTCCATGCGGGGGATGTGGTGATCGCCGGTACCGCTGTGGGACGTGTGCGTGTCATGCTGGACCACAACGGCAAAAAGCTGCAGCAGGCCGGTCCCTCTGTGCCTGTGGAGATCGTGGGTCTCTCGGAAGTGCCTGACGGAGGTGACAGCTTTGCAGCGGTGACCGACGAACGCATGGCCAGAGAACTGGTAGAACAGCGTAAGGAAGAGCAGAAGCTGGCCAATACCAGCGTGCCCAAGGTATCTCTGGAAGATCTCTTCAAGAACGCCGACGCCGGTGAGGTGAAGGAACTGAACGTCATTGTCAAGGCGGATGTACAGGGCAGTGTGGAGGCTGTGAAGCAGTCGCTGGAGAAGATCAGCAACGACGAGGTGAAGGTGCGCTGCATCCATGGTGGTGTGGGCGGCATCCGTGAGTCTGACGTCATGCTGGCCAATGCCTCTTCTGCCATCATCGTGGGCTTCAATGTGGTGGCTGACGCAGGCGCTCGGGCCAGCGCGGAAAAGAATGGCGTGGACATCCGTACCTATCGGGTGATCTATGATGCCATCGATGAAATCACCGCTGCCATGAAGGGCATGCTGGCTCCCACCTTCAAGGAAACTGTCATCGGTCATGCGGAAGTGCGTTCCACCTTCAAGGTGAGCGGCGTGGGTACGGTGGCTGGCTGCTATATGGTGGACGGCAAGATGCAGCGTAACGCCAAGGTGAAGATCACCCGGGATGGCATTGTCATCCACGAGGGCGAGATCGCTTCTCTCAAGCGTTTCAAGGACGATGTGAAGGAAGTGGCTCAGGGCTTTGAATGCGGCATCGGCATCGAAAAATTCAACGACATTAAGGAAGGCGACCTGATCGAGGGATACATCATGGAGGAAGTGAAACGGTAAGCGACGCTTGCCCCCACACAGCCATGAGCTCTCTCCGGGGATCGCCGGGAGGAATACAATGGCAAAATATCGCATCGATCGGATCAACGAGGAGATCAAACGGGAACTGGCAGGGGTACTGCGAGAGGTAAAAGACCCCAGAGTTCCCGAGATGATCAGCATCGTGGCGGTGAAAACCACCCCGGATCTGAAATACTGTAAGGTGCTGGTGAGCTTTTTCACCAGCGACGTCAACATCAAGGAGGCACTCAAGGGCCTGAACAGCAGCGCGGGATTTATCCGGCGGGAGCTGGGCAACCGTGTGTTGCTGCGCACCATGCCTGCCTTTACTTTTGAGTATGACGACTCCATTGCCTATGGGGCACACATCTCACAGCTGATTCATCAGGTGATGGACCAGGAGAAGCCTCAGCAGGAGGAGGAAGAAGAGTAAACCCCGGGGCCGAATCCGATATTCGGCCCCTTTTTGTTGGAAAGGAGGAGAGGGAGCGATGGAAAAAAGCGTGCAACTGCTGCAAGGGGCACAGCGCATTCTGCTGCTGCCTCATGTCAAGCCTGATGGAGATGCATTGGGCAGCTGTTTTGCTTTGCAAAGAGCTTTGACACTGCTGGGAAAAGAGGTGTATATCCAGCTGGAAGAGCCAGAACTTCCCGCCCGGTATGCTTTTTTGTGTGAGGATTTCGCAAAAGCGCCGGCAGAGTTTGCTCCCCAACTGGTGGTGGCGCTGGACTGCGGAGAGCGCCATATGCTGGAGAGCCGGGGAGAGGAGTATCCGGATATCCATCTGTCCATTGACCATCACCGCAGCAACACCCACTTTGGGGGGCACAATTGGGTGGAGGAGTCGGCGGCGGCCACCGGAGAGTTGATTTATGATTTGATTGGCGCTCTGGGAGTGGAGCTGGACCGGGAGATGGCCCTCTGCCTGTATGTGGCGTTGTCCAGCGATACCGGCTGTTTTAAGTTCAGCAACACCACTGAGAAGAGTTTTCTGATAGGGGCTCATCTGCGGCGGGTGTATGGCAGTTTTGACAAGATCAATTACCGGCTGTTTACCATGCGCACTCCTCAGGAGATGGCGGTGGAACGGTATATCATGCAGACACTGGAATTTTGTGAGGAGGGACGGATCGCCTCCATTGTCATCACCCAGGAGATGCGCCGGGCCACCGGTGCGGGAGATGACGACATCGGTGGCTTTGCCCAGCTGCCCAGAAGCATCCAAGGTGTGGATGTGGGCGTCACCTTTAAGGAAGATGAAAAAGGAGGTTGGCGCATTTCCATGCGTTCCAACGAACTGGTGGATGTGTCGGCGGTGTGCCGGCGTCTGGGCGGCGGCGGCCACATTCGTGCCAGCGGCTGTCAGGCACAGGGCACACTGGAAGAGGTAAAGGCACTGGTGCTGGGTGAAGCCGCCCGGGCACTGCATGAGGTGTTGCGGGAAGGAGAGGCCCATGAAAGGTAACTGGAAATCCAAAGCCCCGCAATTGGCTCTGTTTACCGCCGCGCTCATCTGGGGCAGCTCCTTTGTAGTGGTAAAAAACTCAGTGGATACCCTGCCTCCCAATTTACTGTTGGCCTTCCGGTTCACCACTGCCTGTGTGCTGTTGGGTGTGGTTTTCTACAAAAGAGTGGCCCGGTTGGAGTGGGATTCCCTGTGGCGGGGCTTGTTGATGGGCGTGTTCCTCTTTGCGGGCTACAGTTTGCAGACCATTGGCATCACTGGCACCACGCCGGGGAAAAATGCCTTTCTCACCGCCATTTACTGTGTGCTGGTGCCGTTTTTCTCCTGGTTCGCCACCCGGCAGCGGCCTGATGGCTGGAATTTGCTGGCGGCTTTGCTGTGCATTCTGGGTGTAGGACTGGTGGCGCTGGACAGTGCGCTCTCCATGGCCTGGGGGGATGCGGTGACGCTGGCGGGCGGTGTGATGTTTGCCTGTCACATTGTGGCGGTGGCCACGCTGGGCAAAGGCCAAGATCCCATCCTCATGACCATTTTGCAGTTTTTTGCGGTAGCCTGCCTGTCCTGGACCGCCAATCTGATCTGGGAATCCTTTCCCACCCAAGTGGAGCCAGCCACAGTGTGGGGCGTGCTGTATCTGGCGCTCTTTGCCACTGCGTTGTGTTTGCTGTTGCAAAATATTGGTCAGCGGGGCACCGATCCGGCGGCAGCCTCCATTCTACTGTGTCTGGAATCGGTGTTTGGCGTACTGTTTTCGGTGGTGCTGTACCACGAACAGGTCACTTTGCGGATGGGAATTGGCTTTGTGGTGATTTTCTGTTCGGTGATTTTGTCTGAAACCAAGTTGTCTTTTTTGCGCAGATCCCATAAATAGGGGAAGGGAGAGAATCCATGGACGGCATTGTCAACGTGAATAAACAGGCGGGAATGACCTCTTTTGATGTGGTATTCCACTGCCGTAAAATCTTCGACACCCGCAAAATCGGCCATACCGGTACGCTGGACCCTATGGCCACAGGGGTGCTGCCGGTTTGCGTGGGAAAGGGCACCAAGCTGGTGGAGTTTCTCATGGCGGATGACAAAGTGTATACCGCCACCCTTCAATTGGGACTGGTGACCGATACCCAGGACAGTACCGGACAGGTGCTGTCTAGGAACGACCGGCCGGTGCCGGCTTCGCTGGTGCGGGAAACGGTGCAGTCTTTTGTGGGGGACAGCTTGCAGGTACCGCCCATGTACAGCGCGATCAAGGTAAGCGGTCAAAAACTGGTGGATTTGGCCCGCAAGGGGGTAGAGATCCCTCGGGAAGCCCGTCCTGTGACCATTTACGCCATTGATATGGTGGAGGAAGATCCTCAGGCCCGGCGGTATGTGCTGCGGGTGCACTGCAAAAAGGGCACCTATATCCGCAGTCTGTGTCATGATATTGGACAACGGTTGGGAGTGGGCGGTGTGATGGCCTCTCTGCATCGCAATCGCAGTGGAGTATTTGATGAGACCACCGCCGTCACGCTGGATGAATTGCGGGCCGCTCGGGAAGAGGGGCGGCTGGAGCAGCTGTTGCTGCCGGTAGAGAGTGCTTTCCGCGACTGGGAAAAGCTGGTGGTGGACAGCCGGCAGGAGGAACTGATCCGGCATGGCGTGCGGCTGGCGCTTTCCCGTCTGCAAATTGGGGATGACGAACGGCCGGTGGCGGTGTATAATGAAAGAGGTGAGCTGCTCATGGCGGCGGAAAAACTCTGGGAGGCGGACAGCTTGCGGCAGTTGCGCTCCTTTTACTAATGATACAGGACGGGGAAGAAAATGGATTTTTTACAGGGAAACAACAGCCGGGTGCCGGCGGACAAACGTCCCACCGCGGTGGCGTTGGGCTTTTTTGACGGAGTACATCGGGGGCATCAGCAGATCATCGGTACCATGCTGGAGCAGGCGGATAAGCTGGGATTGACTCCGGTGGTGCATACTTTTTTGGTATCCCCCAGGGTGTTGCTGGGCAAGGCTAAGGTTGCCTATCAAATCACCTCCATGGAAGAAAAACTGGACATTTTGGAGCGGATGTCGGTGGAAATCGTGGCGGCCGACGATTTCAGTCCGGAATATCGCAGCATGTCTCCAGAGGAATTTGTGGAAAAGGTGCTCATCGATCGCCTGGGAGCCCGGGCAGTGGTGGCGGGATTTCACTACCACTTCGGCAAAAACGGAGCGGGGGACGCGGATCTGCTGCGCCGTCTGTGCCGGCAGCGGGGCGTAGAATGTACCATTGTGCAGCGGATCGCCCAGGAAGGTGAGACCATTTCCAGTACCCACATCCGGGAGTTGATTGAAGAGGGACAGATCCAGCAGGCCAATGAGCTGTTGGGACATCCTTATTTTGTCATCGCTGAAGTGGTGCGGGGCAAGCAGTTTGGCAGAACCATTGGATTTCCCACCATCAATCAGAACATCAAAGAGCATTCCATTGTGATTAAAAAAGGGGTGTATATCACCCGGGTATTGATCGATGGCCAGTGGTTCCTGGGCATTACCAATGTGGGCCGGCGGCCGTCGGTGGAAGCCAATGGGCGGGAAAACATTGAAACCTATATTTTTGACGTGGATGCGGATTTGTATGGCCGTTCCTTGAAAGTGGAATTTCTGCGGCGTCTGCGAGATGAACAGAAGTTTGCCAGTGGAGAGGAATTACAGGCGCAGATCGCCCGGGACAAGGCCTATACACTGCAATATATGGAAGAGCTGGGACACCGGGAAAAAATGTGAAAAAAGCCAGTTTTCCCCCTTTACTTGCAGGGGGAAATGTGATAAAATATTTTTTAGGTTCGCCTGTACTTGGAGGCTGGGGATTTGCGTTTTGCGCGGAATTCACCTGAACCGCCCCTCAGTACATGGTTTGAGCAAATTTAGAATGAGGTGAAAGAAAATGACCAAAGAACAGAAGCAGGCGATTATCGCCGCCAACGCTACCCACGAAGGCGACACCGGTTCTCCCGAAGTGCAGATTGCCATCCTGACCGGCCGCATCAACGAGCTGACCGAGCACCTGAAGGTACACAAGAAGGACCATCACTCCAGAAGAGGTCTGCTGCAGATGGTTGGCCAGAGAAGAAGTCTGCTCAACTACCTGATCAAGGTGGACATCGAGCGCTACAGAGCGATCATCGCAAAGCTGAACATCAGAAAGTAATGGAAAACAGGCGGCATATTTTGTGTCGCCTTTTTTCACATTTGCATCAAAAAAAGTACGGCAGAGAGAACGGGAATCTTTAGCAGTTCAACGAGGGCATCCGCTGGGTGCGCTGGTTAGGTTGCTAAATGTTTCGGCTCTTCCCTGCCACAACAAGGAGGATCCATATGGAAAAGATTTTTAAGACTGAAATCGCCGGACGGCCCTTCGTGGTGGAAACCGGCAAGCTGGCCCAATTGGCCAGTGGTTCTTGTCTGGTGCGCTATGGCGATACCGCGGTGTTGTGCAACGCCACCGCCAGCCAGAAGCCCCGGGACGGCATCGACTTCTTCCCCCTCAGTGTGGACTATGAGGAAAAGCTGTACGCAGTAGGCAAAATCCCCGGCAGCTTCCTCAAGCGGGAAGGCAAGCCTTCTGACAAGGCCATTCTCACCTCCCGTATGATTGACCGGCCCCTGCGCCCCCTGTTCCCCAAGGATTATCGCAACGACGTGGGCATTGTGTGTACCGTCATGAGTGTGGAGCAGGACAACCAGCCTGAGATCGCCGCTCTCAACGGCGCATCCATTGCGCTGGCCATTTCTCACATTCCCTACACCAATTTCATGGCTGGTGTGGTAGTGGGTCTGATAGATGGCGAATACGTCATCAACCCCACCCTGGAACAGCGGGAACGTTCTGAGATGTATATCACCGTAGCGGGTACCAAGGAAAAGGTGGTCATGATCGAGGCCGCTGCCAAGGAAGTGCCCGAACGTCAGGTGATTGACGGCATTCTGTTTGGCCATGAAGAAATCAAGAAGATTCTGGCGTTCATTGACGAGATCGTAGCCGAAGTGGGCAAGCCCAAGGACATGGACTACGAAAAGAGCGAAATGGACCACGAGATGTTTGAGGATGTGAAAGAATTCGCGGTGGATATGGTGCGGGAAGCGCTGGACACCGATGACAAGCGCATCCGTGACGACCGTATGGCAGTGGTGATGGATAAGATCACCGAGCACTTTGCGGAAAAGTATGAAGGCCGCGAGGCGGAGTACGGCGAAGTGATTTACAAGCTGCAGAAGTATGTGGTGCGTGAGTGGCTGCTCAAGGAAAAGAAGCGTGTGGATGGCCGTCGGATGGATCAGATCCGTCCCCTCAGCTGCGAAGTGGGCCTGCTGCCCCGTACCCATGGTTCCGGCCTGTTTACCAGAGGCCAGACCCAGGTGCTGTCCATTGCCACTCTGGGCCCGGTGAAGGATCAGCAGATGCTGGATGGTCTGGACACCGAAGAGTTCAAGCGGTATATGCACCAGTACAATTTCCCCTCCTACTCGGTGGGTGAAACCCGTCCCTCCAGAGGCCCCGGCCGTCGGGAAATCGGCCATGGCGCATTGGCAGAAAAGGCTCTGGTGCCCGTTCTGCCCAGCGTGGAGGAATTCCCCTATGCCATCCGTGTGGTTTCGGAAGTGCTTTCTTCCAATGGTTCCACCTCTCAGGCTTCCATTTGCGGTTCCACTCTGGCTCTGATGGATGCCGGTGTGCCCATCAAGGCTCCTGTAGCCGGTATTTCCTGCGGTCTGATTGAAGAGGAAGACGGTTCCTGGGATACCATGATTGACATTCAGGGCCTGGAGGACTTCTATGGCGATATGGACTTCAAGGTGGGCGGTACCAAGAAGGGTGTGACCGCCATCCAGGTGGACATCAAGAACGACGGCCTCACTCCTGAAATCATCGAGCGGGCCATCATGACCACCCGGGATGCCCGGTATTATATTCTGGACGAGATCATGGCACCTGTGATTTCTCAGCCCAGAGAAGAGGTGAGCCAGTACGCTCCCAAGATGGTTTCTCTGCAGATTCCTGTGGACAAGATCCGCGAGGTTATTGGCCAGGGCGGCAAGGTGATTCAGAAGATTGTGGCAGACACCGGCGCTCAGATTGACATTGACGACGACGGACATGTGGCCATTTATGCCGCGCAGCGGGATGCCGCCAACGCAGCGCTGCAGACCATTCAGAATATTGTCAAGGTGCCTGAAGTGGGCGAAACCTACCTGGGCAAGGTGGTTCGTCTGATGAACTTTGGTGCTTTTGTGGAAATCCTGCCCGGTAAGGACGGCTTGGTGCACATCTCCAAGCTGGATACCAAGCGGGTGGAAAAGGTGGAAGATGTGGTGACCATCGGCGATGAGATCCTGGTGAAGGTGATTGAGATCGACGATAAGGGCCGTATCAACCTGTCCCGCCGGGATGCCATTGAAGACCAGATGCGCGCCCAGGCACAGCAGGGTGAATAATCCTACAGTATGAAAAAAAGCCAGGCCCGAAAGGGTCTGGCTTTTTGTGTTATTCGCTGGGTTCATTGGGGTCGGGCCGGAAGAGATTGTCACAGCCCCATCCACACAGGCCGCTGCGCTGCAGAGCTCCGAATACCCGCTGCTTGACACCGTGGTTTTCCCGATTGAGCTGGGCGATGTGCTCCTTAATGTATTGCCGTTTGGTGTTGCCGTTGGCGGGGCAGGGATTGTGTACCACCGGCAGATTCATCCGCCGGGCAAAGCCCCGTACCATACTTTCACTCATATAGACCATGGGACGAATTTGCGTGATTTCTGAGCGGCTCAGGTAGGTGACTGGCTGGAAACAGGACAGCCGCCCTTCGTAATACAGGCTGAGGAAAAAGGTTTCCACTACATCATCGTTGTGATGTCCCAGAGCCACTTTGTGGCAGCCCAGCTCTTTGGCCGCGTCTCCCAGTGCGCCTCTCCGCATTTTGGCGCACAGAGAGCAGGGGTTTTGTTCCTTTCGAATGTCAAACAGCAGCGGCCCGATGTCGGTCTGCTTGAGCAGGAAGGGGATTTCCAGTTCCTGACACAGTTGCTCAATAGGAGAGTAGTCAGCCCCCAGTCCCAGATCAATGGTAGCGGCCGCTACAGTAAAGGGCTTGGGGTAAAAACGGGATAAAGCGTGCAGAACTCGCAATAGTGTGAGGGAGTCTTTGCCGCCGGACACTCCCACACAGATGCGGTCACCGGCTTCAATCATATGGTAGTCATCCACAGCCCGACGCATCAGGCTGAGCATTTTTTGCATGGAACATCCGCCTTTCAAAAGAGATTCCTGTATATTATAAGGAAAAAACGGGAACAATGCAATGGAAAAAGTGGAATTGGAGTAGGTAAACTACGCTCTGTGAGGGTGAAATCCAGAGATTTTGGGCGTATGACAGTCATAAATCAAAATGAAAAATAAAATTGCCTTTTGAGAGTAAGAGAGAAAACAGAAGAAAATGGGAGAAAACAGAAGAACAGAAATTGTAAATTGAAATATGAGAAAAAAGATGTTGACTTTAAAAATTGGGTGTGGTATCATCAAAAGGCAGGTTTTGAGAGAATGCTTGTCCCGCGTCTCACGGCGGGGGAATCATTGGAAGAAACGATACAGTATTTTTACTAGGAGGTTATTCTATGTCTACTTATATGGCAAATCCGCAGACTGTGGAGCGCAAGTGGTACATCATTGACGCCACCGATAAGCCCCTGGGCCGGCTGGCTGCCGAGGCTGCTGCCATCCTGAGAGGCAAGCACAAGGTCACCTTCACTCCCCATGTGGACTGCGGTGATCATGTAATCATCATCAACGCTGAAAAGGCTGTGCTCACCGGCAAGAAGCTGGAGCAGAAGTACTGGCAGAGACACACCGGCTGGGTCGGCGGTCTGAAGGAAACCCAGTACAAGACTCTGATGGCTACCCGTCCTGAAAAGGCTGTGGAACTGGCTGTTTGGGGTATGCTGCCCAAGAATTCCATCGGCAGAAGCAGTATGCCGAGACTGAAGGTATACAGAGGCGCGCAGCACAAGCACGACGCCCAGAAGCCCGAAGTGTGGGCCAAGTAATTAGAAGGAGGAACCATCAGTATGTACGAGAGCAAGAAAACATACTTCTACGGCACTGGTAGAAGAAAGAAGTCCATCGCCCGTGTTCGCATCGTTCCCGGTACCGGCGTGATTACCATCAACGATCGTGACATTGATGATTACTTTGGCCTGGAAACCCTGAAGATGGTTGTACGTCAGCCCCTGGTAGCCACTGAGACTCTGGGTAAGTTTGACGTGATCGTCAAGGTGCTGGGCGGCGGTTTCACCGGCCAGGCTGGTGCTATCCGTCATGGTCTGAGCAGAGCTCTGCTGCAGGTGGACGAAAACTACAAGCCCACTCTGAAGAAGGCTGGCTTCCTCACCAGAGACCCCAGAATGAAGGAAAGAAAGAAGTACGGTCTGAAGGCCGCCCGTCGTGCACCCCAGTTCTCCAAGAGATAATCGGCTGCACCAAACGAATCAAAAAAGCTCAAAAACCCCGGAACCTTTGCGGTTTCCGGGGTTTTTTGCACAGGCACAGAAAAAGCGTCGGACTTTTCTTCTTGTAATTAGGCGTGTTGACGCATATAGCGAGTATGTGATTTCCTTCCTGCAGTGGGTGTGCGGGGCAGGTGTCATGCAGGTTATAGATGATAGCCAACGGTACCCTGCTTTTTTGAATGCAATAAAAAACGGATGCATTTCCGATTGAAAATGCATCCGTTAGATGATGGTGGAGACAACAGGGCTCGAACCTGTGACCTCTCGCGTGTGAGGCGAACGCTCTCCCAGCTGAGCTATGCCTCCATCTGGGCTGTGCTCTTGTGAGTACTTGTCTAGTATATCATATTTACCCAAAAAAGCAAGCCTTTTTTTGCAATTTCTTAAAAATTTGCGTAAAATCTTCTCCGAAGAGACTGGCTGGAGCAGACAGGGAATCCACATCCGGCCGGACAGATTTTTTCACGACAGCCTGAGCGGGAAATTCGACCAGCTCTCGGACAAAGGTATCCGCATCGGGGGCATCGGTAGTATGGACAGCAGGAACAACAACGCATGGAACACAACTCCTTTCGGCACAGTATATGCACTGAAGCCTGGGAGTGTCAGCAAAAAAAATGGACGGCCACAGGCCGTCCGGGGATATTACATCTTGGGTTTGAAAGAGTTGCAGTCAGTGCATTCCACCTTGGTGGGGTTGGTTTCGTGAGTGCCCACCTGGATCTTATCCAGAGAGCAGTAGGGTTCATTGGTGCAGTGGTACGCGCATTGCTGCACAGAGCAGCCGATGCTCTTATTGGCTTTACAAGACATGGTTCATTACCTCCTTTTGTAGTACGCTCCTATTGTGTGCGTCTGACGGCGAAATATACACCCTGCGGCAAAAATTGTGGGGCATAGCCAACCGGCGTGAAGCGGATACTGTAGATGAAAGGAGGCGAGAAATTTGCCGGAATTTGATGAATTGCCAAGAGATACGCAAAACGCGCTGTGGGGGAATTGGCAGGGAATGCGTCAGTTTTATCAGCTGCCCCCGGATGTGCGCCAGCAGGTGTTGGAAAACGTATGCCGGCTCAACAGTCTGGAGGAGATTCGGGAACATGCCAGACAGGCGGAAAAACAGGCCAAAAAGACTAAAAAAAGCAAAAAAAACTGAAAAATCCATTGACAAGGCCATCAATCTGTTGTACAATAATCAAGCGTCGTACGGAGAGATGGCTGAGCTGGCCGAAGGCGCACGATTGGAAATCGTGTAGGCGTTAATAGCGTCTCGAGGGTTCGAATCCCTCTCTCTCCGCCAACGGGAAAACCGCTTAACGAAAGTTGAGCGGTTTTTTTATTTTGCCCTGACATGATAAAAAAACAGCGTTTTCCATATGGAAAACGCTGCGATTTGCAAAGGATGAGCAAGTCTGTAAGCCGGGTTCTGTATTGGATGATCATCTATCTAGGCGCACCGTTGCCGATGCGCTCCAGCCACCTACCCAGGGGGACCGGGCCAGCCTGGCCTCCGAAGAAGCCACCCCTCTATGCGGTGTTGCTCCAGGTAGGGTTTACATAGCCGACCAGTCACCTGGCCGCTGGTGAGCTCTTACCTCGCCTTTCCATCCTTGCTCGCCATGTGGCGGGCGGTTTCTTTCTGTTGCACTATCCCTATAGTCGCCTACGGTGGGCGTTACCCACTACCATTGCCCTGTGGAGCCCGGACTTTCCTCATTCGCGCCCTTTCGAGCCTGCGCCTGCGATCATCTGGCTTACTCATCCACTTTATTTTATAGAATCCCCTGCGGTTTGTCAAATTTATTGGGGAAAAATTTGATTATTCACACAGGAAAACGTATAATAGGAAAGGAATCATGACAGTGGAAAGGATGATAGTATGGATGCCGTGCAAGCCTTTTATAATCAGATACAGGGAAAAACCATCGCAGTGGTGGGGGTTGGTGTGAGCAATACTCCTCTCATTCGTCTGTTGGTGACCCATGGAGCCAAAGTGACTGCCTGTGACAAAAAAAGTCCTCAGCAGTTGGGAGAGATCTATGAGGAGCTGAGTGGTCTGGGCGTGACCTTTCACACCGGAGAAGGATATCTGGACCATCTGGACCAGGAGATCATCTTCAAAACACCCGGGCTGCGCCGGGATGTGCCTCAGCTGCTGGAAGCGGAGCGCCGGGGCGCGGAGATCACCAGCGAAATGGAGGTCTTTTTTCAACTCTGTCCTTGTCCCATTGTGGCGGTGAGCGGCAGCGACGGGAAAACCACCACCACCAGCATTATTTATGAGATGCTGAAACAGCAGGGATTTACCTGCCATCTGGGAGGTAACATCGGCCGGCCGCTGCTGCCGGAAATTGAAAGTATCCGCCCACAGGATATGTGTGTGGTGGAATTGTCCAGCTTTCAGCTGCACACCATGAAACAGAGCCCCCATGTGGCGGTGGTGACCAATGTGACCCCCAATCATCTGGATTGGCACACCGACATGGCCGAATACATAGCGGCCAAGGAAACTCTGCTGGCCCATCAGGGCAAGGAGGACCGGGCGGTGTGCAACGCGGACAATCCGGTGACAGCGGATTTCCTGCGCCGGGCCAAAGGGGAAGCGCTGGCGTTTTCCTCTCATGGCGAGGTGCAAAAGGGGTATTTCCTGCGTGGACGGGAAATCATACGCCGTATGGACGGCCAGGATGAGCCAGTGATGGACATTGGCGAGATTCGCATTGTGGGCATGCACAATGTGGAGAATTACATGGCAGCCATGGCGGCGGTGGATGGGCTGGTCAGCCGGGAAAATATGGTGGAAGTGGCTCGCAACTTTGCCGGTGTGGAACACCGCATTGAATTTGTGCGGGAACTGGAGGGCGTGCGGTACTACAATGACTCCATTGCCTCTTCGCCCACCCGGACCATTGCCGGTTTGCATGCCTTCCAGCAGAAGGTCATCCTCATCGCGGGCGGCTATGATAAAAAAATTCCCTTTGATGTGTTGGGACCGGAAATTGTGGACCATGTGAAAACGCTGGTACTCACCGGAGCCACCAGTGAAAAGATACGGGCTGCGGTGGAAAACGCCGCCGGGTACCAGCCGGGACAGCCTGCTATTTTGCAGTGCAATGGCATGGAGGAGGCAGTAGCCGCCGCCAGAAAGTGCGCGCAGCCGGGCGATGTGGTCACCCTCTCTCCGGCCTGTGCCAGTTTTGACGCATACCCCAATTTTATGGAACGGGGCTGGAAATTCAAGGAATTGGTCCGCCAGCTGAATTGACAGGATGGTGAAAGCATGAAACTGAAGGAATATTTATGGGAGCTGGGCGCGCTGGAAGGCGCCTCCGGCTTTGAGCATGGACTGAGCTCCCGGGTGGAAGCCCTGCTGGATGATCTGTGTGACGAGGTGTATACCGATCCGCTGGGCAGCATCCATGGTATTTTATACTGCGGAGAAGAGGACGCGCCCAAGTTGCTGCTGGATGCCCACATCGATGAAATCGGCCTGATGGTCAGCGGAATCACCGACGAGGGATTTCTCCGGGTGGTGAATCTGGGCGGTGTGGACAGCCGGATTTTGCCTGGAGCCGCGGTGACGGTCCATGGACGGGAACCGCTGTACGGTGTGATGGCCGCCAAGCCGCCACACATCCAGACGGCGGAGGAGATGAAGCAGGCCATTGCGCTGAAAGACATGGTGGTGGATATTGGCTATGACCGTCAACAGGCGGAAAAGCGGGTGTCGGTGGGGGATATGATCACCTTCCGAGCCCAGCCTGAAATGTTGCTGGGGCAAGTGGTCACCGGCCGGGCGCTGGATGACCGGGCGGGGGTAGCGGTGCTGCTTTCGGCACTGAATCGCCTCAAAAAACATCGCCGCAGCGTGGATATTGAGGTGCTCATCAGTGCCCAGGAGGAGACCGGTCTGCGGGGCGCCCAGGTGGGCGGCTGGCGGGCCATGCCGGACTTGGCACTGGCGGTGGATGTGAGCCATGCCAAAACCCCGGACGCTTCGGGAGACAATGTATATACCCTGGGCGGAGGGGCGATGATCGGAGTGGGTCCCAGCCTGCATCGCCGTATTACCGATCAGCTGTGCCGGCTGGCGGAAGAACATCACATTCCCCATCAGGTGGAGGTGATGGGAGGGGATACTGGAACCAACGCCTGGGCATTGCAGGTGGTAGGACAGGGGATTCCCTGCGGATTGCTGTCCATTCCGCTGCGCTATATGCACACCACCATTGAAACTCTTTCGCTGGAGGACGCCAAAGCGGTACGGGATTTGATCTGCCGCTTTGCGCTGGGAAGATAGGAGGATGGAGCATGTTGGATCTGCTGAAAAAATTGTGCACGCTGGACGGCATCAGTGGAGATGAACAGCGGGTGGCGCAGTTTTTATACGGAGAGCTGCTGCCCTATGCCGATGGGGTGGAAATCGATCCCATGGGCAATGTGATTGCTTTGAAACGGGGCGCCAGTTCCAAAAAGAAAGTGTTGGTGGCGGCTCATATGGATGAGGTGGGTCTCATCCTGAAAAAAGTCACCGATGAGGGATTTTTGAAGTTTGAAACAGTGGGCGGGATTGATTCCCGGGTCCTGCTGGGCAAACGGGTCTATGTGGGAGAAAACCGCATCCCCGGTGTGGTGGGCATCAAGGCTATCCACCTGCACACCCCCGAAGAGCGCAAACAGGCGGTAAAGGCGGACAAGATGTACATTGACATTGGGGCGTCCAGCCGGGAAGAGGCCCTGAAATGGGTTCGGCTGGGAGATTCCATTCAGTTTGATTCGGAATTTGTCTCCTTTGGCGACGGATTTGTACGGGCCAAAGCCCTGGATGATCGGGCCGGGTGTGCCATTTTGCTGAAACTGATTCAGCAGCCGCTGCAGTATGACACCTGGTTTTTGTTCAGTGTGCAGGAGGAGATTGGCTTGCGGGGCGCCACTGTGGCTGCGGAGCGGCTGCATCCCGATGAGGCCTACGTGGTGGAAACTACCACCTGTGCTGATTTCACTGGCTGCGGAGAGAGCGATCAGGTGAGTCGGGCCGGGCAGGGCGCGGTCATTTCAGTGATGGACCGTTCCACCATCTACAGCCAGGAAATGGTGGCCCGGGCGGTGGATACCGCCAAGGCGCAGGGAATTCCATTTCAGATGAAGCGGAGCATTGCGGGAGGAAATGACAGCGGAGCCATTCACCGCAGCGGAACCGGAGTGAAAACACTGGCGATTTCCATTCCCTGCCGGTATCTCCATTCGCCGTCCAGTGTCATTTCTCTGGAGGACATGAACAGCGTGCGGGAACTGTGTGCCGCGCTGATTTGCAGATAGAAAGGAAGACCAACCATGATGGAACTTTTGAAACGGCTGTGTGTGGCATCTCCCTCGGGTCGGGAAGACCAGGTGCGGGAAGTGATCCGCCGGGAAGTGGAGCCTTACTGCGATGAAATCACCACCGACGTGATGGGCAATCTCATCGCTCATAAAAAAGGAGAGGGCCCGGTGCTGATGCTCAGCGCCCACATGGATGAGATTGGGCTCATTGCCACTGTGGTGGATGAAAAAGGCTTTGTGCGTTTCGCGCCGGTGGGCGGACACGAGGTGGCCAGCCTGATCAATCAACAGGTGCGCTTTCCCAGCGGCGTGCAGGGAGTGGTGCATTACGATGAAAAAGTCAAGTTGGGCGATTGCAAGCTCAAAGACTGCTACATTGACATCGGAGTCCGCAGCCGGGAGGAGGCTGAAGAACTGGTACAGGTGGGCGATATGGCTGTCTTTCACCGGGGTATCGAAGAGTGCGGTCCGGTGCTCATTGGCCGGGGACTGGATGACAAGGCGGGCTGCTGGCTGGCCATTCAGGCATTGCGCCGGGTGCGGGGCTGCCGGTATGATCTTTACTGTGTGTTTACCGTACAGGAAGAGGTGGGTTTGCGGGGCGCCCGGACGGCGGCCTATGGGCTGCAGCCTGATGTGGCACTGGCGTTGGACGTCACCGATACTGGGGATGTGATGGGATGTGATCCCATGGCGGTGGAGTTGCACAAGGGCGCGGCCATCAAGCTGAAAGACGGTGGACTCATCACCCATCCCCGGGTAAAGCAGTGGCTGTGCACCGCTGCCCGGGAGGCTGGTGTAGCCACCCAGCTGGAAATTCTCACCGCCGGTTCTACCGATGCGGGAGCCATTTCCCTCAGCCGGGGCGGTGTACTGTGTGGTGGGATTTCAGTGCCCACCCGGTATATCCACAGTGCCAACGAGATGGTGAGCAAGGCGGATTTGGAATCCTGTGCGCAGCTGCTGACAGCCGCGCTGGAGAGAGACCTGTGATACACAAAGGGCGGAGAATTTCTCCGCCCTTTCCCTGCGGAAAGGAGAAACCATGCATCGGGATTTGACCAAGGGCAATATCACTTCCACCATGTTGTGGTTTGCCCTGCCCATGGCGCTGGGCAATTTGCTTCAACAGCTGTACAATGTGGCAGATACTTTCATTGTGAGCTGGTATCTGGGGTTTCGGGCGTTGGGCGCAGTGGGTTCCTCCTTCACGCTGATGACCTTTCTCACCTCCATTTTGCTGGGCCTGTGCATGGGCAGTGGAGTGGTGTTTTCCATCCGGTACAGCCGAGGGGAGCAGGATCGGCTGCGGCAGAGCATTTTCCTCTCCTTTGTGCTAATCGGTCTGCTGGCCATGGTGTTGACCGCTGGAGTATTTGCGTTATTGGACCCCATTCTGGGGCTGCTGCGGGTGGATGCCAGTGTCTATCCTCTGATGCGGGCCTATCTGTGGGTGGTCTTTTGGGGAATCCCTGCCACCTTCCTTTACAATTTCTTTTCCAATCTGCTGCGGTCGGTGGGCAACTCCCTGACACCGTTGCTCTTTTTGGGAATTTCCGCCCTCATTAACATCGGATTGGACCTGTGGTTCATCCGGGGGCTGGAGTGGGGCGTGGAAGGCGCGGCCGTAGCCACTGTGATTGCCCAGTATCTTTCGGGGCTGGGAGTGATGGTCTATACTTGGATCTGTGTGCCTGCCTTACGAGTGGGACGAAAACATCTGGCCTACAGCGGTGAAATTCTGCGGGAGCTGTCGTCCTTTTCTCTGCTCACCTGTGTACAGCAATCGGTGATGAATTTGGGAATTCTCATGGTGCAGGGCCTGGTCAACAGCTTTGGACCGGTGGTGATGGCGGCCTTTGCGGCGGCGGTGAAAATCGATGCTTTTGCCTACATGCCGGTGCAGGATTTTGGCAATGCGTTTTCCACCTTCATTGCCCAAAACTATGGCGCTGGGCGGATGGATCGGATTCGGGGCGGAATTCGGAGCGCTTTTCTCACCAGTACGCTGTTTTGCCTTGTCATCACCGCTGTGGTGTGGCTGGCGGCCCGTCCTCTGATGCTGCTGTTTGTTCAGCCTCAGGACACAGAAGTGCTGGCGGTGGGAATTCGCTATCTGCGGATTGAAGGAGCATTTTACTGCGGTATTGGCTGGCTGTTTTTGCTGTACGGATTGTATCGGGCGGTGGCCTGGCCTGCCATGTCGGTAATTCTCACTTTTTGTTCATTGGGCACCCGGGTGGTGCTGGCCTATACGCTGGCGCCATTGGTGGGAACCGACGGGATCTGGTGGTCGGTACCCATTGGCTGGCTGCTGGCTGATGCAGTGGGAGCGCTTGTGTATTTGAAAAGCAGGAAAAAGCTGGAGCAATCCATGCTGTCCCCCCATAGTTGACAAGATAGAGATTTTGCGGTATAATTTGCACGAATTCAATTGTTCTGGAAGGAGAATTGTGAGCAAAATGGACAATGCGGAAGAGGACGAATGTGATACTCATAATTGCTGCATAAGTCTGTCATACCGGGCATATCTGTCCTGCGGGATGCGCAGGGACAGGTATGCCTTTTTGCGTATGTAGAAAAGATCATCTAAATGGCAGCAGAAACAGGGATGGAATTAAAGGAGTTTGACGTATATGCCCAACAATCTTGTGATGTCAATATCGGCTATGGCGGTGTTGATATTGATGTCCGCGTATTTTTCCGCCACCGAAACGGCGTTTTCGGCGCTCAATCGAACCCGCATCAAAACATTGGCAGATGGGGGAAATCATCGGGCTCAGCTGGTGCTGAAACTTTCGGAGGAGTATGACCGGTTGCTGTCCACCATTTTGGTGGGCAACAATATTGTGAACATTGCGGTGGCTTCTATTGGCACTGTTTTGTTTATCGATTATTTCGGGGATATGGGAGCTACGCTCTCCACTGTGGTGGTGACCATTGTGGTGTTGATTTTTGGCGAAATTTCTCCCAAAAGCCTGGCCAAGGAAAATCCGGAACGGTTTGCCCTGTTTTCGGCGCCCATTATCCGGGCTCTCATTGTAGTGCTTTCTCCCATCAATTTTTTGTTTACCCAGTGGAAAAAGCTGTTGTCCCGGCTATTTGTGGTATCGGATGACCGGCGGCTCACCCAGCAGGAACTCATCACCATGGTGGAAGAAGTGGAACATGACGGGGGCATTGACCGGGATGAGAGCGAGCTGTTGCGCAGTGCCATCGAATTCACTGACCGGGAAGCAGAGGACATTCTCACGCCTCGGGTGGATTTGGAAGCAGTTCCCTGGGGCACTAGCAAGGAAGAAGTGGCAAGCAGATTTACCGAATCCCGGTTTTCCCGTATTTTGGTCTACAAGGATACCATTGACAATGTGGTGGGAGTCATTCATCAAAAGGATTTTTACAGTGGTTCCGGGGTGACAGATCGCCCCTTGGAAGAGATTATCAAACGGCCTGTGTTTGTTACACCCAGCATGAAAATCAGTGATTTGCTCAAGCTGCTGCAAAAGAGCAAGTCCCACATTGCGGTGGTGAGCGACGAATACGGCGGCACCATGGGGATTGTGACCATGGAGGATATACTGGAAGAACTGGTGGGAGAAATCTGGGATGAGCACGACGAAGTGGTGGAGGATTTCAGTCAGCTTTCAGAGGATACCTATCGGGTGTCCTGCTCCATGGATCTGGATAAAATGTACCGTTTCTTTGGTTTGGATGGCGAAAATGATTCCAGTACGGTAAGCGGCTGGGTGATGGAAGAGTTGGGCCGCATTCCCAACCAGGGAGATCACTTTGTCTGTCAGCATTTAGATGTGACAGTGACTCGCACAGATGACCGCCGGGTGGTGGAAATAATGGTAAAAAAACTAACCCCGGAGGAACAGGCAGTGGCAGTGGGTGAATGATGTGAATGATTTGAGAATACGGCCCTGTCAGGAATGGGAGATTTCATCTCTGCACGAGCTTTTCTATGATACTGTTCATGCCATTGGTGTGGGATATTATACAAATCAGCAGTTATCCGCCTGGGCGCCCAGAGAATGGGATCAAAAGAGCTGGGAATTCCGTTTGCTCAGGCAGCATACCGTAGTGGCTGTACGGGGAGAATCTATTTTGGGTTTTGGAAGTCTGGCGGAACATGGAGTGCTGGATATGTTATTTGTCCACAGCGGCCACCAGGGACAGGGAATTGGAACAGCGTTGTGTGACCATCTGGAACAGGCTGCCGGGAATCAAATCATTCAAACGCATGCATCGATGATGGCCAGACCCTTTTTTGAGAAGCGAGGCTACAAACTGATCAAAGAGCAGCAAGTGTGCAGAAAAAATGTATGGCTGCGTAACTATTTCATGGAAAAAAGCATATAAAAAAACTCTCCCATGTGAGCATGGGAGAGTTTTTTATTTTTCATGGCTGCGGCGGTAGGCAAGATAGCTTTCCAAAATCAGCACCGCCGCCACACTGTCCACCACATTTTTCCGCTTTTTCCCTCGGGTGTTGGTTTCATTGAGAATGCGGATGGCCGAAACGGTGGTGCTGCGTTCATCCCACAACACGATGGGAGTATCCGGCAGCAATTCCTCTAGGCGGGCTTTCAGTTCCAACGTTTTTTCGGCCCGTGGCCCCTGGGTATTGTTCATATTTTTGGGGAAACCCAGCACCAGCTCTTCTGCCTGATAGGCTTGTGCGTGTTCCGCTGTACGCTGGGCCACCTCTTCCATTTTATGGCTGTGGAAGGTTTCCACCGCTGAGGCCAGCATTCCAGTGGGGTCGCAGACGGCAAAACCCGTACGGGCATCGCCGTAATCAATTCCCAGAATTCTCATGACAATCCTCCCATAGCTGACGGGCCAGCTGAGCGTTTTGAGCCGCTTCCGCTCGGCAGTGTTCCAACTCGGTACCGATGCTCTCCCGCAATTGATCCTGCCCGGCCAGCATTTCTTCCAGACGGGTGGTCAGTGCTTTTACATCCAGCTGTTCCAGCGGATAGCAGGGCATTTCAGGGAACCGGCGGACAAAACTTTCCACTTTGGGGTCATAATCCAGCCCCACAAAGGGAATTTGACAGCAGGCCGCAAATACCAGCGCGTGCATGCGCATGCCCACCACCAGCTGGCTGCTGCGGATCAGACACATCACATCCTGAATGGAGGAAAGCTGAGGTAGTACGGCAGGTACGCTGAGAAGCTTGGCAAATTCCTGGGTAGGTGTCAGGTCCACATCAGGGTGCATGGGGATGAGTACAGGAGTCAGGGCCTGTTGCCGGCACACTTGTGAAATGGCTTGGGCCAGGCGGGGAAAGAAATCGGCCGGTGTGCGGCGGGATTGGCGGACAGATACCACCAGAAAGGCTTTTCCATCCAGTCCGCAGTCATGACGGACGGCTTGACACTGGGCATCTGAGGGGGGCGTCAAAGTGAGAATTTCATCGGCGGTAACCAGGATACGGGGATGGGTAACACCCATTTGCTGCAGCAGTGCGGCGGAATCCTGATCCCGCAGAGTGATGAGATCGCACTTGTCCAGTACCCGGGCTGCCCGGCGACGGTTGGATTCTTTCACCACCGGTCCGATGCCATTGGCGTACAGCATGGTGCGTAGGCCGCTGCGCTGTGCACTTTTTAATAGGAAAAGATAGTATAGCAGAGAGCGGTTGCTGGTGATGTCCTGGATGAGATTGCCGCCGCCAAACAGCAGTACCCGGCTGTGACGGAAGACTCGATTGACCGCCAGCAGATTGAATCTCTGTACCGCAGTGACATTCCAGTGGTTTTGCGCATCGATGGGAGCGCTGGTAAGAGCGCAGATGCGGGCCTGAGGACAGGCCTTTTGCAGATTGTGAACCACAGCGGAGAGCAGTGCTTCATCACCGCTGTTGTTGTGGCCGTAGTAACCAGTGACCACAAAGTCAAACCGGGGATGAGGGCCATTGGTGAGCAAATCGTCGTATACCTGTTCCGCGTCCATGGCCATGCGTTCCACCGAGTAGCTCTCCAAAATGATGTCCCGAGATTGGCGGCGAATTTCTTCCATGGTAAGACCCTCTGGGGTCACACCCGCCAGCAGCTTTTCCACTTCCTGCCACACAAGACCCTCGTCGGGGTAGGGAATTCCACGGCAGGTGAAATTGGTGGCGATACACTGGGGCAGCACCGACCGGGTATACAGGCCCAGGTACCCCTGGTTGCCCGCCAGGATGGTGGGTTTTCCACAGGCCATGGCTTCCAATGCACTGCGGGACACCCCCACAAATACATCACACAGGGCGGTGAAACGGGCCACATCGGTCCGCCCGCCGGTGAGAATCACACACTTGCGTCCCACCGCAGCGTTGACGGCTTCCGCTCGGGCCTTCAGCTCTTCCAGCCGGCCACCGCTGCCCACGATGAGCACATACAATTTGGGATCTCTGCGGCAGGGAGCTTCGGCTCCATCAATGAGAATTTCAGCCGCCTTACAGGCATTGGCATCCATCCGACTGACAGTGCAGACGGTGCGGCAGTCGGCCGGCAGGCCCAATTCCTCCCGCAGTCCGCCATCGCTGGCCTGGGGGGAGAACTTATCGGTGGCGATGCCATTGACGGTCACCGAAATATTGGCGGCCGGCAGATGATAGCTGTCCATCAGATAGTGCTTCAGATCCTGACTCACTGCGATGGTGCGCTGGCCCCAGCGGGTAAAATGCCGCAGCAGGCCGGTGGTTTTGAAATTGTAATGGGCGGTGGTGAGGAAGGGAATTCCATGCAGCCGGCACAGCCAATGGCATAGTAGTGCGGGAATCCGGGCATGGGCGTGTACCAGATCGGGGCGTTCTTTCCGAATGACTTTGTCCAGTGCGGCGAAGGACCGTACCATGGTGGAAAGGGAACGGGTGTGCAGGGGTGCTTGATAATGTCGAATGCCCGCCGCGGTAAGCTCGTCCACGTAGACCCCTCCATGGGAACAAAGAGCCACATCGTGGCCCCGGCGCTTGAGTTCTTTGCTCAGCTCCAGAATGTGGGTTTCGGCGCCGCCTACGCCCATGCTCATGGTCACCATTAAAATTTTATGTGGTTTCATAGGTGTTCTCCTGTCTTACACGTACAATGATGTTACTATTATACCACAAAACCATAGCGGAGGGGACCATTTCCGTAAAAATGATCCTTCTGCGTCGAAAAATTTCCTTGACCGGATGGACAGAATATGCTATACTATCTATGCCTGTTTTTATAGGTCTATTTTTTTGTGCTCGTTTTACGGCGCAAAAAGTTATCTTTGTTGTTAATGCAAATTAACATACACAGTACATCAATTTATGTAGGAGGTGCCAAAATGAGAGTGAGAGTGACCCTGGCCTGCAGCGAATGCAAGCAGAGAAACTACAACACCATGAAGAACAAGAAAAACGATCCCGATCGTTTGGAAATGAACAAGTATTGTAGATTCTGCAAGAAGCATACCCTGCACAAGGAAACCAAGTAAGCGACCTCTATCAACCAATCAGGAGGGTAATGCCGATGGCAGAGGCAAAGGAAAAGCTGGGCATGTTCCAGCGCATGAAAAAGTTCTTCAGAGATTTCAAGAGCGAAATGAAAAAGGTCACCTGGTCCAGCAAGGAACAGGTACTGCATAACACCTGGGTGGTGCTCGTGGTGATTTTGGCTATGGGCGTAGTTGTCTGGGCGTTGGACTGGCTGTTTGGCACAGGCATGCAGTGGATCTTGAGTAAGGGGTTGTAAGAGATGTCTGAAAGCGCAAAATGGTATGTGGTGCATACCTATTCCGGCTACGAAAACAAAGTGGCTGCCAACATCATGAAAACGGTGGAAAACCGGAAACTCCATCATCTCATTGAAGAGGTGAGTGTGCCCACCGAAAAGGTGACTGAAATCACCAATAACAAGGCACGCGAGGTGGAGCGTAAAATTTTCCCTGGCTATGTGCTGGTGAAGATGATCATGTGTGATGACAGCTGGTATGTGGTTCGCAATACCCGGGGTTGTACCGGTTTTGTGGGCCCTGAATCCAAGCCGGTGCCTCTGACTGATAAGGAAGTGGAGGCTCTGGGCGTGGAAACCCGCGTGGTGGAAGTGGATTTCGCGGTGGGCGACAATGTGCGCATCATCGATGGACCACTGGCCAACTTTGTGGGCGAAGTGGAGGAGCTCAATGTGGACAACGACTACGTGAAGGTCAAGGTCCTCATGTTCGGCAGAGAAATGCCGGTTGAGCTCACTTTGAACCAGGTGGCCGTAACCAACGATTGATCCAAAAGGTGCGTTTCGCACCGTTCCACGGGCAACCGTGGTCAGGCTGGAAGGCCTGTGCAAGTGGGAGGAAGTTAAATTTAGTTTAATTTTGTTCCGAAATTACCACATTTTAAGGAGGAAACCAAAATGGCACAAAAAGTAACCGGCTATATTAAGCTGCAGATTCCGGCAGGCAAGGCAACTCCTGCCCCCCCTGTTGGCCCCGCACTCGGCCAGCATGGTGTGAATATCATGTCCTTTACCAAGGAATTCAACGAGCGCACCAAGAATGACGTGGGTATGGTCATCCCCGTTGTGATTACTGTGTATGCTGACCGTTCTTTCTCTTTCATCACCAAGACCCCCCCTGCAGCGGTTCTGCTGAAGAAGGCTTGCAAGATCGAAAGCGGCAGCGGCGTTCCCAACAAGACCAAGGTGGCTAAGATCTCCAAGGAAGAGATCAAGAAGATCGCTGAGATCAAGATGCCTGACCTGAACGCTGCCAACATCGAGTCTGCCATGAGCATGATCGCCGGCACCGCAAGAAGCATGGGTATTGTGGTAGAGGACTGAGCTCTGCCTGGTGAAGTGGGAGGATTATTCCGATAACAACCACAAATGAAGGAGGATAACAATGAAAAGAGGAAAGAAATATATTGAGAGCGCTAAGCTGGTAGACAGCGCCAAGCTGTACGATCCCAGCGAAGCCCTGTCCCTGGTGGTTGATACTGCCAAGGCCAAGTTTGATGAAACTGTGGAAGTTCACGTGAAGCTGGGTGTTGACTCCCGTCACGCCGATCAGCAGGTGAGAGGCGCTGTGGTACTGCCTCATGGTACTGGTAAGACTGTTCGCGTGCTGGTGTTCGCCAAGGGCGAAAGAGCTGATCTGGCTGAGCAGGCTGGTGCAGATTACGTGGGCGCCGAAGATATGGTGGCCAAGATCCAGGGTGAAAACTGGTTTGATTTTGACGTGGTAGTGGCTACCCCCGATATGATGGGTCTGGTAGGCCGTCTGGGTAAGGTGCTGGGCCCCAAGGGCTTGATGCCCAACCCCAAGGCTGGTACCGTAACCATGGACGTGGCCAAGGCCATCGCCGACATCAAGGCTGGTAAGATTGAGTACCGTCTGGACAAGACCAATATCATTCACTGCCCCGTAGGCAAGGTATCCTTCGGTGCTGAAAAGCTGCAGGATAACTTCAATACCCTGCTGGGCGCCATCATCAAGGCGAAGCCCGCCGCTGCCAAGGGTGTGTATATCAGAAGCTGCGTGGTGTCTTCCACCATGGGCCCTGGCATCAAGATCAACGGCAATAAGCTGGGCTAAGTAAAATAAAAAAGGTTGACAGTGGATTTTTTCCTTGTTATACTAATAAAGATGACGATCCAAAGACAGTAGGTTGCCGCCTGCGCGGTGTAAAGGGAAATCCCTTCCTGCCGAGGAGAAATAAAGTGCATTTGCCGGCTCTCCTTGTGTCTTTCCGCAAGGAGAGCTTTTATTTTCCCGAGTCTTTGTATAGGTTCATGAACCATGTACAGGAGGTGAAAGAACATGCCAAGCGCAAAAATTCTGGAACAGAAGAAGGCAGTTGTGGCCGACCTGGCTGAAAAGCTGAAGGGCGCTGCTGCCGGTGTGTTCGTAAGCTACGAAGGTATCACCGTAGAAGACGACACCAAGCTGAGAAAAGAGCTGAGAGAAGCCGGTGTGGAATACAGTGTGGTGAAAAACACTCTGACCCGTCTGGCTGCCAAGGAAGCTGGAATCGAAGGCCTGGATGACATCCTCAACGGCACTACCGCACTGGGCGTCAGCAAGGATGACGCAGTAGCTCCTGCCAGAGTGCTGGCCAAGTTCGCAAAGGACCACAAGAACTTTGTGATCAAGGCAGGCTTCATGGATGGCAAGGTGCTGAGCGTAGCCGAAGTGGATGCAATCGCGACTCTGCCGAGCCGGGAACAGCTGCTGGGTCAGCTGCTGTCTGTGCTCAATGGCAACATCAGTGGTCTGGCACGCGCTCTCAACGCTATCGCTGAGAAGGCCGGCGCTCCCGCTGAAGAGGCAGCTGCCGAGTAAGTTCGGACAGCGGTGAGGAAAGAGTTCCTCACATGATGAAATAACAAAAATATGGAGGTAACGAAAATGGCTTCTGAAAAGATCGTAAAGTTTGTTGAAGAAATCAAGACCCTGACCGTTCTGGAACTGTCTGAACTGGTGAAGGCTATCGAGGAAGAGTTCGGCGTGTCCGCTGCTGCTCCTGTGATGATGGCTGCTGGCCCTGCTGCTGGCGGTGCTGCAGCTGATGAAAAGACCGAGTTCGACGTGGTGCTGACCGATGCTGGTTCCAGCAAGATCAACGTGATCAAGGTTGTAAGAGAAATCACTGGCCTGGGCCTGAAGGAAGCTAAGGCTGCTGTTGACGGCGCTCCCACCACCCTGAAGGAAGCTGTGTCTAAGGAAGACGCAGAAGCCATCAAGGCTAAGCTGGAAGAGGCTGGCGCAAAGGTAGAGGTCAAGTAAGATCGCTGACTGCCATTGTGAAATGGATTGGCCGGAGATCGCATATGCGGTCTCCGGCCTTTTGCGTGAAATGGAGGGTGCTGGATGAAAAATCATGGACAGGCAGTGGGGCATGCAGTGGCGCTTTTGACGATTTTGTTGTGGGGAGCCACCTTTATGTCCACCAAAATCATGTTGGGGGCATTTTCGCCAGTGCAGATTTTATTGATGCGATTTGTGCTGGGCTTGGCAGCGCTGACCATTGCCTGGCCCCATCGGCTGCGCCTCACCGATCGTCGGCAGGAATGGGTCTTCATGGGGGCAGGACTCACCGGTGTAACGCTGTATTATCTGCTGGAAAATGTAGCACTGACCTATTCCATGGCATCCAACGTGGGCGTGATTGTGGCAGTGGCTCCCTTTTTCACTGCCATTTTGGCTCATTTCTGGCTGAAGGAGGAGCCACTGCGGCTTCACTTTTTCCTGGGATTTCTCTGCTCCATGGCGGGAATTTGCATCATCAGTTTTCATGGTAGCACACAGCTGCAGATCAATCCACTGGGAGATTTTTTGGCGGTAGTGGCGGCTGCTGTGTGGGCGGTCTATTCCATTTTTATCCGTCGCATCAGTAGCTACGGATATTCCACCATTGCCACCACCCGCCGTACATTTTTCTATGGTACGCTGTTTATGCTGCCCATTGCGTTTTTCACCGGCGGACAGTGGGACCTTTCCCCTTTGACACAGCCTCTCTATCTGGGACACTTGCTGTTTTTGGGAGTAGGCGCTTCTGCCACCTGTTTTGCCACTTGGGCTTTTGCGGTGAAACGGCTGGGAGCGGTGAAAACCAGTATGTATATCTATTTGAACCCGGTGACCAGCATTGTAACCAGCGCTATTTTTCTGCATGAGCCCATTGGAGCGGTATCTCTGGTGGGCGCGGCGCTGATCATTGTGGGTTTGCTGGTGTCCGAAGGACGGCTGCTTCCCAAAGGATTTTCTCTTGGTTTTTTAGCAACCGATCCTCAAAATTCAAAATAAAAAGACGGCAAATTTGCCGTCTTTTTTTATGGGGTGATATCCAGAGGGAATTCCAGCATCCCCAGCGCTCCGGCGCCCAATTGATATTTGTTGAAGACCACTACCACTTGACCCTGTGCGTTGAGGTAGAATTGTTCGGCTGTCAGACAATCTTCCACTTGAACTTCCGGGAATAGCATTTGCTTTTGCTCTTCCGAAAAAGCTGCCAATTGCTGCCGTACTTGATCCGCTACCTGCGTCTTCCAATTTTCACCCATCAGAGTTTCCAGGGTGATGGGCTTTCCGGACTCCACATCAAAGTTATAATAGTAGCTCTGCTGATAGGCGCTGGCCATGGTATCCAACTTGAACACCACAAAAGAGAGATATTTTTCAGAGGAGTGTTTTACCTGATAATCAATGTAAATATCTAAGGGCATAAAATCAGCGGGATCTCCGCCGGTTTCCACAAAGGCCTGATAATATTCTTCCGCCCGTTCTTTGGAGATACGGTATTCTTCTTCCATGGTACGGCTGATGGTTTCGTTGATGGATTGAACCCAGGGTTCATCTCCCGGAACTGCATCACCGTCTACGTGGGGAATTCGAATGTTGGCGTGATAAGTGGGTTGTTGTTCCTCCGAGTGGGAGTAGGTAAATACACGGTACAGCGCTCCCAAAACCGGAACATTGGAGAGAGCGGTGGCCATGGTGGGGTTTACCCGGCCCACTGCCACCAAAAGCAGGCAGATACTGGCTGCGGTGGCTGCGGCCCGGGGCCAGATTTTACGGCGT
Organism: Eubacteriales bacterium; assembly: GCA_050943735.1. Classification (GTDB taxonomy): domain Bacteria; phylum Bacillota; class Clostridia; order Oscillospirales; family RGIG577; genus JBMNPT01. The sequence continues at coordinate 1,922 of JBMNPT010000015.1, read as the reverse complement.
TTGCGGTGCTGTCCGCGCTGGATGGCCTGTTCCACTGTGTCTTCCAGTTGAGGTGGAATGGGGATAGAATCCCGCAGGGTGTGCATACCTTTTTTCAAATGAGATCACGACCTTTCTGGGAGTGCAGTTGGGTTTTGAGTTGAGCCAGTGCCCGATACAGCCTGGCTTTGGCGGTATTGAGAGGACAACCAGTCACCAGTGCAATGTCGGACAGTTTCATATCTTCAAAATAGCGAAGCAGCACCACTGTTTTCAGTGGAGGAGGAAGGGTGGAGAGCGCCTGCCACAGATCCAGCCGATCCAACACCTGATTTTCCTCACTGCCCGAAGAAACTGGCTCGGGGGCTTCTTCCAGCGGCACCAATCGCTGGTTTTTGCGCAAATGGCTCAGGCTTTCATTGACCACAATCCGGGTGAACCAGGTACGCATGGCTTCCGGATTTCGCAGAGAGTGCAGATTTTCCATGGCTTTTACAATGGAGTCCTGTACAATGTCCAGTGCTTCGTCCTGATTTTTCACATAACTGTAGGCCAAACGGTAAAAACGCTGTTGATTCTGGCGTAAATAGTCTGCCAGCAGTTGTTCGCGGAAGGAGTGCAAAGCTGGAAAACCCTCCTTTCTGGTGGAATGATGTCAGGGCTGCGGAACGGTATGAGTACACAGATATTCCAACCAGCGCTGGCAGGCTTCCGGCTTGAGATGGATGCCGTCAAAGGCCGAATCAGCGGGCAAAATTCCGTTGCTGTCCGCCACACATTCTGCAGTATTTACATAATAGACTTGCTTTTGCTGCGCCAGTTCCTGCAGCAGCCCATTGTATTCCCTGATTTTCTGATTGTTATAGATGGAATCGCTGGAATCACGCTGTTGTGTCACCGGCAAAATGGATTGAATATAGATTTGCGCCTGGGGATGGGTGCGCTGAATTTCATCAATGATTTGCCCATATTTTTCCTGAAAAACCGCACCATGTGCCCATCCCAATTCGTTGGTGCCCAGCATGATATAGACTTTGGAAAAAGAGGCGTCAGCCACCGCTTCCATAATGGGAATGTTGCGGCCATCCTCCTGTGGCAAAGGCTGACTGAAAATGGTATTGACCATCAGGCCGATGGAGGTAAAGTATTGTGCCTCTTTGGGTCCCGCATACAGACGAAACCCTTCTGTGCGGGAATTGCCAATGAAGATGGCGTCATCAAAATAAGAGAGATCTACGGCCTCACTGGCGGGTACCGGCTGAGAAAAGTCGTAAGAACCGGTGCCCACAGGAGTAGGCGTAGGAGAAGTAGGGGGAGGAGCCTCCAAATGGGAAGGAGAAATAGTGGAATCCGGTAAATATTTTCCTGTCCCCCAATGTGTGTTCTGGGCAGACTCGGGTTGGGAAGGGTTGAGAGGGGTTGCTGCCTGTACGTTGGTGCCGCAGCCGGAGAGAAAACTCAGCGCTGCGGGGAGCAACAGTGCAATAACTGCGGTGCGCAGTGTGGGGAAATCATGCATCATGCCAATCCTCCTGTAATGAATGTTCTACTGGATAGATGTTTCAGCAGGAGAAAAAGTTGCATCTGGGGGGAAATTTTATAAAAAAAGCCGGCAGAGTTGCTTCTGCCGGCTTTTGCATGGAGCGGGCGATGGGAATCGAACCCACAACCGCAGCTTGGGAAGCTGCTGTTTTACCACTAAACTACGCCCGCACAAAATGTACTATATTATTATGCACGAAACCAAAAGGTATGTCAAGACCGGGGGGCAATTTTTTGCCCGGATAGATTTTCGTGTCATTTTTGGAAAAGGCTACAACCATCCCAGGCTGACAAACGTCTAATAAAAGAGGAATAAAAATTGGTTGACAGAGTGGGAGGGAAACGCTATACTAATTGTATTAAGTGTGGTAGTACAGCTAAATTTTTGTAAGAATCAAACG
>JBMNPT010000014.1:0-36806 GCA_050943735.1 Eubacteriales bacterium | reverse complement strand
CCGTGGGCGTTGACTCCGGCGTGGAAGGCACCACCTACAAGGCTGTGGTGTACAACTACAAGGGCGAGAAGATCGTCATGGAAGTGAAGAATGCCACAGTAGCAGAAAAATTGAATGGCACCTTTGTGGATACCACAGGGGGAGGCGAGGAAGGAAATGAGCCTGATGGCGTGGATGATGAGATTGTAGTCACCCAGGCTTACCATAAGGTTCTGAAGCCCGCCAAGCTGACCATCGAGAAGGATAAGATCACCGACGTGGTATATGGCGATAACGTTGCAGATGAGAACGACACCTATAATGACAACGACAACTACAGCAGCAAGACCAAGCTGGTAGACGGCGTTGGCAAGGTGGTTTCCGATACTGTTATCTTCGCCGTAGAACTGAAAAATGGCAATACCGAAGTGGACAGTGTGAAGGCTTATGTAGGCGAGATGCCCAAGTTCAAGGCTTCCTCTATTTCTGGCGCGGCAGATAACCTGCAGGCTTATGTGGACGACGGGGAGATCAAGTACATGTCCATCGTGGGTGAGGCGGCTGGTTCCGCTACCGCTACCACCGATATCTTTGGCTATGTGCTGAAGATTGCCACTGTGGCCACTGCCAGCGACGAACAGTACGCCAAGATCACTCTGGCTACCCAGGGCGGCGTGACTGAGTACGTGACTGAAGTGGACGAAAATACCAACCAGTGGAAGAACATTGACAAGAAGGATTGGGTGAAGTTTGACCTGACCTCCGAAGGCAAGATCGATGTGGATTCCCTGACCGAGCAGACTCCTGCGAAGTTCGATCTGGATGGCAGCAGCAAACCTGCGCCCAAGGAAGAAAAACTGTATACTGCTACGGTTGAGAAGGACAGCGTAGACAGCGACAAGAACTACTTCACTGCTGTAGATAGCGACAGCAAGAAGTTCCAGGTGGTTCTGGCTGACGACTGCATCGTATACGTCATCAATGAGGATGGTGACGAAGCAAGAGTTGGCTCCAAGAACGACATCATCGCCAGCAACGCTGGATACAACAGAGTGGTGACCTTCACCGTCAACGACGACGAAGAAGCTACTGTGATCTACATCCAGTCTGTAGAAGTTACTGAATAATCTATCGCACAGCAAAAAAGACGTGGCTTAGGCCACGTCTTTTTTATGCCCTCAGGGAAGTTCCGCCAGCAGCCGCTCCAGAGCCTGCCGGTAGGCCTCGTCCTGCTCTCCGGTCCTCCGGGCCGGGCCTTTCAGCCGCTGGCCCGCCCGCCGCGCTTTTTTGGCCAGGTGCCGGGTCAGCAGCAGCCCGTCTATGTTTTCCGGGGTGTACTCCAGCCCGTTCTGGCTCAGCACCCTTGCCCGTCGGGCCAGACACATGGCCGCCAGCCCATAGTCCTGGGTCACCACCACATCTCCGGCCTCCACCCGGTTCACCAGCGCGAAATCCACGCTGTCCGCCCCTTTGGAAACTACCACAGTTGTGGCTCCCGGCTTTTGAAAAGTGTGGGCGGTATCACACAAAATCACACATTCCACGCCTCTGAGGCGGGCTATTTCTACCGTCATATCTACCACCGGGCATCCGTCTGCATCAATTAGAATCTTCATACCAATCCTCCGCTGCACAAAAAAGGCATGGCGTAAAGCCATGCCTTTTGGGTTTTAATGGGATTTAAGCCTCGGTGAGGGCCAGCAGCAGCCGGTATACCGTCACGAAGGTCTGCTCACGAGTGTAATTGCCGGTGGGATCAAACTGGTTGTCACCTACACCAGACATTACGCCTGCCTGATACACGTAGTTTACACCGTCTGCAGCCCAGGTTGCGATGTTATTGCTATCCGCAAAGCCGGCGTCCGGCAGAGAAGTGGTGTCAGCACCCAGCACCTTGGCAGCACGCATCAGCATGGAAGCAGCTTCCTGCCGGCTGATGTTGTTGTAGGGAAGGAAGGTGCCGTCGCCATAACCGCTGATGATACCCAGCGCATTGGCGTAAATAACATTGCTGGAGGTGGTGTCCACAAAGGGATAGGAAGATGCCAACTCGTCCGCTGTTTTGCCGGTCTTTTCCTTGATCAGAGTTTCAATATCCTTGCCGGCAATCACTTCCATGGACTGGATAATGGTATCAGCAAAATCGGTACGGATGATCTTCATACGGTAGAGGTTTTGCAGTTCCTGAGGAATCATATCCTTTTCGATGGCTGCGGTCACCTGCTCATAGGCCCAGTCGCTCATCTCGTCAGGAGTGGGCAGCTCGGGGGTGTATTCCAGATGGGCAAAGCCATATTTGCCGTTTTTGGAAATGGGCAGATATTCGGAAGGAGCAAGATAGGTAATGGAGCCCTGTTCATTCTCATAGAAGAAGGTATCCGCGGCCATATCACCGGAGCCTTCCACAGGATTGCCCTTTCGGTCGATGATCACGCCGCTGTCACCGGTCACTGCTGCGGCCAAACCGTTGCTGAAAGAAGAAGTCTGCAGGTAGTTGCCCTCAATGGCCACCTTCAAAGTTTCGGCATCCAGGAAGCCTGCCTTGCCGTTCTTCTGGAATGCCATCAAACCTTCGGATTCGGGCATCAGCCAGTCGTATTCAAAGGGAACGATGGTCTGGCCCTGCTTGTTGATGGCGCCCCATTTGCCGTCTTTCTTCACGCAGGCACGACCCAAAGCGTCAAAGACCCGGTAGGAGCCATACATGTCGCTTACAATGAAATCCTCAAACTGAGGCTGAATCACCCACTGACCCTTGGGGTTCATAAAGCCCCAGGAGTAGTTGGAGGTGTAGTATTCGTCATCCCAGGCGTCTACGACCAGAGTGGCAGGAGCCAGGCCCTGGTTGAAGGGGCGAATGTCACCTATGTAGGATTCGGAATTTTCAGATTGAGAAATGGCACTGTCAAAGCTGACCAGCAGATTGCCCTCGTCATCCATGATACCGGCGCCATATTGCAGACCGGGCATATAGCCGGGCATGTAGCCGTCAGTAGGCACATGGATAGGGGACAAATCAGTGGACTTGATGTTTCCGTTGGTATCCACCAGGAAGTTTTCACCTTCACAGGGCAGGCATACGTAGCCGTTGTAGAAGCTCTTTTCACTGGAGGTGCCCACCAGTTCAGTAGATTCGGCGAACATGGTCAGAGGATACTCAGACTTGATGGAGGTGACATTGCCCTTGGTATCTACAATGAAGGGCTCCAGCTCCACGTAGTATTCATCCTCGTAGCCAGAGGCTGCTTTTTTGTACACAATGGCATGTCCTTCATTGAAAGAGTAGGCCATGTCGTACTGGAAGGGAACTACCACTTGGTTTTCGGTGTCGATGTAGCCCCATTTGCCATTTTTCTTTACAGCGGCCAGACCGTCAGAGAAATGGCGGATGTCATCGTACTGAGGGGCGATGATTTCCTCATAATACAGGGTGCCCCGGTCAGTGGTGTCTTCCGCAGCTCCGACGGCGGGAATCACTGTGATTGCCATGGCAAGGGCACATAGCCATGAGCAGATTCGTTTTTTCATAGAGTTCACTCCTTTTTCATAATTTGGTAGTTGCGATGGCATTATTATAGCATTATTGACAGAAAAAGGCAATCAAAAAGGAGTTTTTAACAAAACATTCCACAAAAAAACAGACGCAATCGCGTCTGTTTTGAAAGGTGTGTGATCACTGCCAGGCCATGTAATAGAAGTTCTTTCCCGAAGAGTTGAGGTAGCCGTAGCAGGAAGATTGATTGGGATGCTGGTGCAGAGCAAAGCCGCCCGATACAATTTCCAGATAGGTACGGCCGCTGTATACCATGGGACAATCAGGCAGGACCAGTCCGCCGTAAATCCACTCCGAGCCGTTTTCGTTGAGGCTGGTTCGACCTCCTTCATTGATGAGCAGCAATGCATGGGGGGTGAAGCCCAGTGAAATGGTACGGTTTTCCTGGCCGTCGCCGCTGTAAGAGCCAGATACATAGACAGTGTGGTACAGGGTGTTGTCCATGGCCGAAAAGTTGCTGTTGAGCACGGTGATATCCACCGGATCATTGAGCTGGGGCAGTTTCCATCCAAAATGGGTGGTTTGGTTCATCTGTATCACCTCCTTTCACAGCCAGTATAGAAAAAGATAGAGTCGCATAGTATCACAAAAGTAAAAATAATACTTAAAAAAGTAAAAATAATATATTTGTATGGTAAAAATTTTTTCTTGACAACTGGGGAGCAGGGGGGTAAAATAAGACCAAATACGGCGCAGCCGTAACAAAAGCGAAAAATGCTATGACAGAGGAAAGTAAGCCTGCCGGCACCACCAGGGATTGTCCGTCATGACTGGAAGCGGACATTGGGAAACGCATGCTGAAGTTCCCTCTTGAGCTCCAAGCTGAAAGGCGTTTGCCCGATAGGCTATGGCGTGATTCTCACGTTACAGAGATAGGATATTCGGCTTTGGGCCCGTATCTGAAAAGAGTGCGCAGTTTGACTGCGAATTTGGGTGGTAACACGGAACCATACGTGCAAAATGGCTTCGTCCCTTGATAGACAGGGACGAAGCTTTTTTTATTCCCCCTTGTTCAATAGCTTTTCCGCTGGCAGCAGTTTTACCAATGATAGACCGAGAAAGAAGGAACTGACATGATTATTGTAATGAAAAACGGCACCCCCCGGGAGGAAATCGATAAGTTGACCCAGTGGCTCTCCAAATATGACGTGCAGGTAAATCCCATTGTGGGTGAAAATACCACCATTTTGGGTCTGGTGGGTGATACCACTGCCATCGATATCAAAACCGCGTACCTTAGCGAGTACGTAGACCGGATTATGAAGGTGCAAGAGCCTTTCAAAAAGGCCAACCGCAAGATGCACCCTGAAAACAGTGTGGTATCCATTGGCAACGCCCAGGTGGGGGCGCAAAAACTGGCGGTGATGGCGGGCCCCTGTTCGGTGGAAAACCGTGAGCAGATTGTGGGCATTGCCAAAAATGTACAGAAACATGGTGCGTCGGTGCTGCGGGGCGGCGCCTGGAAGCCTCGCAGTTCCCCCTATTCCTTCCAAGGCCTCAAGGCGGAGGGGCTGGACCTTTTGAACATTGCAAAGGCGGAGACCGGGCTGCCCATCGTCACTGAGATCACCAATCCCCGTCATGTGGAAGAATTCCTGGGGCGGGTGGACTGCTTCCAGGTGGGGGCGCGCAACATGCAGAACTTCGAGCTGCTGCTAGAGCTGGGCCGCACCGATGTGCCGGTACTGCTCAAGCGGGGTTTTGCCAACACCTATGAGGAATTCCTCATGGCGGCAGAGTACATCATGAGTGAGGGCAATGAGAAGGTGATTCTGTGCGAGCGGGGCATCCGCACCTTTGAAACCTATACCCGCAATACCCTGGATATCAGTGCCATTCCGGCTCTCAAGCGGCTGAGTCATCTGCCTGTAGTCATCGACCCCAGCCACGCCGCCGGCATGAGCTGGATGGTGGAATCCCTTTCGCTGGCTGCGGTGGCTGCTGGCGCGGACGGTCTCATCATTGAGGTGCACAACGACCCCAAGAACGCCCTCAGCGACGGCGCGCAGTGCCTGACCTACGATTTGTTTGCCCAGACCATGCGCAAGGTGGAAGCGGTGGCCCAGGCGGTGGGACGGGAACTGTGAGGTGGCAGAAATGAAAGAGATGATTTTACAGGGCAGTGTGCGGGATTCCCGCATCCGCATCGGCGGAGGGCTGCTGGACCACATGCCCGCGTTGGCCATGGAGGAACTGCAACCTCAGCGGGTGTGTGTGGTGACCGACAGCCATGTGGCGCCCCTCTACCTGGAGCGGGTGGAAGTGGGTTTCCGGCAGGCGGGAGCTCAGGTGGGACACCACATTTTGCCCGCTGGTGAGGAGCACAAACAGCTGTCCTCGGTGGAGGCCATCTATCAGACCCTGCACCAGCAGGGCTTGACCCGCTCCGACCTGGTGGTGGCGCTGGGCGGCGGTGTGGTAGGCGATATAACCGGGTTTGCCGCGGGAACCTACCTGCGGGGTGTGAAGTTGATTCAGGTGCCTACCACATTGCTGGCCCAAGTGGATTCCTCGGTGGGCGGCAAATGCGGGGTGGACCTGCCCCAGGGGAAAAATCTGGTGGGGATGTTCAACCAGCCCCATCAGGTGTATATTGATACAGAGGTGCTGGACACCTTGCCTGAGGGGATTTTCGCCGACGGCATGGCGGAGGTGATCAAATACGGCTGCATTTGGGATGCCTCTCTGCTGGAGCTCACCAAAGGCGGGCAGGCCCGCCGGCACATGGAGGAGCTGGTGACCCGGTGTGTGGACTGCAAACGTCAGGTGGTGGAGCAGGACGAAAATGACACCGGATTGCGGATGATTTTGAATTTTGGGCACACAGTGGGCCATGGCGTGGAAAAGGTGGCTCAGTTTACCCAGGTGACCCATGGACAGGGGGTGGCCATCGGTATGGTGGCCGCCATGAAGCTGGGGGAGACGGCGGGAATTACCCCTTCCGGCCTGCACCGCCAGTTGGCCGACTGGCTGGAGGAATATGGACTGCCCACCCAGCTGCCCTATTCGGTGGAGCAGGTATTTGAGGCCATGCTTTCCGATAAGAAAAAGCAGGGAGACGCCATTCGGTTTGTGTTTGCAGAAAAACCGGGGCAGGTGTGTGTGCGGCCGGTGCCGGTGGAGGAGCTGCGCCGGCTCATGCATCAGGCGCTGGATCAGACGGGAAAGGAGTAAACAGATGGGAAGCTGCTGGGGCAATTGTTTGCGAATCAGTATATTTGGGGAATCTCATGGGCCTTCCATTGGCGTGGTGCTGGATGGGTTCCCTGCGGGGGTGACGGTGGACTGGGACGAAATACTGGCGGATATGGCCCGCCGGGCACCGGGACAGGGCCCTCTGACCACCGCGCGACGGGAGGCGGATGTGCCCCAGGTACAGAGTGGGCTTATGGAAAATGTGACCACCGGCGCGCCCATCTGCGCGCTGATCGCCAATGGGGATCAGCGCAGCCGGGATTATGAAGCGCTGCGGGTACAGCCCCGTCCGGGACACAGCGATCTCACCGGGGCCCAGCGGTATGGGGGGCACAATGATATCCGGGGTGGCGGTCATTTTTCCGGACGGCTTACAGCGCCGCTGGTATTTGCCGGGGCCCTGTGTCGGCAGGCGCTGGCCCGCCGTGGGGTGACCATCGGAAGTCACATTGCCCAGATTGGAGAGAGTTCCCGTCTGGCATTGGACCCTGTTGAGGTAACCGCTGCCCAGCTGCGGGCATTGACCGGACAGTCTTTTCCCGTGCTGGAAGAACCGGTGGGGCAGCAAATGCTGGGGCTGGTGGAGCAGGCCTGCCGGGAGGGCGATTCGGTGGGCGGCATTGTGGAATGCGCCGTCACAGGCTTAGAAGCGGGCATTGGCAGCCCCATGTTGCAGAGCGTGGAAAGCCGGGTGGCGTCCATACTCTATGGCATTCCTGCGGTCAAAGGGGTGGAATTTGGCGACGGTTTCGGGCTGGCTCGGATGCGGGGCAGTGAAGCCAACGATCCCTATGCCCCTGGAGAGCCCCAGCCGGTGACCACCTCCAACCACAACGGAGGGGTGCTGGGGGGCATTACCACCGGGATGCCGCTGGTGGTGAGGGTTGCTTTTAAGCCCACGCCGTCCATTGCAAGGGAACAGCATACCCTCAACAGGCAGACGGGAAAGGTGGAGCCGTTGATGATTCGGGGCCGGCATGATCCGTGCATTGTGCTGCGGGCTCCGGTGGTGGTGGAGTCGGCGGTTGCAGTGGCGCTGTTGGATTTGTATTTGGAGGCGAAGGGCTATGAGGCTTGAGGAGATCAGACAGGAGATAGACCGGACGGACGATGAGATTCGCAGCTGTTTTCTGCGTCGCATGGAACTGGCAGAGCAGGTGGCCAGGGTGAAGATGGAAACGGGGGACAGCATCTGGAAGCCGGACCGGGAAGAGGCGCTGGTGGAGCGGCTGACTGCTCAGGTGCCCCCTGCCATGCGGCAAGGATATGCCTGTTGGCTGCACAAGTTGATGGAGGTGAGCCGCCAGCACCAATATGGACTCACCCTGCGATGCGGGGAGGCACCCTCACTGGATTGCCGCCGGCAGCCGGTAGAGGTGCATACCGCCTGCTACGCGGGACTGCCCTGTTCCTATGGAGAAGCCGCTGCGCAGGCGCTGTTTGGCGACAAAGAGATCATTCGTAGGGACACCTTTGAGGAGGTGTTTCAGGCAGTGGCGGCAGAGGAGGCCCAGGTGGGGGTGGTGCCATTGGAAAATTCCACCGCCGGTGGAGTCAATGAGGTCTATGATCTGCTGCAAACCCATCAGCTGTACATCAACTGGGAGTATATCAAGCCGGTGGAGCACTGCCTGGCAGGGGTGCCGGGCGCCAGACTGGAAGAGGTGCGGCAGGCATGGTCCCATCCCCAGGCTCTGGCCCAGAGCAGCTGTTTTCTGCGGAAGCATGGCATTCAGGAGGAACCGGTGAACAACACCGCCAAGGCGGCCAGTCTGGTGGCCCGGCAGAAAGATCCCACTGTGGCGGCGGTGTGTTCGGAGGAGGCTGCCCGTCAATACGGATTGGACATTCTGGCCCGGAGCATCCAGCACGACAAGCGAAATGCCACCCGGTTTGTGGGAGTGACCCGATTTCTCACCGTTTTACCCCAGCACAACAAGGTGAGTCTGGTATTCGCCTGTCCCCATCGCAGTGGTAGTCTGGCGGGAGTGTTGGGGATTTTTGCCGATTATGGGGTCAATCTCACCGAAATTCACTCCCGGCCCGATGGAAAAAATCCGTGGAATTATATCTTTTACGTGGAGTGCACCGGCAATCTGCTGGAGGATCGGATTCGCACCATGTTGTTTCAGCTGACGGCCGAATTGCCTTATATCAAAATTCTGGGCAGCTTTCACAGTGGAGAGGAGGAAAAACCATGATCATCAAACCCAGCGGTGGATTGCGGGGCGAACTCACCGTAGCCCCGGATAAATCCATCTCTCACCGGGGTGTGATGCTGGGCTCCATCGCCCGGGGGACCACTCTCATCCGCAATTTCCTCATGGGAGAGGACTGCCTGTCTACCATTTCCTGCTTCCGTCAGATGGGAGTGGACATCCAGATAGACGGAGAAAATGTACGGGTGCAGGGTCAGGGGATGCGTGGCCTGCGGGAACCGGAGGGCACCCTCTACACCGGCAATTCCGGCACCACCACCCGTATTTTGTGCGGCCTGCTGGCGCCCCAGTCCTTTTCCAGCCGGCTGGAGGGCGATGCCTCTATTGCCCGGCGGCCCATGGGGCGGGTCATTCGGCCCCTGCGGCAGATGGGCGCTCAAATTGAGGGGCGAGAGGGCGAGTATACTCCGCTGCTCATCCAGGGAACCCCGCTGCGGGGGCTGGAGTACTCCATGCCGGTGGCCAGCGCCCAGTTGAAATCTGCTCTGCTGCTGGCGGGCCTGTACGCCGAAGGAGAAACCCGTCTGCACCAGCCTGAGGTGAGTCGGGATCATACCGAGCGGATGTTGCGAGGCTTTGGCGCCCGGGTGGAAAACCGGGGACGGGACGTGTGGCTGCAACCCGGAGAGGAGTTGTACGCCGGTGAAGTGGAGGTGCCCGCCGACATTTCTTCCGCGGCCTTTTTCATGGTGGCGGGGCTGATTGTGCCCGGCAGCTGCATTCGGCTGCGTCGGGTGGGGCTCAATCCCACCCGCACCGGCATTGTGGATGCTCTGCGGGCCATGGGAGGAGACATCACTGTGGAAAATGTCCAGCAGGGCGTGGAGCCCATGGGCGATGTGGTGGTGCGGTCCTCTTCACTCCATGGCATCCGGGTGGAAGGCGAACTGATCCCCCGGCTCATCGATGAACTGCCGGCGTTGGCGGTGGCGGCGGCCTTTGCCCAGGGCACCACTGAAATCCGGGACGCTCAGGAGCTGAAGGTCAAGGAGAGCAACCGCATTGACGCCATGGCCCGGGAACTGGTCCGGGCCGGCGCAGATGCGGAGGGCACCGTGGACGGACTGATGATCCGGGGAGGAAAGCCGCTCCATGGCGCAAAATTTCATAGTTATGGAGATCACCGGGTGGCCATGAGTATGACGGTGCTGGCACTGGCGGCTCAGGGAGAAAGCCAGATAGAAGATCCCGGGTGCATTGCCATTTCCTATCCGGGATTTGCCGGGGCGCTGCGGCAGCTGGGAGGTGAAGTGGATGGCTAAAAACATTGTGCTGTGCGGCTTTATGGGCAGCGGCAAAACGGTGGTGTCCAAAAAACTGGCCCGGCGGTTGGGCATGGAACGGGTGGACAGTGATCAATGCATTGTGGAGCGGGCTGGTAAATCTATCAGCGATATTTTTGCCCAGGATGGTGAGGAGGCCTTTGAAGCCTTGCAGCGGCAGGTGGTGGAAGAACTGTCCCGTCGAGAGGGTATTATCATCGCTACCGGAGGCGGCGTGGTGCTCCGCAGGGAAAATGTGGAGGCGCTGCGCCGGAACGGCATTATTTTTTACCTCCATCCAAGCCTGCGCCGGCTTCGCTTCAATTTGATGAACGACCATTCCCGGCCTCGGTTGGAGGTGCCCAACAAAGCTCAAATGATCGAAAAACTGAGCCGGGAGAGGGATCCTCTGTACCGGGCGGCGGCGGATCATGTGATCGACGGCGATCGGCTGGGAGAAACGGTCAATCGGATCATTGCCATTTATCAGGAGAGTGAGGAACATGACACTGTGTGAGCTGTGTCCCCGCCGGTGCCGGGTGGACCGGAGCCGGACAAAAGGACGCTGTGGTGTGGGCGAGGAGTTACGGGTGGCCCGAGCGGCGCTGCACGCCTGGGAAGAGCCCTGTCTGTCCGGTGAAAGAGGCAGTGGTACTATCTTTTTTGCCGGTTGTCCTCTGGGATGTGTGTACTGTCAAAACCGGAAAATCTCTCGGGGAGAGGCGGGCAGCGTACTGACGGTCCGTCAGCTGGCGGAGGAGATGCTTCGGCTGCAGGCCCAGGGGGCACACAACATCAACCTGGTGACACCCACCCACTATGTGCCTGGGATTATCGGGGCCCTGGAAGAGGCGCGGCGGCTGGGCATGACGCTGCCGGTGGTGTACAACACCAGCGGCTATGAGCGGGTGGAAACCCTACGGCGGCTGGAGGGGCTGGTGGACATCTGGCTGCCGGATTGCAAATACGCCAGCGGAGAGCTGGCCCGGCGGTATTCAGGGGCGGAGGACTATCCTCAGGTGGCCATGGCCGCCCTGGAGGAGATGGTTCGACAGCAGCCAAGACCGGTGTTTGATGAAGAGGGGATGATGACGAAGGGAGTCATTGTGCGGCTTTTGCTGCTGCCCGGCTGCCTGGAGGACGCCAAAGAGGTGGTGCGAAGGGTGGTGGAGCTGTGTGGCGACCGGGTGTATCTGAGCCTGATGAATCAGTATACCCCCATGCCAGGCTTGGAAAAGTGGCCGGAATTGCAGCGGAAAGTCACCGGGGAGGAATATGAACAGCTGGTGGATTTCGCCTTGGAGCTGGGAGTGACCCAAGGCTTTATCCAGGAGGGAGAAACCGCACAGGAGAGCTTCATCCCGGATTTTTCTCAAATGGAGCAAGAGAGGCCTCATGGAGGAAAGACGTGATTTTTAGTTGACAATTTTCTCCGCTTTTGCTATGCTGAGTGTGTAGCGTGCATCCGCTCGGGCGGAGGGCACATGTAGAATGGCAGTTTGGCGCAGAAAAAATAGGGTAGTACGGTAGCACGGGAAAAGAAAATGACGCTTTTCACGGGCTCTGACTCGCTGCAATTGTGGCGGGAGCCTGTTTTTTTATTGCCGCCAGAGACACTGTCTCCCCCATACGGGGAAGAAATGAATCTGGAGGGAAGAAACATGCTTATCAAAGTGGTATTGCTGGTGGTCTTTTTTGGGACCATGGTGGCGGTGGGGCTGAGCGCCCGCAAACACGCCACCAACGTCAACGATTTTGTGCTGGGCGGGCGCGGCGTGGGGCCGTGGCTCACCGCCTTTGCCTACGGGACTTCTTACTTTTCGGCGGTGGTATTTGTGGGGTACGCCGGACAGTTTGGGTGGAAATACGGCATTGCCTCTACCTGGATCGGCATTGGCAACGCGGTGATTGGCAGTCTGCTGGCCTGGGTGGTGCTGGGCCGCCGCACTCGGGTGATGACCCATCACCTGTCCGCTTCCACCATGCCGGAATTCTTCGGACGGCGGTATGAGAGCGGTGCCCTCAAGGTGGCTGCTTCGGTGATCGTCTTTGTCTTCCTGGTGCCTTACACCGCCTCGGTGTACAACGGCCTGTCCCGCCTGTTCGGCATGGCCTTTGACGTGCCCTACTCGGTATGTGTACTGGCCATGGCCCTGCTCACCGGTGTATACGTGATTCTGGGCGGATACATGGCAACCGCTATCAATGATTTCATCCAGGGGATCATCATGCTGGGCGGCATCGTGGCAGTGGTACTGGCGGTGCTCAATGGGCAGGGTGGCTTCCTGGAAGCGGTGAAGCAGCTTTCGGTACTGGAGAGCGACGTGCCCGCCACTCTGGGACAGCAGGGCGCTTTTGCCTCCTTCTTCGGGCCCGATCCCATGGGCCTGCTGGGTGTGGTCATTCTCACCTCTCTGGGTACCTGGGGCCTGCCTCAGATGATCCACAAGTTTTACACCATCAAGGATGAAAAGGCCATCAACACCGGCACGGTGATTTCCACTCTCTTTGCGGTGGTGGTGTCGGGAGGATGTTACTTCCTGGGCGGCTTTGGCCGGCTGTTTGACAACCCCGGGCTGTACAACGAGAGCGGAGCGGTGGTATACGACAGCATCATTCCCTACATGCTCTCCACTCTGCCTGATCTGCTCATCGGCATCGTAGTGGTGCTGGTGCTGTCCGCCTCCATGTCCACCCTGTCCTCGCTGGTGCTCACCTCCAGCTCCACCATGGCGCTGGATTTCCTGGGCAGCTTTTCCCGCCGGAAATTGCCCGAAAAGCAGCAGCTTTTGCTGATGCGGGTGCTGGTGGTGTTCTTTATTGTGCTGTCAGTGGTGCTGGCACTGGATCCTCCCACCTTCATCGCCCAGCTGATGGGCATTTCCTGGGGCGCACTGGCCGGCGCCTTCTTGGCGCCCTTCCTCTACGGTCTGTACTGGAAGAGAACCACCCCCCTGTCTGTGTGGGCCAGCTTTGCCACCGGTGTGGGCATCACGGTGCTGAACATGCAGTTCCACTGGATTGCCTCGCCCATCAACGCAGGTGCCGTTGCCATGGGAGTGGGTCTGCTGGTGGTGCCGGTGGTCAGCCTGCTGACACCCGCTATGGACACCAGCCATGTGGATGACGCTTTTGCCTGCTACGAAGAAAAGGTGACGGTGACCAAGCGGTCCTCTCTGGCGGAACGGGGCGAATAAACCCAAACAAAAACAGAAAAAGCGCAGCTAAAAGCTGCGCTTTTTTCATGGGGCGGGTTTCCCGGAGAAACGGGCTGTGCTATAATAGAGGGCAGGAAAGGGTGGAGAGCATGACCGAGAGAGATCAACAGTATATGGAGCTGGCATTGCAGCAGGCCCATTTGGCCCATCTGGAGGGAGAGGTGCCCATCGGTGCGGTGGTGGTCCATCCCCAGCGGGGCGTGGTGGGAGTCGGCCGCAATCGGCGGGAATTTGGACGCAGCGCGCTGGCCCACGCGGAAATAGAAGCCATTGATATGGCGTGCCGTACTCTGAAGGGCTGGCGTTTGATGGACTGCGATCTCTATGTGACGCTGGAGCCCTGTCCCATGTGCGCTGGAGCCATCTTAAACGCCCGCATCCGCAAGGTATATTATGGGGCAAAGGATCACCGGTTTGGCGCGGCGGGCAGCACCACCGATCTGTTTTCGGTGGAGTACAACCACCGGGCCCAGGTGGAGGGTGGTGTGCTGGAAGAGGAGTGTTCCGCTCTGATTAGCCAGTTTTTCCGGGAGCTGCGCTGGCGCCGGGAAAATGGAATCCAGGTGCGGCGGATGTGCCGCAAAGAGGGATCGCTGGCGGGACGGATGCTGGAAGAGCTGGGCTGTGCGGAGGGCCGGAAGTCGCTGTTTGCGCCGGGTACTCAGTATTTTATGGTGGCCATCCGGGAGGGACAGGTGATCGGGCTGGCCACCATTACCCCCGATGGGAAGCTGGCTCATCTGGGCGTATTGCCCCAGTGGCGCGGCCATGGGCTGGCCGGAGCGCTGCATCGGGCGCTGGAGGGCAAAGCCCGCCGGACGGGAATTCCCCGCCTGTGGTGTGAGCAGCGGGACTGGCAGCCTTTTCTGGAGAAAATGGGGTACCGGCAGGAGGGGCAAAGCTGGGTGCTGCCCCTCACACAGGAGGTGTAGCCATGCGGGCCAGATGCAAAAGCTGGATTGAAACCGACGAGGGTGAAAAGGCATTTGGAGAGGGACCATGGCGGCTTCTCAAAAAGGTGGAGGAAACCGGCTCTCTCAATCAGGCTGCCAAACGGCTCAACATGTCCTACACCCGGGCAGTGGACATCATGAAACGGGCAGAGAGTTCCTTAGGGTTTCCGCTGCTCATCCGGGAAAAGGGCGGCGCCGGAGGCGGGGGCAGCGTCATCACGCCGGAGGCCAGGGCCTATATGAGAAAATATGAACGTTTCTGGGAAGAAACCCGCTTAGCGGTCGCACAAATTTATAGGGATATCTTTGAGACGGCGGACCATTGACCCCCCTGTCTCAAATGCTTTACAATGAGATGAGAATCAAAAAGGAGGAATGGAATATGAAACTGGCGCCTTCCATATTATCAGCCAATTTCACCCGGTTGGCGGAGGACATCCAGAAAGCCAAGGACGCCGGAGCGGTGGATTTGCTCCACGTGGATGTGATGGACGGTATGTTTGTGCCCAATATCACCATCGGCGCGCCTGTGGTGAAGGCTTTGCGCAAGGAATTCCCCGACATGGTGCTGGACGTGCATCTGATGATTGACCAGCCCGAACGGTACATCGACGACTTTGCCGCCGCCGGCAGCGATATGCTTTCGGTGCATGCGGAAGCCACCCGGCATCTGCAGCGGTTGGTCACCTACATCCGCAGCAAAGGGATGAAGGCCTGTGTGGCCCTCAATCCCGCCACCCCCCTCAGCGCATTGGATTACGTGCTGGAGGACATCGATATGGTGCTGATCATGACGGTCAACCCGGGCTTTGGCGGACAGAAGTTCATTCCCCAGTCGCTGGGTAAAATCGCCGCGCTGCGGGAGATCATTGACCGGCGGGGGCTGCCGGTGGACATTCAGATCGACGGCGGAGCCACCCCGGACAATATCGGAGCCATCACCCAGGCCGGAGCGGACATTGCTGTGGCGGGCAGCGCCATCTTCGGTGCGCCGGACATGGCGGCTGCTGTGCGGGCTTTCCATGCCAACGCCAAGCGGTGAGCGGGTCTGCGGGGGAGTATGAAGGCGTAAAAACAAGCATTGTGGCCTTCTGTGTAAAAAAATCCAAAAAAATGTTGAACCCCGCAGGGAGATATATTATAATTAGGATGTTATTGTATGAAAAGTGTACAGGGAAAGGCCTGTGGGCCTGAGCCTGCCTTTTTGCCACACAAAATTTACAGGAAAAAGGAGTATTGGTATGATTTATTCAGCAGAAGTTGAAAATATGTGTTGCGTAGCCAAGGGCCCCAACCATGGTCCCGCGCCCATCCCCGAAGAGGGCAAGTGGGTACAGGCCAAGGAAATCCGCGACATTTCCGGTCTCACTCATGGTGTGGGCTGGTGCGCACCCCAGCAGGGCGCATGTAAGCTGACCCTCAACGTGAAGGACGGCGTGATCGAAGAAGCGCTGGTGGAAACTCTGGGCTGCTCCGGCATGACCCACTCTGCCGCTATGGCTTCCGAGATTCTCCCCGGCAAGACCATTTTGGAAGCTCTGAACACCGACTTGGTGTGCGACGCCATCAATACCGCTATGCGGGAACTGTTCCTGCAGATCGTGTACGGCCGTACTCAGACTGCGTTCTCCGAGGGCGGTCTGCCTGTAGGCGCCAGCCTGGAAGACCTGGGCAAGGGCCTGAGAAGCCAGGTGGGCACCATGTTTGGCACCAAGGCCAAGGGCACCCGGTATCTGGAAATGGCAGAAGGCTATGTGACCAGAATGGCTCTGGACGCTGATGATCAGGTGATCGGTTACGAATTCATCCACTTGGGCAAGATGATGGACATGATCCACAAGGGTATGGATGCCAGCGAAGCCGTGAAGAAGGCCACCGGTACTTACGGCCGGTTCGCGGAAGCCAAGAAGTACATCAATCCCCGCCACGAGTAAGGCTGAACCGATACTGAACATACAGAAAGAGAGGGTCAATCATGGCTTTGTTTGAAAGTTACGAAAGAAGAATTGATAAGATCAACGGCGTGCTGAACAGCTACGGCATCGCCTCCATTGAAGAAGCTGAAAAGATCTGCAAGGACAAGGGAATCGATCCCTACACCATCACCAAGGAAATCCAGCCCATCGCTTTTGAGAACGCGTGCTGGGCTTACGTGGTAGGCGCCGCCATCGCCATCAAGAAGGGCTGCACCAATGCTGCTGACGCTGCAGAAGCCATCGGCGAAGGCCTGCAGGCTTTCTGCATCCCCGGCTCTGTGGCCGACGACCGTAAGGTGGGTATTGGCCATGGCAACCTGGCCGCCATGCTGCTGAGAGAAGAGACCAAGTGCTTTGCTTTCCTGGCTGGCCACGAGTCCTTTGCCGCTGCAGAAGGCGCCATCGGTATTGCCAGAAACGCAAACAAGGTGCGTAAGGAGCCCCTGCGTGTTATCCTGAATGGCCTGGGCAAGGATGCCGCCATGATCATTTCCCGGATCAATGGCTTCACCTACTGCCAGACCAAGTTTGATTACGCCACCGGCGAAGTGAAGGTGGTTAAGGAGATCGCTTACTCCGACGGCGAACGCTCCAAGGTAAAGTGCTACGGCGCTGATGACGTGCGGGAAGGCGTGGCTATCATGCACCTGGAAGGTGTGGACGTGTCCATCACCGGCAACTCCACCAACCCCACTCGGTTCCAGCATCCTGTGGCAGGTACCTACAAGAAGGAGTGCATCCTGCAGGGCAAGAAGTACTTCTCTGTGGCCTCCGGCGGCGGTACCGGCCGTACCCTGCATCCCGACAACATGGCAGCTGGCCCCGCTTCTTACGGCATGACCGACACCATGGGCAGAATGCATTCTGACGCTCAGTTCGCAGGCTCTTCCTCTGTACCCGCTCACGTGGAGATGATGGGCTTCCTGGGCATGGGCAACAACCCCATGGTAGGCGCTTCTGTGGCTGTGGCTGTGGCTGTAGCCGGCGCAATGAACAAGTAAATTTTTAAGCTCAAAAAGGACGGCTTCTCACCGTCCTTTTTGTTTTTGCGTCAAACTGGGCCGGCAGGCAAACCTGTTGAAGAAATTCGGTTTTATGAGGAAGATTTTCTGGCAGATTGCCCGCTGCAAAAGAGATGCAAAACCCCGGGAAATTCGGTATAATGAAAAAGGACGGATTTTCGGAAGGGAGAATCCACCGGTGGGGGAATGTCTACCTAGCCACCCAAATAATCGAAATGGACGGGCCGTAAGGCGCAACAAGAAAGGAACGAACATCATGAAAAAGATGGAGCAGCTGTACGAAGGAAAAGCCAAAAAGGTATTTGCCACCGATGATCCCGATGTGGTGATTGTGGATTATAAAGACGACGCCACCGCGTTCAACGGGGTGAAAAAGGGAACCATCTCGGGCAAGGGTGTTATCAACAACCGGATGTCCAATCACATGTTCAAAATTCTGGAGCAGCATGGGGTGAAGACCCATCTGGTGGAAGAGCTCAGCGATCGGGAAACCGCTGTGAAAAAGGTGTCCATTGTACCGCTGGAGGTCATCATCCGCAACATTGCCGCCGGAAGCTTTTCCAAGCGGTATGGCGTGGAAGAAGGCCGTAAGCTGGCCATCCCCACCATTGAGTTCAGCTATAAAAACGATGATCTGGGCGATCCGCTGATCAATGATTATCATGCACTGGCCCTGGATCTGGCCACAGTGGATGAGATTGAAACCATTAAAAAAATGGCTTTCAAAGTCAACGAGGTGATGGTGGATTACTTTGACAAGCACAATGTGATTCTGGTGGACTTCAAGCTGGAATTCGGCCGCTACAAGGGTGAGATTGTGCTGGCGGATGAGATTTCCCCCGACACCTGCCGTCTGTGGGATAAGGATACCAAGGAAAAGCTGGACAAGGACCGTTTCAGACGGGATATGGGCGGCGTGGAAGAAGCCTATGAGGAAATGGCCAGACGGTTGGGTCTGCAATAAGATCCGGCAAGGAGGAATGGAATGATATACAAAGACGTAGATTTGCGGGAGGACAAGCCGGGCGAAGAGTGCGGTGTGTTCGGCATCTATGACAAATATGGCCATGACTGTGCCGACATGGTCTACTATGGTCTGTACGCGCTGCAGCACCGTGGACAGGAGAGCTGCGGCATTGTGGTCAACGACAACCGGGAGATCTCCTATAAAAAGGGGATGGGGTTGGTGACCGACCAGTTCAACGGAGAAGTGTTGGCTTCTCTCAAGGGGAACATCGGGGTGGGCCATGTGCGCTACTCCACCACCGGCGAAAGCCGCTGGGAAAACAGCCAGCCGCTGGTGAGCCGTTATGTGAAGGGTACGCTGGTCATTGCCCACAATGGCAACCTGGTCAATGCTCAGGAGCTTCGCCAGGAGTATGAAATGACAGGCGCCATTTTCCAATCCACCACTGACAGTGAAGTGCTGGCCTATGCCATTGCCCGGGCACGTATCCAGTGCGGCAGCATCGAGGAAGCGGTGCAGAAGGCCTGTCGGGTGGTAAAAGGTGCCTTTTCCCTCATCATCATGAGCCCGGAGAAACTGATCGCCGCTCGGGACCCACTGGGTATGCGACCCCTGGTGATGGGCAAGATTGGACAGAGTGTGGTGTTCGCCTCTGAGACCTGTGCCCTGGATGCCATTGGTGCGGAATATGTGCGGGATGTGGAGCCCGGTGAAGTGATTGTGGTAGACAAAAACGGCACCCGTTTCCTCAAGGAAAATTGTGGACAGGCCGGCTCCCGGATGTGCATTTTCGAGTACATTTATTTTGCCCGGCCCGATAGCATCATCGAGGGACAGAGCGTGTACGATTCCCGGTTGGAAGCGGGACGGATTTTGGCGCAGAAGCACCCGGTGGATGCGGATATTGTGGTGGGCGTGCCTGACAGCGGTCTGTGCGCCGCATTGGGATATGCCCGGGAGTCGGGGATTCCCTATGCCGATGGGTTTATCAAAAACCGCTATGTGGGCCGGACCTTCATCCAGCCCAAGCAGAGCCAGCGGGAGATGGCGGTGCGCATCAAGCTCAATCCCATCAGCGCAGTGGTCAGCGGCAAAAAGGTGGTTATGATCGATGACTCCATTGTACGGGGGACCACCTGCGGCCGGATTGTCAACCTGCTCAAGCTGGCGGGCGCCAAGGAGGTTCATGTGCGGATTTCTTCGCCGCCATTCCTGTGGCCCTGCTTCTTTGGTACGGACATCCCCAGCCGTGATAAGCTGATTTCCTGCCATCATTCCATTGAGCAGACCCGCCGGATCATCGGTGCGGACAGTTTGGGGTATTTGGACATTGAAGATATGCCCAAGCTCATCCCCAATGCCAAGTGTGGCTTCTGCGACGCATGTTTCAGCAAAAACTATCCCATGGATGTAGGAGAAATCCGATAAGTATATCAACACGAAAGAGCGGTACTGCTGTAGCGGTGCCGCTCTTTTTCAATGGACAAAGTGCAAAATATACAAACTTTTGATTGAAAATTTAGAAAGATAACATAATATTAAAATTGTTGACAATATTTTGATGCGGTAATACAATTAAATTATGGATGTACCTCAACCATTCAAAGGAGGTGGAGACAGATGGCGGATATGCTTTCCCGCAGCTGCAGTGGGGATGTGATTGAAGACTTGCGGCTGAAGATTGTATTGCAAAAATACAGACAGGGAGACCGGCTCATTGAATTGGCGCTGGCAAAAGAATATGGTGTTTCCAGAGGCACCCTGCGCAGCGCGCTGCAGGCATTGGAGAGTGAGGGGATGATTGAAACATTGCCCAATGGCGGGAAACAAGTGGTGGGATTTACCCGAAAATATGCCATGGACATGTACAACGTTCGCAAAACTCTAGAATTCATGGCCATTGAGGAAATTATGGAAATGAAAACCCTCAATTACGCCATGATGGTGGACACATTGAAGCTGCTGGAGGATCATTGTCATGCCAGTCAGATGACCCGTGATGGGGCCTGCCGGCTGGATACGTTGTTTCATCGGGCAGTGGTGAGCCTCTCCGACAACCGGACGCTGATCAAAACATGGGATACGCTGGCTCCTCTCAACGAAACCTTGCTCAAACTCAACAGTGAAGCACATTATCGATCCCAATATATTGAAGAATTTTATGACAAACACAAAGCCATTTTGGATATGATTTTGCTGCGGGACAGAAAGGTGCTGGAGTTCATCGATCAGCATTTGGAAATGGCCAAAGACCTTACCACCAATATGCTGAAACAGTTGGGAGGTTAATATGAAATACATTGCATTGGATTTGGGAACCAGTTTTGTCAAGGGAGCAGTTCTGGATGTGGAACAGCTCCAAATTCAGGATGTTCAGTTGGTGGAAATGCCCAAAGCGGTGGTGGATGGGGGAGAAGTGGAGTACGTACTGGATTTTGACCGGTTTTATCCTCTGGTGGAAGAGCTGGTCAGGAGATTTGTGAGTCAATATGCCTCACAAATTGCAGGAATTTTGATTTCTACCCAAATGCATGGCATCATTGTGGCAGATGCGGATGGGAATGCCCGCACTCCCTATATTTCCTGGCTGGATAACCGCTGTCTGCTGGAGACACCGGAAGGCGGCAGTTACTTGCAGCGGTTGGAGCACATGATTCCCCGAGAGAAGATGAAAGGTCATGGGGTATATCTGAAAGCCTGCATGGGCATGTGCAATCTGTACGCCGCACAGCAGAGAGGCCAGTATCTCTGCCGGAAGGGGGATGTGATCTGTACCATCGGCAGTTTGGTGATCAAACGGCTGACGGGACAGTACGCGTGTCACAAAACCAACGCAGCGCCCATTGGACTGTATGACATCCAAAAAGATGGGTGGAATGAAGAACTGAAAGAGCAGCTGGGTTTTGGCGTATGCGATACTCCCAAAGCCATTGGAGAATATGAAATCGCCGGGTATTACCACGCTGATTGGGGAGAGATTCCAGTGTATCCCGATCTGGGAGATCAGCAGGTGGCGGTGATCGGCAGCATGATGAAGGCAGTGACAGAGGTGAACTTCAACATTGCCACTGGTGCGCAGATCGCCTACATTGCCGATCGTTTTACTCAGGGTAATTTTGAAGTGCGGCCGTTTTTGGAGGGACTGTACCTCAATACAGTGACTCGCATGCCGGGCGGCAGAACGTTTGATGTATTGCTGGGCTTTCTCATGGAGGTGGGACGGTGCATCTATGGCGTCACTCTGAGCAAGCGGGAACTGTGGGATAAGATCACCCAGGAGGTGGCCGGGGTGAAGTCCAATTCTCTGGAGGTCAACATCGGGTTTTACAAGGACAGTCTGGGGACCTCGGAAGGCAGCATTCGGAACATCAATCCCTACAATCTGACTATTGGCAATCTATTTGACGGGGCGTACCGGCAGGCGGCGGATATTTTTGCCTCCTACTATCATGAATTGATTCCCGACGATGCGCGTGTGGAACAAATTGTATTCACAGGGGGCGTGGCCCAGAAGGATGCAATGCTGAGAAAATTGATTTCGGAACGAGTCAGGCTGCCCTACAGTCTGGCACCAGCGAAAGATGAGGTTTTTCTGGGACATTTGCGCATTGCGCTGGTGTGTGCTGGAAAATGTAAGAATTTGAAAGATACAGAAACTATGGTGAGGAGGTCTTTGGCGTGAAGGTCAATCTGAAGGATGGGAAAAAACATGTGGGAACGATGATTTGCGAGCTGTATTCCCCCAACATTGCGCGTATGCTGAAAGTATGTGGCTTTGACTATTTTATCATCGACTGTGAGCATGGGGCGTTTGACTACTCCCAGGCCAATGCCATGATTGCCACCGCCAATGCGCTGGAGCTGACGGTGCTGGTGCGGATTCCCAAAATCGACCGGGAGTGCTGCCTGAAATATTTGGAAGCGGGTGCAGACGGTTTGCTGGTGCCCATGGTGAACACTCGGGAAGAGGCGGAGAAAATCGTGGAGCTCACCCGGTATATGCCGCTGGGGAAACGGGGTATTTCCACCAAACGTGCCCACAACAGCTACTATTGCCCGGACATCCGCAGCTATATCCAGGAGGCCAATCAACGGATTACCATTCTGGTGCAGGCGGAGACTCGGCAGGCATTGGCAAACACCGATGCCATCGCCTCGGTGGAGGGAATTGACGGCGTGGTGATCGGGCCCAATGATCTCTCCTGTGATATGGGTCACCTGGGGGATTACTCTACACCGGAATTCCGTCAGGGGCTGGAAGATGTGCTGGCCGCTGCCCAAAAACGGGGAAAAATTGCCGGGTACATTACCTCCAAAACAGAAGAGGCCAAAGTGTTGTTCCAGCAGGGCATGGATTTGATTTGTTGGAACAGTGAACTGGGGATGATTTTGAATGCCGCCCGGGATTCGGTGGCGGATGTGAAAAAGACACTGTAAAAAGGAGGAGAAGAACATGAAAGTTCTGCTGGCGCAGGAGATTGCCCCTGATGGGATTGAATATTTGAAGGAGCAGGGGCTGGAGGTGGTATTGGCTCCCGATGAGCAGACAACCACCATCCAGCGCTGCATTCGGGATTGTGATGGTGTAATTTCCAAAACACTGATGCTCACCGAAGAGATTTTACAGTGTGCGCCTCAATTGCGAGTCATCGGCAAGCATGGCGTAGGAGTGGACAATGTGGTCGATGTGGAGGTGGCCCGGAAACTGGGAATCTGGGTGGTGAATACCCCCATGGCCAATGCTAACTCGGTGGCGGAACATACGGTTGGCTATATTTTGGCACTGTCCCGGCATCTGCGGGAGATGGACCAGGCAGTGAGAGCGGGCAATTTTGATTATCCCTCCCAGGTGGAGTGCTGTGAAGTGGAAGGAAAGTGTCTGGGTATCATCGGACTGGGCCGTATTGGACAGAGTGTGGCGAAAAAGTGCAGTCTGGGTCTGGGCATGCAGGTGTTGGGCTACGATCCCTATCTGGATGAGAGCAAAGTGCCTGATTTTATCCGCTTTACCGGGGAAATGGAGGAAATTTTCCGGCAGAGTGATTTTATCACCCTGCACATTCCCTATACACCAGATACCCATCATCTGGTGGATGCCCGGAAATTGAGCCTTATGAAAAAGAGTGCCTTTTTGATCAATTGCGCCAGAGGGGGAATTGTAGACGAAGAGGCATTGTGTCAGGCTTTGGAGCAAAAACGCATCGCGGGGGCTGGCATTGATTGTTTCGCCCATGAACCATTGTCGCAGGATGATCCGTTGCTGCGGGCACCAGGGGTGATGGCCACACCGCACAGCGCTGCCCTGACCCGGGAGGCAATGGCCCGCATGAGCTATGGCGCCGCAAAAGGCGTAGCACAGGTGCTGTTGGGACAGCCGGTGGAGTGGTGCGTAAATCGGGGAACTCGTTAAAAGGACAGTGAAAAAAGCCGCATGGAAAACCATGCGGCTTTTTATGTGACGGGTGAAGGGGCTTTGCGACGGCAAAAATCAAATGCTCATGCCCCCGTCAATTTGGATGTTGACGCCGTTCATGAAACCGGCGTCTTCATCGGCGGCGAATACAATTGCCTGGGCGATTTCTTCGGGGCGTCCCAGACGTCCCATGGGCTGGCGGGCAATGAAGTCCGCCCGGGCTGCCTCAGGATCATCAAAGGCCTGGATGCGGTCTTCCAGCGACGGCGTATAGGTGGTGCCGGGAGACACACAGTTGACGCGGATGTTGTCCCGGATGTAATCCATGGCCATGCATTTGCTCATGGAGAGAATGGCGCCTTTGGAAGCGGCATAGACCACCCGGTCCTTGACGCCCTTGGTGGCCACAATGGAGGTGGTGTTGACCACACAACCGCCACCCTGCTGCAGCATGTGGGGAATCACCTGCTGACACATCATAAAGGTGCCCCGCACGTTGACGTCCATGGTGCGGTCGTAATCGGCCATGGAGGTGTTGTCCACCCGACCGGGCAGCACCACACCCGCGTTGTTGACCAGTACGTCAATCCGCCCATAAGCGGCCAGGGTTTCTTCCACAATACGCTGTACATCCGCTTCTACAGACACGTCTCCGCGGATATAGATTCCTTCCGCGCCGGTTTCCCGCACCTGACGGAGGGTTTCCTCTCCGTTTTTGGGGGTGACGGAGTTCACCACCACTTTGGCGCCCCGCTGGGCAAACAACACCGCGGCAGCTCGGCCGATTCCCACGCCGGCACCGGTGACAATGACCACTTTGTTCTGAAAACTCATAGCTGCGACCTCCTTTTTTTCAATTGTAGCACGCCCGCTTTATGGGAGCAAGCGCTTGCGGGGAGAAATCACAGAAAAGGCGTCATACACAGCTGATAAAACAGACAAAACAGGGCCAGCAGGGAAAAGTTGACTGCGGAGAAAATCAGCAGATACCGCCTGGGGAATACGTGCCGCCCGCCGCAGTACAGACGGAAGGAAATCAGGCTGGCCAGTGAGCCCACCAGTGTTCCCAGGCCGCCGATGTTGGTGCCTGCCACCAGGGCCAGGCCCTGCTGGGTGAAGGCGGAGAGCATCACCGCCGCGGGGACATTGCTGATGACCTGGCTGAACAGCACGCCGCACCAGAATTCTCGTCCCTGCAAAATGGAGGAGACCCATTGACTGACGGCTGGTATGTTTTGCACATTGCCCACAAATACGAAAAAGCACACGAAGGTGAGCAGCAGTCCATAGTCCAGGTGACGCAGCAAATCCCGATCCAGCAGCAGGACTGCCGCTAATACAATGATCAGCAGCAGCGGATGAGGCATCACCCGGAACACAGTGCACAGGCAGAGCAGCAGCAGTATACTCCAGCACAGCACATGCCAGCGGGTTCCCCGCAGAGGGGCCCGTTGGGTGTGGATTTCCAGCGGACGGTCAGGCAGGGCCCAGCACAGAGCCCAGCACACCGCCAGCCCCAGCAAACACAGGGGGATGGTGACGGCGAAAAAAGCACCGGGGGTCAGCTGGTAATGGGAATACAAATAGAGATTTTGGGGATTGCCCACTGGAGTGAGAGCACTGCCCAGATTGGCTGCTACCGTCTGGGCACAGATCACCCAGATCAGGTGCCGCCGGCCCCGCACCATGGACAGCAGCAGAATGGCAAAGGGAACAAAGGCCAGTAGGGAAACGTCATTGGTGAGCAGCATAGAGGAGAAAAAACAGAGCAGCACCAGCATGCGCCCCAAGCCCCGCAGGGTGTGTACCCGGGCTAGGGCGGTATGAGCCAGCCAGTCCAGGGCTCCCATCCGGCTGAAGCCCGCCACCACCGCCATCAGGGAAAAGAGCAGGATGAGGGTGCCGGTGTCCAGGTAGGAGAGGTATTGGAGAGAGGGAGGCACCCAGCAGGCGGTGAGCAGAGCTGCCGCCAGCGAAACGGACAGAACTGGCTCCTGTTTCAGCCAGCCCGCCACTCGGCTCATTGTTTTTCCTCCAGAGGGGTGAAACGACGTATCCTTTCACCGTTCCACTCCACCACTTCGGACCACATGGTCAGGGGGCGCACCCACACCTGACCCTCTCCATACAGGGCGCGGTACACCACCATGGGCTCTTCGGTTTCGCTGTGTCGGGCTACGCACAGTACTTCATATTCTCCGCCCTTGAAATGGCGGTAGCGGCCCGGTTGAATCGTTTGCATATAAAATCCCGTCCTTTTTTGTTGCTATGGTCAGTATAGCACCCAGTTTTCCTCGCTTCAAGCGGCCTTGACAAAAATTTCGATTGGGTGGATAATGTTGCTGTCAATATGCAATGTAAAAAAGGAGAGAATGAAATGAGCGAAGGTTGTTCTCACGACTGCAGTTCCTGTGCACAAAAATGTGACCATCGGGATCCTGCCAGTTTTCTGGAGCCCCTTAATCCCCGCAGCAGCGTCAAAAAAGTGATCGGTGTGGTGAGCGGCAAAGGTGGCGTGGGCAAATCACTGGTGACCAGTTCCCTGGCGGTTTTATTTAACCGGCTGGGCTATCATACTGCGGTGTTGGATGCAGACATTACCGGTCCGTCCATTCCCCAGGCCTTTGGCATTCATGAGCGGGCCATGGCTTGTGAAGATGGCATCCTGCCCATCAAAACTGAAACGGGAATTGACATTATGTCCATCAATCTGCTGCTGGAAAAGGAAACCACTCCGGTGGTGTGGCGGGGCGCCATGATTTCCAATACAGTCAAGCAGTTCTGGAGCGATGTCATTTGGGAAAATGTGGATTTTATGTTTGTGGACATGCCTCCCGGAACGGGAGATGTACCGCTGACGGTATTTCAATCCATGCCCATTGACGGCATTGTAGTGGTTACCTCTCCGCAGGAGCTGGTGTCCATGATTGTCAGCAAAGCGGTGAACATGGCGGGAATGATGAATGTTCCCGTGTTGGGCATTGTGGAAAATATGAGCTATGTGGTATGTCCCGATTGCGGCAAGAAATTCTCTGTTTTTGGCCAAAGTCATTTGGATGAAGTGGCAGAGGAACATGGCCTCGATATTCTGGGCAGATTGCCTATGGATCCCGCAATTACCCAGCTGACGGACACAGGCAACATTGAGTCCTGGGAGTCCGATTGTCTGGATGAGGCCTGCGATATTATCATTCAAAAATGCCGGTAAAGGAGCGATTACAATGAAAATAGCGGTTCCGGTGGAAAATGGACAGGTGTTTGGTCACTTTGGGAAAACCGCCTGCTTTGCGGTGTACCAGGTGGAAGATGGAGCGGTGAAAGAAAAGAGCCTGTTGGATACCCAGGGAAGCGGCCACAGCGCACTGGCGGGTCTGTTGATGACGCAAAATGTCAATGTACTGCTGTGCGGTGGCGTAGGACAGGGTGCCAAAGATGCACTGGCAGGCTTTGGAATCCGGGTAGTACCCGGTGTATCCGGACCGGTGGATCAGGTGGTGGAAGCCTATCTGGCAGGCACACTGCAGAGTGATCCCAACTTTGTGTGTGATCATCATCACCATGAACATGGAGAAGATCATGAGTGCCACTGTCACTCATAAGTGAAAAAGGACCCGTATCGGGTCCTTTTTTTATGCGTCCACACCTCGCAGAGGGGTTTGCTGACTGAGTGGAGGGCATCCCAACTGAGAGAGTTGTTGGTGGAGTTGAGCAGGAGTAATGCCGGTGGGATCGTAATCCACACCCACTCGATGGTCCGGGGAAAAAGTGACGCTCTTGACGCCTGGGAGACAGCCCAGTGCTCGCTTGACCTGTTTTTGCTGGTGTTTGCTGGGCAAAGAAGCCACATGGAAATAGATACTTTGCATAAATTTCACCTCGCTTTTCTCTGACAGTATGCTCAATTTGGCGATTTGTATGAATGGAGCAAAATGGGGGCTTGCAATAAAAATTTGTTTGACGTACAATAATGAGTGTTTGACGTTAGAATCTGGAATGATGAAAGAGAGAAAGGAGATTGCAATGGAGTCGATCAAAGAAAACCGCATGGGTACAGCACCAATTATACCGCTGATGCTTTCCATGTCGTTGCCTGCCATGTTTTCCATGTTGGTGCAGGCCCTGTATAATATTGTAGACAGTATGTTTGTAGCGCAGTTGGGCGATGATGCTTTTTCAGCCATTTCGCTGGCATTTCCTCTGCAGATGATTATGGTTGCGTTGGGCGTAGGAACCGGTGTGGGTATCAACTCATTGGTGGCCCGCCGGCTGGGAGAAGGTCATCAGCGGGATGCGGATGCGGCTGCCACCCACGGCCTGATTTTGGCGCTGGCCAACTGGATGGTGATGGTGCTGGTGGGAATTTTCCTGGCCCGGCCCTTTTTCATGATGTATTCGCCTAACAATCTCAATATTGTCAATATGGGAACCACCTATATTCAAATTGCCACCATTTTTTCCTTTGGTGCCTTTGTTCAGATCAATACGGAAAAAACATTGCAGGCTACCGGGAATATGCTGGCTCCCATGTGCTCTCAGCTGATAGGATGTGTAACCAACATCATTTTGGACCCCATTTTGATTTTTGGCATGTTTGGAGCACCTCGTCTGGAAATGGCGGGAGCGGCCATTGCTACGGTATTGGGACAGATTTTGGGTATGTGCTTTTGCCTGAGTATGATTCTGTTTCGCAGTCAGGCGGTGCATTACCGTTTTAAGCGTTTTCGCTGGAAGTGGCGTGTAGTACGGGATATTTATGTGGTGGGCATTCCCGCCATTGTCATGCAGGCCATCGCCTCTGTGATGGTGACACTGCTCAATAAAATCCTCATCGGCTTTTCCGAATCCGCTGTCAATGTGTTGGGTGCGTACTACAAGCTCCAGTCCTTTGTATTTATGCCCGTCTTTGGTCTCAACCAGGGGGTTATGCCCATTTTGGGATATAACTTTGGAGCGGGTAACCGTAAACGGTTGATGAACACACTGCGGTATGGTCTGATTGCAGCAGTGTTCATTATGGGAGTGGGGACATTGGTATTTTGGCTGTGTCCCACTCAGCTGCTGTCCATTTTTATTTCCGACAGCAATACGTTGGCCATTGGAGCCCCTGCTATGCGCACCATCAGCCTCAGTTTCCTGCTGGCTGCGGTGAACATCATGCTCTCCACCCTGTTTCAGGCAGTGGGCATGGGGCAGAACAGCTTGTGGGTTTCTCTGATTCGTCAGTTGATTTGCATTTTGCCAGCAGCTTGGGCACTGTCTAAGATCAGCCTGACAGCGGTATGGTATGCATTCCCCCTGGCTGAAATTGTAGCCATTCTGGTTTCCATCTGGATGCTCTATTACCTGTATCACAATGTGTTGATGCAGCTGCAGCCGGTGAATCGAGAACAAACCGCATAACCAAAAACAGCATAAAAAAGGCACCCGATTCTCGGGTGCCTTTTTTGCTGGAAATGTTAGCGAGTCAACTCATCCATCAGATTGCTGACCGCAGTGAGCAGCTGGTCGAATTTAGCCTGTGCTGCCTCGTCGGTGGGAGCAGCTGCAGCCACATAGGCTTTCAGCTTGGGCTCGGTACCCGAAGGACGCAGGATAAAGCTGGCGTTGTCCAGTTCAAAGAACAGTACATTGGACTTGGGCAGACCAATGGCGGTCACCTGACCAGTAGCGAGATCAGTGCGCTTTTGCAGCTGATAGTCCCGTACCGCCTTGACGGCATAACCTCCCACTTCCTTGGGAGCTTCTTCCCGGACGGTTTCCACAGCCTTGCCGATTTTGGCAATGCCTTCGATACCGCTGAGGGTCTTGGAGATTACCTTTTCCTTGAAGTATCCATATTTGGCATAGAGAGCCTCCAGCGCCTGGTAGAGGGTCATGCCCTTGTCGGCGTAATAGCAGGTCATCTCGCTCACCAGCATGGAGGCGATGCAGGCGTCCTTATCCCGCACAAAGGTGCCGCTGAGGAAGCCGTAGCTCTCTTCGAAGCCGAAGAGGAATTTGCCCTTGCCGGTCTGCTGGCTCAGTTTGATTTGTTCCGCGATGAACTTGAAACCGGTGAGTACCGCGCGCAGCTCCACTCCGTAATGGGCGGCGATGACGTCGGCCATGGGAGAGGATACGATGGATTTCACCACAAATTCGTCTCCGGTAAAGGTGCTCTGCTTTTGAGAGAGCACATAATCCATCAGCAGACAGCCGATCTGGTTGCCGGTGAGAACCTTGAATTCACCTGCGTTATCCTTGACCACCACACCCAGTCTGTCGCAGTCGGGGTCGGTGCCCAAAATCATGGTAGCACCCACCTTTTCTGCCAGCGGAATGGCCAGACGGAAGGCGTCGGGCTGCTCCGGATTGGGAGCGGAAACGGTGGAGAACTCCGGATCGGGCATTTCCTGTTCCTTCACCACTGCCAGCTTTTGGATGCCCAGAGCACCCAGCACGTGCCGCACCGGTTTATTGCCGCTGCCATGCAGGGGAGTGTAGACGATGCTGAGGGAATCCTTTTGCCGGTCGATGACATCCTTGTTGATCACCAGCGAGAGAACATCTTTGTAGTACATCTGGTCCACGTCATCGCCAATGTATTGCAGCAAGCCCTTGTTCAGTGCTTCCTGCTCGTCCATGCCCTTGATGGCAAACACATCGTCAATGGCTTCGATGTAACTGGTGACAGTGGCGGCGTCTTCCACAGCCAACTGGCCGCCGTCGGCGCCGTAGGCCTTATAGCCATTGTAAATCTTGGGATTGTGGCTGGCGGTGATGACTACGCCCGCGATGCAGCCCAGCTTCAAAATGGTATAGGACAGCTGAGGTACCGAGTGCAGGCAATCGTACAGGTAGACCTTGATGCCATTGTTGCACAGTACCAGAGCGGTTTCCTTGGCAAAGACATCGCTGTATTTACGGGAATCGTAGGCAATGGCTACGCCCTTATCGCCGCCGCCGATCTTGTTGATGTAGTTGGCCAGCCCCTGAGTGGCCTTGCGTACAGTGAAGATGTTCATTCGATTGGTGCCCAGACCAATCACACCTCGCATGCCCGCGGTGCCAAATTCCAGATCTTTGTAAAAGGCATCCTCCTTGAGGGCCTCATCTGCGCCGATGGCGTCGATTTCCGCCTGATAGGGAGTGCCGGTGAGAGCTTTTTTCCAGCTTTCAAAAATTGCCTTGTAGTCCATGGGTCTCATCCTCCATTTTTCTTCAATTCATACATTCTATCCAAAGACCGGACAGACCCGGTCATGGAAAAGCACAATCACAGCCGGCCATACCGTTGAGTCATGGCGCGGATGCGGGGCGCCAGATCCGCAGGGATGGCATCGGGCAGCATCCGCCATTGCCAGTTACCTCCCACCTGAGAGGGTGCGTTCATCCGGGCAGAGGTGTCCAGATCCAGATAATCCTGCATTTGCACAATGGCCAGATCGGCTACACTGCTCATCACACCTCGGATCATGCCAAAATTCAGCCCCTCTTTTTCTGTGAGGTTCAGGTAGTCGGTGGCGTTTTGTAAAATCCATGGGCCACAGGTAGCGGCCCAGCCGCGAAGGGTATCGTTGTCGTGGGTCCCCACATAGGCCACGCAATTGCGGGTGTAGTTGTGGGGCAGATAGGGGTTGCTTTCATCGCTGTCAAAGGCAAATTCCAATACCTTCATCCCCGGGAAGCCAGTCTTTTCCAGCAGGGCCCGTACCTCCGGCGTAATGAGGCCCAGATCTTCCGCAATTACCGAGAGATTGCTGCCCAGACGGCGTTTCACCGCCCGGAAGAAGGAGAAGTCGGGACCTTTGCGCCACTCACCATGCTCTGCGGTGGCACTGCCATAGGGAATGGAATAATAGGCTTCAAATCCCCGGAAGTGATCGATGCGCACCACATCATAAAACCGCAGCGCTCCGCTGAGACGTCCCAGCCACCATTTGTATCCGGTGTGGCGCAGATACTCCCAGTCGTACAGGGGATTGCCCCACAGCTGTCCGGTGGGGGAGAAATAATCGGGCGGACAGCCTGCCACGCATACCGGACGGCCATCCTCATCCAGCCAGAATACCTTGGGATTGGCCCAGGCATCTGCACTGTCCAGTGCCACATAAAGAGGGATGTCCCCAATGATGGAAATTCCCAGTTCGTTTACATACCGGCGGAGTTCCGTCCACTGGCGGTAAAACAGATACTGGAGAAACATGTAAAAATTGACCTGATCACGCAACTCATCATGGTACCGCCGCATGGCTGAGGGCTTGCGCAGACGAATTTCCAATGGCCAGTCCTGCCAGCAGGCACCCTGAAAGTGTTCCTTGAGCGCCATAAACAGGGCATAGTCAAACAGCCACACACTGTGCTCCTTGATGAACTGTCCCAATGCATCCTGGTGAGAGAGGTAGCCCCGCTCATAGGCTAGACGGAGCACCTGAAAACGATTGTGGTAGATTTTTTCAAAATCCACCAGGGAGGGGTCGTCCCCCCAGTCCAGAGAACGGTATTCTTCTGGGAGCAACAGCCCTTCTTCTGCCAGCAGATCCAGATCGATGAGATAGGGATTGCCCGCAAAGGAAGAGAAGGACTGATAAGGAGAATCTCCAAATCCAGTGGGCCCCAGCGGAAGAATCTGCCAATAGCGTTGGCCCGCCTGGTGGAGGAAATCGGCAAAACGATAGGCTTCCTTTCCCATGGTGCCAATGCCGCAGGGGGAGGGAAGGCTGGTGAGGTGCATCAGCACCCCGCTGCTTCTATGCAAGAGAATCAACTCCAAACTTACAAAATGTTGTGCGAAGTACACCAAAATGTGACAAATTCGCACTGGGATTTGTTGATATTATTGTAAAACTTTCCGGTGATGAAGTCAAGTCAATCCCATAAGAATTGCAGGATGGGACAGAAAAAACCAGCCCTCCGCTTTTGTTGCAAAAATGCGGAGCGCTGTGCTACAATACAATACAGATGTGCAGAGAAAAGAGGGGAAAATCCATGAAACAGGCGTTGCGGGCGGCCTTCCCGCTGACTATACCGGTGATGTTGGGATATTTGTTTGTAGGCATTGCTTTTGGCGTGTTGTATCAACAGGCCGGCTACGGCTGGCCCTGGGCGCTGCTGATGAGCCTCACAGTTTATGCCGGATCGATGCAATTTTTGGCGGTGACTTTATTTGACGGAAGTTTTACCCTGGCCACTGTGGCATTGCTCACCTTGCTGGTCAATGTGCGTCATCTGTTTTACGGACTGAGTTTTGTGGAGCGATTTCGGGGGATGGGACGAGCCAAGCCCTATCTGATTTTTTCGCTCACCGATGAGACCTATTCGCTGCTTTGCGGCGTGCGGACGCCTCAGGGGGTGGACCCTGCAAAATTTTGTCTGTGCATTGCCGGGCTGGATCAACTCTACTGGATTGCAGGCAGCGTGCTGGGTGCTCTGGTGGGAGCCGTTCTTTCCTTTGACACCACCGGGATTGACTTTGCCATGACCGCGCTGTTTCTGGTGATCGCCACCGAACAGTGGATGCAGACCCGTCGACATCTGCCCTGTCTGTTGGGTGGAGGGATGTCGTTGGCGGCATTGTGGCTATTTGGCCCTGATCAGATGATTTTACCGGCCATGTTGGCCATGACGGCGGCGCTTTTGGCCATTCGCCGGCCTATGGAAGCGGCTCTGGAGGAGGAAACGGAATGAGAGTGGGACTGTGGGAATCGTTGGCGATCATCGGAGTGATGGCTGCCGTCACACTGCTTACCCGTGCTCTTCCCTTTTTCTGTTTTCGGCAAGGAGAGGTGCCGGGATGGGTGCAGTATCTGGGACGGGTGCTTCCGCCAGCGGTGATGGCCATGCTCATTGTATATAGTTTTCGCAATGTGGAGTTGTTTGGCGGAAGTCATGGGCTGCCAGAACTGATTGCTGCTGTGACGGTGGTGGGGCTTCATGTGTGGAAACGGAACAACCTGCTGAGTATTCTGGCAGGGACAGCGGTGTACATGGTCTGTGTGCAGGTGATTTTTGTATGAAAAAGGGCGTGTCTGTGGAAACAGACACGCCCTATTACTTTTAATAGTGGTTGTGTGTAAAAAACAAAGTACGGACAAAACCAAAGATCACTCCCAAGGATATCCATAAAACAGCACCAAGAACCGAAAGTAGAAATTTAATCATGATACCCACTGCACTTTGCCAGATAGTCGGCAGTCAGCTCCAGATAGCCCCGGCCGTTGTGTGCGATGTTGGCCCATTCCAGTACGGCGGCTAAAACAAAGACGGGATCAAATACGGAATCACCTTTGTGTTTGTGTGCACAATGGACGGCAATGGCGCCCACTATAGTATCTTCGGTACAGTCCCCATAACCTAATTTGTAGTTTCGGCCGTTTCCCTTTCTGGCCCGACCACCTTGAGACAACAGCAGATCTACAATCACGTCAAAAACTTCAAAAGAGTAATAAGCGGGAGGAGTGGAGGGATGAGGCAGACCATTGGAACGGAAGGTTTTTCCATCGGTATGAGCCACGAAGGTATAGGCATTGCCCCGTGCGGAATAGATGGTCACCTGTCCGCCGTTTTCATAGAGTTTGTTGCGGATGATGTCCGATGCCTTAACACTCTGCTCATTGGTTTTGCGTAAAAAGTTCAGCTTCATATCCGGTACCTCCTCTGGCTGTGCCAGCTCCAGTGCAATCAACAATTCGTCCAGCTTTTTTTTGGCTGTGGGATAGGAGATATTCCATTGGTTTTGTACTTCTTTCAGATTGCCATGACAGGATAGAAAAGTTTTGAGAAACTCGCTTTCCTCTGGGGAGAGCCGGTCAAAAGGGGATAGGGGCTTATTGATGGGGAATTCTGCCTGGCATGCGGGACAGGACAGCTTTTTTACTTGCAGCCATTCTCCGCAGACGGGACAACGGCCTTGATCCAGTACACTCATTGTGATCACCTCTTGAGTGTATAGTATCATAAATAATTATATATGTCAATAATAGTGCTTAATAATATTTAATCTAATAATTCAAATAGGATAAAAAAGATTCACTCATTTTACAACCGGTGGATGATAAAGTCCAGCTTTGTGCAGACGGGTGAGCACTTGCAGGGAAAGCACGCTCACCACTGCCATCAGTACAGTATCCCCAATGATGAAAGGAATGAATCCACTGAGTAGAGCTGTCCAGATGGTTTGCGGGGTATGCAGGTACAGATTGAGCAGCAGATACATGTAGAGAGTACCGATCACCAGGGAAGCCAAAAGCCCCGCCATACTGGCTGCAAAACAGACTCGGAAGGAAAATTCTCCGGTTCGTTCCACAATCCAGCCGGCCAGCCAGGCTGCAACTGCAAATCCGATGAGATAGCCGAAGGTGGGCTGGAAGATGTAAGCGGGACCGCCGCCGGCGGTAAAAATGGGAATGCCACACAGTCCCACTGCCAGATAGACCAGCTGGCTGACCAGTCCCCAGTGAGAGCCTAGCACCAGTCCGGCCATCACTACAAAAAAGATTTGCAGTGTCACCGGAACGGGAGGAATGGGGATTTTCCAGAAGGCGCCCAGCGCGGTGAGCGAGGAAAACAGTGCGGTGAGGATCATCATTTTGGTACGGGTGTTGGTTGTTGCCATAGTATTCACTCCTTTTTATTCTGGAGAAAGAATACCGAAAAATCCAATGAATGTCAACAAAATAAAAATGTATGGTTGACATATTGAACGAAAAAAGCCGCCCTCGCGGGCGGCTGGGTTTACACTGTGAAGTTTTCCGTCTGGTAGTGCACATCATCCAGTTCTTCCAAATTGTACGGAGTGGTCTGATACACATAATAGTTGAGCCAATTGGAAAAGAGCAAATAAGCGTGGCTGCGCCAAGTAATGGTGGGCGGCAGCGAAGGGTCGTCGTTGGGGAAGTAATTGCAGGGAATGTTGATGTCCAGCCCCTTGCCTACATCCCGGAAGTATTCCTGGGCCAGTGTGTCCCGATCATATTCGGAATGACCCATTACAAAAATTTGACGGCCGTTTTCCTTACACACCAGGTACACCCCTGCTTCCGCGGACTGGGCCAGAATACGCAGAGAGGGAATTTTCTCAATGTCTTCCGCCCGCACTTCAGTATGGCGGGAATGAGGCGCGTAAAACAGATTGTCAAATCCGCGGGTGATACGCCATTTACTTTTATTTGCCTGATGCAGGTATACACCGAACATTTTGTGGGCAAGCTGGTATTTGGGGATGCCGTAATGGTAATACAATCCAGCCTGGGCGCCCCAGCAGATGTGGAAGGTGGAGTACACGTTCTTTTTGCTCCATTCCATGATCTCGCACAGTTCGGGCCAATAGTCTACTTCCTCATAGTCCATCAGCTCCACTGGTGCACCGGTGATGATCATGCCGTCATATTTTTTGTTGCGGATTTCATCAAAGGTTTTATAGAAGGTGAGCAGATGATCCTGAGGGGTGTTTTTGGCAACATGGGTACTGGTTTGAATCAAATCAATCTCCACCTGCAGGGGAGAGTTGGACAGCAGTCGTAAAAGCTGGGTTTCGGTGGTCACCTTGGTGGGCATCAGATTCAGAATGATGATGCGCAGCGGCCGGATGGCCTGATTGATGGCCCGGTACTCTGTCATCACAAAGATGTTTTCGTGATCCAGAATGGAGGTGGCCGGTAATGAGTTAGGTATTTTAATGGGCATTGTTCTCGCTCCTTATAATAAGGGAATTGACCATAAAAATTATTATAGCAAATGCCGGGAAAAAGCGCAACCAGACGGGGAATAAGGTTTTTTAAAAAATTTTGCAAAAACCCGTTGACAATAAGGGAACTACGTGGTAGTATAAACAAGTCGCAAGCGACAGAAGTTGGAAAGCTGTTCCAATGATGGAGAAAAATCTTCTTAATTGAATGAAAAAAGTGCTTGACAAACTCTGGCGAATGCGATATACTAATAAAGTTGCTTCTGAGAGGGAGCGGACGCGAACATTGAAAACTGAACAATATTTCAAGGATTCATTCACGAATGAAAGACTCTGTTGATTACTTTGAGCGCACTGAAAAAGTGCAAACCAGACAACAGTAAAA
>JBMNPT010000013.1:0-54611 GCA_050943735.1 Eubacteriales bacterium | reverse complement strand
ACTTGGCTGGAGACGGCCTGGGAAGATAAGAGGTTGCCAACACTGATATTCCTCAATAGCTCAGTCGGTAGAGCATGCGGCTGTTAACCGCAGGGTCGTTGGTTCGAGTCCAACTTGGGGAGCCAATCGACTGTAATGTCTATATGGGCCTTTAGCTCAGTTGGTTAGAGCAACCGGCTCATAACCGGTCGGTCCCGGGTTCGAGTCCCTGAAGGCCCACCACTTGACATTTATATATTTATATAGGGGTATAGCTCAGTTGGTAGAGCAGTGGTCTCCAAAACCACGTGCCGAGGGTTCAAGTCCTTCTGCCCCTGCCATACAAGGCTCCGTAGCTCAGTTGGTTAGAGCGCTGCCCTGTCACGGCAGAGGTCGTGGGTTCGAGCCCCATCGGAGTCGCCAATTTCATATGCTGCCGTAGCTCAGTAGGTAGAGCGCATCCTTGGTAAGGATGAGGTCATGGGTTCGACTCCCATCGGGAGCTCCAAGCAAAAACCTTAAACATTGCTTTATAAGCATGTTTAAGGTTTTTTCTTTTGCATAATTTAAGAGTTGTATTAGTTTTTCACGAAATGGCAGAATAGTTCGCAAGGACTTTTTTGTTAACAGGAGTTGTGGTATAATATTATTTAATGGTTTATTGTACTCTGTAAGAGGAGGGGGACATGAGCGACCTTTTGGAAATTGTATGGGTGGTCAAGGGGAAAAATGACAAAAATTGTGGTTATACAGTTCATGAGCATGAAAAGTGTTTTTAAGTGAGCTATACCATAAATGGAACTGCGGAGCTTACTGTGGAAAATACCACTTATTCTTTGGGAGTGGATGATTTATATGTGATTCCCCCCAAAACCTTACATGCCTTAAAAGTAGGACCTCAGGAGGATCAATATTCACTGGAGGTGAAGTTTAACCTCAATACCCCATTGACGGAAGGACTGGCTGCAAAAGTGGCAGCATTGCCTCCGGTGATTCACAATTGTCCACCTGCCATTAAAACGCTGATGTATAATATTTGGAGCGAGAGTTTCCATCAAAAAAAATATTATCATGAGTGTGTTAGAGATTACACATATATTTTGTTATATCAGCTGGTACGCTTTTATGAACAGGAAAATTTACCCCATCCCGTGATGGAAGATGGTTTGGAAGGGATGGAGCATAGGGCTCTCATTCAAAGTATCTTACAGTATTTGGAGCAAAACATTGAGGAAAAATTGCTTTTAGATGATCTGGCAGGTTTTTTGGGATATAATAAATCTTATTTGTGTAAGACTTTTAAGCGTGAGTGTGGCTTGACCATTCGTGAATATTATAATGTCATTCGCATTCGAGAAGCACAGAAATTGCTGCATGAAACCGAGATGAGCGTGACAGAAGTGGGAGAAAAATTGGGGTTTGAAAGTGATCAGCATTTTAATCGGCTGTTCAAAAATCTGGTGGGAGTTTCTCCTGGTGTGTACAAAAAGAATCATGTGGAAGGACTGAACCGAGGGATCAGCATACAAAGCAGTTATGTAAATCCGGATGAGCTCATTTTACATAACACAAAAAGAAAGAAAAAATGAAAGAAGAACTGTTATCTCTTGCATTTTGAGAGAGGACAGTTCTTTTTTTATTTGTAGAATTTTTGTGAAAAATATTGTGCGATATAAATAAAATACAAAATCATGATGAATTGTGATTTGGAAAAATAATGAAAAAATATAATAAGTAGCAAATTTTAGATAATTTTATGAAAAAGAAAGGCAATGTTTTTACATGAGAACTTTGCTAGAATAAGTGCATGAAATGGAATATTTTTGGATGTTACCTGCAGGGTCTAAAAATATTTCCATTATGCAGTCTGAATTGTGACAGAGGAAAAGAGGAGAAAATTGCTATGAGAAAAAAGTTGACATGTACCGTACTTGCACTCATGATGGTTGGTTCTCTGGCGGCCTGCGGGGGCGGAGATACTGGCACGAATACCAGTGGAGGCAACGGAGGGGATGGCGCCACCTATACTTTTAAGCTGGCACATCATTTGAATGAGGAGCATATTGGTTCTCAGTTCCCTTTGGATTTTGCGGAACAGGTAAAAACTGATAGCAATGGAGCCATTACAGTGGATGTCTATGGCAATTCCCAATTGGGTACACAGGCGGAAAATGCAGAAGCCATTCGGATGGGCACTTTGGATTTCTGCATCAATGATTTCCCCACCATGGCTACCGTATATCCCAAGGCGGATGTAGTGGCGCTGCCTTATATTTTTGAAGATTTTGATCATGTAAATGCATTTTTTGAAAGCGACGAAATGGCAGCGATGATCGATGATATGGCCAAGACCACTGGTGTTCGCATCATTGGGCCGTCCTACGATGGTTTCCGGGATGTATTTACACAGACACCTGTAAAATCTGTGGCAGATATGCAGGGCTTGCAGATTCGAGTGCCCGACATCCCCATTTACGTATCTTGTTTTAAGGCACTTGGATGTTCCACCACCATTGTATCCTTCAGTGAACTGTACACCGCTCTGCAGACTGGTGTGGTAACTGGTCTGGAAAATGCAGCATCCAGCGTGTACACCAGCGCTTTGTACGAGCAGACCAAGTATATTGCAGATACCCATCACATTTTCTGTGACACTTCGCTCATGGCAAATGAAAATGTGCTCAACAGTTTGAGCGATGATCTCCGTCAGGTGGTTCTGGATGCTGGCTATGATGCTGCGGTCGCCCACAGACAGCGGGCGGAAGAGGCTCAGGGAGAATACATTTCCATGTTAGAAGAGAAGGGGATGGAATCCATCTCTGTAAATCGTGAGGAATTCCGTGATGCTTGCTCCAGCACCTGGGATGATTACAAGCAGAATGTGGAAGGCGGCGCTGAACTGATTGATTACATTCTGAGTCTGGCAGATTGATCTTCTGCGTCGGCAGAGAAAAATCGGTCCCGGCTGTGCCTGCGCACCAGCGGGTACAGCCGGATTTTGTGTAACGACTGGAGGGAGTTTCAGTGAACATCGTGAAAAAGTTGGATGGTTTTATGGACCGTCTGTGCAAAGCATTGTTTTATATTTGCGCGCTGTTGTTATTTATTCTGTTGGCGGTCTGTTTTGCCAATGTGGTCAGCCGGCTGTTGAAAGCGCCTCTGTATTGGGCAGATGAAGCCCAGCGTTTTATTATGATCTGGATGGCGTTTCTAGCCTTCCCGGTGCTGATTCATGATCGTGGACATTTGGTGGTGGACTTGGTATCCACTTTGTTTCCGAAAAAGTGGCACCGCCCTATGTATCTGATTGGAGATGTGTTGCTTTTGGGATTTTTGATTTTCATTTTCCCCTTCTGCCTGGAAATGGTTGGGGTCAACATGATTTCCATGTCGTCGGCTATGCGTATTCCCATGGGCTTGGTATACATTTGTATGCCGCTGGGAATAGGGCTCTGTGTGCTGGCTCAAATTCAGTCGCTGGTTCGGGCGATTGTGGATAAGCATGCATATGATGCACTGGAAATGGGCGGCGATTTGCCGCCTGAAGTATAACGAAAGGGGGACGTGAAATATGGAAGCGGCAATTTTATTTGGTGTATTTATTCTGATGATTATCTTTGCCATGCCGTTGGCATTTGCCATGGGTGCAGCTGGCTGTCTGGCCGTATTGCTGGATGGACAGGTGGATATTCTGGGTGTGATTCCCCGTATTTTTGCCGGAATGAACTCGGTATCCATGATGGCAGTTCCATTTTTCATCCTGTCGGGTTCCATTATGGAGGCAGGAAATATCTCCAAGCAGCTGGTGAATTTCTCCAAAGCACTGGTGGGACATTTGACAGGCGGTTTGGCTCATGTCTGTGTGGTTTCCTGCATGATGTTCGCGGCAGTGTCCGGTTCGTCCGTTGCTACAGCTCTGGCTTTTGGCAACATTCTGGTCCCTGCTATGAACAAAAACGGGTATGATAAGTCCTTTACCGCTACGCTGCAGGCTTGCGGCGGTACCATTGGGCCCATCATT
This sequence comes from Eubacteriales bacterium, assembly GCA_050943735.1. Classification (GTDB taxonomy): domain Bacteria; phylum Bacillota; class Clostridia; order Oscillospirales; family RGIG577; genus JBMNPT01. The sequence goes on along the minus strand of JBMNPT010000013.1, from coordinate 50,611 downwards.
CCTCCTAGTATTTTGATGGTTATGTACTGCTCAGTGGCAGGTATCTCTGTGGGAGCTATGTTCATGGCCGGCGTGATTCCGGGCATTCTGATGGGCGTGGCGCTGATGGTGGTATCCTACTTTTATGCCAAGAAAAACAACATCCCCCGGGAGGAAAAAATGCCCCTGGGCGAAAAGCTGCGTACCGTTTTTGATGCATTTTGGGCACTGCTCATGCCTGTCATCATCATTTGGGGTACTCTGAGCGGTATTTGCAGTCCCTCTGAAGCAGGTATGCTGGCTTGCGTATATGGATTGATTGTGGGTAAGTTCCTCTATAAAGGTCTGAAATTCAAAGATCTGCCCGAAGTGTTTGGTAAGGGTGCCATGAGCGGTGCCACCATTCTGGCGCTGACCGGTTTTGCCAATATCATGGGCTGGCAGCTGGCGCGGGTGAATTTCCCCCAGATGGTGACTGGGTTTATCTCTGGCATCACCAGCAACCCCTACGGCGTTATTACCATTGTGGTCATTTTCCTGCTCATTTTGGGTATGTTTATGGAAACCTGTGCAGCCACTGTGATTTTTGCACCGGTACTGTATCCGCTGGCCAATCAGTTTGGCATTGACCCCATTCAGTTTGGTCTTATCATTGTGTTTACCCTGGTGATTGGACAGGTGACTCCTCCTGTGGGTGTGCTGTTGTCTACTACATCCTCCCTTTTGGGTGTGCCCATGCATTCCACCTTCAAATATCTGAAACCATGTTTTGCTTCTCTGTTGGTGGTTTTGCTGCTTTGTATGTTTGTAGAACCCATTTCCACTTTCCTGCCCAACCTGATTTTTGGCGCAGCTTGACAGTAACATGCACATAATATAGTAACACAGGAGAGAAACGATTTATGGAAATTCTGACCAAACAGGAAATAGAGCGTCTGCGGGAACTGGGCAGACAGGTGGCAGAGATTGCGGCAGATCCATTGCAGCAAAAACACATTCAAATCTGGAAGGGCGTCAATGATTTTCATATGGAAAGACCTGCCCTGCTGGCCAGAGATTATCCCATTTTCATGCTGCATCATGGAGATGAGCTGGTCACCACCATACGGGATGAATATTTCGCCTCGGTGGAAGAAGACCTGCTACTGAAAATTTACGAGTGGAAACACATGCGGCTCAATCGAGTCATTTTACCCGAAGTACGCTGTCATGTGGTGGTGCAAGATCCTCATTTTGGATTGGATGAGACTTCTGTCAACGCCAATGACATAACCAGTCAGAGCGAAAATGCGGTGTCCAGCGCCAAGCATTTTGACCGAATCATCGATGTGGAAGAGGATTTGCAGATGATTCAATGGCCTCGGGTGGAATACGATGAGGCAGCCACCATGCGCCGGTATCATCTCATGAAGGAAATCTTCGATGGCATTTTGGAAGTGCGGCTGTATGGCATTGATTATTTCAAATGTGTGCCATGGGACGATCTGCTCACCTGGATGAACATTGAGCGAGGTATGTATGATTTTGTACTCAATCCTGAGTTTATGCACAAGGCCATGCGCCGGTATATGGACTGTACCATTGCCCGGGCCAAACGCTATGAAGAGCTGGGACTGATCTCTTCCAATAATACCAATACCTTTGTGTGTACCGGGGGGTACGGGTTTACCGACACCCTTCCAGGTCCCACAGAGTCGGGCATTGGCGGAAAACTCCAGGACAACTGGGGCGATTGCGCGGACCAGATTATGACATCTGTATCCCCGGCCATGTGCCAGGAATTTGCCTTTGACTATGAAAAAGAGTGGACGAAGTTGTTCCATTACAGCTATTACGGCTGTTGTGAACGGTTGGACAACAAGGTGAAAGAACTGGAAACCCTGGGCAATCTGCGGAAAGTATCCATGTCGCCTTTTGCGGATCTGCGGGCTGGTATGGAAAAACTGGGCAACCGCGTAGTGGTTTCCTTCAAACCCAATTCCAATTATCTCACCATGGACACTCCCAGATATGACCTGCTGGAAGAAGAACTGGTCAATGCCTGCCAGTGGGCCCAGCAATACGGCTGCAGTCTGGAAATCATCATGAAAACCATTATCACCCTGCGGGGAGAGCCTCAGCGGCTGTGGAAGTGGTGTGAGCTGGCCACTGAGGTCATTGATCGCTTTTACAATTGATAGGCAAAACCTTTCATTTCTTCTTACATATTTTGGGACAAAGGGCCGGCTTCTTTTGAAGCCGGCCCTTTGTTATTTTTTTATGAAAGTTTTCCCAAAGCATCCCAGTGCGGTTCGAAATGAAACAGCTGTCCATAATATCGGCAAACCGCACCAACCAGCAATCCGGTAAACAGTGAGCTGATGATGGTTCCCACTCCAATGCCGATACCCCAGACGGTATGCAGTCCCACAGCTGCCAGCAGCAGGGAAAGAATCAGACAGGTGAGGTCAAAACAGGTTTTGACCCGCTTAACCGAGAGGGAAAAGTGAGCTGAAAAATCCCGGGTGAAGGTGTCAAAAGGGAGAACTGGAACACGACAGCGCACCAAAAGGCCGATGCCTGCACTCATCATGATCATGCTCAGAGCAAAATAAAAAGCATCCAGCAGCAGACCGTTGGGGAAAAAGGAAAGTACAAAGGTAGAAAAATCCACCATGTACCCAAAAGCCACAGCCAGCGCCACAGAGACCAGGTAGCCGGGCTTAAAAATTCGGGTGGAAAGAATCAGCAGCAGGATGACCAGGGTTTGTACAATGTATGTAAAGGTCCCCAGGGTGATAAAGGGAAACAATTGGCTCAGCACCAGCGGCAGCGAAGAGATGGGGGAGGTGCCCCAGTCGCTTTTGATCATGAGAGAAAGACCGAAACTGTTGAGAATCAGTCCCAAAACCATCGCCAGTTCACCTGGGAATATACGCTTGTTTTGTATCATGCAGTAACCTCCTTTTATTATTTCTATTATAAAAGGGAAAAACAGGTAAAACAATAGACAAGAGGATTTTTTGTGGTAATTCCATAAAAAATGCAAATCCTATAGCCAGAAACATGAAAAATGTGGTATGATAAAGAAGATTTCAATAATTGCGCTTGAAAAAGGAGCATATGGCGGCATGAATAATACAGAAGCATTGCAAAAATATGTAATAAAAGTGGACGGACGAAGCCAGGAGGAGTTGCTGCAAGGTTATAAAGTGGCACGCTTGCAGGAGATTGCCAAACTGTTGGGAGTGGAAAAAGCAAACCGGCTGAAAAAACAGGAATTGGTGGAAGCCATTGTGCCTGTGGTAACCGACTCTCAGCGGCTTAAGCAGGAAGCGCTCTTGGCAGATGATAAAGTGTATCAGTTTTTCTCTTTGATTGCTTTTGGGAAGAAGTTCCGTACCGAGGAGCTGGAGGCACCTGTGGTGGGCTATCTGGCCGATCGTGGATTGGCGTTTCTGGTGGAAGAGGGCGAGCATCTGCGTCCGGTGTTGTCCACTCAGGTGGAAACGCTGCTGGATGAGCTGAAAAGTCAGGGCCTGGCGGATGAACGGCGGGCACTGCGGTACCGTCTGGAATACATGAAAGCCGAAACCAATCTGTATGGCGTGATGCCGCTGGAAATGGGACGTCGGCTGTATGAGCTGCATGAAAATCCTGAGGTGAGCGGTGAGGAATGGGCTAAGACAGCCCAGTTGTTTGCCCAGGGAGGCCTTTTGCATCTGCAGGAGGACATGCTGGTCAACGCCTGTCTGTTGGAAGATGAGCGTTGGAAGAAAGTGGCGGAAGCCCAGCAGCACAAGCCTTGGTATCAGCCGGATAAATATGATCTGCTCCGGTATGAGAATGATTTTTATTATGAGTCTACGCCTGAAATTTTGAATTTGCGGGACTTTTTGCTGCACAGTATCCATGCGGACAGTGGAGTGGTGGATCAGGTTTTGCTGCAGATTCACGCGGCCATCCGGATGGGTTATGGCGCGCAGGAAGTGTTCCAGATGCTGGATCGCTCTGGGATTCGCTCCAACAGTGAAAAGCAGGCACGCCGGGCGGTGAATCTGGTGCTGGAGGTGCTCAATCACACCCGTCTGTGGGCCAACCGGGGCTTTACCCCCACGGAGCTGCATGCCATGCGGCCTAAGCAGCAGACGGAGGTTCGGGTCAAGCAGCAGCCGGTGCGGGTGCAAAAGATAGGGCGTAACGATCCCTGCCCCTGCGGTAGCGGGAAGAAGTATAAAAAGTGCTGCGGCAGATAAAAACGTATGAAAAATCCCGTTTCCCAAAAGGGAAACGGGATTTTTTGTTGGACTATTTTGTCAGCTGAGATACGCCAGCAGTCGGAAGATGCTCTCCACTACCCGGGTGCCCCAGCCTCGCTGGGCAAAAGCATCCGCGGTCATTTCCACACAATGCTTGGTGTCTTCCAGGAAGATTTCCCGGCATTCCTGGGCAACTCCCTCATCGTAGAGGAAGGCGTTGACCTCAAAATTTAAGGCGAAGCTTCGAATGTCAAAATTGGTGGTGCCGATGGAAGCTACCAGATCGTCCATGACAATGCTCTTACTGTGAAGAAATCCCTCGTGAAAATATACCCGGATTCCGCATTTCAGCAGCTCTTCCACATAGGAGAGTGTGATGGCGTAGACGAACTTTTTGTCCGGGATGCCGGGGATCATGATGCGCACATCCACACCGCTGGCGGCCGCCATGCGCAGAGCCTGCAGCATGGGTTCGTCAGGGATGAGGTAGGGGGTTTGAATATACAGGGTTTCCCGGGCGTTGTTGATCATTTTCAAATACCCGTTTTTGATACTGTCCACCCCCACATCGGGACCGCTGGATACAATCTGGGCCGCGATGGTACCGGTATCTCGTTCATCCAGGGGGAAGAAGAAGTCAAAAATTTCAGGATCATCCAAAGACAGATCATTGGGCGCACAAAAGGTCCAGTCCAACAGAAAACGGATTTGCAGCATGGCCACGCTACCTCCCCATAGTTTGATGGCGGTATCCCGCCAGGGAGAGGTGTTTTTACGCAGTCCCATATATTCCCGGCCGATGTTCATACCACCGGTGTATCCTACCCGGCCGTCGATGACCACAATTTTTCGGTGGTTGCGGTGATTGACAGACAACAGGTTGGCCAGCCGGGTGGTGTAAAACCGGCATACTTTGCCGCCGCTTTGCACGATGGGGTCAAAAAAGCGGATGTTGGTGCGAAAAGAACCAAATTCGTCATAGAGAAGCCGCACATCCACCCCTTCCCGGGCTTTTTCAGCCAGCAATTCCACCAACTTTCGGCCCACTTCATCGTTTTGGATGATAAAATATTCCACGTTGATATGATACCGGGCTTTGCGGATTTCATCAAACAGGTCTTGGTAATGACTGCGGGCATCCACAAAAATCCGGATGTCGTTGTTGGTGGTATACAGGCTGCTGCTCTGGGCCAGATGCATCCGAACAATGTCCAGACAGCGTTCCATCCGTTCAGAGGAAAATTTGATACGCCGTTCCGCTCCCTGCTTCAGTTGGGAGTACAGCAGCTTGGAATATTCGTCGGTGAAGGCGCTGCGCTTTTTCATGCGGCGCCGGAACAGCCGGGTCAGCGCACCGCTGGTTCCCAGAACCAGATAGAGTAGAACGCCTACCACCGGCAAAAAGACAATCACCATCACCCAGGCAATGGTGGTCTGAGGGTTTTTTCTTTCCATAAAAATAATGGATAAAATAGAAATGACACTGATGAGATAAATGAAATTGGTAAGCAGGGCAAACACCTCCTTGGCATCGCATCACCAGTATACCACAAATGCGGGGGAAGGAATACCTACCGCTTAAAATTGTGCTGAAAATTGACGGTGACGGGGGAGCGTGCTACAATAAAAACCAGAAAAGGAGTGGTGTGGGATGAATCCCGAACGGGAATATGTATACCGGCATCAGGTGGAAGTGACCGAGCTCAATGAAAACGGTTTGCTCAAACCCTATGCCTATCAGCTGATTTTTGCCCGGGTAGCAGATCAGCATCTCAGCCGACTGGGCCTCAATGTGGATTTCACCGGACAGTTTCACCTGGCCTGGGCGCTGGTTTCACTGACGGTGGAAATTCGAAAGCCGGTGGTGGGCACCATGCAGCTGCTGGCCAACACCTGGTTTTCGGAGAAAAAGGGCCCCTTCTTCCGCAGAGAGTTTGAATTCCGGGATGAAGAGGGGCAGGTGCGGTTCTGCGGTACCACCTATTCGGTGCTGTTGGATTTGGAGAAACGAACCATTTACCGCAAACGGGAGCTTCCTTTCCCCTTGGACCCGCCTTACTCGGAGCTTTTGGTGGAGGCAGGCCCCAACTACAAGGAACAGCATGAGTATCAGCCCGCGGACCAGCGAGTGGTACGGCCCAGTTATCTGGATTGGTTGGGACATGTGAACAACTGCCGATATGGGGAGTTTGTCTATGATGTGATGACTCCGCAGGAACGCAGCCAATTGGATGATCTGCAGCGGATGGAGTTGTATTTCCACTCCGAAATGCGGCTAGACGACCGGTTTGGCGTAGAACGGGCCAAAGAGGGAGATTGCCTGTATGTGCACGGCCGCAATCACACCAAAGAGGACACCGCTTTTTATGGAGTTTTCCGGTGGAAAGGGGAAAAAGAGAGCCGTTGAGGCTCTCTTTTTGTGTGGTAAATTTTTTGACTTTTTTTGAAAAAATGTGGCAATTTGGTCTAAGGGTGGGGGAATCACGCCGAATTCATTGACTATTTTGCCTGTACATGGTACTTTATTAAAGAAAGAAGCTTACAGTGCGCGGCACGCCGAACCAGGCGAAGCCATGGGCGGAAACTGCTTACATCCCTGTCGCGGCCTTGGCCGTGACAGGGTTTCTTTTGTGTCAAAAAGAGTCTTGGAGCCATCGGGGAGGAGCGGCGAAATGGGAAAAAAACAATTGCGCAGCGGATATACCACTGGCAGCTGTGCGGCGGCGGCAGCTCAGGGAGCCGCCTGGCTGTTGCTCACCGGACAGGCTCCAGAACAGGTGGAACTTGTCACACCGGAAGGACCTGTTTTAACCCTGCAGGTGTTGGAACCTCATTTGGAAGGGGAATGGGCCAGCTGCACCATTCGCAAAGATGGGGGAGATGACCCGGATGTGACCCATGGTATGCCGGTGGTGGCTTCGGTGCGCAGACAGCCCCAGGATGTGACCATCGACGGCGGACAAGGGGTGGGACGTGTGACCCGGCCAGGACTGGATCAGCCAGTGGGAGCCGCGGCCATCAACTCCACACCCCGGGCCATGATTCGCCAGGAAGTGGGACGGGTGTGCCGGGAAACTGGCTACACAGGTGGGGTAGAAGTGGTGATTTCCCTGCCCTGGGGAGAGCGGTTGGCGGCCAAAACCTTCAATCCCCAGCTGGGCATTGTGGGGGGGCTGTCGGTGTTGGGCACCGGCGGTATTGTCCATCCCATGAGTGAGAAAGCGCTGATTGATACCATTGAAGTGGAGTTGCGGATGGTTCGGGCTTCGGGTTCCCGGCAGGTGATTTTGACACCGGGCAATTATGGGGAACGATTTTTACAGCAGCTGGGCTGCGACAGCCGGAAGACAGTCAAATGCAGCAACTTTGTGGGAGATGCATTGGACGCCGCTGTGGAGCTGGGCATGGAGGAGATTCTGCTGGTGGGACATCTTGGGAAATTCGTCAAGCTGGCGGGTGGGATGCTCAATACCCATTCCCGGTATGGCGATTGCCGGATGGAAATTCTGGCCGCTCACAGCGGTGCGGCAGGGGCTCCCCAGCAGGTGACAGCTCGTTTGTTGGAGTGTGTGTCCACCGATGACGCGGTGGAATGGCTGCAACAGACCGGCTGGTTGGAGCTGGTATTGAAGAACGTGACAAAACGGGCGGCGGAGCATGTGCGGCGCCGGGCGGGGGAAGCCTGCCGGGTTGAGCTGCTCATCTACTCCAACGTCCATGGAATCTTGGGAATGACGCCGGGGTGTGAAACGCTGGCGAAGCAGTTGGGAGGAACACTATGAGAGGTACATTGTACGGCGTGGGTGTGGGCAGTGGAGATCCGGAACTCATAACCCTCAAGGCGGTACGGATCATCCGTCAGTGTGATGTGGTGGCAGTACCCCAGAGCCGGCAGCAGGATGTGGAACTGGTGGCGTACAACATCGCCAAAGCCGCAGTGCCGGAACTGGAGGAAAAACAGTTGGTGGCGGTTTATATGCCTATGGTGCGGGATCGGGCCGAATTGAACCGGTGTCATGACCAGGGGGCGCAGCAGCTGGCACAGTTGCTGGATCAAGGGAAAAACGTGGCATTTCTTACTTTGGGAGATCCCACCGTCTATTCCACTTACATTTATTTGCACAAGCGGGTTCGCCGTTTGGGGTACCAGGCGGAGATCATTCCCGGAGTGCCTTCTTTTTGCGCGGTGGCGGCCCGGCTGGGCATCAGCCTGGTGGAGGGCAGTGAACCGCTGCATGTGATTCCGGGTTCCTATCCGGGAGCGGAGGAGCAAATCGCCGGCGGTGGCACCAAGGTGATTATGAAAACAGGAAAACAGCTTCCCCGGATTTTGCAGCTGCTGCGGGAGAGCGGGCAGCTACAGGATGCCGCATTGGTGCACAAGTGCGGCATGGAAGGAGAACAGGTATTTACCGACATGGAACAGCTGGATGAACGGGCCGGATATTTTTCGGTGCTGGTGGTCCGGCCGGAGGAGGAACAGGCATGATTCATTTTGTAGGAGCAGGCAGCGGAGCGGCGGATTTGATTACCGTGCGGGGCAAGTCGCTGCTGGAGCAGGCGGACGTGATTATCTATGCGGGGTCGCTGGTCAATCCGGCTCTGCTGGACTATGCGAAAGAGGGCTGTGAAATCCACAACAGCGCCCATATGACTCTGGAAGAGGTGCTGGCGGTGATGGAGCGGGCGGAGGCCGAAAGCAAGATGACGGTGCGGCTGCATACCGGAGATCCCAGCATTTACGGAGCCATCCGGGAACAGATGGATCTGCTGGAGGAAAAGAAAATTCCCTATGCCGTATGTCCGGGCGTCAGCTCTTTCTGCGGAGCGGCAGCTGCGTTGGGAGCGGAATACACCTTGCCCGACGTCTCTCAAACGGTGATCATCACCCGTATGGCGGGACGGACCCCGGTGCCGGAAAAGGAGGAGATTGCTTCATTGGCCTCCCATGGGGCCACCATGTGCATTTTCCTCAGCGCCGGTATGACCGAAAAACTGCGGGAACGTCTGCTGGAGGGCGGCTACGCGCCCGATACGCCAGCGGCGCTGGTGTACAAAGCCACCTGGCCAGATGAAAAAGTGGTGCGCTGTACGGTGGATACCCTGCCTCAGGCAGCAGAGGAAAACGGCATTCGCAAAACGGCTCTGATTTTGGTGGGCGGATTCCTTGGGAAGGAATACCAGCGCAGCCTGCTATATCATCCCGCTTTTACCACTGAATTCCGGCAGGGGACGGAGGCATAATCATGAAGTTGTTTGCGGCGGCGTTCACCCGGCAGGGAGCGCAGGTGGGAAAACAACTGCAAACAGCTCTGCAGCAGCAGGGAGATCAGGTGCAGCTGTATGTCCCTGCTCGTTTGGCGCAGGAAACGGACCTGCCCGCCATGGAGGAAGGACTGGCCGGCTGGACCGCTCATGCCTTTGAAGAGGGTGATGGACTGCTCTTTGTGGGAGCGGTGGGCATTGCGGTGCGGGCCATTGCGCCCCATGTGCGGGACAAGCGTATGGACCCGGCGGTGGTGGCAGTGGATGAGCTGGGGAATTTTGCGGTGCCCCTGTTGGCTGGGCATATCGGCGGAGCCAATCGACTGGCCCAGCGGGTAGCTGCCGTCACCGGCGGACAGCCGGTGATTTCCACCGCCACCGATCTGCACAGTTTGTGGGCGGTGGATGTGTTTGCCACTCAAAACCAGTGTGCCATTGGGAATATGGCCCTGGCCAAAGAAATTTCCGCCTCTCTCTTGGAGGGAAAGCCGGTGGCCTTTGCCAGCGACTGGCCGGTGGAGGGACAAATTCCTCCGGAGCTTTGCCGTAAGGCTCCTCTGGGGGTGCATGTCACCTACTGCCAGGAGAGTTCTCTTTTTGAGAGGACTCTCTGTCTGCATCCCAGACGGCTGGTGGTGGGAATCGGCTGTCGCAAAGGCACACCGGAACAGGCCATCGCCGCCGTAGTGGAACAGTGCCTGGCCCGGCAGCAGTGGAGTACCCAGTGTCTGCGGGCAGTGGCTACCATCGATTTGAAGGCGGAGGAACCTGGTTTGCTGGCCTTTTGCCAAAGCCGGCAGCTGCCGCTGCGAGTGTATACTTCGCAGCAGTTGGCACAGGTGCCGGGGCAGTTTACCCCCTCTGCTTTTGTGCGGGGGGTGACCGGTGTGGACAATGTGTGTGAACGGAGCGCCGCAGCGGCTGGAGGCCGGTTATTGGTGCAAAAACAGGCGCTGTCTGGTGTGACGGTGGCCTTGGCAGAGGAGGAGTTGGAACATGGCCTTGCATATTAAAATGGCGGGGATTGACCACCAGCGGGCAGTGCTGGAGGAGCGGGAGCTGTTTGCCTTTACCGCTCAACAGTCCCGGGCGGCCATGGAAGAGATTTGTGCGCAGCGCGGTGTGGAGGGATGTGTGTTGCTCTCCACCTGCAATCGCACCGAATTGTGGATCAGTTACACCGACGAGCGGATGGAGGCGGACCCTTTTGATCAGCTTTGCCGGTGGAAAGAGGTTTCTCCTGAGGATTACAGCCATGTAGTGGTAGAACGGGAGGGCGAACAGGCGGCCCGGCATCTCTTTGCACTGGCCAGTGGCATGCGCTCCCGCATTTTCGGGGAAGATCAGATCATCACCCAGGTGAAAAACGCGGTGGCAGCCGCCCGGGAGGCGGGCTGTGCCGGACCGGTGCTGGAGATGCTCTTTCGCAGTGCGGTAACGGCTGCCAAACGGGTGAAAACTTCCCTGCATCTCACCGGACGGGATGTGAGCAGCGCTACCGCCGCGGCCGACCGGCTGGAAAGGGAGTTGGGCAGTTTGGCCGGACGGCGTGCCATGGTGATCGGCAATGGAGAAATGGGCCGGCTGGCGGCTTCCACGTTGGTGGAGCGGGGCTGTGATGTGTGCATGACGGTGCGAGCGTACCACCGGGGAGAGGTGGTCATTCCCGCCGGCTGTCGGGTGGTTTCCTACGAGGAGCGTATGAAGCAGCTGCCCCAGATGGAAGTGGTGGTGAGCGCCACTACCAGCCCCCATCATACGGTAAAATACGAAGAAGTGGCAGATCTGTCCTTTGCGGGGCCCTGCTGGATGGTGGATTTGGCGGTCCCCCGGGACATTGAGAGCCGGGTGGCACAGATTCCCGGAGTCCGGGTGCTCACCATTGATGACCTGCAGGTGGAGACCGATCCGGAACGGCAGCGTCAGTGCCAGCGGGCGGAGGCTATTTTGCGGGAAGAGCTGGAGGAATTCCTCAACTGGTATGCCTTCCGGGATCTGGTGCCCGCCATTGAGGACATCAGCGGAGAAACCGCCGCCTACATATTGGATCGGGTGGGGGATGAAATGGATGAGCAAACCGCCGCCCATGTGGAACGGGTTTCCCGCCGTGCGGTGGGACGGCTGCTGTATGGACTCCGGGACAGCATGCCTCGGAGCCAATGGAGACAATGTCTGACCGCCCTGTACAAGGCGGCTATGAAATAACAGGAGGAACGCTATGAAATTGTATGTAGTGGGGCTGGGCCCCGGGGGAGCCGACCAGATCACGCCCCGGGCCATGGCGGCGCTGGAGGAAAGCGATGTACTGGCGGGCTATACCGTTTATGTGGACCTGGTTCGGCCGCTTTTCCCTGACAAAGAGGTGCTGACTACCCCGATGAAAAAAGAGACCGACCGGTGCCGCATGGCACTGGAAAAGGCGCTGGAGGGCCATACAGTGGCCATGGTGTGCAGCGGCGACGCGGGCGTGTATGGCATGGCCGGACTGGTCTACCAACTGGCGGCCAATTATCCACCGGTGGACATTGAGGTGGTGAGCGGCATTTCCGCCTGCTGCAGCGGCGCGGCGGTGCTGGGCGCTCCTCTCATCCACGATTTTGCGGTGATCAGCCTCAGCGATCTACTCACCCCCTGGGAGAAGATTGAGCAGCGCCTGGACCACGCGGCGGCGGCAGATTTTGCCATCTGTCTGTACAATCCCTCCAGCAAAAAGCGCAGCGATTATCTGCAAAAAGCCTGTGACATTGTGTTGCGTCATCAGAGCCCTGATACGGTGTGCGGCTGGGTGAAAAACATTGGCCGGCCGGGCGAAGAGAGCCGAGTGATGACGCTGGCAGAGCTGCGGGAGGAGCAGGTGGACATGTTTACTACGGTGTTCATCGGCAACAGCCAGACGGTTCGTATGGGAGATAAGATGGTCACCCCCAGAGGGTATCGGGTAAGTGAGTGAGAAGTGAGAAAGGAGAGGCGGCATGAAACGTATCCTGCTGTTTGGCGGAACCACTGAAGGCCGCCTGTTGGCGGAATATCTCAGTCATTTTCAGGCGGAGGTGACGGTGAGTGTGGCCACCGATTATGGACGTGAGCTGCTGCCTTCGAGTGTGAAGGGAGTCACCGGCCGGCTCACCGCCCAGGAGATGGTGCGGTGGATGCAGGAAGCGGGCTTTGATGCGGTGGTGGACGCCACCCATCCCTATGCCCGGGAAGTGAGCCGGAACATCCAGTCTGCCTGTGACGTCACCGGGACTCCCTGCCTGCGGCTGCTGCGGGAATCCAGCGACACATCGGATTGTGTGCGGGTGGAAAATGCCCAGCAGGCGGCGGAATATCTGACTCAGACAGAAGGGCCGGTATTGCTCACCACCGGCAGCAAGGAATTGGCCGCCTTCACCCGTGTTCCCGGGTATGCCCAGCGGCTCTATCCCCGGGTATTGCCCACACCGGAGGTGTTGGCTCACTGTCACAGTCTGGGTTTTACGGCCCGGACCATCATTGCCATGCAGGGTCCCTTCAGTCGGGAGATGGATGTGGCCATGCTGCGGCAGACCGGTGCCCGGTATCTGGTGACCAAAGATGGAGGTAGTACCGGGGGAGCCCCTGAAAAGCTGGCGGCTGCCAGGGAACTTGGGGTCCAGGTGATTCTCATTGGCCGTCCCACCGAGGATGGAATGAGCTGGGCAGAGATGCTGGACTATTGGGCAGAGCGGCTGCCTTTGCGGCCGGGAGAGAGCCTTCCCTCCAGACCGGCTGCCACCGGCGAAGCGCCTCTTGCAAGAGAAAACACCCCCTATTTTCCGCTGTTTTTCCCGCTTCGGGGCCAGCGAGTGGTGGTGGTGGGCGGCGGCGCCATTGCCCTTCGCCGAATCCGCACATTGCTGCCCTTTGGCTGTGACATCTGCTGGATCACGCCTCAGCGGCGGGAGCCGGTGGAGGGAGTGCAGTGGCTGGCCCGGCCCTATCAGCCCGGTGACTGCCGGGGCGCCAAACTGGTGCTGGCGGTGACCGATGACCCGGAGGTCAACGAGCAGGTGTGCCGGGAATGCCGTCAGCTGGGCATTTGGGTAAACCGGGCGGATAAAAAGGAAGCGTGTGATTTTTATTTTCCCGCGGTGATTCGCCGGGGAGATGTGGTGATAGGAGTGACTGCCAGCGGAGCCGATCACCGGCTCAACCGCAGGGTGGCGGATGCCATCCGGCAGCGAGTGGGGGAACTCATCCCCGGGGAGGAACCATGAAAAAGCGTGTGATACGGGTAGGCAGCCGGGAAAGCCAGCTGGCGGTACTGCAAAGCCGGTTGGTGATGGAGTTGATCGGGCGGGCGCATCCGGAAGTGGAACTGGAACTGGTGACCATGAAAACCACCGGGGATAAAATCCTGGACCGCAGTCTGGATGCCATAGGCGGCAAAGGGCTGTTTGTCCGGGAGCTGGACCAGGCATTGCGCACTGGCCGGGTGGACATCACCGTTCATAGCCTGAAGGATTTGCCCATGGAAACGCCGGAAGATCTGCCTCTGTTGGCGTTCAGCCGTCGGGAGGATCCCCGGGACGCGCTGATTTTGAAGCCGGGACAGCAGGAGCTGGCGCCCGACGCGTTGGTGGGCTGCGGCAGCCGGCGGCGCACCCTGCAGCTGCAGCGGCTGTACCCCGAATTGCGGTTTACAGGAATGCGGGGCAATGTGCAAACCCGCCTGCGCAAGCTGGAAGAGGGACAGGCGGATGCCACGCTGCTGGCCTGTGCGGGATTGCGCCGGCTGGGGATGGAGGACCGCATTGCCTGGGCTTTTTCCCCCGAGGAAATGATCCCCGCCGCCGGACAGGGAATTTTGGCGGTACAGGGTCGAGCCGGAGAGGATGATTCCTTTCTGGACTGTGTGCGGGATGCAGATGGCACGCTGGCTGCCATGGCAGAGCGGGCCATGGTGCGGGCGCTGGATGGCGGCTGTACCAGTCCCATTGCCGCTTATGCGGAGCGCAGCGGCAGCGTGCTTTATTTGCGGGGATTTTATGTGTCAGACAGCGGCCGGACGGCCACCGGCCTACTGGAAGGCTCGGTGGAGGAGCCGGAGGAATTAGGCATCCAGTTGGCAGAGCAGCTGAAAAAGGAGGCGGAAGGATGAGCGTTGGCAAGGTGATTCTGGTGGGCGCGGGCCCCGGTGATGCGGGGCTGTTTACCCTGAAGGGCAAAGAGGTGCTGGAGCGCGCCGACGTAGTGGTATATGACAGTCTGGTGGGTCCCGGTGTACTGGGACTGATGCCTGATGGCGCAGAAAAAATCGACGTGGGCAAACGGGCAGGCAATCATCCGGTGCCCCAGCCTCAAATCAATCAGATTTTGCTGGACAAAGCGCTGGAAGGCAAGTTGGTGGTTCGGCTCAAGGGAGGAGACCCATTCCTGTTTGGCCGGGGAGGAGAGGAGCTGGAGCTGCTGCGGCAGCACGATGTGCCCTTTGAAGTGGTGAGCGGCGTCACCAGCGCGCTCTCAGTGCCTGCTTACAATGGTATTCCCGTCACCCACCGAGATTTTGTGTCCTCTCTGCACATCATCACCGGGCATACCCGCAAACAGCCCGGCGCTTCCATTGATTATGAGGCGTTGGTGCGGCTGAAGGGCACGCTGGTGTTTCTCATGGGCATCAGCGCCATGGAGGGCATTATGCAGGGGCTGATGCAGGCGGGGATGCCGGCGGATATGCCGGCGGCTGTATTGGAGCGGGGGACCACCGCCCATCAGAGACGGGTGGTTTCCACCGTGGAGCATCTGTGGAGAGACAGCCAGCAGGCGGATATCAAAACCCCTGCCATCATTGTGGTGGGAGAGGTGTGCCGGCTAGCGGAGGAATTTCATTGGGCGGAGGACCGTCCGCTGGGCGGGAAAAAGATCGTGGTGACCCGGCCCAAAGACCGGGCGGGACGGCTCAGCAGCCGCCTGCGGACGCTGGGAGCCGAAGTGGTGGAGCTGCCCGCCATCCGCACCTGTCCTGTGGAGAACAATGACGCATTGATGCAGGCTCTTGCCCAGCCCGACCGGTACGATGTCATTGCCCTGACCAGTCCGGCGGGTGTGACCTATTTCTTTGACGCATTGCGTCGGAGCCGGATGGATATCCGAAGCCTGGCTGGGATTCGGTTTGCGGCCATTGGCAGCGCAACCCGGGAAGCCATCGAGCAGCGGGGCATTCAGGTGGAGATCATGCCTTCCACCTATAGCGCACAGTATCTGGCGCAGGCCATTGCCGAGGCATTGCCGCAAGGCGGACGGGTACTGCTGCCTCGGGCCCGGATGGGTACCGAGAGTCTGACTGAAGGTCTGGCGCAGCGGGGTATTTCCTATGACGACATTCCCCTCTACGATACGGAATACCGGGTAAACGAGGGATTGGACGCCGGGGCGCAGGCGGCGGAGGCGGACTATATCGCTTTTACCAGCGCCTCCACCGTTAAGGGCTTTGCGGCCTGTACACAAGGGGCGGATTACACCGCCATGACCGCGGTGTGCATTGGAGAGCAGACCGCCGCGGAGGCCCGGAAGCTGGGAATGAAAATCAAGGTGGCCCGGCAGGCCACTATGGACAGCATGATCGAGTGCATGCTGGAAATAAAGGAGTGAATGAGATGGAAATGATCAAACGTCCCCGTCGTCTGCGGGGCAATGGCGTAATCCGGGAAATGGTGCGAGAAACCCGCCTGTCCAAGTCCTCCCTGATCTATCCTATGTTTGTGCAGGAGGGCAAAGGGATCATAGAGGAGATTTCCGCCATGCCCGGTCAGTACCGGTACAGCCCCGATACATTGGCCCGGGGGCTGGAAGAGGTGGTCAAGGCAGGCGTACCGGCAGTGATGCTGTTTGGCATTCCGGAGCACAAGGATGAGGTGGGCAGCGGTGCCTATGCTCAGGATGGCATTGTACAGCAGGCCATGCGGGTGGCCAAACAGGAATTTCCCCAGCTGTACCTCATCGGGGATGTGTGCATGTGCGAATATACTTCCCATGGTCACTGCGGTATTTTGTGCGGCGAAGAGGTGGACAACGACAAAACGGTACCTCTGATGGCCAAGATTGCCCTGTCTCAGGTGCAGGCCGGCGCAGATATGGTGGCGCCCAGCGATATGATGGACGGTCGGATTCTGGCCATGCGCCAGGAATTGGATCGGAATGGATATACTTCCACTCCCATCATGAGTTATGCGGTGAAATATGCCTCCGCTTTTTACGGTCCCTTCCGGGTGGCGGCAGACAGCGCGCCTTCCTTTGGGGATCGCAAGAGCTACCAGATGGATTTCCACAACAAACGGGAGGGCATCAAAGAAGCCCTGACCGATGTGGAAGAGGGAGCGGATATCATCATGGTGAAGCCCGCGCTGTCCTATATGGATGTGATCCAGAGCGTGCGGCAGGCAGTGCAGGTGCCGGTGGCAGCCTACAGCGTCAGCGGAGAATATTCCATGATCAAAGCCGCCGCCCAGAAGGGTTGGATTGATGAGCAGCGGGTGGTATGCGAGAGCGCGGTGAGTATGTACCGGGCTGGCGCGGATATTCTGCTGACCTATTTTGCCAAGGAACTGGCCGGCTATATGGACCAGGGAATCATTGGATAAGGAGAGAGAACCATGACAAAATCAGAAAATCTGTTTGCGCAGTCCCAGAAGGTGATCCCAGGCGGGGTGAACAGTCCGGTACGGGCGTTTCGCAACGTCAACGGAACTCCCCGTTTCATCACCCGGGCCAAGGGTTCGGTGATCTACGATGCGGACGGGAAATGTTATACCGACTATGTGAATTCCTGGGGCCCCATGATTTTGGGACATAACCATCCGGCGGTGAAAAAGGCGGTGCTGGAAGCGGTAGAAGGGGGGCTCAGCTTTGGCGCCTGTACCGAACGGGAACTGATTATGGCCAAGCTCATCTGTGAGATGGTTCCCTCCATCGAGATGGTGCGGATGGTCAATTCGGGCACTGAGGCTGTGATGAGCGCCATCCGGTTGGCTCGGGGCTGTACCGGACGGGATAAGGTAATCAAGTTTGCGGGCTGTTATCATGGGCACAGCGATTCCATGCTGGTGAAGGCCGGCAGCGGTGTGATGACCGCAGGTGTGCCGGACAGTGCGGGCGTACCGGCCGGCGTGGCGGCGGATACCCTTACGGCCACCTACAATGACATTGCCAGTGTGGAGCAGTTGTTTGAGCAGAACAAAGGAGAAATCGCCGCGGTGATTGTGGAACCGGTGGCGGCCAATATGGGTGTGGTACCTCCTCAGGAGGGCTTTCTGCAGGACCTGCGGGATCTGTGCGATGAAACCGGCGCACTGCTGATTTTTGACGAGGTGATCACCGGTTTCCGGCTGGCGCCCGATGGAGCCCAGGGGCTGTATGACGTGATGCCCGACCTCACCACTTTTGGCAAGATCATCGGCGCGGGTATGCCGGTGGGAGCCTATGGCGGACGCCGGGAGCTGATGGAGCAGGTGGCTCCGGTGGGCCCGGTCTACCAGGCGGGCACCCTCAGCGGCAATCCAGTGGCCATGGCGGCTGGCATAGCCCAGCTGGAGCTGCTGCGCAATGGCACGACGATTTACAGCCACATCACCCAGCTGGGGCTGCAGCTGTATGGTGGCCTCAAGGAGATTCTGGCCCAATATCAGGTGCCTGCGGTGGTCAATCATGTGGGCAGTCTGGGCAGTATCTTTTTCACCCAGGGGCCGGTAGTGGATTATGAATCGGCCAAGCAGGCAGATACCGCACAGTTTAGCCGGTTTTTCCTGCATATGCTGGACCGGGGCATCTATATGGCCCCCAGCCAGTTTGAGGCCATGTTCATCTCCAATGCCCACACCGAAGAGGATGTGGAATACACATTGGAATGTGCCCGGGAATTTTTCGAGGAACAGTACGGCAAGTGAAGGTGACACCTATGGACAGAAGGGTATATGTGATCGGCGTGGGGATGGGTCGGGAGGACACCCTCACCCGACAGGCGGAGGAAACCATTGGACGCTGCGGCTGTCTCATCGGCGCAGAGCGTCTGGTGACCCCCTGGGAAAAGGATGGCCGGCAGTGCCACAGCGCGGTGCGCCCGGATGAGATCTTGGCCTGTGTAGATGCCTGTCCTCATGAGGATGTGGCTATCCTCATGAGCGGCGACGTGGGCTTTTTCAGCGGAGCACAGCGGCTGTGTCAGGCGCTGGAACAGCGGGTGGGAGCGGAAAATCTCTGCTGGCTGCCCGGAATCAGCAGTGTACAGACCCTGTGTGCCCGGCTGCATCGTCCATGGCAGCAGGTGGAGATGGTGAGTCTCCACGGCCGGGAAGGCAGCCTGCTGCCCTGGCTCTCCTTGGGAAAAGACCTCTTTGTGCTCACTGGTGGCAATGTCCAGCGTATTTGTGAGGAGCTGACCCAGGCGGGGTATGGGAATGTGCCTCTCTACATCGGTCAGCGGCTCTCTTACCCGGAGGAAAAGGTAGAGCGTACCACGCCCGCTGAGGCTATGAAAGGAGAATTTGATTCTCTCAGCGTACTGCTGCTGCCTGCGGTACAGCCCCGGTACCGGTACCGGGGAGAGATGGAGGACGGGGAGTTTCTGCGGGGTAAAGTCCCCATGACCAAGCAGGAGGTGCGCACAGTGGCGCTGGCCCGTCTGCGTCTGCCCCGGGGAGGGGTGGCCTATGATGTAGGCGCCGGTACTGGATCGGTGGCAGTGGAACTGGCCCTGCGGGACCCCTTTGCCCGGGTGTATGCCATTGAGCGCAAGGGAGAGGCGGCGGAATTGATCGCCCAAAATCGAGAGCACTTTGGAGCGTGGAACCTCTTGTTAAAGGAGGGACTGGCTCCCCAGGCACTGGAAGAGCTTCCTCCGCCCGACAGTGTGTTCGTGGGAGGAAGCGGCGGCCGGCTGGCGGAGATTGTGGAGCTGGTGCGGGACAAAAATCCCCGGGTGCGGGTGGTGGTGACGGCCATCAGCCTGGAGACCATCCAGGAAGCCGCTCACTGTCTGAAAGACTGGCCGGGTTACCGTGTGACTCAGCTGCAGGTGTCCCGGGGACGTATGGCAGGCGCCTATACCCTGATGACCGGGGAAAATCCCATTTATCTGTTTGAGGCAGGTGGTATGGATGCATAGACTGATGATTGCCGGGACTGGCAGCGGCAGTGGGAAAACCACTGTCACCTGCGGACTGCTGCATTGCCTGCGGCAGCAGGGAGTGCGGGTGGCCGCCTTCAAGTGCGGACCGGATTATATCGATCCCATGTTTCATAGCCAGGTGCTGGGGCAGCCCTGCCACAATCTGGATCTGTTTTTCACCGATGAACCCACCACCTGTCATCTGCTGCACCGGCATGGCTCGGCGGCGGATGTGGCGCTCATCGAAGGAGTGATGGGATATTACGACGGCATGGGGGGAACCACTCCCCGGGCGGGCAGTTATGACCTGTCCCGCGCCACCCGGACTCCGGTGGTACTGGTGGTGGGATGCCGGGGCCTTTCTCTGTCGGTGTGCGCGGTGATTCAGGGTTTTATGCGATTTCGGGAAGACAGCCGCATTGTAGGTGTGATCCTGAACCAGCTGTCTCCTATGCTGTATCCCGGTCTGCGCCGGGAGATTGAACAGTCCTGCGGTGTGCGGGTGCTTGGGTACTTTCCGCCCATGCCCGACTGCCGGCTGGAAAGCCGTCATCTGGGATTGGTCACCGCCGCCGAGGTAGAAGATTTACGGGAAATTGTAGAGCGGCTGGGCCGGCAGGCACAGCAGACGGTGGATTGGAAAGGGCTTTTGGAGCTGGCCGCACAGGCTGAACCATTGCCATCTCACCAGGAACCGGAATGGGAGCCTCAGACACCGGTACGCATCGGTGTGGCCCGAGACAAGGCTTTTTGCTTCTATTATGAGGATAATCTGGATCTGCTGCGCCGGATGGGAGCCCAGCTGGTGGAGTTCAGTCCGCTGGAGGATGCGCATCTTCCCGCAGTGGATGGGCTGCTGTTGGGTGGAGGATATCCGGAGCTCTATCTGGAGCGTCTCAGCGGCAACGAGAGCCTTCGGCGGGAGATTCGAGAGGCATTGCAGGCAGGAATGCCCTGTGTGGCGGAGTGCGGAGGTTTTATGTACCTGCATGAGCACATTGAGGGCTGGCCCATGGTGGGTGCATTGCCCGGGGGCTGCCACAACCGGCATAAACTGCAGCGGTTTGGGTATGTCACGCTGACCGCAGAGCAGGATACCCTGTTGTGCGGTCGAGGAGAGAGTATGCCCGCCCATGAGTTTCACTATTTTGACAGCGACAGCGAGGGCGCGGCTTGTACCGCCCGCAAACCGGTGGGAAGCCGGAGCTGGAGCTGTGTAACCGGAGGAAAACGACTGTTTGCCGGATTCCCCCATCTGTACTGGTATGGCTGCCCTCAGGTGGCAGCTCGATTCATCAAGGAATGTGAGGTCTATCATCATGAACATCTATGAAGCCATTGAGACCATTCGGCCGGCGGACCGGGGGGCCATGGAACAGGCGCAGAAGCATTGGAACGATTTGGCGAAACCATTGGGCAGCCTGGGATTGCTGGAGGAAAACATCATTCGAATCGCAGGCATGCAGGGAACTCCCCGGGTGGAGATTGGCAAGCGGGGGACTCTTGTGATGTGTGCCGACAATGGTGTGGTGGCAGAGGGCGTCACCCAGTGCGGTCAGGATGTCACTGGCATTGTGGCGGGGAATATGACCCGGCACTGTACCAGTCTGTGCCATATGAGCGATGTGGCCCATAGTGAGATATGGCCGGTGGACATTGGCATGGCCGAGCCGGTGGAAGGTGTGCGGGATGAACATGTGATGCGGGGGACCCGCAACATGGCAAAAGAACCCGCTATGAGCCGCACTCAGTGTGAGCAGGCCATTGAAGTGGGTATTCGGCTGGTGCAGGAAAAAGCCCAGCAGGGCTACCAGCTGCTGGCCACTGGGGAAATGGGAATCGGAAACACCACTAGCAGCAGCGCAGTGGCTGCGGTACTGCTGCAGCAGCCGGTGGAACGAATGACAGGCCGGGGAGCCGGACTGTCCAGTCAGGGACTGGAACGGAAAATCGGCGCCATCCGGCAGGCCATCGCCCTGCATCAGCCGGACGCCAAAGATCCGGTGGATGTGTTGGCCAAAGTGGGCGGCCTGGATTTGGCGGGCCTCACCGGTGTGTTCCTGGGGGGAGCCATCTGTCACATTCCGGTACTCATTGACGGTTTCATTTCCGCAGTGGCGGCGTTGTGCGCGGTACGGATGTGTCCCACTGCCAGTGAGTACATGATCGCCAGTCACATGTCCCAGGAACCTGCCTCCGGGCTGGTGATGGAAGCACTGGGGCTGTCTCCCATGATTCATGCCCGGATGCGGCTGGGAGAAGGTTCCGGTGCAGTGGCAGCCATGCCGCTGCTGGACATGGCATTGGCGGTCTATCACGGCATGAGCACCTTTGATGAAACGGACATCGAAGCGTACCAGCCACTGGTGTGAGCCATGCTGGTTTTGGTGACAGGCGGCGCTGCCAGTGGAAAAAGCGCGGTGGCAGAGCGCATTTGTATGGAACTGGGCGGACCGCTGTGCTATGTGGCCACCATGCAGGTGTGGGATGAGGAAGACCGGGCCAGAGTCCGGAGGCACCGGGCGCTGCGGGCGGGCAAGGGCTTTTCCACAGTGGAATGTCCGGTGGCGCTGGAAGAGGCGCAGGTGCCTCTGGGCAGTACGGTGCTTTTGGAGTGTCTGACCACACTGGCCGCCAACGAGATGTTTTCCCCCCAGGGAGCCGGAGACGGCACATTGCCGGCGATTCGTCGGGGGATTGCGCATCTGACTGGAATCTGCCGGCATGTGGTGGTGGTCACCGGAGAACTCTCCTCTGATGGGGGTGAGTATCCGGAGGAAACCACCGCCTATCTGGAATGTATGGCTCAGCTCAACCGGGAACTGGCGCAGCAGGCGCAACAGGTATACGAAGTGGTGTGTGGGATTCCTCTGTGCAGAAAGGACGAAGTGAGATGAAACAACTGTGGAACGGCCTGCTGATTGCCTTTGGCATGTACAGCGCCATCCCCACCCCCATGGCGGAGTGGAATGACCGCAACATGAAATATACCCTGTGCTTTTTCCCTGTGGTGGGAGCGGTGATCGGCGGTGCGGTGTGCCTGTGGAGCTGGCTGGCACTTCACTTTCACTGGGATGGAATCCTGCTGGGAGCGGGGATTACTCTGCTGCCTATTTTGCTCTCCGGTGGGATTCATGTGGATGGATTTTGCGACACCATGGACGCTCTGGCCAGCAATCAACCCCCTGAGCGCAAGCAGCAGATCCTCAAGGACAGCAACGTGGGAGCCTTTGCCCTCATTGGACTGTGCTGTTGGATGCTGGGGTATTTCGCATTGGCTAGCCAACTGCCTCTGCGGCAGGAAATGGTAGGCGTGCTGGCGCTGGGATTTGTTCTCTCCCGGTGCGGCAGTGCGTTTTCCATTGTCACGTTTCCTTGCTGTCCTTCCAGCAGCCTGGCTCGTACCTTTGCCGATGGCAGTCATCGCAGGCGGGTGCGCGTGGTGGTGGTGACGCTGGCGGCGCTGTGTGTGGCAGGAATGTTGGCGCTCAGTCTTCCGGTGGGTGCGGCAGCGGCAGCGGCGGCACTGGTGGCATTCGTATATTATCGCTGGATGTCCCAGCGGGAGTTCGGCGGAATTACCGGAGATTTGGCGGGATTTTTCCTGCAGATGTGTGAATTGGCTGTGTTGGCGGCAGTGGTGCTGGTAGGAGGATTGACATGCGGTTGATTGTGGGAGGCGCGTATCAGAATAAACTGGAGTACGCTCAAAAAACCTATGGTCCTCTGCCGGTTCGGGAAGGCGCGGACTGTCCTTTGGAAGCGGCGGAGCCGGCGGCACTGTTGCATGGGCTGCACCACCTCATCCGCCGGATGGTGGAAGAGAAAAAGCCGGTGGAGCAGCTGTTGAGAGGACATATCGGACCGGATACGGTGGTGGTATGCGACGAAGTGGGGTGCGGCGTGGTGCCCATGGACCGGTTGGAGCGGCAATGGCGGGAGGAAACCGGACGGGCTTGCTGCCGGCTGGCGGAGCAGGCGCGCACAGTGGACCGAGTGGTTTGTGGATTGCCCCAGCGAATCAAGGAGGAACCATGATGGAGCGATATGGACATGGCGGAGATGTGTATGGGACCAATCGGGGTCTTTTGGACTTTTCCGCCAACATCAATCCGCTGGGAATGCCGGCGGGGGTGCGGGAGGCCATTGCCCGTAGCGCGGCAGAGGCAGACATTTATCCCGACCCTTTTTGCCGGCAGTTGCGGCAGGCATTGGGAGAGGCTGAAGGAGTACCGTCTCAGTGGATTTTGTGCGGCAATGGCGCCGCGGATTTGATCTTCCGGTTGGCGCGAGCCATGGCTCCGGGGCGGGGGATGGTAACCGCTCCGGCGTTTAGCGAGTATGAAAAGGCCATGACCGGCGCGGGCTGGCAGGTGCGGCAACATGAACTGAAACGGGAGGATGGATTTACTCTCACAGCTGGAATTTTGGAGGAACTGCGGGGGATTCGGATGCTGTTTTTATGCAATCCCGCCAATCCCACCGGCAGTCTGACTTCCCGAACATTACTGCTGGAAATTGCCCGGCGCTGTCAGGCGACGGGGACCATTTTGGTGGTGGATGAGTGTTTCCACGACTTCGTGGAGGACAGCCAGTCCATGGTGCCCTACCTGGGGGAATTTCCGGGGATGGTGGTGCTGCGGGCCTTCACCAAAATCTATGCCATGGCGGGAGTCCGGCTGGGATATTGTCTGTGTTCCGATCCGCAGCTGCTGGAAGCGGTAGCGGAGGCGGGACAGCCCTGGGGTGTGTCCACATTGGCCCAGGCAGCGGGTCTGGCTGCATTGAGGGAGACAGATTATGTATGTCGCAGCCGCAAACTGGTACGGGAGCAGCGGGCCCGTCTGATGGAAGGGCTGCGAAAAGCCGGTATGGAAGTGCTGCCGGGTGCGGCCAATTATCTCTTTTTCCGCAGTCCCCGGTCTGATTTGGGAGAGAAACTCCGACAGACAGGTATTTTGGTGCGCAGCTGCGCCAATTATCAGGGCCTGGATGAACGGGACTGGCGGATCGCGGTGCGCGGACCGGAGGAAAATGGGCGGCTGCTGGCCGCTTTGGAGCGGATACAGGAGGCGTGAAAATGGCAAAAAAAGCAAAGGCAATCATGATTCAGGGCACCATGAGCAATGCAGGCAAAAGCTTGCTGGCCGGGGGGCTGTGTCGGGTATTCCGGCAGGATGGCTATCGGGTGGCGCCCTTCAAATCACAAAATATGGCGCTCAATTCTTTCATCACCCAGGATGGCTATGAGATGGGACGGGCACAGGTGATGCAGGCCGAAGCGGCGGGCATTGCCCCTATGGTGGAGATGAACCCCATTTTGCTGAAACCCACCAATGACACCGGCTCTCAGGTGATCGTCAACGGCGTTCCACGGGGCAATATGAGCGCGGTGGACTATTTCCGCTATAAAAAACAGCTGATTCCCGATATCATGCAGGCCTATCAGCGGCTCAGCGAGGAGTTTGACATCATTGTGCTGGAAGGCGCAGGAAGTCCGGCGGAAATCAACCTGAAAAGCGAGGACATCGTCAATATGGGGATGGCCCAGATGGCAGGAGCGCCGGTGCTGCTTGCCGGAGACATTGACCGGGGCGGTGTGTTTGCCTCTCTGGCTGGTACAGTATCCCTGCTGGAACCGGCAGAGCGGGAGCTGCTCAAAGGACTCATCATTAACAAATTCCGGGGAGATAAGCGCATTTTGCAGCCGGGGCTGGATATGATTGAACAGATCACAGGCAAACCGGTGGTGGGGGTCATCCCCTATCTGCATGTGGACATCGATGATGAGGACAGCCTTACCGAGCGGTTTGACCGCCGGGATCAGGCAGGATTGCTGGACATCGCGGTGATTCGTCTGCCCCGCATTTCCAATTTTACGGATTTTGGACCCTTGGAGAGCGTGGATGGCTTGACGGTGCGGTATGTGAAGTCGGTGCGGGAGCTGAAAGATCCGGATCTCATTTTGCTGCCGGGCACCAAAAATACCATGGGAGATCTCAAGTGGCTGCGCAGCTGCGGGCTGGAGGCAGAGATCCTCAAACGCCACAGCGCCGGCACTCCGGTGATGGGAATTTGCGGAGGATACCAGATGCTGGGGCGGACGCTGGCGGACCCCTATGGAGCGGAAGAGGGAGGCACCATGGAAGGCATGGGGCTGCTGCCGCTGCGGACGGTCTTTGCCATGGAAAAAACCCGTACTCGGGCGGAAGGACAGATTCAGCCGCTGGAAGGTGTCTTGGCGCCCATGAGCGGAGCCAGAGCGGAAGGCTACGAGATCCACATGGGAGAAACCGAATTCCTACAAGAGGTAGGAAACATGACCCGGCTGCGGGTCAACGGCCAGGAAAAGCTGGACGGAGCCTGTGCAGATGGGGTGTATGGCACCTATCTCCATGGGATTTTTGACAGCGAAGAAGTTGTGCGGGGGCTGATTGCCGCGCTGTGCGCTCGGAAGGGCATTGACCCTGAGGGGCTGCTGGCAGTGGATTGGAAGGAATACAAAGAGCGGCAGTATGATCTGCTGGCGGAGGGCATCCGTCAAAATATGGACATGAGCCGGGTATATGACATTCTGGAGGCGGGAGTATGAAAATTACATTGCAGCAGGTGCAGCCTGCGGACATTGAAAAGCGCAGTATGGAGATCATTCAGCAGGAGCTGGGACGGGAGCTGGACCCGGTGTTGGCCCCGGTCATCAAGCGGGTGATTCACACCACTGCCGATTTTGATTATGCGGATACCCTGTGCTTTACACCCGGGGTGGTGGAGCAGGCCCGGGAGGCCATTCGGCAGGGAGCGGACATAGTCACCGATACCCAGATGGCCCGATCGGGGATTAATAAGACCCGGCTGGCCCAGTACGGTGGAGAGGTGCACTGTTTCATGAGCGACCCTGACGTGGCCAAAATCGCCCGGGAACGGGGAGTCACCCGAGCCACCGTCTGTATGGAAAAAGCGGCGCAGCTGCAAAAACCGCTGATTTTTGCCATTGGCAACGCCCCCACCGCATTGGTGAAACTGTATGAACTGATGAAACAGGAGGCATTGAAGCCCTGCCTGATCATTGGCGTGCCGGTGGGATTTGTCAATGTGGTGGAGGCAAAGGAGTTGATTCTCTCCGCACCAGTCCCTTCCATTGTAGCCCGGGGCAGAAAGGGCGGCAGCAATGTGGCGGCTGCCATCTGCAACGCTCTGCTCTACGGAATGGAATAATCAATCACAAATGGAAAAGGGCCAATCCCAAACGGGATTGGCCCTTTTCCAATATAAATAAGGATTAGGATGAAAAAGCGAAATTACTCCTTGCAGAATGCCAGAGCGGCTTCAGCAGCGGAAGTGGCATCGGTGGTGTAGCAGTCAGCGCCGATGGAGTCAGCGAAAGCCTGGGTTACAGGAGCGCCGCCGATCATGATCTTCACATCGTCGCGCTTGCCGTTGGCTACAAACAGATCCACAACGTTCTTCATTTCGTTCATGGTGGTGGTCAGCAGAGCGCTGCAGCATACGATCTTGGCACCGTGCTCCATAGCAGCGTCATAGAAAGCCTGAGCGGAAACGTCCACACCCAGATCGATTACATTGATGCCCTTGCTTTCCAGCATCATCTTCACCAGGTTCTTACCGATGTCATGCAGGTCGCCCTTTACGGTGCCGATGACGGCTACGCCAGCGGATTCCACACCAGCGGCTACCAGGTAAGGCTTCAGGATGCCGATACCGGCGTTCATGGCTCTGGCTGCGATCAGAACTTCAGGAACGAACACTTCATTGTTCTTGAATTTTTCGCCAATGATGTTCATACCGCTGAGCAGACCCTCTTCCAGGATGTCCTTGGGGGTGATGCCCTGATCAATGGCCTGCTGAACCAGTTCCTTGACCTTGGGGGCGCGGCCCTTTTGCAGAAGTTCGCTGATTTCTACTAAAATGCTCATGATTTTCTTCTCCTTTGTGGTGAATTTGTTTCATTGCCTATATTCTAGAACAAATGGGGCGGGAGATATAGAAAAATATTATGCATTTTGGTAATTTATTTTCCAATCCCCCAGTATAAAAAAAGAGCCGCGGGAATTGCATCCCGCGGCTGTGAATACGTGTTTATGATTTGACGACACCTCTGCTATCCCGGTAGACCTTGGGGGATACCCCCACAATTTTTTTAAAAACCTTAGTGAAATAACTCTGATCTTCAAATCCACACAGCGAGGCGATGCCCGCCAGAGAACCGGTACTATCCAGCAACATGAGCTTGCTCTTTTCCACCCGGACCTGGTTGATGTAAGAAGAGAGACTGCATCCGGTTTCTTCCTTAAAAATGCTGCTGAGGTAGGATTTGCTCAGGTAGACATGTTTTGCCAGATCTTCCAGGGTGATCTTTTGGGAGTAGTTTTGCTTGATGTATTTCATCACCTTGTACACCACGTCGGAGTGTTTGACATCGGTGAAGTCGAAAGAGTAGTTGATGAATCGGTGCATGATACCGGTGATCCACACACTCAAATCTTCGATGTCGGTGAAATGTTCAATTTCCTTGATGTAATTTCGGTTGAAACAGAAAATTTCGCTGATGTCCGCTCCGGCGTCGATGGTGGCCCGGGAGAGGATGACAATGAGTTCCAGCACTCGGGTTTTGATCATCTCCAAGTCAAAGTCGCTGGCCAGAAACACATAACCCAATATGTCGTTGAGCAGCGCCTGAGAACCGGCTTTGTCTCCTTTGCAGATGAGGTCGTGGAGCTGCTTTTCATATTCAATGGGATAGTGTTCGTCCTCCGGCTGTTTCTCATAGATGGCTTTTACATTGTAGATATTGTTGAGGATTTTGTCCTGTTCATAGACAAAGGTGCCGGCTTTGCTCAGCGGCATACCACTGGCGTAGGTGGATACCGCCGTCATGATTTCCGCCAGGTGATTGATGCGGGTGGTGGTAAATACCGGCAAATGCAAAAGTTTTTCGGTGAGGGGAGGATAGGTGAGCTCCTGCAGCAGATCGGAAACATTGCCCATCACCACCGGCCCTGCAATCAGAGCGCCTGCATTGAGGCCCCGGTCATCCGAGATGGAGGTGGCCACGAAGATCAGTCCGGCGGGGCAATAGTAGATGTATTTTCCATTCCAACGGTATGCTTCACTGCAGCCGTAAAAGTGGGTATTGCGATAGGCACAGCCCGGAAAACCGCAGGTGGTACAAAAGTGAGGTGTGTTGTTGTCAGACGAAACAAAGTCCTGCTTTTCGGCATCCAATACGCCGCACTCCACCTGACACAATCCGGTAAGGTGGTGCCCATAGCGCAGGCATTTCAAAGACAGGTCCAGCAGCATAGTGTGTTAAATCCTTTCTGTTCCGTCGTTGGGGACGGCCTTGATTTTGTTGACGTCAAAACTGGCTTCTACATGGAATCCGGGCGGGCAGGTGAGGAATTCCTCTTCCGGCCACTGACCGCCTGCCAGCATTTCCAGCATACGGGTATCCCCTTCAATATGGGCATACTTCCAGTTTTGAAATTGGCTGATTGCCTTTGCCTGCTCTTCATAATCGGGATTTATGTACACCGGGGAGGTGATGTAGCCGCAGCAATTGTAATTGTGCTGCCACTGCTGGTCCTGATCCAGCAGGAAATCGGCGTTGTCCTCTCCGTACAGTTCCACATATTCAGCGTGGCGTTTTTTTACATTTTCCTCCGAAGGAACATAGGCATGCTCCAGCCAGCCGTTGTTCACCCAATAGGTGCCGTTGTATTGCTGGAACAGCTCCAGATACCGTTTTTGGGAACCCAAAAACAGGGCGATGCAGTCGTCGGTACGAGGGACAACCAGCGGGGTTTCCCGAGCACACAGCCCCAGCACGCCGTTGGAGCACAGACCATAGCCCAACGCGATGACGTCCGGTTTACATTTGGTACGGTCTTCCGCTTCTCGGATGGCCAACTGCAGCTGACGTTTGAGAAGCTGAGGGGTTTCGTGCAGGCCTTGGGGTAGCCAGTGAATATCCACGATATGGGGACTGAGCGCCGCGTAGTAGCCAAGTTCCCGCCCCAATACCTGACAGGCAATGATGTGGATGCGCATAATGAAGTTCCTCCTTTTCAAAATATTCCAAAAAAAACAAAGAAAGTTCTATATTTTTTTGGAGGTTTTCGATATGATGAAGAGAGAGAATTGGATCATCACGGAGGCGCTGTATGAAGATTACCATCCAACATCAAAATATCAGCACAACAACAGAATACCGTCAGCCGGTCAAATTGTCAACCGTTATCACCGAAAATGGAATCAGCTTTGACATGCCCTGCGGAGGCAAGGGACGCTGCGGCAAATGTAAGGTGCAGGCAGTGGGAGAACTCTCTCCCCTCACCGAAAAAGAGAGAGAAACGCTGACACCGGAGGAACTGGCTGCGGGAGTGCGTTTGGCTTGTGTCACCGATGCCATGGGAGATTGTACCGTCATATTGCCGGAGAAGAAAAAGATGGATGGCATTGTTTCCACAGGCTGTCTGCCTGCCTTCCAGCCCGACCCGGGAGAGGGATATGGCATGGCGGTGGACATTGGCACTACCACAGTGGTGGTGTACTTGTATGATCTGCAAAATGGAAGTCTGGTGGGGCAGGCTTGTGCCCGTAATCCTCAGTCTGCCTTTGGCGCCGACGTGATTTCCCGCATTGAAAAATCCCTGGCGGGAGAGGGCGAGCGGCTGGCAGAAGCCATTCGCACTTGCATAGACCAGCTGCTCAATGAGATTTGTGAAAAACACCAGATCAAGAGAGAGCAGGTGGCTCGGGGTGTGATCACCGGCAATACCGCCATGCTCTATCTGCTGATGAATCATCCCACTGATTCCATCGCCACCGCGCCTTTTGAGATGGATGAAGTCTA
Organism: Eubacteriales bacterium; assembly: GCA_050943735.1. Lineage (GTDB taxonomy): Bacteria > Bacillota > Clostridia > Oscillospirales > RGIG577 > JBMNPT01. The sequence goes on along the minus strand of JBMNPT010000013.1, from coordinate 20,136 downwards.
TGGCCGGTGGATGCCCGCGCAGGAAGTGGGCATTGAACTGGAAAAGGATGCGCAGATTTATCTCACCCGCTGCATCGCGGCTTTTGTGGGCGGGGATATCACCAGTGCCATTTTGGCCTGCGATATCTGTGATAAGCCGGAAAACAGCCTGATGGTGGACATTGGCACCAATGGTGAAATGGCGCTGAAGGTGGGGGAGAAACTGCTTTGCTGTTCCACTGCGGCAGGTCCTGCCTTTGAAGGTGCTGGAATTTACATGGGCATGAACGGCGTGGATGGCGCCGTGAGCAAGGTTTGGCTGGAAAACGGCAAGTTGGCCTGGGAAGTGATTGGCGGCGGTGCTGCCACTGGCATCTGTGGCAGCGGCATCATCGATGCGGTGGCCACCCTGTTGGAAATGGGCGTCATCGACGAAACCGGCGTGCTGGATGAGGAAAATGAAACCTGGGGCCATCTGTTTACCGAAGTGGAAGACAGCGTGGCGTTTCGCCTGGGCGACAGCGGTGTCGTGATTACCCAGCAGGACATCCGGGCCATTCAGCTGGCCAAGTCGGCCATCTGTGCTGGTATGGAAACGCTGATCCGTCACTGTGAGCTCAACGCCGATCAGTTGGATCACCTGTACATAGCCGGTGGCTTTGGCAGTTTTCTCAATGTGCGCAATGCGGAGCGCATTGGATTGATTCCCGGAGGATTTGCAGATAAGTCCATTGTGGTGGGCAACGCCGCCGGTATGGGTGCAACGGCGCAGCTGCTCAGCAGTCAGCTGCTGCACCGCAGTGAAGAAATTGCCCGGCAGGCACGCAATGTGGAATTGTCCACCGACCCCTATTTTATGGATCGTTATGTGGATGGTATGATGTTTGAGGCATAATTCAAAAAGCGGCCCCTGAGGGGGGCCGCTTTTTTGTATGAAAAGGGAAAAAATGGATAACAATTTTCCAAAAGTTGAGATTTATTGCAATAAAAAAGATCCAACGAAGTGTACAATAAAGACAATGAAATGAATCTCTTGGGCGAAAGGAGCAATCAACTTATGGAAAGAAATATGAAAAAATGGTTGGAGGACATGCGAAGCGCTTCTGTTAAAAAAGCTATACCGGTGCTTTCTTTCCCGGCCATTCAGCTGATGAACATCAGCGTCAAGGACTTGATTTCCAATAGCGATACCCAGGCTAAGGGAATGAAGATGGTGGCGGATGCGGTGGATTCCGGTGCTTCTGTGAGCTTGATGGATTTGTCGGTGGAAGCAGAATGTTTTGGCGCTACCATTCGTTATTCTGATGATGAGGTGCCTACGGTGATCGGCAGTGTGGTGACCAGTGAGGAAGAGGCCAATGCGTTGCAGATTCCCCAGGTGGGGGCATGCCGCACCAAGATTTACATTGAAGCCATGGAAAAGGCAGTAAAGCTCATTGAGGACCGTCCGGTACTGGCGGGAATCATTGGGCCCTTCTCGTTGGCAGGAAGGTTGATGGATGTGACCGAAGCCATGGTGAACTGCTATACTGAGCCGGATATGGTGCACATTCTGTTGGATAAGGTGACCGATTTCCTCATTGAATATGCCAAAGCATACAAGGCAGTGGGGGCCAACGGCATCGTGATGGCGGAACCGCTGGCTGGTCTGCTCTCTCCAGCGCTGGCGGAAGAGTTCTCCGGTCCCTATGTGAAGCGTGTGGTGGACGCTGTGCAGGATGATAATTTTATTGTGGTGTACCACAATTGCGGCAACTGTACCATCCAGATGATTGATTCCATTTTGGCTACCGGTTGTGCCGCCTATCATTTTGGCAATGCCATTTCCATGGCGGAAATGATGACTCATATTCCGCCGGAAACCATCGCTATGGGCAATGTGGACCCGGCGGCTGAGTTCCGCAACGGCACTCCCCAGTCCATTCGGGAAGCCACCTGGAAGGTGATGGAGGAATGCTGCAAGTATCCTAATTTTGTGATTTCTTCCGGCTGTGACATCCCGCCCATGTCCAAGTGGGAGAACATTCATGCATTCTTTGCCGCGGTGGATGAGTTTTATCAAAAGCACTGATGGGATATGAAACAAAGGCACTTTTCCTTTTCGGCAGGGAAAAGTGCCTTCTTTGTTGCCAGGTACAGCAAACGCACAATAAACAGCGAAAAAAACAGAAAATCAAAGAAAACAAGTGAAAAAGAGGTCATATAAAAATGTAACCGCTTACAATACGCTGTGGAAATGGATGCAAATGGAGAAAAGCTGTGGTATAATATTGCATATACAAAAGGGGGCATTTGTCCAAACCCACCAACTACAGTGGATAAAGGTTCCCCATCGGCAGATCAAATGACTAAAATATGAGATAGGAGTGTAGCAAACATGAAAACGATTCTGATTGAGACCCCGGGAAAAGTCATCATTCGGGAAGATGAAATGCCCGTACCCCAGAAGGGAGAAGCTCTGCTGAAGCTGCTGTACGGCGGCATCTGCGGCAGTGATCTGGGCACCTATCGCGGTACCTTTGCTTATGCGGATTATCCCCGTATCCCCGGCCATGAATTCTCCGCGGAAATCGTGGAGATCGGCGAAAATGACAAGGGCCTCAAGCCTGGCATGATCGTCACCTGCAACCCCTATTTCAACTGCGGACACTGCTATTCCTGCCAGCGTGGCCTGGTGAACTGCTGCACCTCCAATGAAACCATGGGTGCACAGCGGGACGGCGCATTCCGTCAGTACATCACCATGCCCATCGACCGTATTTATGACGGACAGGGCCTGGATCCCAAGACTCTGGCTACCATCGAACCTTTCTGCATCAGCTATCATGGCGTGAAGCGCGCCAAGGTACAGCCCGGTGACAAGGTGCTGGTGGTAGGCGCTGGTACCATCGGCGTGCTGGCTGCCACCGCTGCCAAGATGTTCGGCGGTGAAGTATACATGTGTGATGTGGCTCCCGCTAAGCTGGAGTATGCCAAGAAGTACTTCGGTGTGGACGGCACCATTGTGAACGACAGCCCCGAAGCACTGGACAAGGCGGTAGAGGAAATTACCGGCGGCAATGGTTTCGACGTGACCATTGAAGCAGTTGGTCTGCCTTCTACTTTCCAAAATTGCATTGACGCTGCTGCTTTTGGCGCCCGTATGGTGCTCATTGGCATTGGCAAGAAGAATCTGGACTTCAACTTCAGCCTGATCCAGAAGAAGGAGCTGAACATCTTTGGTTCCAGAAATGCGGTAAAGGCTGACTTTATGGAACTGATTGAGGCTGTGAAGAGCGGCAAGGTGGATATTTCCAAGCTGATCACCAATGAGTTCTCCTACGAGGAAGCTCCCAAGGCATTTGAGGAATTTGCCACCAACGGCGCCAATATGCTCAAGGTAATGCTGCACTTCTGATTGTCAGACAGCAAATGATGGCGGCGGGACTTTCCGGTCCCGCCGTTTTTTGTGCGGAGCGGGGATACCGCACGGAAAGGATTGAGGGAAACGATGGAACAGGTTTTGATTATCGGGCAGCAGATGATTTCCTTTGTCATTCTCATCGCCATTGGGTATTTGGCGGTGCGGCTGAAGGTGCTGGACCAGCGGGGACTGGCCACAGTGGCTTCACTGGTGATTCGGGTTTTTCTGCCTATGCTCATCTTCACCAACACCATCAATGGAGCCACTGCAGAGATTTTGCTGCAGTGCAGTTCCATTATCGTAGCGGTATTTGTGATGGATTTTCTGCTGTGGGGACTGGGAATCTGCACCGGACGATTGGGACGCCTGGGAGGAGAAACCTATCGGGCACACCAGGCCATGTGTGTGTTCGGTAATATGGGATTTATCGGAATTCCGCTGCTGTTGGCGTTGTTTCCTCAGCATGGCATGGCGTATTTGGCCGCCTATACAGTGCCAGATCAGCTTTTGCTGTGGACGCTGGGTGTGCGGCTGACCACACCGAAAGGCAGCAGCGCTCCTGACTGGAAGCAAAATCTCAAAAAGATGGTCAACCCCTGTACAGCGGCCATTACACTGGCTGTGATTTTTGTGTTTGCCGGTATTGAACTGCCCGAGATCGTCAACAAAACCTTAACCAGCGTGGGTGGTGTGAGCGGTACCATTTCTCTGATTTACATTGGAGGGCTTTTCTATTATGCGGAGTGGAGCAAGACCTTTACCCGGCCCGCCGCATATTTAATTGTGGTGTGTAAAATGCTGGTGGCTCCGGTGGTGGTATATGTGTTGGTATTGTTGTGCCGTATCCCACAGGAAATTAGTTTTTTCCTGGCCATTTCGGCATCCATGCCGGTGATGGCTTCGCTGAGCATGGTGGCCAATGAGAATGGCTCTGATGGTGAGTATGTTTTGTCGGGTGTGGTGGTGACCACAGCCTGCTGTATTCTCACCATTCCAGCGGTGGGATGGCTCACCTCTCTGGCGGGGGCCTGGCTGTTGTAATACAAAGCCCGGAAAACATAACATGGAGGATATTGACAAACAAACCCGGTTTGAGTAGAATATTGGGAGAAAATAAAAAAATAGGGGTAGATTTATGGAATTCTTTACAATTATTGGGGTCTTGGTGGTTGTGGTCATTGGTGCCATGCTGCTGTTTTATCTGGGAATTCCCGCTTTGGGATTTACCATTGTAGCAGTGGTTTTGTTCTACGCATTCAAGGGATGCGTGGGCGCTGTAAGTACAACGGCTGTGATGACTGTGCCAACTGCCATGAGTTATTTCCTATTGCTGTAAAAAAGAAAAATCCCCGGGCTGCCAATTGGCGGCCCGGGGATTTTTTAATGGTAAATCAGAGTGAGAATGGCTAGTAGTACTGGCTGATGCACCAGATAGAGCAACAGGGTATGACGGCCAGTGAAGGCCAGCCACCGCACGTGCCGTTGGTAAAAGAAGGCTGGGGCGCGGCCTTCCTGCAGCAGAGGCCCAATAAAGCTGCCCGCCAGAAAGAGGAAGATCCAGGGCAGTAGAGGATAGTAATCCGCCGAGGAGAATCCCTGGGTGGGAAGGCCCAGCACAAAGCACAGGAAGTTTTCTCGTAGGCCTTCCGGAAGCTGGAAGACAAGGGGACGGATGATTCCTAGATGCCCCACACGCAGCCGGTAGGTGGTGAAAAAGAGCAGCAGGCTGATGCCTGCGCCCCACCAGGGGGGAACCGGCCGCAGCAGCCGTTCCAGCAGCGCGTACAGCAGCATGCTCACACTGAAGAAGTGTAAAATGCCAAAGATGATGAGCTGCTCCGGCATTACCAGCCAGGTGACCAGCGTGAGGGCCAGTGCAATGAGCAATAGCCTGCCGCCGCGAAGGGCATTGCTGTGGGAAAACCGGCAGGAGATGCCGGAAATAAAGATCAGCATGCCGGTCATGGTGTCCCGCAGCGTTTCCATCCAATCGCTGAACATCCAGGGGATGTCAGGGGGAAAGAGCACTGCCAGATCATACAAAAGGTGGTAGAGGATCACATACAGGATGAGGACGCCCCGCCATTCATCAATGAAGTGAACCCGCAGTGGACCTGAGTGGTGAGAGGAGAGAATTTCCCGTTGTCCTTTCATTTCAGAAAGTCACGAAGGGGAGTCAGATCCAGCTGGTCATACTGGCTGAGGAAGTCCAGCATCTTGCGGCAGATCACCTGGCAGCCGCCCTGGTCGTTGCTCTCCACATTCATGGGCATGATGGGATCGTGCAGAGATTTGCGCAGCAGGCACCAGCCGTTGCCGTTGGCGGCGTCAAAGGAGAAGCGCAGGCCCTCGTGGTTTACGGGTGCCAGTTGGAATTCGGGGTGCTGCTGGCTGTAGGCTTTCAGATCGGCCAGCACCTGATCGCCATAGGCGCCAAATTCCTCACAGGTGATGTGGAACCGCAGTTCTTTTTCCTCCAGGGGATGCTTGAGACCGGCGATGAGGGTATCCAGCGACTGTCCCTGCAGAGCCATACGGGCCGCCTTGATCAGGATACGGGTGGCCAGGTAAGCACCGTCGTCCAGGAAGTAGTTTTCCTTGAGGGCAGCGTGGCCGCTGGTTTCAATGGCCAGCTGGCAGTCGGTGCCTTCCTGATTGAGCCGGATGGCTTCGTTGATGACGTTTTTGTATCCTCTTTTGAAACGGTGATGCACCCCACCCAGTTCCTTTTCAATAAAGACGGTGAGTTCATCGGAGGTGACGGAGTCGGTGACAATGGTGGTACCGGGGTGATCCTCGCACACCAGAGCGGCTGCCAGAGCTACAATGGCGTTGCGGCTGATTTCGTGGCCAAACTTGTCCACTGCGCTGCTGCGGTCCACATCGGTGTCAAAGATGATGCCCACATCGGCGTGATTGGCCAATACCGCAGCACAGATGGATTCCATGGCCTCCTGATTTTCAGGGTTGGGGATGTGATTGGGGAAGGTGCCGTCCGGTTCCAGGAACTGGCTGCCGGTGGTGTCGGCACCCAGAGGCTGCAGAACCTTTTCCACAAAGAAGCCGCCGGCACCATTGCCTGCGTCCACCACGATTTTCAGCCCGGTGAGGGGACGGTCATGGTCGGTGGGATGATCCACCATCTCGCAGATTTTGCGGCGCAGGAAGGCGGAATACACTTCCAGCAAATCGGCTGGGGTCACCGTTCCGCCTGCCACAGCGGGAGTCCCCTGGATGGCTCGGTCAATCAGCGCGGTGATATCACCCTTGTTCAGACCGCCGTCTTTGTCAAAGAATTTCAGACCGTTGCGGTTGTAGGGCAGATGGCTGGCGGTGATCATGATGGCACCGTCGCAGGCAAATTCCGGGAATACGGTGGACATGAACATGGAAGGAGTGGAGGACAGTCCGCAGTCAATCACCTGCGCGCCGCCGCTTTGCAGGGCACTGCACACAGCGGCCTTGAGGCTGGGGGCCGAGATGCGGGAATCGTGTCCCACTGAGATTTTCAGCTGTCCCACCGGTTTGCCGGTCTTGGCGGACAGCCAGGTGAGGAAGCCGCCGGCCAGGGTATAGGAAGCGTCGGGGGTCAACGTCACCGGTTCACCCGGTACGCCGTCTACCGCCACGCCGCGAATGTCGCTGCCGTTTTGCAGTTTGTGCAGATCCTGAATCATGAGAGGAACCTCCTTGTATTTTGATATTGGAATCACATGGTAAAAACTCTCCTATTATCATATAAAAAACCAGGACAAATTTCAATAGTCTGCCCAAAAGAGGCAAAGAAAATCCCTCCGAATGAGTTCGGAGGGATGAGATTATCCAATGGCTTCTTTGCGTTCCCGGCCTTCCCGCAGCAGCTGGCGCAGAGTTTCGGCATCCTGCCCGGCAATGGCGTTCCGGTATTGGGTCAGACGCTGGATGAGGCCGTCCAACTCATGGGTGAGAGGCCCGCTGTTTTTCAGAAAGAGGTCGGTCCACATGTCCTCATTGAGACGGGCCACCCGGGTCAGATCTTTGTAACTGCCCGCGCTGTAGCCCTGATGGAGCGCAGCTTCGGGGCTTTTGATGTAGGCGCTGGAAACCACGTGGGCCAGCTGGGAGGTAAAGGCGATCATGCGGTCGTGGTTTTGGGGAGTGGTGGTGACAACCCGGGCAAAACCCAATTGGTAAAATAACTGGGTCATTTCCTCTACCGCCTGGGGAGTGGAACTCTCCATGGGGGTGAGGATCATGCTGCCGCCTTCAAATAGAGAGGGCAGAGAGTAGGCATAGCCAGAGAATTCCCGCCCTGCCATGGGGTGGCCGCCGATGTAGATGCAGCCGTATTGCCGGGCCAGCTCATCCAGCGGAGAGCATACATATTCTTTGATGCCGCACAGATCCACCACAATGGTGCCGGGTTTTAACTGCGGCATGTGCTGTCGGGTGAAGTCCAAAATGGCCTGTGGGTACAGCGCCAGCAGCAGTACATCTAACTGCTTCATGGAATCCTCTGTGCCGATGCGGTGAATGGCGTTGTCTCGCAGGGCGTTTTGCAGCACCGGGAGGGAGAGATCAAATCCCACCACCTGGCAGGCAGTGCTGCGTCGGATAGCTTTGGCCATGGAACCGCCGATCAGTCCCAGTCCCGCAATGCCAATGATTTTTTCTGTTTTGCTTTGTGTTTCCATGCTACCGTACTTCCTTTCTGATGAGAGAATGCCTTGCTTCCGTACTACCTGGGGTTATTGGTCGGAGCCGTCCGGCTCCCGGGAGAGATGTACATTGAGGTGATTGTAGGTCATGGTAATGCCATGCCGGGCCAAAACGCCTTGGGCTTCATCCAACAGGTGGAACCGGACATCCCAGTACTGGTCGGTGGGCACCCAGCAGCGGACCACATACTGGATGCTGCTGTCCAGATAATCGTTGACACCGATGAAGGGAGCCGGAGTATCCAGTACCCGGTCATCGCAAGCCAGCAGATCCATCAGCGCTGCTTTGACCTGATCCACCGGGTCGTCATAGGAGATGCCAAAGGAGAGATCGATCCGGCGGTTTTCCACCGCTGTGTAGTTGAGAATTTTGGTGGAGGAAATTTCGCTGTTGGGCACAAAAATCCTTTTGTTGTCCGCAGTGTTCAGCCGGGTATAGACCAGCCCGATTTCTTCCACTGTACCGCTGACGCCGCCGGCTTCCACAAAGTCCCCCACTACAAAGGGTTTGGAGGTGAGCACCATGATGCCTCCCGCCAGATTGGACAGAGTGCCTTGAATGGCCAGGGAGAACGCCAGGCCGACCACACTCAGCAGGGCCACCAGCGAGGTGATGGGGATTTTCAGTGCGTCCGCGATGACGAGAGCCAGCACGCCATAGAGGATGGCATAGATGGTAGACCGAAGAAAGGTGTGCAAAGTACGGTCCACCGGCAGACGTTCCAGAGAGCGGTTTACAAATTTCATTAGCAGTTTGATGAGAATGAGTCCCAGAACTAGAATGAGCAGGGCAGGGCCCAGCCGGGAGAGATCCACCTTTTCAAAAATGGCGGACAAATCGTTGAGAGTGGGCATGAAATCAGCTCCTTTCGGGGTGAATCAAAAAGGGGCAGCAGAGAAAGCCTCTGTTGCCCCGGTGAGCGGGGAAGGGATCAGTAGGCCTTGCCCCAATAAACCAGTTTTTTAGCGGGTTTGCCGCAGCATACGCACACGTCGCTGATGGATTCCTGCTGGAAGGGCATGCAGCGGGAGGTGACCCCCACCTTGTCCTTCAGTTCCAGCTCGCAGGCTTCTTCTCCGCACCACATAGCGCGGATAAAGCCGGGCTTGTTGTCGGCGATGTCCTGCATCTCCTCCATGTTGTGGGCGTCGTAGATACGGGAGTAGAGGCTTTCCTTGGCGGCCTCGTACAGTCCCTGATGGACTTCCTCCAACAGCTGGGGAATGCGGGTTTCCAGCTCGGAAAGCGGTACAAAGTACTTCTCCCGGGTATCCCGGCGGACCAGTACACACTGATCTTTTTCGATGTCCTTGGGACCGATTTCCAAACGCAGGGGAACACCCTTCATTTCGTATTCGGCAAACTTCCAGCCGGGAGAACGATCACTGTCGTCCATCTTGACGCGGCAGATTTTCTTCAGCTGCTGGGTGAGTTCGGCGGCCTTGTCCAGCACGCCTTCCTTGTGCTGCTGCACCGGTACCACAATCAGCTGGGTGGGAGCAATCTTGGGCGGCAGCACCAGACCATTGTCATCGCCGTGTACCATGATGATGGCGCCGATGATTCGGGTGGAAATGCCCCAAGAGGTTTCAAAGGGATTTTTCAGTTTGTTGTCCTTGTCCGCAAAGGTCACATCAAAGGCCCGGGCAAAGCCGTCGCCAAAGTAGTGAGAGGTGGCGGACTGGAGTGCCTTGCCGTCGTGCATCATGGCCTCCATGGTGTAGGTGGCCTCCGCGCCGGCAAACTTTTCCTTGTCGGTCTTCTGGCCCTTGATCACCGGAATGGCCAGATATTCCTCTGCCAGCTTGGCATACAGTTCCAGCTGCTGTTCTGTTTCCGCAATGGCCTCCTCGGCAGTGGCGTGCATGGTGTGACCTTCCTGCCACAGGAATTCGGCGGTGCGCAGGAAGGGACGGGTGGTCTTTTCCCAGCGCATTACGCTGCACCACTGGTTGTACAGTTTGGGCAAATCCCGATAGGTGTGAATGATATCCTTATAGTGGGCACAGAATACCGTTTCAGAGGTAGGACGTACACACAGGCGTTCCTGCAGCTGTTCGTTGCCGCCATGAGTCACCCAGGCCACTTCGGGAGCAAAACCCTCTACATGGTCCTTTTCCTTTTGCAGCAAACTCTCGGGAATGAGCATGGGCATGTACACATTTTCATGTCCGGTTTCCTTGAGCATGCCGTCGAAGATTTTCTGAATGTTTTCCCACAGCGCGTAGCCGTAGGGCCGGACAATCATGCAGCCGCGTACGGTGGAATAATCCGCCAGTTCGGCTTTTTTCACGATGTCGGTATACCATTTGGCAAAGTCTACGTCGCGGGAGGTGATCTCCTCCACCAGTTTTTCCTTAGCCATGTCAGCAATGACCTCACTTTCTCAAAATGGGCGCAAAAACCCTTCCATACAATCAAGCATATAAAATCATTGTAATCAAAAGTACGGGGAGTGTCAACGGATGAGAAGGCGGAAAGAACAGATTTTTTACACTTATCAGAGAATTTTGGCAAAATGCTTTATTTTCCGGCCGGTATCTGGTATACTGACTGTGAATCTATCCAATAACGGAGTGAACGGAGTGGAAATGCAATGGCAAATGTGAAAATCCTAATGGATTCCGGCGGCGATGTGCCCAAGGATTTGCTGGAACAATATGACATCACAATTGTACCTCTCAACATCATTTTTGATGGAGAGGAATTTGTGGATTACTATGGGATTGACCGGGAGGAATATTACCGGCGGCTGAAAACCTGTCGGGATTTGCCCAAGACCAGTCAGCCCAATCCCTATACTTTCTTGCAGTATTTCCACCGGTTTGAGGATCGGTATGATGAGATTCTCTATGTGGGCATGAGCTCCAATGGCTCTGGTACCTATAATTCCGCCTGCATGGCAGCGGAGGAATATAAAACCCAGAAGCCCAAAGCCAGAGTGCTTACCTTTGATTCCTGGAATGCCACACTGGGGATTGGATACTATGCCATCAAGGCAGGGGAATTTTTGGAAAAGGGACTGGATGTAGACGCCATTTGGGCTAAACTGCATGAAATGCGCCGCAATTTTGCCAGTTATATGATACCGGAAACCATGGAATTTTTGAAGAAAGGCGGACGGGTCAATACCGTCACTTCAGTGATTGGCGGATTGCTGGACATTCGTCCCATCATCACCATTCATGAGGGATGGGGACGAAATTACGGCAAAGTACGGGGCGCCAAACAGGCGGTGACCAAGTTGGCAGAACTCTACCGGGAGCAGCATGGGGACAATGAGGTATACATTTCCCACAGCAACTGCCTGGAGCGGGCAGAAGAGCTGATCGAGCTGCTGCGAAAAACCTGTGAGGATTTGCGGGTGGTGGTGACAGAGATGGGTTCTACTCTGACCAGCCACGCCGGTCCTGGTACCATAGGAATTCATTTTTTGAGAAAAGACGCTCATACATTGGCATAATAAAAGCCCGGCCTACGGGGGATTCCCCAGGCCGGGCTTTCTTATGTTTGGGCGTTATTGTGGAAAATGCTCCTGTAATTTTTCCAGCGCTTTTTTTTCCAGTCGCGATACATCACGACACGCCTATTGTAAACAATGGCCCCCAAAAGTTGCAGCAATTTGATAAAAAGTGCCGTAACCAAAGAAGTCACCTCTTGATTGCTCAATCAGTGACTTCGTATGAATATCGCTGTATGATTTGTTGCCGATGTTTTACCCTATTTCTGATGTGTCTGCATTTATGCACCAGCCTGGAGGAATCGCATAAGCATCATCGCCGCCTGGGCCCGGGTGGCCTTCCCCCCGGGACTGAGCGTGCTGCCGTCGCCGGTGCCGGAGATGATGCCCGCTCCGCAGGCCCACTGCATGGCCGGGATGGCGTACTCGCTCAAATCCCCCGCATCGGTATAGGACAGGATATTGGTGTCCTCGCCGATGGACACATCCTGGCCCTGCTGCCGGGCAAACCGCCACAGCATGGTGACAAACTGCTCCCGGGTGATGGGGTCGTCTGTGCCAAAGGTACCATCCCCGTAGCCGGAAACAATCCCCTCACTGGCGGCCCAGCGGACGGCCTCAGAATACCACTGACCCTGCTCCACGTCGGCAAAGTCCATGGCATAATCCACCACAGGACTGCCCGCCGCACGCCACAGAATCGCAGCGATCATGGCGCGGCTGGTGGTGCTCTCGGGGGCAAAGGTGGTGGCGCTGGTGCCGGACATAAGCCCCTTTTGGTACACATAGCGCACCGCGTCGGCATACCAGGCGTTCTCATCCGTATCCGTAAAGGGCAGAGGCTCCTCCACCGTCTCCCGGAAGGTGGCCTGGATCTCCACCCGCCAGTCGGGCATTTGGAAGGTGTATTGGCCGTCTCCGATGGGAGTCAGTTCCACTTTTTTGCCGGTGCTGTCGGTGACGGTCAGGGTATCCAGCTCATACCCCTGGTCGGGGATGACGGTCAGCGTCACCCTCTCCCCTTTTTCCGCATAACGCCGGGACAGAATGATCTGGCCGCCTTCCATCTGACCGGCCAGGGAGATGGAATAGGAAGAGTCGCTGTCATCCGAGGTGGAGGTACTGGAGCGGATGGCCAGCCCAGCTTCTCCGGAAACCACCCGTTGTCCCACCACATCCGTCGCCACACAATAGTAGCGATTGCCGTTCATGCTGTCGGCTGCGGTCAGCGTCAGGGTGTCTGTTGTTGCCCCGCTGATGGGCTGCGCTCCATCGGCGCCTACCCCCTGGGGGATTTGGTACCACTGATAGGCAATCTCTCCCCCGCCTCCAGCGGTCTCTGCGCGGAAGACTGCCGTCTCCCCTGCTTTCAGCGTCACATCCTGGGGAGAGGAGGTGAATTTCAGCCGGTTGTACACATTGTAAACAGCGGTGTATTGGGCATCCTCCGTTACCACTTTTATTTCGGGCGTCCAGCCGGCAAAAATATAATAGTACTGGTCATCCGGCTCACGTGTGGGGGGTGGGCCGTTGTAATCGGGCAGTTCATCATAATACGCAACCGGATCGACTTTCAGATACGAACCGTCCCAGTCTTTCCAGATGACGCTGTATTTAACAGGCTCCCAGTGTGCCACGTATACTCTGTTTATATAATAGTATCCGTTGTCATCACAGAAGACTACAACCTCCGTCGAAGGCTCGGACATCCCTACCACTTCTTCGCAAGTCCAGCCGGCAAAGCGATACCCCTCCCGGAGGGGATTGAGCAGGGGAATCTTCGAATCTTTATAATAAAATTGGGGGTTGTCCGCAAAAATGACGCCTTCATCCTCTGCTAGATAAGAGATGGTGCGAAAAGTATCCTCTGGATTCCAAGCCCACTTCGCATACAAACGGAGTGTATCACCCGCAGAGCCTTGGACGGGGCCTCCCGGCAGATAGGTGATACCTGGGCCGTCTGGGGTGGTTGACCATCCCATAAAGAAACATCCTTCACGTCTGGGCGCCTGGTTGGGAAGATTTCCCTCCCCCTGCTTCAAAAAGATCGCGCCGGGCATATTTACTGCGGGCCTTTCACCGGCGTTGGCATCAAAAGTAACCTGATATAGATCGTCAGGAGAAGGCATCCGGATCACCGCCCGGGCCGGGAGATCGCCGCTGTCCACAGAACAGCTCACCGCCGACTGAACGGTGGTTTCACAATTCCAGGGAGCCCCAACCTGCATCTGGGTGGATGCGGTGATGGTTTGCGCCTCTCCGCTGGGCAGATAGAGGGTTGCCTGGCCCTGCTCATCTGTGGCGGTGATGCAGTAGTCAATGGTTCCCACCGTGAAATTCTGCCTGGGGCTGTACCGGACATCGGCGCCCTCTATGGGGTTGTCAGCCGCATCCCGTACCGTCACCTCCACCGGATAAAGCAGGTGGGGACAGGATGTGTTCCATCCAAACTCATCAAAGGAAAAGGTGTAATAAAAGGACCAGCTGCTGGGGGCAAAAGTCTGCTCCTGCTCATGCTGCTGCCGGGCCGTATGAATATAGGCTGTGGCCTTTGGCGTCAGCTCCACCGTGCCATCCACGCAGGATGCATGCTTGCAGGTGTGCCAGGGCTGTCCTGCCTGGTTCCACCCCTCATCCCCGGTCAGCCGGGCCGCCACAGAAACCTGGTTCGATATTTCGCTGCCCACTTCCATCATGTTGAACAGCTTTCCTCTGGGCTGGAGGGTGATATTTGCCTCAAAATTCCCCGTGGAGCGGAACTGATTGGCCTGCAGCACAGGAGCCTGTACCATCTCTGCAGACAAAGTATTCTGGGACAGAGGCCCCTCCGCCCGGACTGCGGCTTTCCCGCCGGTCAGATCAAAAGAGAAACTGGTGGCATCCGCCGCAGACAGTTCAAGCTCCACCTCCAGTTCTGTTTCCATGCCCGTCGTGCCGCCAATGGGAATTGTCAGCAGAGAGGCCTGCCAGTCACCGTAGCTGCCGCTCTCCAAAACCGCATTCGTCAGAGCATACTCCACTTCCCAGTCCACCTCTGCACCATCGGAAGCGAGGGAAAAGGCAAAGTTGGATTTACCGCTGAGATCACCGGTTAGCTTCAGCGTTCCCTCTGCATTGGTAAAGTCGATGTTTTGTGAAAAGGGAAGGGAATGCTCATAGGACAATGAGAATTCCTCAAACAGATCTTCCAGAGAGGTGTTCATCGGTTCACAGGCAAAGGTGACTTGATCCGTCTGAGCCGTTATCTGGGTGGGGACAAAGAAATATGCCTTTTTCTCTGCTCCGTCCACCCAGGCCACCGGGGTGCCCTCTCTGATGCCCTGGGCCTCCTGGCTGGGATTTTGCAGGATATATTCGCTTCCGTCAGCAGAGACATCTATGGACATGTCCTCCGTTGGCCCAAGAATGACCGCACCTTTCCTCATGACCACAAAATTTTCGTCATCGTCTGGACTAGAACTGTCCAGATCCAGGTCCACAAACAGAGGGTCTGTTTGATAACTTTCTTTATCTGCCGCCGCTCCTGCCGTCATGGGCAGCAGGGTGCTGCACAGAGCCAGATAAATCAAAATACTGAGCATTCGCTTTTTCATACAATCCCTCCTCTTCCAGGCAGTAAGGCTGCTCATGTTTTGGTAGATACAGCCCCTTGGTATCGTCTCCATACCGACAGAAACCACAGTCTCTGTCATTTCTGTTGTTTTTTTATTATATCATAATTCACAGCGGTGAGGTATGACATGTCCCCCAAAAACGGGCGATGCATTCAGGCAATTTGAACATATGGTTTTATCGAAACATATTCATATAGGTTTGGCGCGACGAAGTTGCCGCGTCAAACCCTGTTTACTACTGTTGTATTGGCTGTGAAGAGAAATGGGATTATACTTTTTTCTGTAGCAATGTTACATTTCCCTGAAGACGCTGGTTTTGGGGCTCCAGTTCCAGTGCTCGTTTGGCGGCTTCTAATGCTTGCTGGAGTCGACCTGTGTGGTAAAAGGCGATGGACTGTAAATCATAAGGCAAACTGCCCCAGGGAGCTGCTTCACAGATATAGCTGCGGGGACGATGGGTAATGCGCAGAGCGCAATCGGTAAAATACAGGACACCGTCCCATGCTTTTTCTTCATAGAGAAGATTGGCCAAGTCAATATAGGGCTCTCTGAGATGAGGAGCTTCTGCGATGGCCCGCAAATACCAATTTCGGGCTTGATCCACATTTCCTTTCATCCAATAGGATTTTGCGATGAACCGCATGGAGGCACAGCGTTCATCCAGCCAGGTGGCGGAAGGCATGGCCAGGTGGTGCTGCAGAGTTCGAATGCAATCATCCCAGCGGCTGTGAAACATGTATTCCCGCCCCAGATAGTGAACATTGCGGTCGTCATTGGGTTCTTCCTTTACAGACAGCTCCAGCAGGGGGAGGTATTGCCCTCTGGATTTGGTGGGGTCGGGATGATGATCCAGCTGGATTCCTTCAATGGTC
The DNA here is from genome assembly GCA_050943735.1 of Eubacteriales bacterium. GTDB lineage: Bacteria > Bacillota > Clostridia > Oscillospirales > RGIG577 > JBMNPT01. Next base: position 4,110 of record JBMNPT010000013.1, on the reverse strand, counting down.
ACTGCAGGGCCTGGCATTTCGGTGCCAGTCCAGGCAAGCACCTCATGAACCGGATGGACCCATTGAAATCCATGCCGGGCATGGATTTTTTCATACCAGAAAACAACTCCTTCTGAACCGTCTGGATTGAATGACCAAGTATAACGATATTTTGCCTGACTGGTTCCTGGCATCCAGCCTTGTTCCAGCAAAGTTCGCCAGCCGGGGTGAAAAACTTCATCCAAATCTGTACATACACAGATATCTGTGTCTTCCGGCACCAGATCAAGAGATCGGTTTCGTGCAACGTCAAAACGCCAGGGGGAAATGGTTTCTACCGTTACCAAAGCGCCGCGGGAGCGAAGCATTGAAACGGTGGAATCTGTGGAGCCGGTATCCAGCACAATGATTTGATCGGCTTCGGACATGGAGTCCATCCAGCGATTTACAAATTGTTCTTCATTTTTGCATATGGTATAAACTACAACTTTCATCGTGTTTCTCCTTGATTGTTTCAGGGGCTGCCGTAAAACAGCAGCCCCTGATTGTTTAAGAGGGAATATCTCCCAGACGAATTACATTTAACGTGATGGCATCTGCCAGATAGTTTCCGCCAGTAGTAACCACCTGAAGAGTGGCAGGTGTACTTGATACCGCAATGGGAAGAGCAAAAGACTGGGTGGAAGAACTAGATGCAGATTGGAAAGTGTATGGGACCGAGGCACCAGGTACGACGGAACCATTTTGCTTCAAAGAAGTGACCAAATTAATAGGAAATGTGCTGCCAGGAGCAGGAGAGATAACACCATGAAAATCGATGGAATAGACGCCTGATTGATTGATGGTAATGGTACTGCTGTTATTGGAATGAGAGATGGCACTGCCATAAGATAGGGCGTTGCGATCAAAGACCATGGGGCTGCCAGAAGATAGCCCTTGAGAGGGAGTAGAATAGGCAGCCAGGAGAGAAACGGGGGGAGCTGAACCAGTGTCACCTCTTGGAATGGTAAAATTAAATACAGCATTTTGAGCATTGCCGGAGTTGGTAACTTGTGCGTTGGTACCAGGGTTTCCGGTAGTTACAGTACCCACTGCCAATGTGGCGGGAGTACCGGCAGCACCAGTGGTACCCGCAGGTCCGGTAGGGCCAGTAGGCCCAGTGGCGCCGACAGGCCCGGTAGCGCCGGCAGCACCGGTGGGGCCAGTGGGACCAGTAGCACCTGCGGCACCAGCAGGACCGATAGGTCCGGTGGGTCCAGTAGGCCCTGTAGCACCGGCAGCGCCTGTGGCACCAGTAGGACCAGTGGGCCCTGTAGCACCGGCAGCGCCTGTAGCACCAGTAGGACCAGTGGGCCCTGTAGCACCGGCAGCGCCTGTAGCACCAGTAGGCCCAGTGGGACCGGTAGCGCCGGCAGCGCCTGTAGCACCAGTAGGACCAGTGGGCCCGGCAGCGCCTGTGGCACCAGTAGGCCCAGTAGGCCCGGCAGCGCCTGTGGCACCAGTAGGACCAGTGGGCCCGGTAGCGCCGGCAACGCCCGTAGCACCGGTAGGTCCGGTAGGCCCAGTGGCGCCGGCAACGCCCGTAGCACCGGTAGGTCCGGTAGGCCCAGTGGCGCCAGCAGCGCCTGTAGCACCAGTGGGTCCGGCAGGCCCGGTGGCGCCAGTAGCACCGGTAGGTCCAACAGGACCGGTAGCCCCCGCAGCACCAGTAGGCCCGGTAGGCCCGGTGGCGCCAGTAGCACCGGTAGGTCCAACAGGACCGGTAGCCCCCGCAGCACCAGTGGGTCCGGTAGGCCCGGTGGCGCCAGTAGCACCGGTAGGTCCAACAGGACCGGTAGCCCCCGCAGCACCAGTGGGTCCGGTAGGCCCGGTGGCGCCAGTAGCGCCGGTAGGTCCAACAGGACCGGCAGCCCCCGCGGCACCGGTAGGTCCGGTGGCACCGGCAGCGCCTGTGGCACCAGTAGGACCAGTGGGCCCTGTAGCACCGGCAGCGCCTGTAGCACCAGTAGGACCAGTGGGCCCTGTAGCACCGGCAGCGCCTGTAGCACCAGTAGGACCAGTGGGCCCGGCAGCGCCTGTGGCACCAGTAGGACCAGTAGGCCCGGCAGCGCCTGCGGCACCGGTAGGTCCGGTGGCGCCATCACGACCTGCAGGTCCTGTAGGTCCAGTAGGTCCAGTAGGGCCTCCGGCAGGTCCAGTAGGCCCTGTAGCGCCAGTAGGTCCTGTAGCGCCTGTAGGCCCTGTAGCACCGGTAAGCCCTGTAGCACCAGTGGGCCCTGTGGGTCCAGTAGGCCCAGTAGGTCCAGTAGGTCCTACAGGAGGCCAGGGTGGAGGACAAGGTAAAGGACAGCAATGAGAACAAGAATTCAAAGGTGGACAAGATATGGAAGAGGAAACGTTTGCATCGCTGGTGTTATAATCAGCAATCTTCATTTTTTCCAGCCACCAATCCTTGTCAACAGTATCATATGGTTTCATAATTTCTCCTTTTGTGTATAGTAGATGATGAGAAAGAAACTGTGGCTATGCCACAGTTCATTCTATGCGGAATGGATGGCTTGAGGTTCCTTGCAGATATCAAACAGAGGACGAGGGAGATAAACTAGTCATTGGGAGAAGAAATGCGAAATTTGATGATAAGTTCTTTGTCCTGGGTCAATTCTATGCGATCAATGAGGCTGACCAACAGTTCACGGTTTTGATCCATTGTGTCTGTGAAATTTTTGATTGCGGTATTGGCGTGATCCTCCACAGAGAAAAAATGTTGCTGTTGCTCCAATTGTTCTTTTTGTTCTTTCAGGTGCTGGCGTTCCTGCTTAATGCGGTTAAAAAGTCGTTGGAAATCTTCTTCGGGGAGAAGTCCGCACAGCCGATCGGTATAGATTTGATCCAGCGAAAGGGTCAGCGAGTTGATTTTTTTCTGGATATTTTGTGTGGATTCCTGTGCAACAGTTTGCCGCTGTGCTTCTTTTGACACTTCCTGTACAATGGGCAGCAGTCGTTCAGGAGTGAGCAGGTGACTGCATATTTCCTGGATTTTGGCACAAACCGCTTGACGGACTGTTTCCTCCTTGATGGAGTGGCAGGAACATACCCCCGCTTTGGTGAATCGTTGATAGGTACGGCAGACAAAGTAGAGCACATCTTCTCCTGCGGCGTTTTTTCGGTTGAGCACAGCCAGCGGTGAACCGCATTCGTGACAAAAAATCAGTCCTTTGAGAGGAAAGTCATAGCTGCGGCAACGGGTGTGACGGCGGCTTTGCAGCAAGGTCTGTACTTTGTCAAAAACTTCTTGCTGGACCAGAGGCTGATGGGTGTTTTTTACAATGACCCAGTTTTCTGGGGGTTGTTTCAGACATTTTTTGGATTTGTAACTACTTTTTACGCTGCGGCCCTGTACCATATGGCCCAGATAGGTTTCATTTTGCAGCATTTCTGAGATTCGCTCGCTGCTCCACAATCCGGAATAGGGCCCGGACTTTGGGATGGGCAGATGGGCATAGGTGGCCGGAGTTGGTACATGCTCTTCATTGAGCAGAGCCGCAATCTGGCGGCAGCTCATACCGGAGAGGGCCAGAGAAAAAATACGCTGTACGGTGGGAGCAGCGTTTTCGTCCATTACAATCTTGTTTTTTTCCGTAGGGTGCATCTTGTACCCATATACCGGCTTCCCGCCGATGAACAGCCCTTTGCGCTGTTTGTCGCGTTTGACACTCCTGATTTTTTTGGAAATGTCTTTTGCATACATATCATTCATAATGGCACGAAAAGGGGTAATATCATTGGCAGTGGAGTCTACGCCGGTATCGATGCCATCCAAAAGTGAGATATATCGCACTCGGTGTTCGGGAAAATATCGTTCCATGTAGTGGCCGGTCAGGATGTAATCGCGCCCCAGACGGCTCAGATCTTTGGTAATCACCATATTGATTTTTCCCTGTTCAATGTCCCCAATCATTCGCAGAAAAGCAGGTCGGTCAAAATTGGTGCCGCTCCAGCCGTCATCTATGTAATAGCCGTCTTTGATACAATTTGAATTTGCACCATACTTTTTGATTTTTCCCTACACTTTTTGAGGATTACACAAGGATGGGTGCATTTTCCGCAGACAGAGAAACACCCCGCATCAGC
>JBMNPT010000012.1:0-60577 GCA_050943735.1 Eubacteriales bacterium | reverse complement strand
CCGCAGTCATACAGCTTGCTTTCACCTTGTTCGAGAAGTTGGACAAAATCAGCGAAACACCAGTGTTTTCAAGGCTTTCTGACCTTGCTCCTATTATAACTTAATCGTCAATGCGTCTTACGATGCCTGTTGCTTTCATATTTCCAAACTCCTTTGTCCTTGTTTTCTCGTTCCTTAGTATGAACCGCTATCAAAAGATTATGCCGAATTTTGGGCCGCATGGCATAAACATCGTTTTTCTCATCTTCTTTTTATCTCTGCAACAACTTTACACACATTTATCACAAATATGTGAAATATCTGTGATTTTTGGTAAATTATGTATTGAAATTTTGTTCTGGTTTTTATACAATAAAATCATACCGCTAGGTATGGAATTGGATTTTCTCACCTGATGTTAGGGGCAACAAACGGCATGAAAATCCAAACACAAAAGGAGGTTGGACAATGAAAAAATTGCTTTCATGGGTCTTATCACTCACATTGGTTCTTGGCTCTCTGCAAATGAGTGTTTCTGCCGCATCGTACAACGATGTAAGCGGACACTGGGGAGAAACTGCAATCAACTACTGGAGCCAGTACAATGTGGTTGGAGGCCGGGTGGACGGTTCCTTTGATCCGGATGGCCTGATGACCCGTGGAGAATTCGCGCAAGTCATGGCAAACCTGCTGCCTTTGGAAGAAAAGGCAGACCTCAGTCAATACACTGACATCAAGGGCAACGAATGGTTTGTTCCCGCTATGGAAAAGTGTGTGGCTGCGGGTGTTTTCTCTGGCACCAGCGATACCACGCTGTCTCCCGACAGCAACATCACCAGAGAAGAAGTATTCGTCATTCTGGCAAGAATATTTGGGTTGGCCCCTCAAGCCCAAGCGAATACCACTTTCTCTGACAGTGACCAAATTTCCGACTGGGCTGTAAAGCAGACCAATGCCATCATCAATCAGGGATGGGTCAACGGCATTGGTGACAACCAGCTGTGGCCTCGGGCCAACATCAATCGTGCCAGCGTGATGCAGTTGTTGATGAACTCCATCGACCTGTATGTGCAGAAGACCAACACCACCGTCACTGCCAAGGAGGGCCAGTTTGTACTGGTGGCCGCCGATGGCACAGTGATCAATGGCAAGGCTGACACCGTTGTAGTGTATGGAAACGTCACCATCAAGGGCGATGTAAAAGAAATCATCGTGATGGCTCCCGACGCCAAGGTGACAGTAGAAGGCAAAGCGGATCAAATCACTGTCAACGAAACTGCTGATTCCGCTGACATCACTGTCCCCAGCTACGGTGAAGTGGATGAAATCATCACCAATGCTTCTGATGTCACCATCAAGGGCAATGGTAAAGTTCGCAGCGTAGATGCCAATGGTGATAACACCGTTGTGGAAACCGACGGCACCAAGGTAACTGCCTCCGAAGATGCCACCGGTACCATGGCTGGCGATGAAAAGGTTCCCGCCGGTGAATCTGCTGTTGTGGACAACTCTCAGGGCAGCTCCAGTTCTTCTGGCAGCTCTTCCGGTTCTACCTACTACAGCGTAACCTTCACCAATGGAACAGAGAGCACTTCTGTGCGTGTACGCAAGGGCAAGACAGTAGAAAAGCCCACCGATCCTGTGAAGGAAGGCTACACCTTTGCCGGCTGGTTTGACGGCGAAACTCTATTTGATTTCACCACCCCCATCACCGGCAGCCTGACCCTCACCGCCAAGTGGGTTGAAAATCCGGAACCCGAAGTTCCCGCCACCGTCTATATTGGCGACAAGGGATACACCTCTCTGGAAGCGGCGCTGACTGATTTGAACGCTGCCACCCAGGATGTCACCATCACCCTGCTGAAAGATCAGGCTTTGACCCAGGAAATGGTATTCACCAACGCCAACGACATCACCATTACCGTCGATGGCGGCAACAACACCATCTCCTCTAACGGCATCAGCGGCGATAAACTGATCAACGTGATCGGAGCCAATGTGACCCTGAAAAACCTCACTCTGGACAATGCCGGAACTGCCAAGGGTCTGCAGGTCTACAATAACAACAAGAGTTCTGCTGCTGATAACTGGGTCATTTTGGAAAATGTGACCATCAAGAACAGCGCCGGCAACGGCATTACGGTCAACGGCTCTAAAGTGAAAGCCACCAATCTAACCATTGAAGGCAGCGCCTGGGGCCAGAGCATCGACGTTTCTCAAGGCGTCGGTGTGACCACTCCTTCTGAGCTGATTCTGGACAAGACCGATGGCCTGAAGGATGCGTTCACCATCATTGAGGACAACAAGACCACCGCTTCTGTCACCATTGGTGATGCCGCAAACTGCGGAGCCAGAGGCGTGGCTATGTTTGAGAAGAAGAGTGGTACATTCTACACCAAGTATGAGTACACCGCCACCGCAAAGACCAATGTGGATTTTGTAGTTCCGGGTATCTTTGGCAGTGCCGAAGCCAATGGCAATGCGCTGAGCTACATTTTGAGCGTAGCTTCCGCCGGGGCCCGCATCCAGCTGGACGAGGGAACCTATCAGGCTCCTCAGGTGAATGGCACCAGCGCCTTTGCTCTGGCCCATCCGGTCAGCCTGATCGGTGCGGGTGAAGATGCCACCACCATCAATGGACATATCTTCATCAACTTCAATGGCGGCATCGGCCAGTCGCAATATCCCGATGGCTCTGCTTACCCCATCACCTTCTCTGATTTCACCCTGGTGGATGACAAGGTGGATGCGGAAGTAGGCATCAATACTGGCAGTGTGAATTTCACTCGTGAAAACTATGACTTCACCGTCAAGAATGTCACTTTCAAGGACTTCCTGTTTGGTGTACAGCTGGCCTCCGGCTACCAGAACAACACCATGGCCATGGAGAATGTACATTTTGAAAGTGTCTGGTGCGCGGCTTCCATGAGAGACACCAATGAGCTCACCATGAACGACTGCACCTTTGACAGTGTGACCTATCAGTACCAGACCTGGGGCGGCGATACTGACAAGGCTGGTTACTACAAGGTGTTTAATGATCCTTCCACCATCGATCACGGTGCAGTCAAGCCCGGTGTAGGTGACTGGGAAAGCACTGAAGCCTCCTACACCAACGAGGCAGGCCAGCAGGTCACCGGCACTTTCGCCGATGCCATTGCCAACGCCCAAGCAAACTCCACTGTGAAACTGATCAGAGATGTGGAACTTACCGCACCTCTGTCTGGTTTCGCCGATGGCCTCACCATTGACGGTGCCGGCAAGATCATCACCACCACTGCCAACTACGGAATCAATGTGCCTGTAGACACCACTGCTCTGACGCTCACCGATCTGACCCTGAAAAAGGCAGACAAGAGCGGCTCCGCCATTAAGATTCCCAGCAGCACCGATGCTATGACTTTGACCCTCACTGATTGCAATGTAGAAGGCTTTGAGTTCGGCATCTATCGGGATATTCCCAAAGATACCGCTGCCAATACCACCGTCAATATCACCGGTGGCATGTTCAAGGACAATTATCAGAAGGCCATTTACATTGAGGCGATGTCCAACTCCACCATCACAGGCTGCCAGTTCATCAACTGCGGCACCAGAGCAACCGGCGCTGCCAGCAACATGGCCACCGCAGTGGACATCAACCTGAAATACGGCGACTATGAGAACATCACCATTGAAAATTGCTACTTCAAAGGCAATGGCGCAGGCTTGGGCGGCGCACTGCTCATCAAGGCCAGAGATGACGCTCCTTCTTACAGCACCAAACCTGCCACTCTGACTGGAGTGAGCATCACCGGCTGCACCTTCGTGGACAACAACCGAGACATCGTGTTCGGCGAGCCCATGAAGAACAACCAGGGCCCCACCGGTGTGACCATCGACGGCCAGGCTGTGGAGCCCAGCACCACCACTCTGCCGGGTGTATCCACCATCGGCGGCGCGGAAGTCATCGACTATCGTGTACCGACCGGCAAAGCAGGCGTTTCCTTTGCAGGCAACACCACCGGTGTGGTTGTGGACAACCCCAGCAACTTTGAAGTGGAATTGACCCCTGAAAAGTTTGAGGATGTGACAGACTTCTTCTGTGCAGATTGCGTGGCAAAGCCCGGCACTGACCATGCCACTCACACTTCCTTTGCTGAGGTCAAAGAGGATGGTTCTCTGGAAATGGAAAAGGCCGAGGATGGCCGGCTTCCTTACTTCCAGCTGGACAATGTAGATCTGGCCAACGTCACCTACACCATTTCCTATGACCTGACGGTGAACTTCACCGGTGAAAGCGATGGCGTGCTGAGCGTCAACACCGGCAACACCAACTATGCTTCTGACGCCCACTTCGTACTGAAGCAAGGGGAAGGGCTCTACAACTTCGCAGGCAACACTCTCATCAGTGATGATGCAGCCTTCCGATCCAGCGGCACCTATACTGTAACGGTGACTTATACGCTGGATGGCGGAACCCCCAAGACGGAATTGACCATTGCGCCCAAGGGCAATGCCAGCCTGCAGCAGCCCATCACCGGCAAGGGCGGCGCGGACAAGAAGGGCATTTACTGGTGCGGTTACACCTATGAAAATGTAACAGCAACCATTTCCAACTTCACCGTAAGCGCCAAGTAAAACAATCAAAAAATCCCCTGTGCATATGCACAGGGGATTTTTTATTCTATGTGGTTATTCTACCATCAACGCGTGACGGCGTACATTGTACAGCCGGTCAAAGGTCTCTCCATCGATCCAGTAAAAATACTCCTTGGTGGGGTTCTTTACATTATAGGGGTCTGCGATATAGTAATAGTTGGTTTTGCTGTCATATCCGCATACCAGCACTGCATGGTTGTTGCGCAGCAGGCTTTGGGTCTGGCCTTCAATGTTGTAATTGCGGTAATATGGATTTTGCCAATACAGCGTTACATAGGCCACCACCGGATTGCCGGACAGAATTTCCATCTGTAGCTGCTCGGGGCTGTAACCCGAAATGTCCACCACCCGTCCATACCGGCTTCCATACTCCGCCAGTTTGGCGGGATAGATGGTGGTTCGCAAATTTACATTGGGGGTATAGGGAGACCCTACAAAACCTTTGGCAGGGTTGGAGGTGTGCCGAGGCAGCTCATCCAAAAACTGCCGCAGTCCCACATCCTGAGCATATCCCTTGGCTTTCAGGCCCATCAACAGTGAAGTGGGCTCGCATCCTACCGGAGCATATACGGGATACACCTGACTGATATAGGGTACGTCAATCACCCAGGATTCCGGGAACTGCAACACCGGTTCAATAGGGTCATACCCCGAATACGCAAAGAGAGCAGAAGCAATTTCCGCCCGAGTCATAGCGGTATCCGGCCGGAAAGTCCCATCCGGATAGCCCTTCAAAATCCCCTGCTGGCACAGCGCGGCAATGGCCTGTTCGCCATACCGCCCCTCTACATCCGGGAAAACCGGTTCAATTTCCTGGGGGTTTTCTTCTTCCGTCTGTTCTTCGCCGGTAGTTTCTTCCGCAGGATCAGAGGGTTCTTGTTCCTCTGCCTCTTGGGTCACTTCCCCTTGATTTTCCTCCCCAGACTCCTGAGGCTCCTCCATCTGTGTTCCTTCCTGGGAATCAGATGTTTCTCCTTCCACCGGCTGTTGTGTTATTTCCTCCTGAGGTTCTTCGGTCTGTGTTCCCTCCTGAGGCTCGGATGTTTCTCCTTCCGCCGGCTCCTGGGGCACTTCCGTTTGAGTTTCGTCCTGTGTACCGGCCGATTCTTCCTCTTCCGGCTCTTCTACTGGCTCTAACTCGCCGTTGGATATCATCAAATTGTACAGCATCACACTGAATTGCTCTCGAGTCAACGGATCAGCCGGATGAAACAGACCATCCTCCATTCCCTGGGTGACTCCCAGTTGACACAGCTGCTCAATGGCCTTTTCTGACCATCTGTCCTGTACATCAGCAAACTGTATCTGAGGCACTACTTCTTCCGGTTTCTCTTCTTCCAACACTTCTCCGGTGTTTTCTTCCGGCTCTTCTGTGCTCTCCTGTATGAAAGACGACAGCAAAGAAGCCGCCTCTTCCCGCGTCACCAACTGATTGGGCCGGAAGGTCCCATCGGGATAGCCTTTCATTTTTCCATGCTCCACCAGTGTGTTGACTGCCGTCGCAGACCAATGCCGCTGCACATCCGTAGACAGAGCCCCTGCCATGGAGGTGCTCAGCATCACACAACACACAAGTCCCATTGCAATCATTCTTTTTCTCATTTTTCACAGTCCCTCCTGTGTTCTATTGTACCTCCTGCACATCCACATTGCAACAAGAAGCGACAAAAGAAAAAGCCCGGTAACGGGCTTTTTCTTTCTTATTGTATTACATCCCAGGTAGAACGCACATACTGTGTGGCTTGTGCAATGCCGGAGGGGCCTCGTCCGCTGCCTTCCTCTATGCAAATCCATCCATCAAACCCATGCTGCTTCAACATACTGAAAATTTCCTTCAGCGGAGACAATCCTTCACCCAACATACAATGTGTCAATGTACCCCACGTAGAGCTGTCCGCTCCATGGACGGTTTCCAGCCGGGGCAAAACCTTTTGCAGCAGCGCCAGTGTATCAGATCCTGCCGCCACCACATTGGCCGTATCAAAGTTCACCCGCAGCCCTACATCTTCTGTCTTCTCATAGATTTCTGTAAAAATATCCACCGGATGAGAAAAATCAATGTAATCCCACGCACCGGGTTTTGCATGATTCTCATAGACAGGAATGATATTGTACTTAGCTGCCAGTTGTGTGGCCCGCTTCAAATTTTCCACCGCCCAAGAAATTCCCTGTTCTCGGGTTACTCCGGGATGAGCCTGTCCTGCCAGTACCCGTACATACTTTGCTCCCAATTGAGAAGCCACTGCAAAATCATACTCCAAGTAACACAGTTCTCTCTCCCGCTGCACTGCCGATGGGTGTGTAAAATCGGGATAAGTTGTCACCATGACCAGAGGCATTCCCACCTCTTGCAGTGCTTCTCCCACCTCCCGTAAAAATACCGGCGTATGGCTGGTGATGAACATACTGCTGAAATCAATGCCATCCAAGCCACTTTCCTTACCAATTTCGGCCCACTTTCTCAGAGAAATCTCCCCCGATAAAATTTGAGAAAACAGGGAAACCGGCAGACAACTGATTTTCATTTACAATTCCTCCTAGACCATAATGAACTGCAAAATTGCAACATTCTCTCCTCCCAGTATGAAAGTTTGGCAATAAAAAGTCAATTGACTTTTCGTCTTTCTCTCTTTTTACCCATAGTCCATCTTGCTTTTTGTTTAGATTTTATAGTATTTCCCTGCTCTTTTTGTTGAACTCAAACATTGCTATTTTTATTACATCTGATTATCATAAAATCAGATGTTCTGATCATCTGCATATCTGCTATAATAGAAGTGCAGCACTAAAGTACTTCTATCCTCCATGAAATATCGGCAGCAGATTTTGCCCGCCGGAAAATAAAACGAAGGGACGGATTCATATGAAATTGTGTTATCAGGTGGCAACCCCCGATGTGAAAATCGACCCCAGTGTAACGGCTTTTCAGGGAACGTTGGAAAACAGTTTTTCCTTCCTTTCTCAGGCTGGCTATGACGGTGTGGAATTCATGACCCTCAACCCTCAGGCTTTGGACTGGCATGCCATTGACCGGCTAAAAGAGCAGAAAAACCTAGATGTGGTACTGGTTTGCACCGGCGAAATCTGCGGTCAGCTGGGGCTTACCTTTATGGACGCCGATCCAGAACGGCGTGCGGAAGCCATTCGTCGTGTCAAGGGTATCATTGATTTCGCGGCAGCCATGGGGGGCAACGTAAACATAGGACGGGTGCGCGGTCAATATCAGCATGACATTCCCGATGAAGTCACCTTGGGCTGGGCGGTGGACGCCATGAAAGAACTGAGCGAGTACAGCGGCAAGAAAAACGTCTATCTGGCCATGGAAAATGTAACCATCATGCAAACCAACTTCATCAATACGGTAGGAGATGCAGTGGACTTCACCAAGCTGGTGGACAACCCCTACTGCAAAATCATGATGGACCTGTTCCATATGCACATTGAGGAAAAAGATTATTTCGAAACCATCCGTACGTATCAGCCCTATAATGTTCACGTTCATCTGGCGGACAACAACCGTCGGTACCCGGGACACTGCGGACTGGATTTCACCAAAATTCTCACCGCTTTCCGCGACGCGGGATATGATGGCCCCTTCTGTACTGAAATTTACCAGATTCCCAATCAGGAAGAAGCCGCTCTGGGTGCCATCCGTCATTTGGCTCCCATTGCTCAGGCAGTCTATGGTCGTCCTGTTAAAGCATCGGTATAAATCATATTCTTTTTCTTCATAACGGCAAAAGACTGGGGGCAAAGCCCCCGGTTTTTTGCATAAAAAAAGAACGCCATGAATATGGCGTTCTTTTTTTGATTACATTAAATGCCCAGCTTTTCGCAGCGCATCTTTTCCTCATTGCTCACCCGATACTGGCATACATGTCCGGGCAGGGGCACGATCTTCTCGTGAATGTTATCCAAAATCAAATCCTTCTGCGGGAAGAAGAACTTCTCCAGTTCCGGACAGGGAGATACCCAGTTGTGAGAGCCGATGCAAACCGGCGGCGCATCCAGATAATCAAAGGCCAATTCCGTCATATTGCTGGCAATGGTCTTAATGTAGCTGCCGCGCTCGCAGGCATCGCTCACCAGCACCAGCCGTCCAGTCTTCTTCACCGATTCCACCAGAGTTTCATAGTCAAAGGGAACCAGGGTACGGCCATCGATCACTTCGGCTTCCATGCCCCACTTTTCCTTCAGCTCATCCGCCGCAGCCAGTGCGCTGTACAGAGTGGGACCAAAGGTAAGAATGGTCAGATCCTTACCTGCTCTCTTGATGTCCGCCTTGCCGATGGGCACCTCATAGTATTCCGCCGGCACACCGCCTTCATGGAATTCCTCGCCCTTGTCATACAGCTTCTGGCTCTCAAAGTACATCACAGGATCGGTAGCAGCCAGTGCGGAATTCAACAGGCCCTTGGCGTCATAGGGAGAAGCCGGATATACAATCTTGAGACCCGGAATATGTGCACACAGAGAGGTCCAATCCTGAGAGTGCTGCGCACCATAGAAGGCGCCTACCGATACACGTACGGTACAGGGCATCTTCAGAATGCCGGCACTCATACCCTGCCACTTAGCCAGCTGATTGAACAGCTCATCGGCGCAGCGACCCAGGAAATCGCACCACATAATCTCAGGTACCGCACGTCCGCCGCTGATGGCATAGCCCACAGCCGCCGACACAATGGAGGACTCCGCAATGGGCGCGTTGAACATACGGTGATAGGGAACCGACTCATACAGGCCCTGCAGCACACCAAAGGAGTTGCCGTGCTCCCGTACGTCCTCACCAAAGAGAATCATGGTCGGGTCTTCATAGAATTTATCCAGCAACGCTTCGAAAATGGCATCGCGATAGGTATACATCTTGAGAGCGGAAACGGGCTTGCCGTTTTCGTCCTTGGCTGTACGGCTCTTCTTGGCAATCTTGGCCATACGGCTGTTGTCCATCTTCTCTCCAATGACTTCCGGCTCGCCCTCGCCCATTTTACGCTGATATCCGTTGGAGAACATGCAGCGGGCGATGGCGTCCGGGTCCTTGAAAAAGTCCATACGGGGGGAGAGGTCATCCCGAATGGTCTGTTTCAGGATCTCAGTAATCTTGGCCTTGATCTCCTCTTCAATGCGAGATACATCCTCTTGCTGGAAGAAGCCCTCGTCGATCATGGCCTTCTGGTATTCGGCGATGGAATCGTTTTCCATCCACAGATCCATCTCTTCCTTGGTCCGGTAAGCAAACTGGTCGGTGACGGAGTGTCCGGTGTGACGATAGGTGATGGTATCCAGCAGCACAGGACCCTTGTTCTCCAGGATCAGCTGCTTCTTGCGCCGGAAAGCGTCGATAACGGCAAAGATGTTATAGCCGTCCACTCGCTCTGCGTGGAGCTGTTCTTTATTGAAGGCAGCACCCACCCGAGCCAGAATCTCATAGCCCATGGTCTCGCCATAGGTCTGGCCACTCATGGCGTAATAGTTATTCACATAGTTAAAGAGGATGGGCAGGCCTCCCTTGTAGGCCTCCTCCCACAGCTGGGTATACTGGTCCATGGTGGCAAAGTTGATGGCCTCCCAGGCATGACCGGTACTCAGAGAGCCGTCGCCGCTGTTCACCACGCAGATACCCTTTTCCTTGCGCAGTTTTTTGTACAGCGCCGCACCGGCCGCAATGCCGCCGCTGGCGCCTACGATGGCGTTGTTGGGATAGATACCAAAGGGTGTAAAGAACACGTGCATGGAGTTGCCCAAACCGCCAGTAAAGCCGATTTCACGCCCGAACAGCTCGGTCATAAAGCCATAGAGGAAGAAGTCCACCGCCAGAGCCTTGACATTGCCATTGTTCTTGCTGAAGGATTCCACATTCTTCAGGATTCGGCCCTCTTTGAAGTTCTTCATAATCTCGTAGAGCTTATCATCGTCCAGTGTACGAATGGCCGCCATACCACGGGCGATTACTTCACCATGGCTCCGGTGGGTACCGAAGGAATAGTCATCCAGATCCAGCACATGAGCCTCGCCCACTGCCATGGCTTCCTGGCCCAGATACAAGTGGGCCGGACCGGTATAGGAATAGTTGACTCCATTGTAAGTCTTGACGGTACGAATGCCCGCCAACATGGTTTCAAATTCCCGTATCAGCCGCATATCCTCATAAAAGCCCTTGAGGGTATCAGCAGAAAATTCATCCTTTACATCATGCAGTTTTTTCTGATATGTATTGAGGGGAATATCCTGGAAATGCAATACACCAGGTGCCCGTACCTGTTTGGGATCAATGAATTGTGACTTTGGCATATGAGTTCCTCCTATAATTCCATATGACAGGTGCCAGTTTTTTCTTTCTATATGCAATTATACCAATCTAAATCTTCTTTGTCTAGACAAATCAAACGAATTCTAAAATTATGTGTAAGATATACATATCAATTGTTTTTTACTTGTATACAATATAAATATATTTGTAGGTGTGAAAAAGCCACAGGCTTCTGCCTGTGGCTTTTTGCATCAAATATACCCCAATGCAGCAGGTACCGCAGTGGCAATCTGCGGAATAAACAAAATGACATACAGCAAAATGATCAGCACAATAATATATGGCCAAATCACCTTAACAATATCGGAGAAGGACGCCTTTTCCGAAATACCTGCCAGCACGTACAACACCACACCAACAGGAGGTGTCAACAGGCCAATCATCAGGTTCAGCACCATCAGCACACCAAAGTGCACCAGACTAATGTCAAATTCGGTGAGGATGGGCAGAATCACCGGTGTGAAAATCAGAATGGCAGCAGTGGTCTCCATAAAGCACCCCAACAGCAGCAACAGGATGTTCAGTACAATCAGTGCCACCAGTTTGCTGTCGATGATTCCCAAAAATGCCTCTGCCAACATGGCCGGCGTCTGAGCGGCTGCCAGCACATAGCCAAATACGGCCGCACAGGAAACAATAAAGGTAATGGGCACCAAAGAGTCCAGGGTTTCCTTCAGAATACGGGGGAAATCCCGAATGGTAATGGCTCGATAGATAAAGGCCAGGACCACTGAATACAATACTGCGATCATAGCAGACTCTGTAGGCGTGAACACACCGGTCAGAATACCGCCAATGATAATGACGGGAGTGAGCAGTGGGAAAAATGCCCACAGGAAGGTGCGTCCCAGCTCGGCCATTTTGGGGAAGGGATTCCGTTTATAGCCTCTTTTTTTGCACTGGAAAAATACGATGATACTACAAGCCAAACCCATTAAAATTCCAGGAACTACGCCTGCCATGAACATGGCACCCACAGAGGCACCCGACATGGTTGCATACAGTACCATGGGCACCGAAGGCGGAATAATGGGACCGATAATAGAGGAGGCACCCGTTACTGCCAGAGAGAAATCCTCATCAAAACCGGCATCCTGCATGGCTTTCAGCTCAATGGCACCCAGACCAGCAGCATCTGCCACTGCAGTGCCAGACATACCTGCAAAAATTACCGATGCAAATACATTGGCATGACCCAAACCGCCAGGAATCCAGCCCACGCACAGATCGGCGAACTTAAAAATCCGTTCTGTAATACCGCCGCTATTCATGATGATACCCGCCAAGATAAAACCAGGCACAGACAGCAACACAAAATTGTCCACGCCACCCACCAGACGGTTGATCACCGATGTGAGGGCCATTCCTTCCATGTGGTAATACACCAATGAACTGATGAGCATGGTAAAGGGAATGGGAAATTTGACAAGCATCAACACGATAAACAAAATCAGGAAAATCGCAATAGACACTTTATGCCACCTCCTTTGCCACTTCGTCCACCGGGGTCTTATAAATCTTCACACAGTCAATGATCGCACGAATGACCGCAAACACAATGCCCACCGGCAATGCTATAAACTCCACACTCAGCGGAACCGGCATGGTATTGGAGGTGATGCTATGCTGCTGCTGCACCATGGCAATGGCTGCGGGCAAAATCACCAACAACGAACAGGTGCATACCAGATTGATGAAAATCTGAAAATATTTCTGGAATTTTTTCGGGAACATATTGAAGAAGAATTCCATTTCAATATGCAGATGATTTTGAATGCCGTAGCCAATACCAAAACAGGTAATCCACACATACAGCCAGCGAGCCAGCTCTTCACTCCAGGAAAGCGGAGCGTTGAGGACAAAACGGAAAAACACCTGCGCGATCAAATCAATAACCATCACAGCCAACAGCACCATACAGATGTACAGTTCAAAGTTGGCGAAAAACTTTTTCACTTTCTCCATTTGGTTGACACTCCTTTTTTAGAAAAACCATTTTCCAGAAAAAGCGGGCGCAAAGAGACGGAGCCTCTTTGCGCGCAGCTTTTACAGTGTCACACTCAGGTGGCAGACTGAATCTTTTCCACCAGACCTTCGCCCCATTCCGATTCAAACTCAGTATAAATGGGAGCACAGGCTTCCTTGAAGGCCTCCTTATCCGGCTCAATTACCGTCATACCGCCCTCTTCAAATTTGCTGACCAATTCCGCTTCTGCATCTGCGATGGCCTGGCTGGTGGGGTCGGCAATGGCCTTGAATTCATCCCGGATAATAGTCTGAATGTCTTCCGGCAGCGCTGCCAGCCGTTCGCCCGAAGCATACACAGACACCAGCGCCACAATGTGATCGCTCATTACCAGATAATCACATACTTCGTTGAACTTATAAGTATCAATGGTCACCAGGGGATTTTCCTGACCATCCACTACGCCCTGCTGCAGACCCAGGTAAACTTCACCCAGTGCGGTGGGAGTGGGGTTGGCACCAAACGCCTTGCCATAGGCCAGCTGCATGGGCCCATTGGGCACGCGGAACTTCATGCCAGCCATGTCGGCAGGAGTGTGAATTTCCTTGTTAGCGGTAATTTCACGGGTGCCATAATACAGATGTACCAGCGCCTCCACATTGAACTTTTCCTTCAAATCATCCCAGATGAACTGGCTGGCTTCTCCATTGGTAAACTCCAGCATCTGTTCCCAACTGTCAAACAGATAGGGAGCATCAAATACCATAGCGGGTTTGTAACGATTGGCGATTTCACTGGGACCGGAAGTACCAAAATCCAATGTTTGAGCAAACACCTGGTCTACATATTCCTTTTCCACACCCAGCTGTTCAGCAGGATAGAGCTTGAGATTGATCTGGCCATTGCTCTTTTCTTTCAGGGTATTGGCCAGTTCCTCAAATGCGATGTTGTACACGTGGGTGGTAGGCAGATTGTTGGCCAACTGCAAATCATATGTTTTTTGAGCGTCGCCGCCATCCTGCGAGCCACTGGTGGAGGTGTTGGTAGAGTTGTCCCCTCCGCCACAAGCACACAGGGACATCAACAGAGCTGCTGTCATTGCCATGCATACAAACTTTTTCATCTTTCTTCCTCCTACATTCAATGTTTTTCTGCGTTATACCGCAATGGAAGCGATATATGATATTTCATCGCCGCGATGGCCTCAGACACATCGCGACGGTGAACCGCCTCTAGGATTGCCCGGTGTTGATGATTGATGGTTTCAATCTCCCCCACTTCCACACCCAGCTGTTTGATCAAAATCTGCCACATATGGCAAATAGAGCTGTGCAGCGACTGCAACATGGAGTTTCCCACAATTTCTGCCATCATACGCTCAAAAAGATTGGTTTCCACCATTTCCTGATAGGCAGTGGCTTCGCCCATGTGTTCCCGTTCCCAATCCAAATAATCAGATAACTGCTGAATTTGCTGATCAGTGGCTTTTTCAATGAGCATCTGCAAAATCTGGCATTCAATCATCGAACGGGTCTGCACCAATTCTTTCACCATTTCTTCTCGGCTCTTATCATTGTTGAGCATCAACACAAAAGGAAAACTGTCAATTTTCACCTTGGGTTCACGAATATAGGCTCCAGAGCCACGGCGGATTTCCAACACACCCATACTTTCCAGGGTTTTCAGCGCTTCACGAATTCTGGGACGTCCCACCTGCATCTGTTTTGCCAAATCCCGTTCAGATGCCAGTCGATCACCACTTTCCAATTTTTCCTGAATGATCATTTTCTGCAATCTTTGAACCAGATCATCCATCTCGTGCTGCGCCATCGTGCTCCTCCATATCTTTATTCCGATGCCTTGGCTCTGCAATCGGTAATACCAATTCTTTTATCTGTGTTTGATTATACAAGCTTCATTTTCAAAAGTCAATATGTAAAGAGGCTATATACATCTTTTCGTTCAATTTTCAAGAATTATTTTTTGTTTTTTTGTATTATCTGCCGATAACTCTTGATTGCTACTGTTAGAAATTGCAAAAGGCAGAGAAATCCCTTTCTCTGCCTTTTGTGTTCTATATGCTATTATAGTATACGTTATACTTTGGAAATGACTTCTTTTGCAGTCTCCACCCACAGTTTGATCTGGCCTACGGCATGTTCAGTGGTACTCTGACGGTTCAGAGCGCTGATCTTGAAGTAGAAGCCATTGATGTCGCTGCGGCGGCAATCCTCAATCATACCATTGAGCAAAGCAGTCATGCTCTCCTTGGTGCCCTCCAGAATGTGCTTCTGGGGATTCATGCAGATTTCCAGCGGGCACTTGTCCTTAAAGGCCACACCAGCTTCATACACATCAGTCCAGGCACCCCGGTTGAACAACTTCAGGTTGGGCAGCTTGGCGATTTCAGGCACCAGCATGGTCACATCGCCGCAGCTGTGCCAATAGTGAGCACCACCGTGGAAATCACAGATCTCCTTCTCATAGGGGAATACCATATCCCGATAGTTCTGAGGAGAAATAGAGGGGCAGTTGATTTCATCATTGTACAGGAATGCCAGGCTTCTGGGCTCGCCGGTGTATTTTTCCATGGCTTCCACATAATCCCGACGTACGTCGGTAATCAAACGAAGCAGGTCGTTGGCAAAATCAGGGTCCACCAGCATGTCGCACAGGAAGTCCTCATACCCTCTCACATAGGTGGCCACACCAAAAATGCTGCGGCACCAGTGGGGGAACAGCACTTCGTAATCGTCCGGCAGCATTTCCTTGCACTCTTCATACATTTTGATGAAGTTGGGAACGATGCCCACAGTCTTGAAGTCGGGAGGATTATCCCGGAAGCGCTTGATGTCATCGGAGGTTTCAATCACCGGCTTGTGAGACAGCCAGGGGTCCTTATCGTGGTAGAACCCATATTCCATACCAAACACGCTGCCTTCCAGCGCACAGCTGCCCCAAATGGGAATCCATTTGGTGAGGAAGGTATCATCGGCGAAGTTCTTGAACCGATAAAGCATGATCTTCAGATGGCTTTCCAGGAACACTTCCGCATTGGTATAGTAGTCCTCCAGGCTGAAACCAAACATCTCAGACCAGGTGGGGTTCTGAATGTCGGCGGTAATGGGGATGCAGCCGTCTTTCCAAGAATAGTCAAACTTGGGCACCGGACGGAACTGGTCACGTCCGCCCTTGGGCAGATAATCCCACATGGCCCGGCGGCGTTTGTTTTCCGCGCTCTGCTCCAGCTCCATGTACTCCGCCAGCAGCCGTTTGATATTTTCTCGTCTGTCCATCATCGTACCTCCTATATGTAGTGTAGTATGTTTCGTTCTAAATTGGTATTACCAATTTTTCTTTTATTTTAGCACAAATTTTTCCCACCGTCAAGAAAAGTCCAGTGATTTTTAGTGATTTGTTTGGTTTTTTCAAAAAAAATTCGCCTGTTGGTACAAAACCACCAACAAGCGAACATAGAACATTTACAGCACCCAGCTGGCCACCAATGGAATGGTGAGAATGGACATCAGCGTGGTGATAAACACCAACTGTGCAGCCAAATAGCTATCGGCATCATAGGTTTCGGCGAACATGGTCACATTGGCCAGCACCGGCATGCCCGCAATGACCACCGGTACTTGCATCTCCAATCCAGTGATTCCAAACAGCTTCATAACGCACAGCACCAGTGCAGGAATGCCCAGCAGACGAATCACCCCGAACACAAACGCCCGGCCATTTTTCAATGCCAGCCGCAAATCCGCACCGGCCAGTGTAATGCCCGACACACACATGGCCAGAGGAGTGGTCACCGCCGCCAGCATGCTCACAATTTCCTGGACCTGGCTAGGCGGCCGTACACCGCTGAAAAAGGACAAAATCCCCAATACCACCGCTATGTTCATGGGGCTTACCTGACTGCGCCAGTCAAAGCCCTTGCGCTGCCCGCCCCGGATGGGCCCAAAGAGAATGTCCGCGATGAGATAGAATACGGTATTGTAGGCCACGCCCATCACTGAGCCATAAAACAACCCCTTATCGCCGAAGAGTGCCTGACACACCGGCCAGCCCATAAAACCGAAATTGGAATAAGTGGTGCCAAAGTGATACACGCTGGTTTTTCGAATGTCCCGGCCGCCCAGCCACCGTGCCACCGGAAATCCCAATAGATAGCTGACTCCCACAATGAGCAGCGCGTAGAAAAACACCCGCAGAATGCCCATCATTTCCTCCGGCTGAACCTCCACCAGCATGGAATTGTAAATCATACAGGGGATGGTCACCTGGGTGAGCAAATTGCTCAGCTCCTTGCGCCCCACACTGGTAACGATACCACATTTGCCCACCACGACGCCCACCAGCACCATGGTGAATAGAATGATCACCTGATTGAATGCAGTCAAAAATCCCGACATTGCTCAATGAACCCCCCAAACCACTCTGGGAATCCCAGCCAGATCGCATACACTCTCCACCCGGGAGAATCCCTCCTGTTTCAGCAGCTTTTCCAGCTGCCCGCTCTGTCCCATACCGCACTCATAATACAGCCGGCCCCCCGCCACCAAGTGCTCTTTATACAGCCGGGTCATCCGGCGGTAAAAGTCCATTCCGTCCTCTCCGCCATCCAACGCCCGGCGCGGCTCCCACTGCACCTCAGGCTGCAGGGTTTCCAACTCCCCGGTGGGAATATAGGGCGGATTGGACAAAATGGCATCCACCTGACCCTCCGGCCAGGATTGCAGCACATCCCGCAACACCGCCCGGCATCGCCTGTCCACTCCGTTGCGGCGTGCGTTTTCATTGGCGGCCTCCACCGCCAACGGGCTGATGTCCCACATTTCCACCTGTACCAGCGGCCGGTAATGAGCCACGCTCACTCCAATGCATCCGCTGCCGCAGCAGAGATCCCACACCCGCCAGGCCGCGTCAGCCGGACAGTGGGAAAGCAGGGTTTCCACCAGTGTTTCAGTGTCCGCACGGGGAATCAGGGTATCTTGATTGAGAGAGAATGGCAATCCCATAAACTCCCACTCCCCCAAAATGTATTGCAGCGGTTCCCGGGCCACCCGCCGCCCAGCCAGCCTTTCCAGCTGCTCTTGCTGCGGCAGAGGCAGCTCCTCCCCGCCCCGGGCCAGCAACTGTGCCCCCGACAGACCGGTCACCCGCTGCAGCAGCAGTGAGGCTTCCAGCCCGCCCTCGGCAATGCCCGTCTGTTCCAGTCGCTGCCGCAACTTCCGGCGAGCCTGATCCAGCGTCACCACCGATCCTCCCCTTCCTGCTCAGGAATCACATCTTTCATGGCGGCAATGGCCACTTCGATCATACTGTCCTCGGGCTCCCGGGTGGTGAGCCGCTGCAACCACAGGCCCGGCCGGGACACTGCCCGGGTCACCGGATTGTCATACCGGCCCGCCAGTTTGATGATCTCATAGCTGATCCCCACCACCACTGGGATGAGCAAAATGCGCAGGAGCAACCGTATCCACACGTTGTTCCAGCTGAGGAAGGAAAACACCAAAATGCTCACCACCATGACAATCAGCAAAAAGCTGGTGCCGCACCGAGGGTGAAAACGGGTGTACTTCCGCACATTTTCCACGGTGAGCTCTTCGCCCGCCTCATAGCAGGCAATGGTCTTGTGCTCCGCACCGTGATACATATAGACCCGCCGGATGTCTTCCATGAGGGAAACGCCGGCCAGATAGCCCAAAAAAATCAGAATTCGCACAAGTCCCTCGGTGAGGGCCTTGACTACGTGGTTGGGCAGCCACTGCTGGATCAAACCGGTGATCAAAGTGGGCAGCATGAAAAAAAGCACCACCGAAAGTCCCACGCCCAGCACCATGGAGAAGGTCATCAGGGCATCGTTTAACCGGTCTCCCAGCTTTTCCGACAGCCATTTCTCAAACCTTCCGGGTTCCTCTTCCTCCTCGTCCACAAAAAAGGAAGCGCTGAAATTGAGAGCCTTATAGCCGATATACAGCGAGCTTCCCAGATTAAAAATGCCCCGTACAAAGGGCACTTTGGTATACCAGGGGATCTTTCCCTCTTTATAGGTATCGGATAAATCCCGTTCCAAGGTTCCATCTTTTTTGCGCACCACCACCGAGGTTTTACGGGGTCCGCGCATCATCACTCCCTCGATGACCGCCTGGCCGCCGATGGAAGTTTTTTTTGTGCAGCTTTGTTTGTTCATTGATTGCTTCAACTCCTATGGTTTCAGTGTAGCAAATATCCACTGCAATTACAACATTTCTCCATTTAATTGAAGGAAATTTCCCATTCTTCTCTCCCTCCGGCTCGGAATTGTGCTATAATAAAAATATCTATGTCAATAAAAAGGAATGACTCACGTGAGAGAAGTATATTTGGACAACAGCGCCACCACCCAGCCCTATCCCCAGGTGATCGAACGAATGGCGCGGATGATGGAAGAAAATTACGGCAACCCCTCCTCCCTGCACCGCCGGGGTTTTCAGGCGGAAAAAGAGGTATCAGCCGCCCGGAAACAGGTAGCGGATTCCCTCCGGTGCCAGCCGGAGGAAATCTGTTTCACCGGCAGCGGCACCGAAGCGGACAATCTGGCCCTTTTCGGCACCGCCCGGGCCTTGCGTCGGCAAGGCAATCACATTCTTACCACCGCGGTGGAACACCCGGCAGTGCTGCAATGCTGTCACCGGCTGGAAGAGGACGGTTTTCAGGTGGACTATATCCCCATGACGTCCCAGGGAGAGCTGGATATGGAATTTGCCCTGTCCCACCTCCGGCCCGAGACCATTTTGTGCTCCATCATGCTGGTGAACAACGAACTGGGCAGCATTTTCCCGGTGGAACGGTTCAAAGCCGCCATGCAGGCAGCGGGTAGCCGGGGACTTCTCCACACCGACTGTGTGCAGGCCTACGGCAAACTGCCCTTCACCCCCAAAAAGCTGGGGGCCGATCTGGTCACCCTCAGCGCCCACAAAATCCATGGTCCCAAAGGGGTGGGCGCGCTGTACATCCGCAAAGGGGTACGGCTGGCTCCTCACCTGTGCGGCGGCGGTCAGGAACGTGGACTGCGCAGCGGCACCGAGAACACCTATGGAATTGTGGGCTTCGGCGCGGCGGTGGAGGAAACCTTTGCCCAGCTGCCACAGCACATCGCCCATCTACGGGACCTAAAGGAGTACACCCTGAGCCGTCTGCCCGAAGTGGAAAACTGCGTGGTCAATTCCCCCACTAAAGGAGCACCCCATCTGCTGCACCTGTCTCTGCCGGGGCTTCGCTCCGAAATCATGCTGCACCAGCTGGAGAGTATGGGGATTTATGTATCCT
The DNA here is from genome assembly GCA_050943735.1 of Eubacteriales bacterium. GTDB lineage: Bacteria > Bacillota > Clostridia > Oscillospirales > RGIG577 > JBMNPT01. The sequence goes on along the minus strand of JBMNPT010000012.1, from coordinate 40,367 downwards.
CCGGCAGCGCCTGCAGCGCAAAAAGCCATCGGGCCAGCCATGTGCTCACCCAAGCGGGGCTGTCCGACACTCTGCTGGACAGCGCCCTGCGGATCAGCTTCGGCGCCTTCAACACCCGGGAGGACTGTGATGCGCTGATTGAGGGCTTGAAAGTCTGCCGGTCCACACTGAAAGAAAAACGATAAATCATTGTCAGGAGTTATAAGATTTATGAAAGAGATTATTTTGGCCAAAGGCGGCGAAGTGGTGCTGAAAGGCGCCAACCGTCACCAGTTTGAAATGACCCTGCAGCGCAACATCAAGCGCCGCATGGAGCGGCTGGGCAGCTTCAAGGTGAGTTTTGCCCAATCCACCACCTATGTGGAACCGCTGGATGAGTGGGTGGATATGGACGAAGCCTACGAAGAGATGAAGAAGGTATTCGGCGTCATCGCGGTGAGCCGGGCGGCGGTGTGCGAAAAGGATATGGAAATCATCAAGCGCACCGCCGGGGAATATCTGCAAAACACTCTGGCAGGCGTTCACACCTTCAAGGTGGAAGCCCGCCGCAGCGACAAAAAATTCCCTCTGCAGTCTCCCCAAATCAGCCGAGAAGTGGGCGGATATCTGCTGTGGCGCAATCCCCACCTCAAAGTGGATGTGCACCAGCCCGACATCACCGTCATGGTGGAAATCCGAGACTTTGGCGTATACATCCACGCCGGCAACGAAAAGGCGGCCGGCGGACTGCCTCTGGGCACCGGCGGGCGGGCCACACTGCTGCTTTCCGGCGGCATCGACAGCCCGGTGGCGGGCCATATGATCGCCAAACGGGGCATCGACCTCAACGCGGTCCATTTCTTCTCCTACCCCTACACCTCTGACCGGGCCAAGGACAAAGTGTTCCAGCTGGCGCAGAAAATGTGCAATTACTGCGACCACATCACCCTGTTTGTGGCCCCCTTTACCGACATTCAGGTGGCCATCCGGGACCATGTCCGGGAGGAGTATTTCACCCTGGTGATGCGCCGGTGCATGATGAAAATTGCCCAGGCCATTGCCCTGCAAAACGGAAGTCAGGGATTGGTCACTGGTGAGAGCATCGGACAGGTAGCCAGCCAGACCATGGCCGCCATGTACGTCACCGGTCATGGGCTGGATCTGCCGGTCTACCGTCCGCTGATCGGCATGGACAAAGAGGACATTGTGCAAATCGCCCGGCGCATTGACACCTATGATTTGAGCATCCTCCCCTATGAGGATTGCTGTACCGTCTTCACCCCCCGGCATCCCAAACTCAAACCTGACCTGGAGGATGTTCTGCAAATGGAACAGCGCATCCCGCTGGCTGAGATGATGGAAACCTGTCTCTCCCAGCTGGAAGTGGTGAAATTCCACCGCTGATTGGCTTCGCAACCACTGGTTGCGTAATTTCCAGCCCCGCTGGATGGCATGCAACCGCCGTATCCTCTATTCTAAAAGCACAGAAAAACAAAAGGAGGATGCATCATGCAAATACTGGCACAACAGATTCAAACCCTGCGCAAAGAAAAAGGCTGGTCTCAGGAAGAGCTGGCCGAACGGCTAGGCGTTTCCCGGCAAGCGGTTTCCAAATGGGAGAGCGAACAAAGCACCCCCGATGTAGAAAAAATTCTGGCCCTGTGCGACTGCTTTTCGGTCTCCGCCGACCAGCTACTGCGGGGCGCTTCTCCAGAACCGGAAGTAAAAAGCACTCGGGAAACCTCGGCTTTCTGCTATTTTGGTTCTGCGGTGCTGCTCTATCTGGGGCTGCTAACCTCCTGTCTGCTCTATAAGGAGTATCAGGAATCCTGGACCGTCCTGCCCGGGCTGGCCATTATGGCCATCGCCCTGCTGCTCTACGGGTTGGGCCGCTTCCATTTGCCCGCGTACCGCCGCGCCCCCATGGACCGGCTGTACTGGATGGTCAGTCTGTGGCCGCTGACTTTCCTGCTGCTGTCCATGCTGTCCACCCTGCTGCTGGCCCCCCTGGTGGCCCCCTATCCCTTCCTGCTGCCCGAAGGAGTCGCACTGCTGGTCTGGTTTGTATATCTGCTGAGCTGCGGGCTGGCCACCTGGTACCTGTTTCGCCATCCATCTCAATGAATATAGAAAGAAGGCATTTTCATGGCAAAAAGTGTAGAAATCATCGCTGTGGGCACCGAGCTGCTGCTGGGTGACATCGTGAACACCAACGCCCAGTACATCGCCCAAGGGCTGTCCCGCATCGGCATCCATGTATACTTTCAAACAGTGGTGGGAGACAATCCCCAGCGTCTCACCCAGTGTTTGGAACTGGCCAAAAGTCGGGCGGATATTCTGCTCACCACCGGCGGACTGGGCCCCACCTATGACGACCTCACCAAAGAGACCATCGCCGCAGCTTTTGGCCGCAAGCTGGTTCTGGATGAGGAGAGTCTGGAAACCATCCGGCAGTTTTTTGCTGGTCTGGGCCGCCCCATGACGCCCAACAATGAAAAACAGGCCATGATGCCCGAAGGCTGCATCATTCTGAAAAATCCCAATGGAACCGCTCCCGGCTGCATCATTGAGGGGGATGACGGGAAAATCGCCATTATGATGCCTGGCCCGCCCAGAGAGATGAAGCCCATGTTTGACGATCAGGTGCTTCCCTATCTCCAGCGGTTTTCCACCGAGCACATTCTCTCCAAAACCCTCCGGGTGGTAGGGGTTGGAGAATCTGCCATCGAGGACATCTTAAAACCCATGATGGTAAAATATGAAAATCCCACCATCGCCCCCTATGCCAAAGACGCCGAATGTCTGCTGCGGGTCACCGCCCGGGTCCACGACCCGGCAGAGGCGGATGCGCTGATTGACCCGGTGATTGAGGAAATCACTCCGCTTTTGGGAGACGGGGTATACGGCATCGACATTCCCTCTCTGGAATACCATCTGGTGCAGCTGCTGCGGGAAAAAGGCAAAACGGTGGCCTTTGCCGAGAGCTGCACCGGCGGCCTGTGCTCCAAGCGCATCACCGATATTCCCGGCTCTTCGGATGTGCTGGGCATGGGCGTGGTGACCTACTCCAATGCCGCCAAACAGCAGCTGCTGGGAGTTCGTTCCTCCACACTGGAACGCTATGGCGCGGTGAGCCGGGAGTGCGCCATTGAAATGGCCCGGGGCTGCAAAGCCCTGTCCGGAGCTGATGTGGCAGTAGGCATCACCGGCATCGCAGGTCCCGGAGGCGGCACCCCCGAAAAGCCGGTGGGACTTGTCTATGTGGCGATCACCGATGGCCGGCGCACCTGGTGCCGCAAACTGCTCTATCCCCGCAGCCGGGATTATGTGCGCACCGTCACCGCCACCAACGCCTTTGACATGGTGCGGAAATTTCTCCTTCACCCCCAGACCGGGGAAAAGGAGGAGGGATGATCCCCCCCAAAAAGGTGCTCACCGTCCATGACATCTGTACACTGGGCCGGTGCAGCACTGTCACCGCCACCGCCGTATTGGCTGCCTGCGGTCTGCAGCCCTGCCCGGTGATTTCCGCCATTCTCTCTTCCACTGTGGATTTTGGGGAATTCTATACCCAGGATACCATGGAGGCTGTAGTTGGCTGTACTCCCTATTTGAAGCGATTTGCCGGAGGATTTGACGCCATTTATACCGGATACCTGGGCGGTCCCGGTCAGGTAGAACAGGTCCTCAAGCTGGCCCGTACCCTGTCGGACAGCCGTACCCTGCTCATCGTGGACCCGGTGCTGGGGGACAACGGCGCTCTATACCCCACCTTTGATGAGGAGATGGTCCGAGAGATGCGCCGGTTAACCCGGCGGGCAAAGGTTCTGTTACCCAACGCCACCGAAGCCCGTCTGCTGGTGGGTCTGGACCCCCGTCAGCCTCTCTCTCCCGCCGAAATGCAACAACTGGCCCGCTCACTGTGCCAGCCCGGACAGTCGCTGGTGATCACTGGCGCAGAGCAGACAAACGGCCTGCTCACCACGCTTTGTCTGGAAAGTGCTCAAGGACCCCTCATCGCTCTGCGGCACCGGGCAGTGCCCGCCCACTATCCCGGCAGCGGAGATCTGTTTGCCAGTGTGCTCACCGGACTGCTGGTGCAGGGAAAATCCCTTCCCGAAGCCTGCCGATTTGCCTGTGGATTTGTGGCCCGTATGATGCAGCTGGCCCAGGCTGCCCGATGCCCCTCCCAGCAAGGATTGCCCTATGAACCCTATTTGCCCATGCTGCGGGAAGATCGCCCGCCCTTTGACGTACAAGTGGAGGTTTTGCCATGAGATTTGATTTTTTTGCGCTGCTCTCCCGGATGAAATACGTGACCCGTTGGGGACTGATGCGCAGTACCGTCCGGGAGGATATTGCCCAGCACAGCTATGACGTGGCAGTTCTGGCCCATGCGCTGGCCCTCATCCACAACCGGCTGTATGGAGGGCAAATCGACGCCCAGCGCTGTGCCGCCATGGCATTGTATCACGATTGCAGCGAAATTCTCACAGGCGATTTGCCCACCCCGGTAAAATACTGCAACCAGCGCATCGTCAGCGCCTACAAACAGGTGGAAGAAGGCGCCAACCGACAGCTGCTGTCCATGCTGCCTCCGGCCTTACAGCTGGACTATGAGCCCTTTTTTCTCCCTCGGGAAGAGGACGCCCTGCTGTGGAAGCTGGTCAAAGCCGCTGATAAGCTCTCCGCCCACATCAAATGCCTGGAGGAAACCCGTATGAGCAATCCGGAATTTGCCCAGGCCCTCACCTCCACCCGCCATCTGCTGGAAGAACTATCTCTTCCGGAAGTGGACTATTTTATGAGTCACTTTCTGGAGAGTTATGGGCTTTCGCTGGATGAGTTGCGCACCTGACACCCATGAAACAGAGAAAACTTCCTGCCAGAAAGGCGCTTCTCTCAGTGGCAGTCGCTCTCGGCTGGCTGGTGCTGTGCGGCGCTCTGCTCTGCCTGGCTCAGTTGATCGCGGGCCCCAGCACCGCCACTGTACAGGGGAAAACCAGTGCGGATTTTGGTTTTGCCGACTTCACCAGCTCTATGGACCAAGATGGGGATGGAGTGGAAGATCAGCGTGATATTCTGATGAACGCACGCAGCTACATTGCCACCCGTCCGGTTTATGGAAGCCGTTACTATCCTACAGGGTACCCCTCCGACCAATACGGAGTGTGCACCGATGTGGTGGCGCAGGCTCTGCTGCACGCAGGCTACGATTTGCAACAGCTGGTTCAGAAGGACATACTTGCCTGCCCCCAAGCCTATGATATTCAAATGCCTGATCCCAACATTGACTTTCGCCGGGTGGTCAATTTGAAAGTTTTCTTTGCCCGTCAGGCCATCTCCCTCACCACCGATGTACAGGACATCGCTCAGTGGCAGGGCGGGGATATTGTGATTTTTCAAAAACACATCGGCATTGTTTCCGACCAGCGAAATAACCGGGGAATTCCCTATATCATCCATCACAGCGGCCGTCTGCAGGCTGCCTATGAAGAAGATATCCTGGAAAGCCGTACCGATCTGATAGGGCACTACCGCATGAGTGAATAGACGAAAAAAGCATCGAAGCCATAGGCTTCGATGCTTTTATTTATTTCTTCTGAACTGAGGTTCCCCTGTACAATACCTCTGTTGCCGGATGGAAAGCAGCTTAAAAAAGGAATCACTGCACTCAATGGTAATGCGGTCAATGTAGTCCACATCCAAATAGGCCACCAATACGCAGGGCCGCTGGGGACCCACTGAAGCGCAGTAATTGAACTCCTTGGGCACCACACCCTCTTTTTCATACTCCGGATCGCCCAACCGGCTGACGCTCATCACATTTTTCAGCGGAACTTCGCAGGCGATCTGCTCCTTTTTGCCCACTCTTCGATAGACCCGAAACTGGCTTCCCTCCAGCTCATACACATAGGTGGTAAGATAGTACCGCACATAAAGGTACAAAAATCCGCCCAGGCATCCCAGAATTCCCAAATCGAAAATCCACTGAAAATGCCCTACCAATCCCCGCAGGATGCTGATGAGCACCATGCCCACTGCACACAAAAACACCAGCACATGCCTGCGCCCATTGGTTGCCACTGCCTGTTCTCTCATCGCCTTGCTCCTTTACTCCGCATATCCATACAGTCCCCTCACACTCACCTCGGAAACCGTCAACACCTGCTTCTGTCCCTCTCTGGACACCACCAGCCGTCCCTGAGGATCAATGCTCTCCGCCATGGCTTCAAATTCCTCATCCCGGGTACTGATGCGCACTCTCCGGCCCAACGTCACACACCACTGGGACAGCTGCTCTGCCAGGGAACCCAATTCGCCCCTCTGGCATACACTGTCATAAATGGGCTCCAGTTCATCCAATATAGCGGAGGCCACCTGTTCTCCCGTCAACTTTTCCCAGCCCAACATGGCCAGAGAAGCCGCGTGAGGCAGGTCCCGCTGTAAAAACTGCTCCCGGCTGGCGCTCAAATTGATGCCAATTCCTAAAATCAGGGCTGCCTGGCTGCCCTGCCATACACTCTCACACAATATGCCGCCAATCTTTTTCCCATCCACCACCGGATCGTTGGGCCATTTGATCATCACCGGCAAGTTGGTCAGTCTGCGCAGCCCGCGGCATACTGCCAATCCCACACCGGGGGTCATCACCCCAAAATCAAAGGGAACCTGGGGGCGGTACAACACACTGAAGAAAACCCCTTCCCCCATAGGACTGCTCCATACCCGTCCTTTGCTGCCCCGTCCACTGGTCTGGCTGGCCGCCACCACTGTGGCTCCATGGGGCAGGTCAAACGCCCGGTCTTTCAAATACTGATTGGTGGAATCCACCTGGTCCAACACCGTCAGATTCCGGGCCGTCACACGGGTTCGCAGCATCGTCTGGAACTTGTCCGCACTATAATACAATTTCGGTTCCATCTCCTTTGTAAAAAGTGGCCTCACACCGATTGCCTTCTATGGTGAGCCGGCACCAGCTGCCATACCGAGATGTGCAGCTTCCCGGATTGATCAGCTGAATGCCTTTGTGCAGCATGTGTTTGGGCACATGAGTGTGACCGTATAGGGCCACCTGACAGCCCAGCTCCGCCGCCCGATCGTACAGCAGCTGCAAGGTCCCTTTGACCCGCAGCTTGTGTCCATGGCAGGCCAAAATCTCCACATCCTCCAGCCGGAATACCCGGGTGAAAGGATAGTCCATACGATAGTCGTTGTTGCCTTCCACAATCACATATTCCAACGAGGGGTAAATGGCCCGGATGTCTTCAATATCCCGGTTCATATCTCCCAAAAACACCACGGTATCCCCTCTTTTTGCATCGGCCAGCACTTCATACATGATGTCGATATATCCATGGCTGTCCGAAAAAACATAGGCTGTTTTCATAGTTGCCCCCAATTCGCCATTCGCAAAACAATTCAGTAGTATCATACTATAAAGTATGGGCGGAGTCAACGTCGCATACACTGGTGATAACCAGGGTACCGCCCGGAAATGGAGGAATCATCATGAACAATCGATCCGATTTCCGCAGCCAGCAGGCCGCAGTGGAAAACTTGGTGGGCAGCCAACAAGCCCGTCAAATCATGGGAGCTCTGCAAAAGCTGGACCCCCAGACCATGGCCAAATTACAGGCCATGGCACAAAAGGTGGACCAACAGGAATTGACCCGGGCTCTGGAAGCCAACCGCAATGAAATTCAACGCAGTCTGCAGCAGGGGGATTTTATGCAGCGTCTGCGGCAGCTCATAGGTGACTCGTGACCGGAGAAAATCTGCGGCAGGCCTTGGAGCAGCTGCTCTCTTCTCCACAAGATATGGAGAAATTGCAAAAGCTCTTGGATGAAGCCCTACAAAAGGAGGACGCACCTGGTGCGTCCTCTCAAACTGCCCGGCCGCGGAAATCTCCCCCTGTTCCTCCCCGGGCGGCACAAAACGCTTCCTCTTCCCATTCAGATACCCCGAGTGAATTACATAACCTGCTGGGAAATTTGAAGAGCAGTGATGTATCCTCTCTGCTCTCCGCCTTGAGCGGCGGTTCCTCTGGCGGCTCACAAACCGGCAATTCCTCCGCCGGAGGATTGGAAAACCTGCTGGGCAGTCTCAAGGGCAGTGATGTATCCTCTCTGCTCTCCGCTCTGGGCGGGGGCTCCTCCGGCGGCTCACAAAGCGGCAATTCCTCCGCGGGTGGACTGGAAAACCTGCTGGGCAGTCTCAAGGGCAGTGATGTATCCTCTCTGCTCTCCGCCCTGGGCGGCGGTTCCTCTGGCGGCTCACAAAGCGGCAATTCCTCCGCGGGTGGACTGGAAAACCTGCTGGGTAGTCTCAAGGGCAGTGATGTATCCTCCCTGCTCTCCGCCCTGGGCGGCGGGGGAACAGCGGGCAACTCTGCTCCAGGCGGGGGTCTAGGTGCGCTGCTGGGCAGCAAGGCTCTAGCTTCTGCCAACGACCCAAAGACCAATCTGCTGCTAGCGCTGCGACCCTATCTGAATCCCAAACGAGCAGCCAAGCTGGATACGGCCATTCGTCTGCTGCAGTTGGCTCGTTTCGCTCCTCTGCTGAGCAAATTCCTGTAATCCATCCCAAGGAGGTGATCTTATGGCAGAACCACTGGACCCTACACGTCCACTCTTTCTATCCACTCATGAAGAGTCCTCGCACAGTCGCCCACCCTCACAGCCCATTCAAACTCCTTCCTTTTTGCGTTCCGCCGGCGATCCGCCTTCTACCCTTCCTGTGGGCACCCATTTTGCGGGAGAAAAACGCACCTTTCCTTTTCAGGGTCTTTTTCGGGATGCCGCTAAGCCTCTGCAAAAAATTCAGTCCATTTCATTGGGTGATCTGAAGCTGGATGATTTGCTGCTGTTGGGAGTGGCGGTACTTCTGCTTCATGAACAAACCGAATACGACCTATTGTTGGTACTGGCATACCTTTTTGTGGTAGGCTTGTAAAAACAAAAGGCTGTCCGCTTTACCAGCAGACAGCCTTTCTTTTTTTAGTTGCCGTGAAATTCCAGCACCGGCTGCTTGGGAGGACGCAGAGCGTCCCGCATCCGAGGGGCAATGTACAAAAGGAGCTTGTACATTCCATAGCCCACCAAAGTTCCCAGAGTATTGAGCAACACGTCATCCACGTCGGTACTGCGATAGGAAAACAATTGCAATCCCTCAATCAGGCAAGACGCGCCAAATCCAATCAGCACCGTAGACCATCCCCGCTTCCAGAGCAGCGGAATGAGCATGCCCATGGGAATAAACATAAGGACATTACCCCATACATTGACCATTCCGTACCAGCCGTTTTGCAGCATGGGACCGATCTCGCTGAACAGCTCCAGATTCACTCTGCCCATGGGCGGCCAAGTCATGCCGAAGGGAAAGAAATCCAATGTGAGAGTGTGCAGGGAGGACAGATACAGCACAAAAAGGACGACCCCTGTTTCATGCGCCAATGTCGTGGGCTTTTTGTGCAGCCACAGCCACAGAATACGCACCGCTGCCACCACTGGCAGGGCTAAAATCATTTGCTTGAGAATTTCCAAAATATATAGTTCGATCACAGGGGTCGAAGCCTCCTTTCTGTCAATCTATCATTGCACTTGCTGGGATGCAGGCATATCATCTGTCAGTACCTGCTGCCCATTTTTCTGAAGGAATTCCTGGTAGGCCTTGCGTGACTCCTCATATTTGAGGTCATTTTTCACAAACTGAGGGAATTTTTCCACATCAAACTCAAAGTAGTATTCTCCGGTAGCAGTGCGGATCTGCACATCCACCGTATGATCGCTCTTGCGGAAGTAATTCATCCGGCTGTAGTCAGCAAGCACTACACTTTCCAAAATGCTGGCGATCTGCTGAGGATCGTTGTAAAGAGCTCTGGGAGCATCTTCCGATCCATTAGACTCCCGTATAATCCTAGTGGCAGGATCATAGTACAGTCCCTCGTTGCTCATGTAGTAATCATTTACCAGAATGTCCTCCACCTCTTCCACCGCAATACCCTCATAGGGATCCACTCCATACAATTGCAGCAACGCAATGGTCTCATGGAAGGTGGGATAGATGGGATATTCCGGGCCAGAATCCAAAATCAATCCCGCCAGGGAATTGTTCCGATAATAGGGATCCTCCTGTTTGCTCTGCTCATACTCCTCCATCCATTCCTGCGATACAAAGTCAATGGATGCGATGGGAAAATAGGCCTCCAGGTCGTCGATGCTCAGCTGAGTCAGTTCCCGCTGATAAGTTTCCATCAGCTCCACCACTTGTGCCTGTGTCAGCTGCGGCGCCACCTGGCTCTTCACAGTGGATACAGCTACCTGTGCCGCCTGTTTGGGATCTTCCCGAAGCAGTTCAAAAACCCCATATTTATAGGTGGGATCCAGATACAGTTCCTTCAAATCCTGCTGGATGGTGTTGAGGTCCATCCAGTATGACCGGTAGACTTTGCGGCCATTTTTCATCTGATAGCACACCAACACCTCTTCATACCGGATGGTGCTGGATTCCACTTCCGTATCCGCAGGTGCAGTTACTACATTGCCCCGCAGATCCTTCTGAATCTCTTGGTCTTTCAATGCCGCCACTGCCGCCTGGGCAATGGAATAAGCGGGATCAATGTTGGTAGTCTGCCCCAGTTCCAGCGCCGTTCTGGCGGCACTGTTGCCCTCGCCTACCCATCTGTCCAACTCTCGGATATATACCGCCATGCTCTCCAGATTGCTCTTTTTGGGCAGATAGGTGTCATAATGCAGCAGATCAAACTGGAAGGTGCAGGCAATCACCGCAATGAGTACGCCGCTGATGGCCAGCCGCAGCCGATGATGCAGAGCTGCTTTGAAGTCAAAATCATAAATGATTTCCACCACCGCGTGAGAAATCAGCCAGCCGCAAACCAGTCCGAATACCATCCACAAACGGGAAGTACCCATGACTCTGAACAGCATTCCGAAGCCCAGGCCGGTGGCTACCACCAACAGAACTTCAATCACAGGTTTGGTGGGTGCAAAAGCCATGGCCTTGCCTGCCATCTCACTGGCCCGGTGACGATGGAGCCAGCAATCCAATCCGGTGATCAGTACCGCAATGATCAGCGCACACACCAGCGGAATGGTGAGAACATCATTTCGCCCCAATTCCCACTGACCGCAGGTTGTTATATATTGCAGTACAGGTGAGGTTCTCTCACACCAAGTAGACAGCATCTGATTGATTTCGGTATAGGTGGAGAAAAACATCCCTGCATAGGTGGAAAGCAACGACAGCAGCACAGGTCCATAGAAGTAAAACACACCAGTGCCCAACACCGCCACCACCAAATTGCCGGTGAGCACCATGGCCAGTATGGCAATGCTGTACAACAGCAAGAAGAAGATGGTGTGCGTCAGTACGCCCAGACCCGCCACCTGTAGGATGATTCCTATCTCCAGTCCATTGATGGCAATCACCAACAAGCTGGCCGCCAGACAGACCAGGTAGGGGATCAGATAGATCATCAATCCGGCCACGTAATTCACCAGAAAAATACGTGGACGGCTCACAGGCACACTGTGGTAAAAATCCACCTTCTGGCGGGAGTGGAGGTAAAAGAAGCTGCCCCAACCACACACCAGAGCGGCACAAATAGTAACCGTCAGCAACGTGGGGCTTCCTGGACCAATCAAGGTGGCCACATCCTGTAGGCGATACTCATATACGCGTTCTACCGTCAACAATGTCGCCACCGGCAATGCGAAGAAAAAGGTGAGCCAGCCCAGCGCGATGGCCCACAGCCGGCGCTTCATTTCCTCGTCCAACAGCTTAAAAAATAAGTTTCTTGATGTCATAACCCACCACCTCCGTTTCACTGATGAAGATTTCCTCCAGACTCAGAGGCAGAATCTCGGCGAACACCGGTCCTAAAATATTGATGCGTCCGGTGATTTCCTCCCGGTCTCCCCGGGCGGTAATGGTATACAGAGAACCTCTCCGGTCCATCTGTAAAATATCCATCCCAGCCAACGCATTATTGGACAGCGGCTCGGTAAATACACACTGGATTTTGTGAATGTTCAGCTTCATATCCTTCAGGTCCCGGCTGAGAAGGATGCCACCCTTGTGCAACAGACCTACGTGATCACAGATATCTTCCAGCTCACGCAGGTTGTGAGATGCAATGATGGGGGTAAGTCCCCGCTCTTCCATATCACTGGCAAACAGACTCTTCACCGCCTGCCGCATCACCGGGTCCAGCCCGTCAAAGGTTTCATCACACAGCAGATATTTGGTGCCTGCGCACACCCCGCAAATCACCGACACCTGCTTTTTCATGCCCTTGCTGAAAGTGCGGATTTTTCGGTTCTGATCCAACTCAAAATTTTTCATCAGGTAATTGAAGCGTTTTTCATCAAAACCCTCATACACTTTTTTATAGTAGTTTTTCATATCCCGCGGAGTGGCGTTGCTGAAAAAGTACTGTTCATCCGAAATGTAAAAACACAGCTTTTTGGCCGCCACGTTTTCATACACCGGCAGTCCGTCGATGGTGATGGTGCCGCTGTCGGGCTCCAGCACGCCGCTGAGCATCCGCAAAAAAGTACTTTTACCAGCTCCGTTGGTACCCACTAGCCCAAATACACTGTCCTCGCGGATGGTGGCGGTAATGTCATCCACCGCCTTGATGTCGTCAAAAAATTTCGTCACATTTTCCGCCAGAATCATCTCACATTCCCCCCTTTTTGCTGTGCAAAATAATCTTGCACATGCTGCAGAAGTTCATCTTCTTTCACGCCTACCCGCTGCGCATTGAGCAGCGCCTGGTCCAGCATCTCCCACACTTCCTGTTTTCTGCTGGAAAGAAGATTTTCGTTGGCGGCCACAAAACTTCCCTTTCCCTTGACGGAATAGGTAAATCCCTTGCGTTCCAACTCCGCGTACGCCCGCTGAATGGTGTTGGGATTGATGGAAAGCTCCATGGCCATTTGACGTACCGATGGCAATTGATCATCAGGCCGCAAAACTCCCTGCATGATCAGATCGCCAAACCGTTCCACCACCTGTTCATAAATAGGCCGTCGATCCCGGTAGTCGATAATGATCATATCATCACCTCGCCTCACTGTCTGTATTAGTTCATCTAGTACACTTAGTATAGTTTATTTTTCTCCCATTGTCAATACTGTTCACCATATCTACACAAAAAAGAGGACCTCTCGGTCCTCTTTTCTCTATTTTTCTTTATCCTTTGGCTTGCTGTTCCGCCTTTTTCAACAGATCGTCCTTCACATCCCACAGGTCCTGGGACAGATCCACATAATAATTGTGGGGATTTTCAAAACGAAGTACCTCATCCCATAGGGTATCCAGCTGCTGACGGCAATACTGGCGGATTTCATCCAATGTAGGCAGATCATACACCAGTTTTCCTTTCTGGAAAATGGGCACCATCAGTTCCCGACAGTAGAAATTGTCCACCACTTTACGCTTCCAGGTGAAGTCCGGATCAAAAATCTCATAGGGCTTGGTATCATCAATCTCCTCTCCCCGGATGGTGAGCACATCGGCAATGGCCTTGTTGGTATCCCGGCCATACAGCCGCTTGACGCTCTTGAAATGGGGATTGGTGATCTTGGTGACATTCTCCGACACCTTGATTTTGGGGATGACATTGCCCTGCTCATCCTCCACTGCTACCAACTTGTACACGCCGCCAAACACCGGTTCGCTCTTGGAGGTGATCAGCCGTTCACCCACGCCAAAGCTGTCCACCTTGGCGCCCTGCAAAATACATTCCCGAATGATGTTCTCATCCAGCGAATTGGATACCGAGATTTTACAATCGGGGAAGCCCGCTTCATCCAGCATTTTCCGGGCTTTTTTGGACAGATAGGTTATATCGCCCGAGTCGATGCGAATGCCGGCGGGACGATATCCCATGGGAACCACCACTTCTTTGAAGGCCCGAATGGCATTGGGCACACCGCTCTTGAGCACATTGAAAGTATCCACCAACAGTACACAATTCTGGGGATACAGCTTAGCATAGGTAGCAAAAGCCTCATATTCACTGTCAAACATCTGCACCCAGGAGTGCGCCATGGTCCCCAGGCTGGGTACGCCATAATCCCGGTCCGCAATGGTACATGCGGTACCCACACATCCTCCGATATAGGAGGCCCGGGCACCCGCGATGGCGCCATCGGCGCCCTGGGCCCGGCGGGAGCCAAACTCCATCACCGGACGGCCCTCCGCCGCCCGCACAATTCGGTTGGACTTGGTGGCAATCAGGGATTGGTGGTTGATGGTGAGCAGAATCATGGTTTCCATGAGCTGAGCCTGGAGCACAGGTCCCCGGACCGTCAACACCGGCTCATTGGGGAATACCGGAGTGCCCTCGGGGATGGCCCACACATCACATTCAAAATGGAAATTGCGCAGATAGTCCAAAAACTCCTCACAAAACAGCTGCGTGCTCCGTAGATAGGCGATGTCCTCCTCATCGAACACCAGATTTTGGATATATTCCACCACCTGCTCCAGACCGGCGGCAATGGCAAAGCCTCCGCCATCAGGCACTTTGCGGAAGAACATATCAAAATAGGCAATCTTATCCTTAAATCCGCTGAGCAAATATCCGTTGGCCATGGTGAATTCATAGAAATCGCACAGCATGGTCAGGTTCAGTTTTGTCTTTTGTACCGTACTCATGTCCGTTCTCCTTGGGGGAACCGGCTATTGTACCTCCGGTTCAGCCCTGTATTTGTTAGTGGAAAAAGCCCCGTCCACTGACGGCTTGGCTCTTGTTCCATACATTACCTTTTATTATTCCACAACACCACCGATTTCGCAACATTTTTTTCAATTTTTCCTGTCCAATCTGCCGGATTTTCTTTCACATTGGCACTTGACGGACTCTTTCTTTTTCCGTAAACTGGTGTTATTATGTGATACAATGTGTATACATCATGTTTTCCCGCACTGACTGCGGGTTTGGAAAGGAAGGACGTCCCCCATGAAATACCTCAAGCAGTTCACGCTGCTCTGCCTCATCTCTCTCACTGGAGAAGCGCTCAATCATCTGATTCCTCTGCCGGTCCCGGCCAGCATCTGGGGCATGCTGCTCCTCTTTGTACTGCTGGTCACCCGGGTGGTCAAACTCTCCCAGGTGGAAGATACGGCTGATTTTCTCTTCGCCATCATGCCCCTCACCTTCATTCCACTGGGAGCACAGCTATTGGTAGGATATCAGGAAATCCAAAATGACATCCTGTCCATCCTGGCCATCTGTGTCATCAGCACCTTTGTGGTATATCTGGTCACCGCTCTGCTAGTGCAGGCCGCCCGCCGCCATGGAAAGGGGGATGCCTCTCATGAATGAACTCCATGAACTGCTCACCACCAGCAGCTATTTTGGCATTGTACTGTGTGTGCTCACCTATCTGGTGGGCATGTGGATTCAGAAAAAAACCCGTCTGGCGGTATGCAATCCCCTGCTCATCTCCATTGCGCTCACCATCGGTGCACTGGTGGTCCTGCAGGTGGACTACGACAGCTTCGCCGACAGCGCCGACCCCCTCTCCTGGCTGCTCACTCCCACCAGTGTGGCCTTCGCGGTCCCTTTGTACCGCCAGCTGGAGGTCCTGCGCAAAAACGCGGTGGTGATCCTCACCGGAATTTTTGCCGGCAGCTTTGCCTCCTGCCTGTCCATTCTGGTGCTGTCCCGTTTGTTTGGCCTCAGTCGTGAGCTGTACTACTCCCTGCTACCCAAATCCATCACCACCCCCATTGCCATCGGCGTCACCGAAGAACTGGGGGGATATTCCTCCATCACCGTCATCTGCGTCATCTTCACCGGAATTTTGGGCGCCGCCTTTTTGCCGGCGGTGGCCCGGGCCCTGCGCATGACCGACAAAGTGGCCATCGGCCTTGGCATTGGAACCTCTTCCCACGCACTGGGTACTTCCAC
This sequence comes from Eubacteriales bacterium, assembly GCA_050943735.1. Taxonomy (GTDB): domain Bacteria; phylum Bacillota; class Clostridia; order Oscillospirales; family RGIG577; genus JBMNPT01. Next base: position 24,442 of record JBMNPT010000012.1, on the reverse strand, counting down.
CGCTTTGCAGATGGGGGAAGTAGAAGGTGCCATGAGCAGCCTTTCCATTGTGGTGGCAGGTGTGACCACCGTGGTGCTCTCCCCGCTTTTCGCGATGTTTTACTGATGCTTTTTCTACTATAAAATAACAGCACAGCCCCGGACTTTGATCCGGGGCTGTTTTGATTTACGGAAGTATCTCCTGCCAGCGCCAGCCGCCCTCCTTCTTATCCGGCCAGTCATATTGCTTACCAAAGAAAGTCACCCCTTCACTGTACAATGCAAATGCCGGCCTGTCTTCCATCCATGGATTTTGCTGCCGCATCACCTGATCCACACTGTTCATTCCGTACAGCAACAGCGCTCCAAACACCGCTGCCGCTATGACTACTTTCCACATCCTCATGGTTTCTCCTTTCACTCCTGCAGTACGGCCGCCAACGCCTTGCCCACCACATGGCCGCTCCGAACCGCTTCTTCCAGAGTATTGCCGCAGGTGCCCACTTCCACCAAAATGGAATTGGGCGTCAACTGCTGATTGAAACGTTCCTTCCGCACTGTAATGGGCCGGGCAATCCCCGGTACCATTTGCAACAGCTGCTGCTGCAAATGGACCGCGGTGGTGAGGTTTCCCCGCCAATTGGGATGGGAAAGCCCACTGGCATCGGTCCCCAGCACTGCCATCACCTGGGCATAGGATTCTCCCTGCCATTCCAACACCGTTTTATACACTGTCCCGTCCTCCGCCAGCAGAGCATCCCGGTGGAGATCCACCACCACCGATATGGTGGGATGCTGCTCCAACTGTTTTTGAATGGTGGCTTTGGCATTGTCATAGGAGCCATTATAAGAAGGATAATCGTGCACCGTGGTATCATGTATCACCCCGATGCCTGCCTGCTGCAACTCCTGTGCCACTGCCTTTCCCACCGCTACCATATTGACATTGCTGTCCTGGCTGCGGAAACTCACATCCTCCGGGCAGGTGTCTCCCTCCTCCAGAAGATAGGTTTCTGTGGTGTGGGTGTGCATCAGCAACACCTGAGGCTGCCCCGTTTGCAGTGTAAAGGGAATTTCCTCCTCCAGCAGTGGCCGGGGATCGGGAGCATAGCCACTGTAATCATTCAGGGTGATGCCGTCACCACCATACTTCCCGCTGTCATACCCAATGGTACGTTCTACCACCGGCACCTGTCCCGCAGGAACCTCCGTCTCCTGGGACGCTTCTGACGGACTTTCCTCCTGCTCGCCTGAAAGAAAGGTTTCCTGTCCCTCTTCCGCCAGACAGAGCAATTCTGCCCGATAGGGCTGGAATAACGGCAACTCCCGGGTGAGCAATTGCACCAGCCAATTCGCTTCCGTGTTCTCTTCCTGAGAGGCTGTCCGCTGCCACACCGATCGACTGCCCTGTTGGGCCAACCATCTCTGCCAGACAGCCACTTCTCCGGGCTCTCCATCAGGCACCAATCGTGGGATGCCCCATACCAAAAGAGTCCCCACTCCTCCTAACAATACAGCTCCTAGGATACAGCGCAGCACCCGGCCCAAATGGAGATGCAGAACGACCATGCGCCGCCTCTTTCTTCGTCCCATTTCTCTGCACCTCCCTCACTGGTGCATTGTATGCGCCGCACCAAAAGGGTATGCCCTTATCCCAGCAAGCCATCCACCTCAGCCAGCGACAGTTCTGGATGGAACGCCAAATTGATACCGCCGCTGAGCAGCCGGCTCACCCGATGAACCAGTCCATCCACTTCTTTGGGAGTCACCATCATGGGAGGCTCAGAAGCCAGTGCCCGGTTCAGTTCTTCTTCTCCCGCCGGATGACCCGCCCGTTCCAGAATATCCAGAGTCAGGGTCAGACCATCCACCACTGTGGGAACTCCCACCCCAATCACCGGCCGGCCCAAAGTCGCCTGACTCAATTCCCGCCGGTGATTGTGCACCCCACTGCCAGGCTGTATGCCTGTATCACACAGTTGAAAAGTGGTTCCCAGCCGCTGCACGCTACGGGCGGCCAACGCGTCCACCACCACGACGGCCGCCGGCTGCATCTGTTCCACCACACCCCGAATCACCTCCGCGCTCTCCAGACCAGTGTTGCCCATCACACCAGGCTGCAGGGCACACACACATCCCAGCCCCTGAGCACTGTCGGGAGCCAGCTGCCACAAATGCCGGGTAGCCAGCACCCGGTCCATGGTCTGAGGGCCCACCGCATCCGGCGTCACCGATCGATTGCCCAATCCCACTACCAGCACCGGCTGGGAAGGCTCCACTTGTACCAACTGTTTCAGTTCCTCCGCCAGTAGGCGGCAGAGGGTCTCTTCTTCCTCTTCCATCTGTACCCCGCGCGGAATTTCCACTGTGATATACCGGCCCTGAGGCCGTCCCACTGCTTCTTCCCCTCGAGAGTCCACCACCTGTACCTCTGTGATTTGGCAGCCATGGGACTCCCGCTGCTTTGTCTGTATGCCTGGCGCTTCCCGGCCCAATGTGGTGAGGGCTTCATGCGCCTCCACAATCAAGTCACTTCGAAATCCTGGTTTCATGGCCATCCCTCCTTTTTTCTTTTCCAGTTTGTCCATAAACTCTTGATTTCTTGCATAATTTGTGGTATGGTATACAGGTGTCTTGACATATGTATACCATATTATTGGAGGAAAACTTATGCACCGCGCTTTAAACAAAACTCATCAGCTAGTTATCTGCGGAATTTTGGTGGCATTGGGAACTCTGATCCCCATGGTGATGCCCGTCCGCATTCCCTTTGGTCCCTACACCGCCACTTTGGCCTCTCATGTACCCATTTTGCTGGCTGCCTTTCTCTCGATGCCCATCACCATTGGCACGGCCATAGGCACCACACTGGGTTTCATTCTGGGAGGCTTTGCCCCAGTGGTGGTGTGGCGGGCTGCCTCCCACATCTTTTTCGCCCTTTTTATGGCTCTGCTGTTCCAAAAGCTGGGAACCCGCTCTTTTGGTAAAGTCCTGCTCATCGCACTGGCTGGCTCTGTGATCCACGCTATTGCGGAAGTGGCTGTCATCGCAGTGGATTTCTCCATCGCAGGAGTGGGGCAGCAGGTGGTCAACGGACAGAGTTACACCATCCAGCTCTTTCTGGCGGTGACTTTTTTGGGGACCATTGCCCATCATTGTATGGATTTCGCCATCGCCTGGGTGGTCCAACAGGCACTCACCCGCGCCCACATGATGCCATCCTTTGCCGGCACCCAAAAATTGTGAGAAAAGCCGAAAAATCCTCTTGCATTTGGCAGGTTTTGCTGTTATACTATTATGCATGTGAGTATTTTAATACTGACCTCGTTTAGTACCTCAGTCCCAACCAAGGATACTAAGAGTAGTATGCACATAAGGAGGTGTACAGTATGCCGAATATTAAATCCGCCAAGAAAAGAGTGCTGGTTACCAAGGCCAAGACTTTGCAGAACCAGATGGTGAAGTCCGCTCTCAAGACCACCATCAAGAAGTTTGACAGCGTAGTGGCTTCCGGCGATGCCGCCAAGGCTGCCGATGCGTACAAGCTGGCTGTGAAGAAGCTGGATCAGGCTGGTGCCAAGGGCATTATGCACAAGAACAAGGTTTCCAGAATCAAGTCTCAGCTGACTCTGAAGCTGAACAAAATGGGTGCGTGAAGCGGCTGTCGCGCGTCCAGCAAATGATGTCACATTTGCAGCAGGTTCCATTTGGGACCTGCTTTTTTTCTGCGCAAAATTTTTAGAAATTAGGAAAACATCCCCTATTTTTCTATGTTTTGCATATATTTCAAGCATAACAAGTGCACTTTTTGTGCATATTTCAAGTTGTCATTTGTTTTGAGCCGGGACTATAATTGACTCATAAGTGAGCCATGGGAGGGAACGTCATGCAGGAACTCATCAAGCAAATCATTCAAATTGAAGACTCCGCCCAGGAGATCACCCGACAGGCCCGGGAGGAAAAGAAACAACTTCCTCAGCAATTGAATGAGGAGATCGCCGCCATGCGGCAACGGCTGGAACAGGAAGCCGATTCCCGGCTGCAAAGCATTGAAAATACCGAAAAAGAAGCAGCGCAACGTACGCTGCAAGAGGTTCACACCCGTTTCCAGGCGGTACTCCACCAGATTGATCAAATCTGTGAGCAACGGCAGGAACAATGGATCCAGGACATCTTCCAACACATCATCCGATGATCCATCACCGGGAAAGCGCAGGTGAACACCCATGATCACATCCATTCTTCGTTACAGCGGCATCGCGGCCAAAACTCGAGCCATGTACGGCCGGCGGCTGCGGCCTCAGGATTTTCAGGCTCTGCTGCAGGCCAAAAATGTGGACGAAGTGGCCGCTTATCTGAAAAACCATCCAGGCTACCATGATACCATGGTGGCCTTTGCCCAATCCTCCATTCACCGCAGCGCACTGGAATCCCTGCTGCGGGAAGAGCTCTCCCAGGAATACGCCCGTCTGCTGGGCTTTCTCAGCGGCAATCAGCAGGACTTCATGAATTTCTGGGTACACAAACTGGAAATCGATGAAATTCTCTATTATCTGCGGCTGATCATCTCCCAGCGACAGCAGGACTATCAGCCTCATATGCTGCCCACCATCGCCCGCCACTCCGACATTCCACTGGCGGAATTACAGAAGCCACACGATTTCCCCCAACTGGTGGAACTGCTGCGGCCCACCCGGTATTATCCGCTGCTGCAGCCCTTTACCCGCCAGCCCACTCTGGATTACACCCACATCGAGCTGACCCTGCGCAGTGATTATTTCCGTCAACTGCTGCGCTCCTGTGAGAAAGATCTTCCCCCGGAAGATTCCAAAATTCTCACCCAACTGGTGGGTGGTCAGATCGATCTGAGTAACTTCGCTCATCTCATCCGCAGCAAACGTTTCTTCCATCAGCCGGATGAACACATTTACACCAATCTTCTGCCTCTCACCCACCGCATCGACAGCGCCATGATCCGGCGAATGGTCACCGCGCCCACCTGGGAAGAGGCCTACGACCTCATTTATGAGACTCCTTATGCCAAATTTTTCAGGCAGTATCACTTTGATTATGTAGAACAATATTTTTACCGATATACCCAAGTCTGTGCGCGGCGCATTTTGTGTACCCGTCAGACGGGCATCTGCATTCCCTTTGCATTTCTGATGTTCAAACAGCTGGAGGTACGCACCCTGACACAAATCATAGAGGGCATCCGATACGGAGTGCCAGGACAGGAAATCGCCCGGAACATTCTGGGTTACAAAGGCGGTGAAGAATAATGGCTGTACAAAAAATGTGTTTCGTCACCCTCATCGGTCCCATCGACCAATTTGACGCGGTGGTGGAACGCGGCTTCCGCTCCTATCAATTCCACCCAGAAAACGCTCTGGAAGTACTGCGGGATGTGAAAGGACTGTTCCCCTTTACCACCTCCAATCCCTATGAAGCGCCGTTGCGCAACGTACAGGAAACCATGGAACTGCTGGGGATTGCTCCCTGTTTTCAGCAATTTGAGGGCTGCGAGCCCTCCCTGAGCCAGGTGGAAGACCTGTGCTGCCAGACCCGGAAGGAAGTACGGCAGCTGCTGGACAAACAGAAGTCCCTGCAGGAACGGCGCACTCAATTGCAGCGTATGCTGCTGCAGCTGCAGCCTCTGGAACAGGCAGATGTGGACTTGGATGCACTGTTCCACATGGAATACATCAAATTCCGATTTGGCCGCATGCCCATGGACAGCTATGACAAATTCCAAATGTATCTGAGCGAAAACCAGATGGTGCTGTATGTGCCCACCTGGAAGGAAGAGCACTTTATGTGGGGATTTTACTTTGTCCCCCGGCACCAGACAGAACGCATTGACTCCCTGTTTGGCTCGCTGCATTTTGAGCGGCACACCCTGCCAAAGGAGGCCCATGGTTCTCCGGGGCAGGCCATTGCGGTGGTCAATCAACGTCTGCAGGAGGTGGAGCAATCTCTGGCCCAGCTGGAAACCCAGCTGACAGCCTGTGGAGAAACCCACCGATCGCCGCTGCTCACCGCCTACTGCATGCTGCGCAGCCAGCATGACATCTTCCAGATTCGGCGGTACAGCGCCCATTCCCGCAAGAACTTTTACCTGACCGGCTGGCTGCCGGCGGAGGACGCTGCCTGCTTTGAAGGGCAGTTTGAAAACGACCCCCTCATCAGCTGTCTGGTGGAAAATACCGGAGAAGTGGAGTCGGTGGTCACACCGCCCACCCGCCTGCGAAATTGCAAGCTCTTCCAGCCCTTTGAGGACTTTGTGCAAATGTATGGCCTGCCCAGTTACGGAGAAGTGGATCCAACCCCCCTGTTGGCCATCAGCTACATTCTGTTGTTTGGGATTATGTTCGGCGACCTGGGCCAGGGATTTCTGCTGGTTCTGCTGGGACTGGTGCTGGCCTGGAAGGGATTTTCCCTGGGGCGGATCATCTCCACTGTGGGATGCAGTTCCATGGTATTTGGCTGTGTGTACGGCAGTGTATTCGGCTATGAACATCTGCTGCCCTGGGGTGGCTTCAAAGCCCTGGAGGACGCCGCTCACATCAACCTCACACTGGGCGTGTCCATCGGACTGGGCGCCCTGCTCATCTCCTTTGCCATGCTGGTCAACATCTACAACGGCATCCGGCAGAAAAATATGGAGAAAGTTCTGTTTCACACCAGCGGTGTGGCCGGATTCATCTTTTACTGGGGTGTCATTTATGCGGTGCTGGGCCTGTTCGGTTTTGGCTCCAGCGTCATTTCCCCACTGTACGTGGTGTTGGTCATCGCCCTTCCCCTGCTGCTCATCTACCTGCGAGAGCCCTTGGGACGGTTGGTGTCCCGGCAGAAAGACTGGAAGCCCCACAGCTGGAGCTCCTATCTGCTGGAAGGCTTCTTTGAACTGCTGGAAACGGTACTCAGCTACGCCACCAATACCATCTCCTTTATGAGAGTGGGGGCCTTTGCCCTCAACCACGCCGGTATGATGCTGGCGGTGTTCATTCTCTCCCGCATGTTTGGGGGAAGCGAAAACCTAGTCGTGGTGATTGTGGGCAACCTGTTTGTCATGTGCATGGAGGGCCTAATTGTGGGCATCCAGGTGCTGCGTCTGGAATTTTATGAGTTGTTTGGCCGGTTTTTCGGCGGCGAGGGCAAACCTTTTGCTCCCTTTGCCATCCGGTATCATGAAAAAAACATCTGAACGGAGGAACTACTATGAAATACCTTGCTGCTTTGGTCCTGTTGGTGGGCATGTTGGCCCCGCTGTTTGCCATCTACCGCAAAATGGTCACTGGCAAACAGATCAAATACGCTTTTGCCACCAATGCCCTCTCCTTCTTCTGTCTGTGCGGATTGGCCACCCTCACCGGGATGGGACAGTACGCCCAGGCCGCTGGTGAAGCCGCCGCTCTCACCCAGAGCGCCGCTTTTTCTGACGGTATGAAATATCTGGGTGCCGCCCTGGCCACCGGTGTTTCCTGTATCGGCGGCGGCATTGCTGTGGCGGGCGCCGCCAGCGCTGCGCTGGGTGCCCTCAGTGAAGATCCCAAGATCATGGGCAAGGCCATGATTTTTGTGGCTCTGGCAGAAGGTATTGCGCTGTACGGCGTCATCATCTCCATCCTGATTCTCAACAACTGAGGTCCGTCATGAAATACTATCTCATCAGCGACAATGTGGATACTCTCACCGGTATGCGTCTGGTGGGGATCGAAGGCACTGTGGTACACACCGAACCGGAGTTGGCCGACGCGCTGGATGTTGTGTTGGCCCGCAAAGATGTGGGGATTTTACTCCTCACCGAAAAGCTCTCCGGCCTGTGTCCTCAGAAAATTCTGGACATTAAGCTGCACCGGCGGACACCGCTCATCACCATTATCCCCGACCGCCATGGTTCCGGCCGGGCCAAAGATTCCATCACTTCCTATGTACAGGAGGCCATCGGTCTCAAACTGTAACCGGGAGAAAGGAGTACATCATGATCAACATGGAACAGAAGATCGCCCAATTTGCCAAGGCGGTCTATGCCGACGCAGAACAGCAGCGGGAAGCCATCCAGAAGGAAATTGAGGACATCCGTTCCTCCGAGCTGAGCAGCGCCGAAATGGCCTTGCTGGAGAGCAATTACCAGCACATTCAGGCGGAGATGACCGCCATCCGCAACCGGTATAAACAGCAGATTTCCAAGGAGATTTTTCAATACCGCAAACAACTGCTGGCCAAGCGGGAGGAGATTTTAGCCCGGGTCTTCGATCAGGTGACCCGTCAGGTGGAGAAGTTTACTCAGTCGGAGGACTATCTCCCCTCACTGATTCAAACAGTGGAAAAAGCGGCTGACTCTCTGGGGCAAAGCGGACTCACCATCTTCCTGCGGCCGGCGGATATGAAATTTTCTCCCCGCATTCAACAGGCGCTGCCTCACTGCGCCTGTACCTTCCAGGAAGACCCCTCCATTGTATTGGGCGGAGCCCTCATCAAGGCCACCCGTTCCAATCTGCTCTCGGATGAAACCTACGATTTCCGCATGGCACAGGAGCGTGAGTCCTTTGTCAAGGAAAGCGGTCTTTCCGTAGAGGTCTTTTAATCCTTCACACTGGGCCTCCGGGCCGGAAAGGAAGCGCAGTCATGGCACAAAACACACCCATTACCATACAGGGCATCAACGGCCCGGTGGTCACCACCGCCAGCAACTCCCTGCTTCACATGCAGGAGATGGTCTATGTGGGCCAACAACGTCTGGTGGGTGAGGTCATCCGCATTGAAAGCGATCGAACCATCATTCAAGTATATGAAGTCACCACCGGTCTTCGGCCGGGAGAGCCCGTTTTCCCCAGCGGTCACGCCATGAGCGTCACGCTGGGCCCAGGCATCCTCTCCAACATTTTCGACGGCATTGAACGGCCTCTGGAACTGCTGCAGCAACAGTCCGGCGCCTTCATCGGCCGGGGCCTCAACGTGGAAGCGCTGGACCCGGACCGGCTATGGGATGTGACCCTCACTGTACAGGTGGGCGATAGCCTGCAGGGCGGCGACATCTATGCCACCTGCCCCGAAACCTCTTTGATTGAACACCGCTGTATGGTACCTCCCGGGCTTTCGGGTCAGGTGAGCTGGGTCGCTCCTTCGGGCCAATACCGCATCCACGACCGGGTGGCGGTACTCACCGATGACAAAGGCCACGAAAATCCCCTCACCCTCTGTCAGGTGTGGCCCATTCGTGACCCCCGGCCTTTCACTCGCCGGCGTCCCATTGCCCAGCCTCTGGTCACCGGACAGCGCGTCATTGACACGCTGTTTCCCATTGCCAAGGGCGGCGCCGCGGCAGTGCCCGGCGGTTTTGGCACCGGCAAAACCATGACTCAACACCAGCTGGCCAAATGGTGCGACGCCGACATCATCGTCTATGTGGGATGCGGCGAACGGGGCAATGAAATGACCCAGGTGCTGGAGGAATTCGGCGCACTGGTGGACCCCAAAAGCGGCAAGCCCCTCTCCCACCGCAATGTGCTCATTGCCAATACCTCCAACATGCCGGTAGCGGCCCGGGAGGCCTCCATTTACACCGGCATCACTCTGGCGGAATACTACCGGGACATGGGGTATCACGTGGCCATCATGGCAGATTCCACCTCCCGCTGGGCAGAAGCGCTACGGGAGATCTCCGGCCGGCTGGAGGAAATGCCCGCTGAAGAGGGTTTCCCCGCCTATCTGCCCTCCCGCCTCTCCCAGTTTTACGAGCGCAGCGGCTATGTGGACAATCTCAACGGCAGCGAGGGCAGCGTGTCCATCATCGGTGCGGTTTCCCCTGCCGGCGGCGACTTTTCAGAGCCGGTCACACAGAATACCAAGCGGTTTATCCGGTGTTTCTGGGCGCTGGATAAGGCACTGGCCTATGCCCGTCATTACCCCGCCATCAACTGGCTGCAGAGCTACAGCGAATACGCGGGGGAACTGGCGGATTGGTACAGCCGGGAAGTATCTCCTGATTTTGTGCAGTACCGTTCCCAGATCATGGGTCTGCTGCAGGAGGAGAGCAAGCTGATGGAAATTGTAAAGCTCATCGGTAGCGATGTACTCCCCGACGACCAAAAATTGGTGATTGAAGTGGCTCGCATCATCCGCATTGGATTTTTGCAGCAAAACGCCTTCCACGCAGTGGATACTTATGTACCCATCCAGAAGCAATGTAAAATGATGGAGGCCATTCTTCACTACTATGAGCAGGCCAAACGCCTGCTGTCGGAAAACATTCCTGTTTCGGTGCTGCGCAGTTGTCCGGTCACCGAGCAGCTGCTCAAGATGAAATACGATGTGCCCAACGATGATTTCAGCCTGCTGGATGCGGGCATGAAAGAGATGGAGGAATTCGTCACCGCCCGGTTGGAAGAATACCGCAGCGCCGCCTCCTGAGGGCATGGAAAGGCAGGATAGGTATATGAATCTGGAATATTTGGGGCTGCGCTCCATCAACGGCCCATTGGCGGTGATCCAGGGGGTGCAGGGCGCCGCCTACGATGAAATGGTGGACATCTATCTGGAAAACGGCTCCCACCGGCTGGGCCGGGTGGTGGAAATCGACGGGGATCGGGCTGTGGTGCAGGTGTTCGAAGGTACTTCCGGCCTCTCTCTGGCCAATACCCGCAGCCGATTCCGTGGCCGTCCCATGGAACTCTCTCTGTCCCAGGAGATGCTAGGCCGGGTGTTTGACGGAGCGGGACGCCCCATCGACGGGCTGGGACAGATTTTCCCCGACAAGCGTTCCGACGTAAATGGCATGCCCATCAATCCCGTAGCCCGGGAATACCCCCGCAATTTCATCCAAACGGGCATCTCCGCCATCGATGGATTGACCACCCTGATTCGTGGACAAAAACTGCCCATTTTTTCCGGTTCGGGCATGAGCCACGACCAGCTGGCGGTACAAATTGTCAAGCAGGCCAACATCGCCAGCGACGACGGCAGTGATTTTGCCATTGTGTTCGCTGCCATGGGGGTCAAAAACGATGTGGCTGACTTTTTCCGCCGTAGCTTTGAAGAGAGCGGCGTACTGCAAAAAGTGGTGATGTTCCTCAACCTCTCCAACGATCCCATCATTGAGAGAATCATCACCCCCCGCTGTGCTCTCACAGCCGCAGAATATCTGGCCTATGAGCACAACATGCACATTCTGGTGGTGATGACCGATATCACCTCCTATGCGGAAGCCTGTCGGGAATTCTCCTCCTCCAAGGGAGAAATCCCCGGCCGGAAGGGCTATCCCGGCTATATGTACTCCGATCTGGCCTCTCTGTATGAACGGGCAGGAATGATCAAAGGCAGCAAAGGCAGTGTGACCCAGCTGCCCATCCTCACCATGCCCAACGATGACATCACCCATCCCATCCCCGACCTCACCGGATACATCACCGAGGGACAGATTGTGCTGGACCGTTCTCTGGAGCAAATGGGGATCTATCCTCCTATTTCGGTGCTTCCCTCTCTCTCCCGTCTGATGAAGGACGGCATTGGCGAAGGCTACACCCGGGAAGACCACAGTGCTGTTTCCAATCAGCTGTTTGCCGCCTACGCCAAGGTGCAGGAAGCCCGTTCTCTGGCCTCGGTCATCGGCGAGGAGGAGCTCTCGGACATGGATAAACTCTATCTCACCTTTGGCCGCCGGTTTGAGGAGGAATTTCTCACCCAGGGGCACGAGGAAAACCGCAGCATCGAACAGACGCTGGCACTGGGCTGGCAGCTGCTCTCCCTCTTCCCACCGGAAGAGCTGGACCGCATCGACACCGCCCTACTGAAAAAATATTACTCCAAACAGCAGCAGGCCGCTCTTCACTGACGGCGGCCGCTGGGAAAGGAGGGTCCTATGGATACTTCTACCTTCCCCACCAAGGGAAATCTCATGAAAGCCAAGCGGTCACTGGATCTGGCCGATTTGGGCTATGAGCTTATGGACCGCAAACGAAATATTCTGATTCGGGAAATGATGGCCCTCATCGAGGACGCCAAAGAAGTGCAAAGCCGCATTGACGACACCTTTGCCGCGGCCTATCGGGCGCTGCAGGGCGCCAACATCTCACTGGGCATTTGCAGTGATGTGGCCAACGCGGTTCCCATTGACGACAACATACAGATTATGTACCGCAGCGTCATGGGGGTGGAAATTCCATTGGTGTCCACTGAGGAACAGCCTTCCGGCACTGTACCCTACGGCTTCATCGACACCAACTCTCTGCTGGATCAGGCCTACTTCAATTTCACTGAGGTCAAGCGGCTGACCCTCAAATTGGCCCAAATCGAAAACAGCATCTACCGTCTGGCCCACGCGGTTTCCAAAGTGCAAAAACGGGCCAACGCATTGAAAAACATCATCATCCCCCGCACTACGCTGCTGGTGGCCCAAATCACCGAAGCGCTGGAAGAAAAAGACAGAGAAGAATTTTCTCGTCTGAAAGTGATTAAACACACCAAAACAGGGGAAAGCTAACGGAGAGGACAGCCCTCTCCGTTTTTTACATTGGGCGGGGCGGTCCATCCCAACGGAAGCGAGGCGGAACCATGAACAAAATCGCACTCATTCTGGCCATCATAGGAGCACTCAACTGGGGCAGCATCGGGCTGTTCGGCTTTGATCTGGTAGGGGGGCTGCTGGGTGGACAGGGCAGCATCCCCGCCCGCATCATCTTTGCGGTGGTGGGGCTGGCCGGTGTCTGGTGCATTTCACTGCTCTTTCGGGATGACGGTGAATATCGGCAGGCCCACTAAAAAAAGCTCTCACAGCCCTTACGGGCGTGAGAGCCTTTTTTTATTTATGGTTCAGTTGATTCTTTTATTTCCTCGCCGGTATTCAAAAATTGCCGCACCTTGTCATAGCAGGCCGGATCTCCTACCACCAGCAGAATGTCTCCCTTGAGCAGCTGGGCATAGGGACCGGGAGAGATAATCACCTCTCCATTGCGGCGCAGCCCCACCACAGTTCCCTGGGTACGCTGCCAGAAGGACAGATCTTTAATATGCTGCCCCAACAGCGGAGAATTGTCCGGAATCTCAAATTCCATGGGATAGATGGGATTGAGATTGCGCAATCTCTCACAATAGTCAATGATCATATCCACATTGGAAAAAATCTCCTTTTCCAATTTAGCTTTCTCTTTGATGCAGCGATTGATGTTCTTTTTGAAATCCAGAATGGTGGAAGAACTCTTCTGTTTTTGCGCATAAGCCGAAGCCTTTTCCCGGGAGGCAATGGTAATGCCACTGCCCTGCCGGATTTGCAAAATTCCTGTTTCCTCCAGCAAAAACATAGCTCTGCGAATGGTTTCGGGAGATACTTTATATTCTCCTGCCAGGGTGGAACGCCCTGTGATACGGCTTCCTTCCTTCAATTCTCCTCTGGCAATCCGCACCGCCACATCCAGCGCGATCTGGGCATAAATGGGCATGGAAGTTTCTCCGCTCAACCCATTCACCTGCTTTCTTACAAAATCTGCTTTTATTGTACACCCCCGGCTGTCAACTGTCAATCTGCCATTTTTTACAGTTTGTCACTTTCCAGCTGCCAGCCTTTGCTCACATCCACCCACTCCTTGCTGCCCGAAAGAGTGAACAGCTGCTGACAGGTGAGCTCAATGGCGCTGTTGGAACTGCCACAGGCCGGAAACACTGTATCAAACCGCTGCAGAGAACAATCGGTGTACACTTCCACGCCCTCTGGAAGCGCAAAGGGACACACCCCACCCACTGCGTGACCGGTCATATCCAACGCCTCCTGGGCCGATAACATCCGGGCCTTGTACCCAAAACGATGCTTGAATTTCCCGTTATCAATTTTGGCATCCCCCGCCAGCACAATGAGCATACAGCCTTCGGGAGTATGAAAGGAAAGGGTCTTGGCGATGCGCGCAGGAATCACTCCCAGTGCCTGAGCTGCCAAATCCACTGTGGCGCTGGAGTCCTCCAGCTCCCGCACCTTTTCTTCCATGCCGAATTGGGCCAGATAGGCCCGCACCTTTTGTATGGACATAATCCACTGCCTCCTAGCGATTTACAATATAAATGCCTCCACATACCAGCGCCAATGCGGCTACGCATTGCCAGCTGAGGAATGCCTCACCCAACAGCGCGCCAGACAGCAATACGCCGAATATGGGATTGAGGAAGAAGAAGATCAGCACCTTGCTGACCGGATTGTACTGCAGCAACCGGCTCCACAGAGTAAAGGATACCGAAGAAATCAGGATCAGATAGGCCAGCATGAGCCATGCCTGCCATCCCACCGGATGAAGCTGTCCTCCCATCACCCATCCCAGCACCAGCAAAATACTGCCGCCAATGAAAAGATGGCCTCCGGTGGCGATGGATGCGCTGCACTGTTGGGCCAGCTTTTTATTGAGCAGCTGCCCCGCGGCAAACATCAGCGCCGCCATCAGAATAAATCCATCTCCCCGCAGATTAAATGCTCCAATGGGACCGCCGGCAGTGTTGATCAGCACTACACCTGCGAACCCCACCACACAGCCCATCAGTTTGCGTACGCTCAGACGGTCACCCACGCTGAAGAAATGGGCCACCAGCACCGAAAGAAACGTATTGGCCGAAGTGACAATGGAACATTTCACTCCAGTGGTATGGGAAAGCCCCATGTAGAAAAAAAGATACTGCAACGCAGTGAGTACCACGCCCAGCCGAATCACATCCCACCAGCAGCCCTGGGCCGGCAGAGCCGGCCGCCGGTGCACCAGGGAATCCACCAGCAAAACCGCCGCTCCCGCGGTGGCAAACCGACTGCCCGCAAACAGCAGCGTACTGGCTGTGTCTTCGCCCGCCACCTGGAACAATTCATACCCCAGTTTGACGCAAGGTACGGCGCTACCCCACAGCAGGGTGCACAGCACTGCAGTGGCCACCATCCCCCAGCGGCTGGTGAAAAAACGTTTTGCATCTATTCTATTTTCCATTACAGCACCGCGATGATTTCAATTTCCACCAAAGCATCCTTGGGGATCCGAGCCACTTCCACACAGGAACGAGCTGGATAATTGTCTTTGAAATAGGTGGCGTAAATCCCGTTGACTGTGGCAAAGTCCTCCAGGTTTTTCACAAAAACAGTGGTTTTGACCACATGGCTGTAATCCAGTCCTGCCTCTTCCAGCACAACTCCCACATTGCGCAATGCCTGATGAGCCTGCGCTTCCACACCCTCGGGTAATTCACCGGTGGCAGGGTCCAAGCCCAGCATTCCCGAAGCGAACAGCATTCCATTGACCTGTACTGCCTGCACATAGGGCCCCAATGCCTGCGGTGCCCGGGTGGTGGCAATGATCTTCTTTTCCATATGAAAATCTCCTTTTTCCACAAAAATTTTCTTTATAATTGTACTGCTGTCCCGGTGGTTTTGTCAATTGGGCATGAAAAAAGCCCGCTCTTGCGGGCTGTGGTCTTATGGTGAACTGTACGCTTACCCCTGTACAGGTACGAGGCCATATTTTTCAACTGCGGCTTCATAGGTTTCCTGCGTGATCTCACTGGAATCTTTCAGTCTTTCCATGAGAAGTGAAAGCATTTCTGAGGTTTCATTCTCCATGGGGCCCACCTCCTTTGTTGTTCCCATTATAGCAGGTTTCATACGTGATTATAACCAATAAAATCACCAAAAAGCATTTCTTTTTTATTGCATATTGTCAGTTTCGTAACCGCCACTTGACTTTGTCTCCCAATATGCCTATGCTGGTATTGTTACAAAAAAGGGATTTTTCTATATAAAAGGGGGATATACATGCAAAACCGGGAACGATTTTCTTCCCGTCTGGGATTTTTGCTCATCTCAGCGGGCTGCGCCATCGGCATTGGCAATGTGTGGCGCTTTCCATATATCACAGGTGAATATGGCGGTGCTGCCTTTGTGCTGGTCTATCTGCTGTTTCTCTGCATCATGGGACTGCCCATCATGGCCATGGAATTTGCTGTGGGCCGGGCCAGTCAACGCAGCGCTGTTCGCTCTTTTCATCTGCTGGAACCCAAAGGTACCCACTGGCATCTGTACGGCTATTTTGCCATGGCGGGCAACTATCTGCTGATGATGTTCTATACCACTGTGGGTGGCTGGATGCTGGACTATTTTGTGAAAATGGCCACTGGTGAATTGCAAGGGCTGGATGCCGCCGGAGTGGAAAAGGCTTTCTATGCCATGCAGGCCCATCCGGTCGAACAGATCTTCTGGATGGCACTGGTGGTGTTACTGGGATTCGGTGTCTGCTCCATGGGCCTGCAAAAGGGTGTGGAGCGTATCACCAAAGTGATGATGTCCTGTCTGTTTCTCATCATGGTGATGCTGGCCATCCACAGCTGTACTCTCCCCGGCTCTCAAGAAGGTCTGGCCTTCTATCTGGTTCCAGACTTTTCCCGTATGATAGAATCAGGTTTTTCGGAATTTATCTTTGCCGCTATGGGACAGGCCTTTTTCACTCTCAGCCTGGGTATCGGCGCCATGGCCATTTTTGGCAGCTATATCGGACGAGACCGCTCCCTGATGGGAGAGGCGGTCAGTGTAGGTGTTCTGGACACCATGGTGGCCTTTATGGCTGGTCTGATCATCTTCCCTGCCTGTTTCGCCTATGGGGTAGACCCGGGAGAAGGCCCCGGGTTGGTATTTGTCACCCTGCCCAACGTATTCAACCACATGCCCATGGGCTGGCTGTGGGGGGCGCTGTTTTTCCTGTTTATGGCTTTCGCCGCCCTGTCCACCGTCATCGCTGTATTTGAAAATCTCATTTCCTTTGCTATGGATTTGTGGGGCTGGTCCCGCCCCAAAGCAGTGGGCGTCAACCTGGTCCTGGTCTTTCTGCTCTCTCTGCCCTGCGTACTGGGCTTCAACCTGTGGAGCGGCTTTCAGGTGCCGGGTGTGGGCAACATCAGGCTCTGGAAGACTTCGCTGTGACCAATAATCTTCTGCCTCTGGGCTCGCTGGTCTACCTGCTGTTTTGCGTCAGCCGGTACGGCTGGGGCTGGGACAATTTCCTAAAGGAAGCCAATACCGGCAAAGGTTTGCGTTTCCCCCGCTGCATCCGTTTCTATGTCACCTGGATTTTACCCCTCATTGTGGTGGTCATTTTCCTGCAAGGCTACTGGGTACGGTTTGTCCCTCTGCTGTTCGGTTGATCTCTTGTGTAAAATCCCCCAAAGATGCCAAAACTCCATGGCATTTTTGGGGGATTTGTGCTATACTGAGAGAAACCCTTTTCCAAGGGTCTACGCAGCAAGGACGCCCGGCCTTTGCCGGGTACGGCACTAAACGAGGTGAATGAATTGAGAAAATGGATGAAGTGCATTGCGGCGCTGCTGTGCTGCATGCTGCTGTTGGCGGCTCTTTCCGCCTGCGGCCAAAAGGAAGAAGAAGTAAGTACCACCCCCTCTGTGACCACAACCCCCAGTCCCTCTCCGGAGCCTGAACCGGAACCAGAACCGGGTCCGGTCAACCCCCTCACAGGACTGCCCATTCAAGAAGAACTGCTCACCCAGCGGCCAGTGGCAGTGATGATCAACAACATCAAACGAGCAGTGCCGCAAGTGGGTATCTCCAAGGCGGATATCATTTATGAGTGCACTGTGGAAGGCGGCATCACTCGTATGATGGCAGTGACCACCGACTATGCCAGCCTGCCGGTCATCGGCAGCGTGCGTTCTTCCCGGGATTACTTTATTGACTTCGCCCAAAATCACGACGCTCTGTATGTTCATGCCGGAGGCAGTCCCGATGCCTATTCCGCCATCAAAAGCCGTAATATCGACAATATGGACGGCGTCAACCAGAACATACCGGACATGTTTTACCGGGATGCCACCCGCAAAAAACAGATGGGCTACGAGCACAGCCTGATGACCAGCGGTGAACGCATTGTGGCAGGTATTGCCTACCGG
Organism: Eubacteriales bacterium; assembly: GCA_050943735.1. Taxonomy (GTDB): domain Bacteria; phylum Bacillota; class Clostridia; order Oscillospirales; family RGIG577; genus JBMNPT01. The sequence goes on along the minus strand of JBMNPT010000012.1, from coordinate 6,550 downwards.
GGACTGCGCACCGAAATCAAAGAGGGTTTCACCGGCCCCTTCCAGTTTGTACAGGAGCCCTACACCCCCGATGGTATCAGCGCTGTCAGCGCCTATGTGCCTTACTCCACTGTGGTACAGGCCACCTTTGACTATGATGAAGCCACCCAAACCTATCTGAAAAGCGAATATGGCGGCCCGCACATCGACGGTGAAACAGGAGAGCAGCTGGCCTTTACCAACGTGCTGATCCTGCGTGCACAGCACAGCAACGCCAAAGATGACAAGGGACGCATTGATGTGACCTTTACCGGTACCGGCAGCGGATACTATCTCACCCATGGCAAAGCGGTGGAAATCCAGTGGAGCAAAGCGGATCGGGATGCGGTGATGCAGCTCACCACCACCGATGGCAAACCGTTGGAAATGAATCCTGGCAAATCCTATATCAGCGTGGTGCCCACTACCGCGGAAGTCACACTGGAATAAGGAGTTGCAAAAATAGGTAATTTATGGTAATCTTTTGATAGACCAAACAAGGAGTGATCGACATGGAACAGTGGAAAGAAATCAAACCGGAAGACCTTTCGGGCAACCCCTTTGAGATGATCGGCCAGCAGTGGATGTTAATTGCGGCAGAAAAAGAAGGCCGGATCAACGCCATGACCGCTTCCTGGGGCGGCATGGGCGTGATGTGGGGAAAACCGGTGGCATTCTGCTGCATCCGGCCGCAACGCTTCACCAAGGAATTCGTGAACGCGGCCGGTGAGTTTTCTCTCACCTTTTTCGGCAAGGACTCCCACGATATGCTGGGCTACATGGGTAAGGTCAGCGGACGCCAGGAGGACAAAATCGCCCACTGCGGGCTTACTGTACTGCATCATGAAAATGTCCCCTACTTCGGCGAAGCCCACACCGCATTGGTGTGCAAAACCCTCTTCGCCCAGCCCTACTCTCCAGACAGCTTTCTCTTTGAGGACACCCGCAGCCAATGGTATCCGCAAAAAGATTACCACACCCTTTATATCGCCGAAATCAAATCCGCTCTGGTGCGGGAATAAAAAAGAGTCTCCCACATGGGAGACTCTTTTTTGTTCACCGCAACACGGTTACCGCTCGTTGTATATTGTGAATGGCAACAGCCCGATAAGTTCCACCGTATTCTCCATCCAAAGTCCAGGGCACTTCTTCTCCGGACTGAATGGTAAGCTGCCGGGCCTTGAATGACATCACATGTTCGGAATTGCCTCCCTGAGTCACCAGAGAAGTGAGAATACCCTGCAAATCTCCAAGGTTTTTGGGGTCACGAATGAACACTGCCTCAAACACCCCATCATCCAGCAATACATCCTTGCCATTGAGTCCCTTGAAACCACCCACTGAAGTGGAATTGGTGACCATTCCAAAGAGAAAATCGCCTTCCAACCGCTCTCCGTCGTGGGTAATCACCAACGGATAAGAATGCAGACTTCCCAGCCGTTTGATGCCTTCCAACACATAGGCCAGATGGCCTAGATCATTTTTCTCTTGTTGAGAGGTTTCATAAGCCACATCGGTAAAGGCTCCAAATGCTGCAATGTACGTAAAATACTTCTCCTCAAACTTTCCCACATCCAATGCGAAAGGAACTCCATGAATGATTGCCTGAGCGGCCACGCCCATATCTCGGGCCAACCCCAGGCTGGAAGCGAAATCATTGGTGGTACCGGCCGGAATATATCCAAAAGGCGGCGGTGAAGGCAGTTTCATCAGACCATGGATGATTTCACTCAGCGTTCCATCCCCACCGCTGCACACCAACAAGTTATATTGCATAGCCCGTTCCATCACCACCTGGGTAGCATCTCCCTGTGCCTGGGTGACATGTACCGTCACCTCATAGCCCGCTCCATTGAACTGGTCAATGATAGACAGCAAATGATTTTTCACCTGCGCTTTACCAGCGCGGGGATTTACGATCAACAGCAGTTTTTTCATTCCATTCTCCCATTGTGTTGTCCGGACGGCACTCCGTCCCATCATTTCCGTATACAGCATTATAGCACACCCTTCCAAAATAACAACCCCCTCCGGATTTTCCCGCTCTGCTTGACAGCCAGGACCTTTCATTGCTACAATCAATCCAAAGGAGGAATGGCTATGGACAATCGAGATAAAATTCTCTCCCAAGCCCGGGAACTCTTCTACTCCAAAGGCTATGACGCCACCGGCGTCCAGGAAATCGCTCTGGCTGCGGGTGTGACAAAACCCACCCTGTACTACTATTTTGGAAGCAAATACGGCCTGCTCACCAGTCTGGTACAGCATGACTTCACTCCTCTACTGGACGGCCTGCGGGAATTGGCCGACCATCCTGTTTCTCTGGAAGAAGATCTCTTTCAAATGGCCCGGCTGTATCTCCAGGGGGCCATGGGCAATCCTTCCTTTTATTTTCTCTTTTTATCCCTGCTCTATGCACCCCGAGGAAGCGATGGGTACCGGGCCATTCAGCCTGCCATGCACCAGCAATATGAATCGGCCTGCCGGCTGTTCTCCCAGGATTCCCGTACATCCTGTCAGGCCAGCCAACTAGCCCTTACTTTTACAGGCATGCTCAACCACACCCTGTTGGGCCAGATGGAGCTGCATCATGGACAAGCCCTCTCCCCCCAGCAGCTGCACATGCTGGTCAGCCAATTTCTGCATGGGGCTCTTGGCTGACATTTTACCGTGTGAAAAAACGCGGCAGTGAGAAATCTCTCACTGCCGCGTTTCTTTTTGGGTTGTAAAGGGGAATCAATACCCCAGTTCTTCCTCAATGACAATCAATTCGGTGTGCATACCAGTCATGGGCCGCTGGATGATCACCGTACCATTGCAAATGCGCTCGGGACTGTTGCAGTCATAACACCGATCAGCTTTCACTGCACAGGGAGTCTTTTTGCCCAACCTCTGTGCATTTTTAGGCGCCGCTATATTCTGAGCCCGGTGAATGGCCGCATGCAAATCAGGTGCAATTTTATTCTGCCCCACCACATAGTAGGTTCGCTCGGGCCCGAACAAACTCATGGCCACACGGTTGCCCCGGCCGTCTATGTTCACCAATTCTCCTGTCTCCGCCACACCATTGGCGCTGGTGAGAAACACTTTGGCACTCTGCGCCAACCGCATCACTTCGGGAGTCATACACTTCCAATGCCACACCATCTGATTCCCCTGGGAAAGGGCTTCATAGGCCCCCAGCTGCTGCAGCGTCACACTGCCTCCAAAGGCCACTGTGGTCCCCTGAATTTCCTGCTTCAAATACTCCACTGCCTCAGCTCCGGTTTTGAAAATCTTTACCGTAAAGCCTTTTTTTGTAAAATTTTCCTGAAGTGTTTTCCATTCCATTTGTGGGCGCCTCCTCTTTTACAGCAAAGTGATATTGTGCTCCTGACAAACAGCCCGCATATCATCCGGCCATTCACAGGCCTGCACTTCTCCCACATGGGCACGCCCCAACAGCAACATACATACCCGCGACTGTCCGATGCCGCCGCCAATGGTATAGGGCAGTTGGCCTTCCATCAACATTTTGTGGAAAGGCAGCTCCAACCGCTGCTGACAGCCCGCCTTTTCCAGCTGACTGGCCAACGCCTTCTCATCCACCCGGATGCCCATGCTGGACACTTCCAATGCCCGTCCCAGCACATCAAACCAGAAGAGAATATCCCCATTGAGGCTCCAGTCATCGTAGTCCGGCGCCCGTCCGTCGTGGGGTTTGCCGCTGCGCAGCCGGTCTCCAATCTGCATCAAAAAGACGCAGCCTTTTTCCCGAGTGATGAGATCCTCTCTCTCCTTGGGAGTCTTATCGGGCCAGCGATCTTCCAGTTCCTGGGTGGTGACAAAATAAATATCATCGGGCAGGTGATTCACTGCCTGAGGATATTTATACCACACCTCATGTTCCATATGTTTGAGCACCTTGAAAATCCGGCGCACAATGTCTTTGAGAAACTCCAGATTGCGGTCTTCCTTGCGAATTACCAGTTCCCAATCCCACTGATCCACATAGCAGGAGTGCAGATTGTCAAGCTCTTCATCCCGCCGCACTGCGTTCATGTTGGTGTACAGGCCCTCGCCCACATCAAAACCGTATTTGTGCAGCGCCATGCGCTTCCACTTTGCCAGAGAATGAACCACTTCCACTTGTTCACCCGGCAGATCTTTAATATCGAAGGAAACCGGTCTCTCCACTCCATTGAGGTCGTCATTGAGACCAGAACTTTTTCTCACAAACAACGGAGCGGAAATTCGCTCCAGATTCAATTCCTTTCCAAACTCCTTTTGAAAAGTATCCCGAATAAATTTAATGGCCTGTTCCGTTTCCCGCACCGTCATTTTGGGGTCATACCCCTGGGGCAAAATCAACGCCATAATCCCTTTCCTCCTTTTTCCAATGGTTACGCAGGCAGAGCATCCAGCATATCCGAAGAATCCATCCCCGCCACCAATACAATCAGGTTACCGCTCTGAACCACTTCGCCCTCTTCCATCAGGGCATATTCGTCGGGCAGATAGTCCTTGAAGCTGTTCAATTTGGTATCAAACCGGGCTTGCACAGCCTCTTTCACCGCATCCTCCTGCCCTTCTGCAGGCTGCAACACCGCCAGTTCATCACAGCGCAGATTGTCATCACAAATATAGACCACAGCTGCGGTCAGCTGATCTTCTTCCAAATTATACAGCTTGGTAATTTGCTTGTCATTGAGCTGACTCATAGGCGGAGCTTCCTCACTGCGCTTGCTCATCATGCTCTCCGCAATCTCCTGAGGAGTCTGAGCCGTTTCCTGTTTGTCTTCCCCACAACCTGCCAATGCTGCTGTCAGGCCACACACTGCCAACAGACATGCCAATTCCCTTTTCATTGATAATACGCCTCCAGATTCTTCACATTCTCCATCAACAAATTCATCCAATACCCATAGTAGGACTTTTTCAAATGCATCCCATCCAACGTCACTTCATCGTGCAGTTGTCCGTTTTCATCCTTAAGAGAAGCTGACAGATCTACATAATACACCCGATTGTTGTCAATTCCCTCCCGGATTTTCGCATTGAACTGATCAATTTTTTCATTGGTAATCTGATTTTTGCTGTTGTCATACTTTTGGGCAATGGGAAACAGACCCTCTACGTAAATGGTTGTTTCGGGCAACGCATCCCGCAGGGTCTTGTAAAATTCCACATAGTCCGCCGCAATTTGATCCACCGAGCGGCTATAATCGGCCAGGTCATTGATCCCCATCAGCATAAACACCCGTTTGGGATTTGCCTGCTGAATGGTGGGCACCTCGTCCTTTGCACTGCGCAGCCCCATTCCCAGGCTGGCTACCACCGGAGTATCCACCAACACATCATAGAGTTCCAGTCCAGTGGTGATGGAATCTCCCAAAAACAGCGCATCACTGAAAAAAGACGGATCTTTGAGTTCCTCTTCCTGGGGAGCACGCACCACCGGCTGATAGGCCGGCTTTGTTTCCGGCGTAGTGGTACCGCTGGTGGAGGGATCTGTCGTCTGCGGCGTTTGAGGTGCAGAATTGCTAACCGATGTTGGCGTATCTTTCTCCTCGTTCTTTCCTGTGAACTGATGATCCAGCCAAACGCCCACTGCCACGCCCAGCGCCACACACAGTGCGCAAAGAATGGCAATTCGCTTATAATTGGGGCCGCGCCGTTTTCTCCTGGGAATTCTCTGACTGGTCTGATTGGCCAGCCGCTGCTCTTCCATGCGACGGGTAAACTCTTCGTACTGTCTTTTGGCTTCCTGCTCTTTTTCTATATTCTCAATAAAGAGATGTTCATATCCTTTTGGACCGGTCACCCGTTCCACGGGCGGACGCGGCCTTTCCCTTTCATATCGCTTTTGGTCCTTCACAATGCCTTCATCCTTTATCTATCATAAACAACCCGGAATTTTATACTATATCTGACGGTGCAAATCTACTCTTTTGCATGCCATTGATTTTATTCTACCATATAGCCCTTGCTTTTACTATAGGTTTTTAGCCCAATGGAGGCTTTTTTTCCTGAGAATTTTGCACCACGTGTACCAAATCTCCCTCTGTTTCCTGATTCTTCCTTCCCTGCAAAAGGGACAAACAAACTCATCCTCCTCTCCGCATATCTTTAGAGAAAAGGAGGCGTGTCATGAAGAACAAATCCATTCCCATCACCTGTCTGTATGTGGGGCAGGAATCTCTTGAGCAAATCATTCAAAACTCCTTTCGTCTGTATTTACGCCGCATGTTGGAGGAAAAGCCATGTACTCGGCAATAGATTCTCCCTCCCAGTATCGAGTGGCGCTCTATATCCGTCTGTCCAAAGAGGATGAAAGCGACGGCCCTTCCCAAAGTGTGCAAAATCAAGAATCCCTTCTGCGTGAATTTACGGCACAACACCATTTGCAGATAGCAGACATCTATATTGATGTGTATAACCAAAGATTGATACCATTTGATACAAAAAAGGCGGTTCAAACGCCAAAAATAACGGCTTTCGAGGGCAAAAACGCCAGTCGAAAGCCGTTATTTTTATTCTTTGAAGTTATGAT
>JBMNPT010000011.1:0-63378 GCA_050943735.1 Eubacteriales bacterium | reverse complement strand
GCTATGGAAGAATTGGGAGGTGCTAAGTAATGGCAAAGGCAATCAGAGACGTATACGGAGATTCCCTGCTGAAATACGGCAAGGAAAATGACAAGGTGGTTGTGCTGGACGCGGACGTATCCTGCTCCACCAAATCGGCAGTGTTCGGCAATGAGTGCCCGGACCGGTTCTTCAACTGCGGCATCGCGGAATACGCAATGGTAGGTATGGCAGGCGGCTTTGCCAAGGCAGGCAAGGTTCCCTTTGTAAATACTTTTGCAGTATTTCTGAGCACCATTGGCGCACTGGGAGCCAGAGCGCTGATGAGCTATTCCAAGCTGAACATCAAGCTGATGGGCGCCTACGGCGGCCTGTCCGACGCTTATGACGGCCCCACCCACCACGCCATCGAAGACGTAGCCATCATGCGGGCTCTGCCTGGTGTGACCGTTATGGTAGCATCTGACGCAGCCATGACCGACTGGATGGTAAAGACCGCCATCGACACCGAAGGCCCGATGTACATCAGACTGTCCAGAGACGCGACCCCCGACACCTACACCGCCGACACCAAGTTTGAGATTGGCAAGGCTCTGACGGTGAAGGAAGGCAGCGACGCAGCTATCATTGCCTGCGGCATCATGGTGTCCAAGGCTATGGAAGCAGCAGAGAAGCTGGCAGCGGAAGGCATCAAGGTGAAGGTGGTAGATATGTTCACCATCAAGCCCATCGATGCGGAAGCGGTACTGGAAGCCGCCAAGACCGGAGCGATTGTGACCGCAGAGGAGCACAACGTGTATGGTGGTCTGGGCAGCGCAGTGGCAGAAGTGCTGGTGAAGAACGGCGCAGGCGTACCGGTAGAGATGATCGGTCTGCAGGATACTCATGCAGAGACCGGCGCCTACAACGCCCTGCTGGCCAAGTATGGCATGGATGCCGACGCCATCGCGGCAGCTGTGAAGAAGGCCATTGCCAACAAATAAAAATTCTCTTTGCAAAGCAAAACAGGGAGCGGAATTTCCGCTCCCTGTTTTTTTCTGTTTATGGCAAGGAAAATGTATCAATCTCCTTCTGTAGCCGCGTCAGAAAACGCGCTGCAGGCATCCCATCCATCTGGGTGTGATGAAACTGAAAGGAGATGGGCAGCTGGGCTTTCCACCAACTTTTCCGGTACTTTCCCCAAATCAGAAAGGGATTGTTGTACATACCCGCGTACAGATTCACCGCGCCATCCAGCTCACACTGGGGCAAAGCAGAGGTGCCGATCACCATATACTCCTCCCCCACACTGTATGGCCGTCCCGTTTCCTGCACCTGACGGGTTCGCTCCAGATACTCCCGGTAAAATTCCCCGAAGTCATCACAAAGGGCCACATCACAAGTACTGATGCCCTCCTGTTTGGTGGCTACCACCACATTGACTGCCAAAGCATCATACTCCATCAGCCGGTCACCCACTGGAAGCCGGTAAAATTCCTCCATCCCAGCCGCCGCCCTGCCAATGCACCAGCACAACAGCGCGTTGAATTTGAGCCTGTGTTTTTGGCTCATGCGCACCAGCCTCGTCACATCCAAGGTGTGAAAAAACGTGACCATGGGCATGGGTGCCTTCATCCACAGGGCAAAGGCCTCCGCCCGTTTGGTACTGCCGGGATCGATCTCTCTCATGGCCGTCCTCCTGTCCCTTTTGCTCGCCGGGGTTTGGGCGGCGGCAATTGGGCGCAGGTGGCCCGAATCAGTTTGCCCAGAAACACCCGATCCTCCAGCTCCTCCACCGCGTAAAACTTTGCTCCTTCATGGGGAGAAGCCACTTCCGGATGGCCTAGAAGCTCCTCCCCTGCCGGTGTGATTTTCACATACAGTCCATTGTCCTCTACTGTGCCGAAAAAGATCCCATCACAGTACAGGCCATATTCTCCAAACATGCGGCGCCAGGTAATCTCTCCGGCCTGGCTCAGCTGTTCCGCCACATACTGCACAAATTCCAGCGAAGAAGACATGTTTCATCACTCCATTCGGTCAGGCTCTTCCCGGTCATTGCTGATTCCCAGCCGATCGAACAGATAGAAGATCAGACTCATGGCCATGCCCACCACGCAGGCCAACACCATACCGGTCAGCTGAATGTTGCCCAGGGTCACCGCCACGCCGGACAGACCGGTGACAAAAATCACAGAGGTAAGGATGAGATTGCGGTTGCGGCCGTAATTCACCTTGGCGTCCACCAGCACCCGGATACCCGAAGCACCGATCATGCCATAGAGCAGGAAGGAAATGCCTCCGATCACCGGGTCGGGAATGGTGTCAATGAGAGCGGCCAGCTTGCCCACAAAAGAACAGAGAATGGAGAGCACCGCAGCACCGCCAATCACATACACGCTGTATACCTTGGTCACCGCCATGACGCCAATGTTTTCGCCATAGGTGGTGGTGGGCACGCTGCCAATGCAGCCGGACAGCATGGTGGAAAAGTTGTCCGCAAACAGGCTGCGGTGCAGGCCGGGGTCTTTGAGCAAATCTCGTCCAATGATTTTTCCGGTGACAATCTGGTGCCCAATGTGCTCAGAGGTAATCACCAGCAGCACCGGCAGCACAATGATGATGGCTTCCATCTTGAATTTGGGCAGCATGAAATTGGGCAGCGCAAACCAGGGGGCATCCAGCACCGCCTGGAAGGAAACCAGATCCACCGCGATGGCCGCCACATAGCCAGCCAGAATGGAAATGAGAATGGGAATCACCGCCAGGAAGCCACGGAAAAGAATATTTCCCAGCACCGCCACGCCAATGGTCACCAGAAATACGATCACATTGCGGGGATCAATGGTTTCAGCCAAAAGGCCTGCGGTGTTGGCAGCGCTGCCGGACAGTTCCAGCCCGATGAGCGCCACCACCGGTCCCATGGCAGCAGGAGGCAGCACCACTTCAATCCAGTCTGTACCGAACCGATAGACTGCGGCGGCCAATAGGCAACCGCAAAAACCCACCGCTACAAAAGACCCAAGAGCATACTCATAGCCCCAGGAGCTGATGACAATGCCGGCAGGTGCTAGGAAGGCAAAACTGGACCCCAGATAGGCGGGCGCCCGTCCCTTGGTGATGGCGATGAAGAGCAGTGTACCCACACCGTTCATAAAGAGGACAATGGCCGGATTGATTTGGAAGATGGTGGGTACCAGAACCGAGGCGCCGAACATGGCGAACATATGCTGAACGCTGAGGGGCAGCAGCATGGACCCGGGAACCCGTTCTCCCACCTGAATGATTTTGTTGCTTCTCATTTCCCACACTCCTTTTTTGATTCTTGTGCCATTATACCACATTTTTCGATAGATGCCATGGACTTTCGGTAAATTTAAGGCGGCAATTTTCTTCGTCCTATTTCCCTTTTCCGGCGCATATACATGCACTGAACAAATAAAAAAGAAGGTGGGAACTATTGAAGGGAAATATCGAAGAACGGTGTGTACAGTTGGGGCAATACATCGTGGAGCACAATTCCACTGTACGCGCCTGTGCCAGCCAGTTCAAGATTTCCAAATCTACTGTACATAAGGATGTAACCAGCCGGCTGTATGTGCTGAATCCCCAACTTTGGGCGCAAGTGAAGCAGGTGCTGGAAAAAAATAAATTGGAACGTCATTTGCGGGGAGGGGCGGCCACCCGGGAAAAGTACCAACGGCAGCGGGGCTGATGCCCCGCGGGCCGCAAAATATCCGCCAAGGATTGACATACTTGTATACTAGTGATACAATGAGGTCAAAGAGAGTGGCTGCGGCCGCTCCAATTACGGACAAGGAGTGACCTCTATGACATCCAAACAGCGAATCATCACCGCCGCCCGGGGCGGCCGGCCGGACTGTGTACCCGCAGCGCCCTACATCGGGAATTATGGCGCGGCAGTGGCCGGTGTTCCCATCTCCCTCTACAACACCGACGGCAAACGCATGGCCGAAGCGCAGGCCAAGGCTTGGGAACTTTTGAAATTGGACGTGGTAGTTCCCCAGTCAGACAACTACTATCTGGCACAGGCGTTCGGCGTGGAAATTCACCAGCCGGAAAATGACACCCCCCACGTGACCAAAACTGCCATCCAGAGTCTGGATGAAGTGGACAATCTGCCTGACACCATTGATCCCTACAGCCAGGGCCGTATGCCTGTCTTCCTGGAAGCCGTTTCCCGGCTGAAGGAAATCTTCGGAGATGAAGTGGCCATCCGCACCTGCGGAACAGGTATGTTCTCTCTGGCAGGACATATGCTGGGCACCCAGAACTTCCTCACAGAGATGGCTATAGCCGAAGCAGATGAGGATGAAGCTGCACAGAAAAAGATCATGCAGCTGATGGAGCGGATGACCCAGGCGCTCATCACCTTCTCCACCGCAGCAGTCAAAGCCGGTGCCACCATCATCGTCTGCGGCGACTCCTCTGCTTCGCCCGATCTGGTATCTCCTCACTATTACGAAAAGTATATCTTCCCCTTTGAGAAAAAATATTTCACTGCCATGGGTCCCATCTGTGAGGAATACGATGCAGTACGTCTGCTGCACATTTGTGGCAACACCACTCCCATCCTGCCGCTGATGGCCAAAACCGGAGCGGATATTGTGGAAATCGACCACAAGGTGGATCTGGCAAAGGCTCGGCAGCTGGCAGGAGATCATGTATGTCTGATGGGCAATCTGGACCCCACTGTGGTATTGCTGCAGGGCACCCCGGATCTGGTGGCTCGGGAATCGGAAAAGGCCATCGAGGCCGCAGGCAAACAGGGTGCATTCATTCTGGGTTCGGGCTGCGAAGTGCCCATCCAGTCGCCGGTGGACAATATCCTGGCCGTCCGGGACACTGCGCACCGCTATCGTTATTAAGCAGACAAGGAGGGCCCCATGCATATCACCCAACGACTGCCCGGTGAAACCGCACGTCAGTATGCAGGCCGTATGCTCCGGGCCAATATCATCTCGCTGGATTTGGCGCCAGGCAGCATTGTCAGCGAAAACGAGCTGGCAGCCCAACTGGGCATTTCCAGAACTCCGGTACGAGAAGCGCTTATTGAACTGAGCCGTACTCAAATTGTGGAAATCCTGCCCCAACGGGGCAGCCGCATTTCCCTGATTCGATATGAAATGGTGGAAGAGGCCCGTTTTGTACGACTGGCATTGGAAAATGCCATAGTAGAGCAGCTGTGCGGATGGGTCAAGGATAGCGATCTGCTGACGCTGACGGAAAATGTAGCACTCCAGCGCATCAGCCTGAAAAACCATGCGTTTGCGCGGCTGATGGAATTGGATGACGCATTTCATACAGAACTGTTCCGGCTGCAAGGAATGGAACAGACCTGGCAGCTAATCCGAAGTATGTCGGTTCATTTTGACCGCATTCGCAGTATGAGTGTAGATTCAGTCAAAGACCTGCACATTGTGGAAGAACACGCCTCCATTTTGGAATCGCTGCGGCAGGGAGACGCCCCGGGGGCCAGAGCCAACGTGACGGCCCACCTCTCCCGGTACCGCATCAACAAACCTTTTATACAGGCGAAATACCCAGGATATTTCGCGGATTGAAAACCAAGAAACCCCCGGCATGAACCAGTCATGCCGGGGGTTTTCCTGTTATTTCTGTTCATACAGCTCAATGATGGCGTCATCCTGTATAATGAATGCCAGGCGAGCGCCGGGACCGGCCTCCGCAGGGCCAAAAATCACCCGATCCGCCTGTTCCATGTAGGGGGTCAGATCATCCACCCGATAGGCCACATGGGGCTGTTTGTGCAGGATTTCAGGGAAGGGCGTACCCTCCTCAAATTTCAGGTACTCAATTTTGTAGTCATAGTCCTCGGGATTGCTCATCCACAGTTTCATATCCTCATTATAGGTCATTCCCGGCTTTTTGTTGGTCACCGGTATTCCAATGTGCATATAAGTGGCTGCCATCATCATTCCTCCTCATCCCTGTTGTTTGCTGTCCAGATAGAACTCATAGGCCTGCCGGTCGGTATATCCCTCGTGCACCACCTTCGCGATGGCTTTTGTCATGGCCACCGGAGCTTCCGACTGGAAGATGTTGCGCCCCATGTCCACCCCATGAGCCCCTTCACTGATGGCTCGATAGGCCATGGTCAGCGCTTCCTGCTCGGGCAGTTTTTTGCCGCCCGCTATGACAATGGGCACCGGACAGGCCGCCGCCACCCGTTCAAAGCCCTCACAATAGTAGCTCTTCACAATGTGAGCGCCGGTTTCCGCCACCATACGGGTGGCCAGCAGGAAAAATTTCTCATCCCGGGCCATCTGTTTGCCCACAGCCACTACGCCCAGGGTGGGAATCCCATACCTGGTGCCCATATCCACTGTACGGGCCAGCAGCTCCAGAGAATTTTTCTCACCAGGCGCGCCAATAAAGGTCTGTACCGCCATACATTCTGCGTTCATCCGCAGGGCATTTTCCACATCGCAGGCGATGCCGCCGCCAGCGCTCATCTCCTCCTGTACCACCGAAGCGTCGTAGGTCACCCGCAGGCATTTGGCCTGCCGGCCGGTGGGGTCAATGCAGGAACGCAAAATTCCCCGGGTGGCCATCAGTACATCCACATGCTCCGCCAATGGCGGAATGGTGACATCGATGCGTTCCAGTCCTGCTGTGGGTCCCATGATATATCCATGGTCAAAAGCCAGCATCACCGTATTGCCCGACTGGGGACGGAACATCCGGGCCAGCCGGTTTTTCATGCCCCAGTCACAGTGTTCCAGTCCCTTGATTCCCAGCGCGCCGCTGGCGGGAGCCACATCCAAATGATAATCCTTGGCCAGTTTATTGCCAATTGCGTCTGCCATTGTGCCGCCTCCTCACTTTTTGAAATAGGGAGTCTGGCAGGGAGCGTTCCACAGCCGCAGCAATTCGTCATCCATACGGGCCATGAACATCTGGAAGCCAGCCTGCTCCTGCACAGTGAGCAGCTCGCCCACATAATTGGCCACAATCTCAATGTTCTTTTCCCGCAAGATCTGCTCGCACCGGCGATACAGAATCAGCAGCTCCATCAAGGTGGTGGCGCCGGTGCCGTTGAGGATCAGCATCACTTTTTCGCCCGACTGGATCCCGATGTCCTTGAGCAGGGCTTCCACCATAATCTCAGCGGTTTCATCGGCGGTCTTCATCGGCTGGCGTCCGCCTCCGCCTTCACCGTGCTGTCCCATGCCGATCTCCATGTCGTCCTCGCCCAAATCGGCCAGCATACTGCCGGTGCTGGGGTGAGTCGCCCCCCGTACCGCCACTGCCAGCGTAGCCATGTTGTCGGCAAACCGCTGGGCGATGGCGGCCACCTCTTCCAGGCTCTTGCCCTCTGCCGCGGCAGCTCCCGCAATTTTATAAGTAGGCACGCAGCCCACCAGTCCCCGGCGATCCTCCGCCTGTTCTCTGGGCGCGTTGGATACATCCTCCTGGGTGACCACCTTGACGCAGTGGAGACCCTGTTTTTTCACCTGCTTCATGGTCAGGTTGCCGGTGAGCATGTCGCCGGCGTGATTGAGCACGATGTACAGCACACCTTTGCCCCGGTCAGCCAACTTGATGGCATCCACACAGGCCTGGGGCCCGGGCGCGGCGAAAATGTCGCCCACCACCGAGATGTCCACCATGCCGTCGCCCACAAAGCCGCTGATGGCGGGTTCATGGCCCGATCCGCCCTGGGTGACGATGGTGACGCGGTCTGCCTGGTCCAGCTTTTTATTGATGATCATATTCTGCTCACCCCGGATCAACAGATCCCGGTTGGCGGCCACCAGACCGTCCAGCAGTTCATCGGTGAGGTTTTCCGGCGCGTTGATGAATTTTTTCATTTTCATAGCTCAAATCCTCCTCTGTACTTCTTTATGCTTGGGGAATGCCCTGGTATAGCCCCTGGAAAAAGAGCGATGTGCTCACCGCTCCGGCATCGGGTGTCCCAATGGTCTGCTCCTTGTAGCTGCGCGCCCGGCCAAATTTGGAAATAAAGCCCTCACTGGCCCGGGCACCGTCCTGCGCGGCCTGAGCGGCCACACGAAACAGTTCCTGGGGTTCTCCCGAAGATTGCTGTACCGCTTCCACCGCTGGAATCAGCGCATCCATCATGGTTTTGTCGCCTACTTTGGCGGTGGTGACGTCCTGCATCTCGCTGAGACAACCCTGGAACATCTGTTGTACCGCCTGGCTGTCCAGCAGGGTCACCCCCTCCAGCTGAGTTCCCAGACCACCCACCATGGTTCCGTACAGAGGTCCGGCGCTGCCGCCTTTGACCTCCATGATGGCCATTCCCAGATCCTCCAGAAATTCCTGAAAGCTCTCCTCCTGCCACAGCTGGGCACGCTGACGGATCAGCCGGGCGATTTTGGCGATGGTCACACCGTGGTCGCCGTCCCCAAACCGGGAGTCAATTTCACTGAGCCGGTCCGATTGCTCCTCCATCAGATCCGCTGCGGAGCAGAGCATCCCGGCAAAGGCTTGTCGATCTAGATTCATAGGCGCCTCCTTTTTACATATGTAACAAATGTTTTTCTAATTATATCCTATATTTGTTACTATTGTCAATTTTGATTTGCATTTTCTCCCATTTGCTCGGTTTCCCTCTGTGCTTTTGTGCAATACGGAAAAAAATAACACCTTCTGCGAATTCGCTTTCGCAAAAGGTGTTACCTATGTGTCCACTATCCCTCTTTCATGACTTCCCGCAGCAGTTGTTCCCGAGCAGCCACATGGGTGATCAGACCGGTGCGCAATGCGCCCTCCAATGCCCGTCGATTGGTGTTGGCGGAGCACAGCCCAATGACGTGGCGGCAATTTTTCAACAGCTCCAGCGGAATTTGGATGGCGTAGTCGGTGTCCGAGTGAATGATTTGCCCTTCCTGATTGAAATAATAGGCAATCAACCGTCCCACCGCTTTTTGCTGGGTCAACAGTGTGCCGTACCGGGCACCGGAGGCAAAATCAGGGGTGGAGGGGTAGTTGCCGATGTTGACCAGGGCCACATCCAGCTGTTCCCACTCCCGCTGCACCTCCTTGTAGTGCTGGGTCTGCTGTAGCAGCTCCCTCTCCTGGCGGGTTTCCGCAAAGGCGGGGGTATACAGGTAATGGGGCTGCGCCTTCCACTGCTGAGCCAGGATACGCACATTTTCATTGGAGTGATAATTACGAATGGAAATACCGCTGTTTCCCACCAGAGGGCAGATGTGTTCCACCCCCAGTTGTTCCGGTTGTTGTTTCTCCAAGGCCGAGACCAGTTCTCCCACAATGTGACCCCATCCGATTCCCATATGCAGCGGATGAAGTGTGCGCAAAAACTCCACAGTCCGTTCCACCAGCAAACGGTTGGTCCGGTAATCGTCATCGGCATCGGAGACCAGCACGCCTCCCTGAATACCATATAGAGCACCGGCGCGTCCCAGCAGAGAACTGGTATTGTTGCCGGGCTGATGGATGCGGATTTCCACCACACCCAGTTCTTTGGCCTCCCGCAGCATACGGCTGATGAGGGGCCGGGATACCCCCAGGGTTTGGGCGATCTGTTGCTGGGTCTGATCCTGCACATAATACAGATTGGCAACTCTGGCCAGTTTTTGGAGTTTTTCGCTGCGAGTGTTCATGGCCTCTCCTTAACATTTGTGACAATTGCGTTTACAAAATTAACTGTATCATGTTTCCGGGCCGCTTGCAAGGGCGATTCCCTCTAAAATTACAGAAGTCTGTCTGTCCATTTGCCTCAATTGTTGATATAATCAAATCAGAAAACAGAAAGGAGGGGTCTGCTCATGTCCCATACGCTGAGCCAACAAACCGCCCAAGCGCTCATCGAATACATCCAGCAGCAGCGGCTGCAGCCGGGCGACCGTCTGCCCAATGAAACCGTTCTCTCCCAATTGTTGGGAGTGGGGCGCAATACCCTGCGGGAAGCGGTGCGTCAACTGGTGAGCCGCAACATTGTCACCATCCGGCAGGGTGCGGGCACCTTTGTTTCGGAGAAAATGGGAGTTGCAGATGATCCTCTGGGGCTGGCTCTGTTGCCGGACCGGTGGGAAACCGCCCAAGATCTGCTGCAGCTGCGGACCATCATCGAACCGCCCATCGCCGCACTGGCGGCACAAAACGCCACCCCGGAGGACATCGCGGCGCTGGAAGAAAAGCTGACGGAACTGGAAGCCTATATGGGCACCCATGGGGTGTTTGCTCCCATGGATATGGAATATCACGTCTGTATTGCCCGCTGTACCCATAATCGGGTGATTTCCAATCTGATTCCCACCATCAGCGAAGGGGTCATCAGTTTTGCCCGGGAGGTGGGACAACAGGAATTCCAGCAGACTCTGCACTCTCACCGGCTGATTTTTGAGGCCATCCGGGACCACCGGCCCAGTGACGCGCAACAGGAGATGCTGTTTCATCTGCTCTACAACCGCAATCGCTTTCATATGGAACGCACAAAAAAAAGCGAATAATCATAGGATGATTTTTCCCATTATCTATTGCTTTTTTAGGGTAAATCTGGTAATTTGTAAGTAGATTCCACAAATTCATAGGATGTATTGGAGGAGCACTATGCAACACTATGATGTCATTGTCATCGGCGGCGGCGCGGTGGGCAGCGCCATCGCCCGGGAGTTGTCCCGTTACCGCCTGCGCATCGCCGTACTGGAAAAAAACCTGGATGTGTGCTGTGAAACCAGCGGCCGCAATTCGGGTGTGGTCCATGGCGGCTTTGCCTATGATACCGGCAGTCTCAAAGCCCGGCTGTGCGTGGAGGGCAACCGCATGTTTGACCAGCTGGCCCAGGAATTGGACTTCCCCTTCCAGCGGTGCGGCAAGGTGTTGGTGGGCAACACCCCGGAAGATATGGAAACCCTGCATCGCATTGTGGCCCAGGGAGAAGCCAACGGGGCCACCGGTCTCACCCTCATCGACAAGGAAGAGCTGCATCGGCTGGTACCGGCGGTGGTGGGGGAATTTGCCCTGTTTTCCGCCAACAGCGGCATTGTGGACCCCTTCCGGTATACGGTGGCGCTGGCGGAAAACGCCGCAGCCAACGGCGTGACCTACCACTTTGATCAGGAGGTCACCGGCATTTGCCGGGAAGAGGGAGGCTATACTCTCACCACCCGCCGGGGCCAGTTCCGCTGCCGCTGGGTGGTCAACAGCGCAGGACTGGGCTGCGGGGTCATCTCGGATATGCTGGGACTGACCGGCTACCGGGTCATCGGCTCCAAGGGAGACTACATCGTGCTGGACGCCCGGACCGGAGCGCTGCTGCCCATGCCGGTCTACCCGGTGCCCAGCAACACCTATATGGGCATCCATGTCACCAATACCATTGACGGCAACGTGACGGTGGGCCCCAACGCGGAAACGGTGAGTGATTTCACCTATTACGGGGTGCTGCAGAAAAATCTGGACTATCTGGTGGAAAGTGCTAGCCGGCTGTGGCCCCACATCCACAAAAAGGACTGGATTCGCAATTACGCAGGCATCCTGCCCAAATGGGTGGACGACAAGGGTGTCATTCAGGATTTCAAAATTGAAATTGTGGATGAGGTGGCACCCAACGCCATCAATCTGGTGGGGATAGAGTCCCCGGGACTCACCTCGGCGGTGCCCATCGCCCGGTATGCCATCGGTCTGATGGCGCAACGGGAAAAGCTGGAGCCCAATCCCGACTTTTGCCCCACCCGGAAGGGCATCCGCCGTTTTGCGGAGTGCAGCCCAGAGGAGCAGGCGGAGCTGATCGCTTCCAACCCCGACTACGGGCAGCTCATCTGCCGGTGTGAAAAGGTCACCCGGGCAGAAATTCTGCAAGCCATCCACAACCCGCTGGGCGTATGTACCATGACGGGCATCAAGGTGCGTACCCGCAGCATGATGGGCCGCTGTCAGGGCGGCTACTGCCAGATGCGGGTGGCCAAAATGCTGGAGGAAGAACTGGGCCTGCGGCCGGAGGAGATCACCTGGTCCCGGCAGGGTTCCTATCTGTTCACCGGTCCGCTGCGGCCGGAAGAGGAGGTGCAGTCATGATGGAACGCAAACAGGTGATCGTCATTGGCGGTGGTCCGGCGGGATTGGCCGCGGCGGTGGAGCTGTACCGGCAGGGCATCACCGATGTGCTGGTCCTGGAGCGGGAAGCCACACTGGGCGGTATTTTGCGCCAGTGCATCCACGATGGATTCGGGCTCACCCGGTTCGGGGAGAGCCTCAGCGGCCCAGAGTATGCCCACCGGTTCATCACCCAGGCGCAGGAGCTGGGAATCCCCTGTCTCACCAATGCCGCTGTGACCCACATCAGCCCGGAACGGGTGGTCACCGCTGTCACCCGGGAAGGGCTGCGCTGCTGGCAGGCGGACGCAGTGGTGCTGGCCATGGGCTGCCGGGAACGCACCCGGGGCGCACTGGGCATTCCCGGAGAGCGTCCCTCAGGGGTGTTCACTGCGGGGGTGGCGCAAAATTACATCAACCTGCAAAACCGCATGATTGGCCGGGAAGTGGTCATTTTGGGCAGCGGGGACATCGGCATGATCATGGCCCGGCGCCTGACGCTGGAAGGTGCCCATGTCCAGGCAGTGCTGGAGATCCAGCCCTATGCCAGTGGCCTGCCCCGCAACGTGGAACAGTGCCTGCGGGATTATGACATCCCCCTGCTGCTGAGCCACACCGTCACCGATATCCATGGTGGCAGCCGGCTCACTGGAGTCACTGTGTCCCAGGTGGATGAAAAACTGCAGCCCATCCCCGGCACCGAAACCCGGTATGACTGCGATACTCTGATCCTGTCGGTAGGGCTCATCCCGGAAAATGAGCTCTCCCGGGACGCAGGGGTGGAGCTGGACCCCCATACCCAGGGAGCTTTGGTGGATGAGTGGTATCAAACCGGAGTGCCCGGTATTTTTTCCGCGGGGAATGTGCTCCACGTGCACGATCTGGTGGATTTTGTCTCCCTGGAAGCGGAACGGCTGGCGGCGGCAGTGGCCCGGTTTGTCACTGGAAAAGGGCTGCCCGCCTGCCCCATTGAGGTACATTGCGGCAACGGCGTGGGACATGTGGTGCCTCAACGAATCAGCGGCACCGGGGAGGTCACATTGTCTCTGCGGGTACGCACCCCCTTCCGGGAAAAACAGGTGGCTGTGCGCCAGCAGGGGCGGCTGGTGGCCAGCCAGTCCCTGCGCAAGCTGCTCCCCGCTGAAATGATTCAAATCACTCTGCCGGCCGACGCCCTGTCCGGCCAGGAAGATGTGGAGGTGACTGTGGAATGAAACAATATACCTGTATCATCTGCCCCAATGGCTGTGAAATCACCGCGGAGCGAAACGCGGATGGCAAGTTTGTCTTTTCGGGCGCTCTGTGCCGCCGGGGCGAGGAGTATGTGCGGCAGGAGATGACCGATCCCCGCCGTACCATTGCCACCTCTGTGCGGGTGGTGGGAGGAGAGCAGCCTTTGGCCAGTGTGCGGCTCACCGCCCCCATTCCTAGAGGGGAGCTGATGCGGGCCATGGAAATCCTGCGTTCTCTCACCCTCACCGCCCCTGTACAGCCCGGCCAGATCGTTCTCTCTCATCTGCTGGGGTATGACACGAACGTAATAATCACTCGGGGTGTAGAGGCGCGCCCCCACTAACTTCCGCACAAAACCCCCTGTCAGGATCTGACAGGGGGTTTTTGCATTCCTCTCCGGCCATAGCAGCCAAAGAGGCCCGTCCGGCATCACCGGACAAGCCTCTTCCCCCGCGAGGTACTGCTTTTGCAGTTTCGCCACCTGCCGCGGGTAAAAATCCTCCTCCACAACCGGAAGGGAAATGTTCACTTTTCCTGGTTTTTCCAGTAATCCAGTTGGGGCAGCAGTGTTTTCAGATAAGCTCTCACCTGTTGGGGAGACCAGTTTTCACTGGACATATGCCCTTCCAGAAAGGCCAGCAGCTACTCCATATCGGTATAGGCAAACTTCCCATCGGGAGACCGCCTGTCGGGTCACATATACCTTTTCCGCCAGCTGTTCTTGGGAGAGCCCTTGCCGGATGCGCAATTCCAGAAGGATTTCCTTGGTATCCATATTGATCACCACCTTGTCTGGATTGTACCACAACGGGAACGGAAAGAAAAGCAACCGACGGTTGCCCCGGCAGTCCCCTCACAGACCGCCCTCCTGCTCCAGCCGCAGCAGCGCCTTTTTGACCTCCAGTCCGCCTCCATAGCCGCCCAGGCCGTTGGTGGCCACCACCCGGTGACAGGGAATCACCACAATGATGGGATTGCAATGGTTGGCCTGTCCCACCGCTCTGGGACCTTTGGGACACCCCACCTCTGCCGCCACCTGTCCATAGGTGCGCACCTGACCGTAGGGGATGCGCCCCAGCGCCTGCCATACCCGTTTCTGAAACTCCGTCCCCCGGGGTGCCAGCGGAAGCTGAAACACCCGGCGCTGCCCGGCAAAATACTCCTCCAGCTGCCGGCAGGTCTCCCGCAGCAACGGGGTCTGCTGCCACTGCCACGACGGATTTCCCGCTTTCTCTCCCAGCCATAGCCCGGTCAATGCCCCATTTTCCGCTTTCATGCCCATCCGGCCCAACGGCCCATCCCAGTACCACACATATTCCATGCTTCATCCCTCCTTTTTTCATTGTATCTCACATCCCATGCTTTGTCAGCCCAAAGCGCAAAAAAACAGACCCCTCAGGGGTCTGTTTTTTCACTGCTGAAATTTCACAAAACGGGCCGGATCACAGCACAGTCCAGCCTCCCACATCTCAAAATGCAGGTGACTCTCCTCCCGGCATTCTCCCAGTGCACTCTGTCCCACCAAAGCCAATGCCTGTCCTCGTTCCACTACATCACCGGGCTGTACCAGGGTCTGAGGGTCCAGATTGGCGTATTTGCTCTGAATGCCATTTCCATGGTCCACCACCAGCGTCACGCCCAGCAGGGGATCTTCATACAAATCGGTGACCGTTCCCTCGGCACAGGCCAGTACTTCCGTGCCCAGCTCGGCGTGCAAATCCACTCCATTGTGGGTACGGTAATCCCCCATGGTCTTGTCATACTGCAAAACCCCATCGGTGTGCATACGGGCAATGGCACCCGTCACCGGCGGCCGATACAGCGTGATTTCCTCTTCTTCCTGCTGCATTACGGGCTGAGCCTCCTGAGATGGCTCACTGACGGGGGAAACCTCTGTTTCCGAGGGCTGGGGCTCCCCAGAGGGCTCCGCCGGCTCCGGTTGCTGCTCAGGGGAAGGCTGGCTTTCCGGCTCCTGGGAAGCCGGTACAGTGGTGGAAGGCTCTGCCGGGGACTGCTCTTCGGTCTGAGGAGAAGCCATGGCGGGTTGCTGTAAGGATGTATCCACCGGCTGCTGAGAGGGTTGCTGCATCATCACCAGACCGGTGATCCCCACTGTAACCACACAGGTGAGCATCACCACATAAAATCCTTTTCCCTCCACCAGACTGCGCAGCCAATTGCCTCGCTGTCCATCTTGTTGTTTCATTTTACCACTCCTTTTTGGTCGCTGCCAACCGCAGCGGACAACCCCTAAATGGGGCGCTGTCCTTCTACCGGTAGCATTGCCCAAAAAACAGCGGCTTATACTATTGCATAGGGGCCAATTCCACCCCTGTGTAGTACCACTTGATGATTTCCTCGTAAGTTTTTCCCTGACTGGCCATGTAATTGGCTCCGTATTGACTCATACCCACGCCATGGCCATACCCCAACACATCGAAACGGAAACAGTCCTCCTGCCAGGTGAGGGTAAAATGGGTACTGCGCAGCCCAAAGATCTCCCGCAGCTCCAGTCCGGTGAAGGTTTCTCCGCACACCGTCATCTGTTCCACACCGCCCGCCTCACTGCGGGTGACTTCTCCCAGATAGGACGCGGGGTCCTGTGGAAAGGTCATACCCTCCCGGGCTTGAGAGAGTAAATTGCGAAATTCTTCCGCAGAATACTCTTGCCTGCTTTCATACCGGGGGGAACTCTCCTCCCCCTGGCTTTCCACCGATTGCAAATAGGGCACATCACTGCCCCATACGTCGGCGGCGTTTTCGGTACGCCCGGCGGAGGTGGAGTGAAATACTGCGCAAATGGCCTCGCCTGCGTATACAGCTACCTGACCGTCGGTCTCTTCCACCGCCTGAGTCAGCCGCTGCTGCCACTGCTGCGCATTGTCGCCAAAGGCCGCCTCCCGCTGCTGCCGGTCCAGATAGGCCTTGCAGTGAGAGGGGTCGTCACACAGGGGGGCACCTTGATGAGATTCGTATATTTTTTCATTTTGTGTATTTTCTTGCATTCGATTGGCCGTGTAACTCCGCGCTGCCACCGCCTGTGCTTTGAGCGCTTCCATCTCAAAACTTGCAGGCATTTCTCCTGCCAGCACCCCGATGAGATACTGGTGCAAATCCATTTCCTCCACCTTCTGTGTCCCGGTGCGGTAGACCTGTACCATCACCTTCTGATCGGCCAAAGTCTGTACATTGGGCGACTGTTGCTCAGAGGGCTGCCCGGGGTCCGCAGGATGGGCCAACAGGGCGGGAACCACTGCCATACACAGCCACAGCCCTAGCAGCAGGGCCAGTATGCGTTTCATAACATTCCTCCTATTTTGCAGTCTTTTATCTGTTTCCTTTCATTTTCCTTGCTGTTGATTCAGGCAGGAAAATCCTCTCTCCAGAAGGCAATCATGGTACACTTGCATAAAAATGAGCCATTCCCCTTGACTGGACAGGGGAATGGTTGTATCATATTCTTACATACTTCGCACAAATTCAAGAGAAAACGGAGGTCTTTTCATGCCCTATAATTCTTCGGTAGACAAGTCTTTTCTCTCTACCATATGTGATCAATACGAAAAATATGCTCATATCCCGGCCTCTGCCTTCAAAAACGCGAATGTAAAACGCGGCTTGCGCAATGCAGACGGCACCGGTGTGGTAGCAGGCGTCACCAATATCTGTAATGTTCATGGCTACATTGTATATGAGGGTGATAAGGTCCCGGATGAAGGTGTGCTCACCTATCGTGGCTATAACCTGAACGATCTGGTGGGAGGATTTGTGCAGGAGGGCCGGTATGGCTTTGAGGAGACGGCATTTCTGTTGATGTTTGGCTTTCTACCCAACCGAGATCAGCTGACACAGTTTACCGACCTGATTGATAAATGCCGGCCGCTGCCGGATAACTTCACCGAGGATATGATTCTCAAGGCGCCCAGCCGCAACATCATGAATAAGCTGGCGCGCAGTGTGTTGGCGCTGTATTCCTATGACCACGATCCGGACAACACTGGTCTGGAACAGCTGATGGAGCGCTGTATTCTGTTTATTGCCCGGTTCCCCACCATTGTGGCCCACGCCTATATGGCCAAACGGCACTATTTTGACCGGGAGAGCATGCACATTCACTACCCCAAGGAAGGGCTTTCCACTTCGGAGACCATTTTGCGCACCATCCGGCCGGACAAGCAGTATTCCCAGGCCGAGGCGCATCTGCTGGATACCGCGTTGATTCTGCACGCGGAACATGGCGGCGGCAATAACTCCACCTTTGTGGCTCGGGCAGTGGCTTCTTCGGGCACCGATGTCTATTCAGCCATCGCGGCGGCCATCGGCTCGCTGAAAGGGCCCAAGCATGGCGGCGCCAACATCAAGGTGGTGGAGATGGTGGACCACTTCAAGCAAAATGTGCAAAATTACGAGGATGAAGAAGAAGTGGCCGCATTCATCCGCAAAGTGCTGGACAAAGAAGCCGGTGACGGCAGCGGACTGATTTACGGCATGGGCCATGCCATCTACACCAAATCCGATCCTCGGGCGATTCTGCTCAAGCAGCAGGCCCAGGCTCTTGCGGTGGAAAAGGGAATGGACAAAGAGTTCCGCCTGCTGCAGAACATCGAAAAGATGACGCCCGTGGTATTCCAGGAACGGGGCAACGAAAAGGCCATGTGCGCCAATGTGGACCTGTATTCTGGCTTTGTCTATGAAATGCTGGGCATTCCCCGGGAGATTTTCACACCGCTGTTTGCCATCGCCCGGGTGGCAGGCTGGTCGGCCCATGTAATGGAGGAATTCACCACCGGTAAAAAGCTGATGCGTCCCGCCTATAAATCCGCGGGCGGCTTCAAATTCTACACTCCTCTGGATCAGCGGTGATCCTGCAAAACTGAGTTTTTATACATTTTGGCAGCAAAAAAGCCGGTCCCTTTTAGGGACCGGCTTTTTCTTTTTCTCACAGGGTGTATCCCTGGTGGAAAGCGTTTTTGTTCATCTCTACGAACTTGGGTTTTACAGTGGTTTCAATGGCCCGCAGGAACAGATCCTCAGGCAGCCCCAGCTTCTGAGCCATCACGCCCAGCAGCACAATGTTCACCGCCTTGCTGCTTCCGCAGCGGGTGGCGATTTCCAACGCGTCCAGAGCGGTCACTTTGGCGCCCGCCTGCTCCAGAGCAGGCAGGATGTTCTGGGGATACTGGGCCGCACCGGTGATCACCGGCATGGGCTCGATCTGCTGGGTGTTGACGATGAGATCGCCGTCCTTCTTGAGCCAGGCAATGTAGCGCAGTGCCTCCAGCTGTTCAAAGGACACAATCACATCGGCGTCGCCCTTGTCCACGATGGGGGAAAACACCTGCTGTCCATATTTTACGTAGGTGACCACACTGCCGCCACGCTGGCTCATGCCATGTACCTCCGAGACCTTCACATCGAAGCCCTCGTCGATCATCACTTTGCCCAGGATTTTGCTGGCCAGCAGGGTACCCTGACCGCCTACGCCCACAAACATGATATTCTTGGTCATCACTTGTCACCTCCGCAAATGGCGTCAAATTTGCACATTTTGACGCACAGATCACAGCCCACGCACAGAGTGGGGTCGATCTCCGCCTTGCCCGTCTTCATGGAAATGGCGGGGCAACCGATCTTCATGCACATTTTGCAGGATTTGCACTTGTCAGCGTCCACCTTGAGGGGAGGCAGCGGCTTCACTTCCGGCAGCAGAGCGCAGGGCCGGCGGGTGATGATCACCGACGGCTCCATGGCGTCCAGCTCTTCCCGGATCACCGCTTCGTTGCTCTGGATGTCAAAGGGATCAATGACGCGTACCCGGCGCACACCGGCAGCCTCGCAGATCTTCTGGATGTCGATGGCATAGGTGGGCTCTCCCTTGAGAGTTTTGCCGGTGGTGGGGTTCTGCTGATGGCCGGTCATGCCGGTGATGGAGTTGTCCAGTACAATGATGGTGGACACACCCTTGTTGTACACAGTGTCGCACAGACCGGTGATGCCGCTGTGCATAAAGGTGGAATCGCCAATCACCGCCACCGCCTGCCGGGCAAAGTCGGTTCCCCGAGCCTTGTTAAGGCCGTGGAGACCACTGATGGAAGCGCCCATGCAAATGGTGCTGTCCATGGCGGACAGGGGGGGCAGGGCACCCAGGGTGTAACAGCCAATGTCACCACTCACCGCCACCTTCAGCTTGGAGAGGGTGTAGAAAATGCCTCTGTGAGGACATCCGGGGCACAGTACGGGGGGACGGCCAGGAGCGGCCACATCCACCTGGAAGAGATCCTTTTCCTCGCCCAGAATCTGCTTGCGGATTTCATTGGGAGTGTACTCACCCATACGGGAGAAGAGGGCCTTGCCCTCCACCTGAATGCCGTTTTTGCGGCAGTGGCTCTCAATGATGTCCTCCAGCTCCTCGATGACATACAGTTTGTCCACCTGGGAGGCAAATTCCCGGATGAGGTCCACTGGCAGCGGATTGATCATGCCCAGCTTCAGATAGCTGGCGCGGTCACCCAGGGCTTCCCGAGCGTACTGATAGGCGATACCACCGGCGATGATGCCGATTTTGCGGTCACCGGGGATGATCTGGTTGAGGGGTGTTTTCTCCGCATAGGCGGTCAATTTGAGAGTTCTCTCCTCCACCACCACATGACGCTTCTGGGCGGGAGCGGGCATCATCACATACTTGCCCATGTTTTTCTCATAGGGCTTGAGGGGCACTTCCTTGCGCTCACCCAGTTCCACCAGACTCTGGCTGTGGGAAACCCGGGTGGACAGGCGCAGCAGCACCGGGGTGTCATACTCTTCGGAGATGTCATAGGCCAGCTTGGCAAAGTCCTTGCACTCCTGGGAGTCAGAGGGCTCCAGCATGGGCACCTTGGAAGAGATGGCATAGTACCGGCTGTCCTGTTCATTTTGAGAGGAGTGCATACCCTGGTCATCGGCTACGGCGATGACAAATCCGCCGTTGACGCCGGTATAACTGGCGGTAAAGAGCAGATCGGCCGCCACATTGAGACCCACGTGCTTCTGTCCGCAGAAGCTCCGCGCGCCACCCATACAGGCGCCAAAAGCCACTTCGGCAGCCACTTTTTCATTGGGGGCCCACTCGGCGTATACTTCCTCGTATTTGGCCACTTCTTCTGTGATCTCGGTACTGGGAGTACCCGGATAAGAGGAAACCACCGACACGCCCGCTTCATACAGACCGCGAGCCACCGCTTCGTTTCCCAGCATCAGCTTTTTCATCGACTCACCTCATATTCACTCATTGGACGGCATCGTTTGCCGCATATGTTATTATTGTATCGTTTTTTGCCGTTTTTTGCAAGCCCCGGCAAAGGGCCTTGCAAAAAAGGAGAGAGGGGCTTCCTCTCTCCTGAAGTTCAATCCTTCATCAGGGTAACCATCACTGCTTTTTGAGCGTGCAGACGGTTTTCCGCCTCCTGGAAGATCTCCTCCGCGTGCTCTTCAAACACCTTGGCGGTGATCTCCTCTTCCCGGTGAGCGGGCAGACAGTGCTGTACCATGGCGTCGGGATGAGCCACTGCCATCAGGTCATCATTGATCTGGTACCCCCGGAAGATCTCCTTTCGCTGCGCGGCTTCACTCTCCTGCCCCATGCTGGCCCAAACATCAGTGAAAATCACATCCGCATCCTTGGCCGCCTCCATGGGGTCGGTGTACAGGGCAAAACTGCCGGGTTTTTTCTGATTTTCCTGCTGGGCAAAGGTCAGTACCCGAGAATCGGGCTCATACCCCTTGGGACAGGCAACGGCTACCTGCATACCCACTTTCAGGCCGCCTATAATCAGAGAGTTGGCCATGTTGTTGCCATCCCCGATGTAACAGATTTTCAAACCATCAAAACTGTTTTTGAACTCCCGAATGGTCATCAGGTCGGCCAGCACCTGACAGGGATGGCAGTAGTCGGTGAGGCCGTTGATGATGGGGATGGAGCCAAACCGGGCCAGATCCTCCACATCCTTCTGCCGGAAGGTACGGATCATAATGCCGTCCAAATACCGGGAGAGCACCCGCGCGGTATCCTGTACCGGTTCTCCCCGGCCGATCTGCAAATCCCGGTCGCTGAGGAACAGCGCCTGCCCACCCAACTGGTACATACCGGTCTCAAAGGAAACCCTGGTACGGGTGGAGGACTTCTGGAAAATCATCCCCAAGGTTTTGCCCTTGAGATGATGATGTTCAATGCCATTTTTCACTTCATATTTCAGCTGATCGGCCAGATTGAGCAACTCGATGATCTCTTCGCCGGTAAGCTGTTCCATGGTGAGCAGATGCTTCATGGTTTCACGCCTCCTTCAATACCTTTTCCAGAATTTCCATAGCCCGGTCAATCTCCTCATAGCTGATGACCAGCGGAGGCAGCAGACGGAGCACATTGTGACCGGCGGTGAGGGCCAGTACGCCATTGGCAAAGAGAGCGGAACACACCGCCTTGTTTTCCACCCCTTCCAGCTGGATGCCCAGCATCAAGCCCATGCCCTTCACAGCCTTGACCTTGTCGCTCTTCATATCCATGATCTTGCGCACGATGTAATGGCCCTTGGCCTCCACCTGCTGCAGGAAGGCGGGGTCACACACCCGATCCAGCACCACATTGGCGCCGGCGCAGCTGATGGGATTGCCGCCGAAGGTGCTGCCATGGTGGGAAGCTCCCAGCACCTGGCTGTATTTTTCATTGCACAGGAAAGCTCCGATGGGCAAACCACCGGCCAGACCCTTGGCGGAGGAGACGATGTCGGGCTGGATGCCGTACTGCTGGTAGGCAAACAGCTTGCCCGTCCGGCCGATGCCGGTCTGCACCTCGTCCACGATGAGGGCCAGATCGTGCTCCTGGGTAAAGGCGCGCAGCTGCTGCACAAATTCCTTGTCCAACGGATTGACGCCGCCCTCTCCCTGAATCAGCTCGATCATCACAGCGCACACTTCATCGGTCATGGTTTTCCGAATGCTGTCCATATCGGGATCGCTGTACAAAAACCCTCCGGCAAAGGGGAAGAAGTAGTGGTGGAACACGTCCTGTCCGGTAGCTTCCAGTGTGGTCACCGTCCGGCCGTGGAAAGAGCTGTTGAGGGTGATGATTTTGGTCCGCTGCTCGCCATATTTGTCGCAGGAATATTTCCGGGCCAGTTTGATGGCACCCTCGTTGGCCTCCGCGCCCGAGTTGCCAAAGAACACCCGGCTCATCCCGGCGGCGGTCACCAGCTTGCGGGCCGCCTCCGCCGCGGGAACGGTATAAAAATAGTTGGACACGTGGTTGAGGGTGTGCACCTGACGGCATACCGCGTCCACCCACTGTTCATCGCAGTAGCCCAGAGCGTTCACCCCGATGCCGCTGCCCAGATCAATGTACTCCTTGCCATCGCAATCGGTGAGGATGCATCCCCGGCCCTGTGCCCCCACCAGGGGGAAGTGGCCGTAGGTGCCCATCAGGTACCGGTCGCTCATCTCTATGTATTGCTGATTGCTCACAAATATTCCCTCTTTTCTCAGTAAATCATGGTACCGGCGCCCTCATGGGTGAGGATCTCCAGCAGCACCGAATGGGGTACCCGGCCGTCAATGATGTTGGCCTGGGTGACGCCCCGACGCACCGCTTCCACGCAGCAGTCGATCTTGGGGATCATGCCGCCCTGAATGATGCCCTCTTTTACCAGCTTGGGTACGGCGGAGACATTCACCTTGGGGATGAGGGTGGATTCATCCTTCACATCCCGCAGCAGCCCCTTCACATCGGTGAGGAGCATCAGGTTGGCGGCGCCCAGAGCGGCGGCGATTTTGGCGGCGGCGGTGTCAGCGTTGATGTTGTAGCTGTGGCCATCGGTACCATGGGCCACAGTGGCCACCACCGGAATGTATCCTTTTTCCAGCGCGTCAAAGATGGGCTGGGGATTCACATCGGTGATCTCGCCCACAAAGCCCCACTCCTTGCCGTCCTTCTCCAGTTTTTCGGCGGTAAGGAGATTGCCGTCCAGACCGCAGAAGCCCAGGGCTCTGCCGCCATAGCTGTGGATGAGGCTCACCAGATTTTTGTTCACCTTGCCGCACAGCACCATCTGTACGATGTCCATGGTCTCCTCATCGGTATAGCGCAGGCCGTCCACAAAACGTCCCTGCTTGCCGATTTTGCCCAGCATTTCATTGATTTCGGGCCCGCCGCCGTGGACCAGCACCACCTTGATGCCCACCAGGGTCAGCAGGATGATATCCCGCATCACAGCCTCTTTCAGTTCCTCGTTGATCATGGCGTTGCCGCCGTATTTTACCACGACCACCTTGCCGAAATATTTTTGAATATAAGGCAGCGCGTCGCTGAGGATCTGCGCCTTGTTGATCTCCTGCATGATTTGATTCCTCCTGCTTTTCATCACTCCGCTCAGGTGCGGTAATCCCCGTTGATCTCCACATATTTGTAGGTGAGATCACAGCCCCAGGCACGTGCCTGCGCCTCTCCGGCCTTCAAATCCACTTCGATGCCAATCTCATCCTCCAGCAGAATCTCCTTGGCCTTTTCCTCGCTGAAGGCCACCCCGGCACCATCCCGGCATACCAGAATTTCCCCTTTGCGGGAAGTGAGGGTCACATCGATGCGGGTCACATCCAACGGAGCGTCGCAGTACCCCAGCGCGCACAGGATGCGTCCCCAGTTGGCGTCGGCGCCGAAGAAGGCGGCCTTCACCAAGCTGGAGGTGATCACCGACTTGGCCGCCTTGCGGGCGATGTCCTCGTCGGCGGCGTGATAGACATGGCACTCCAGCATCCGGCTGGCGCCCTCGCCGTCCTTGGCAATCATCTTGGCCACCTTTTCGCAGATGCCGTACAGTGCAGCCACAAAGGCGTCGTAGTCGGCTCCTTCGCTGTCGATCAGCGGATTGCCCGCCAGCCCGTTGGCCATGATGGTCAGGGTGTCGTTGGTGGAGGTGTCCCCGTCAATGCTCACCATGTTGTAGGTGCGGTCTCCCACCCAGCGCAGCGCCTTTTGCAGCATGGCGGGCGCGATGGCACAGTCGGTGGTGATGAAGGAGAGCATGGTGCCCATATTAGGATGGATCATGCCACTGCCCTTGGCAATGGCGCCGATGGTCACCGGCTTGCCGCCCAGCTCCAGCCGGACGCACACCTCTTTTTTCACCGTATCGGTGGTCATAATGGCCTCTGCCGCGTCGGTGCCATGGTCTCCCAGACCGGCTGCCAGAGCGGGAATGCCCTGTAAAATCACATCCAGATTGAGGGGCTGACCGATCACGCCGGTGGATGCCACAATCACATCCTCCCCGGGGATGCCCAGCGCCTCACCGGCGGCCTGGGCCATGGCCCGGGCTTTGTCCACGCCGTCGGCATTGCAGGTGTTGGCGTTGCCGCTGTTGCAGATCACTGCCTGCGCCCGGCCATTCTGCAGATGTTCCTTGGTCACCAAAATGGGCGCGCCCTGTACCTTGTTGAGGGTGTAAATGCCCGCAGCAGCGCAGGGGACTTCACTGTAGATGAGGGCCACATCCCGCTTGGTGGTGTTGCTCGCCTTGACACCGCAGATGACGCCGGCGGCGGAAAACCCCAGAGGAGTGGTCACCGTTCCGTTTATGAATTCCATGGAAAATCCTCCTTAAAATGCGGGGGGCGGAGCCATCAGCCCCTCGGTCTCCCCGAATCCAAACATCAGGTTCATATTCTGAATGGCCTGCCCCGCAGTGCCCTTCACCGTATTGTCGATGGTGGAAACCACAATGAGCTTGCCGGTGTGGGCGTCTTCATGCAGGGAGATGTCGCAGTAATTGCTCATGCGCACCCATTTGAGATTGGCCACCTGACCGGCGGGCAGTACCCGCACAAAGGTCTCCTCCCGGTAGGCCTGCTCGTAAGCGTCCCGTACCTGTTCCAGGGTGACGCCGGGGGCAAAGTCCGCGTAAATGGTGGACACAATGCCCCGGTTGAGGGGAAGCAGATGGGGGGTGAAGGTGACCTTCACCGGCTGACCGCACAGCTGGGAGAGGGTCTGCTCGATCTCCGGAGTGTGGCGGTGGGCACCAATTTTATAGGGAGAAAAGGCCTCGTTGCAGTCGGGGAAGTGGGTGGTCTGGCTCAGGCCGCGGCCGCTGCCGCTGACCCCGCTCTTAGAGTCAATCACCATGCCCCGCACATCCACCAGCCCCTGCTTCATGGCGGGCATCAGCCCCAGGGCGATGGAAGTGGGATAGCAGCCCGGATTGCCGATGATACTGGCCTTGCGGATGCGTTCCCGGTTCATTTCGGGCAGACCGTACACCGCCTGCTCATGGAGCTGTTTGTGGTGATACTCGCAGCCATACCACTTGGTGTACACCGCCTCATCCTCCAGCCGGAAGTCAGCGCCCAGGTCGATGAATTTCTTGCCCTGGTCATAGGCCAGCTTGGCATAGCCTTCGGCGGCACCGTGGGGCACCCCGGCGAAGATCACATCGCTCTGGTCGATCACCTCTTCGGGAGAGAGCAGTACGCTGTCCCCCCGCTGGTAAAAGTTCTGAAAAATACTGGCAATGTCCTGCCCCTCATAGCTCACCGAAGCCACGGTGATGGATTCCACCTGGGGATGGCTCAGCAGCAGGCGGTACACTTCCGCGCCTGCATAGCCGGTGGCGCCGATCACACCCGCTTTGATCATGTCAAATCCCTTCCTCTCTCTGTTTTTCCTGCTTCAAAAACTCTTCTATATGCTGGATCTGCTGCCGCACTGCGTCGGGGGCGGGGCCTCCAATGGCCTTGCGGCCCTCCACGCAGGCTTCCAGCGAAACTTCCCTGTATACATCGGGGCCAAAGACGGGATGGATGGCCTGCAGCTCCTCCAGCGTCAATTCCTCGATGGGTTTTCCAATTTCAATGCAATGGGCCACCATCTGTCCCACCACCTTATAGGCATCCCGGAAGGGAATCCCCTTTTTGGCCAGATAGTCGGCACAATCAGTGGCGTTGGTAAACCCGCCGGCGGCGGCCCGGCGCATGGTCTGCGCCCGTACGGTGGTGGTTTCCAGCATGCTGGCAAACACGCTGAGACACAGCTTGACGGTGTCGATGGCGTCAAAAATGGCCTCCTTGTCCTCCTGCATATCCTTGTTGTAGGCCAGGGGGATGCCCTTCATCATGGTGAGCAAGGTCATCAGATCGCCGTACACCCGGCCAGTCTTGCCCCGCACCAGTTCGGCGATGTCGGGGTTTTTCTTCTGGGGCATAATGGAAGACCCGGTGGAATAGGCGTCGTCCAGCTCGATGAAGCCGAATTCACTGGAACACCAGAGGATGATCTCCTCACTGAACCGGGACAGATGCATCATCACCAGACTGATGTCACTGGCCAGCTCGATGAGAAAATCCCGGTCGGATACACTGTCCAGGCTGTTGTCGGTGGGACGGGCAAAGCCCAGCAGCTGGGCGGTGTAGGCCCGATCGATGGGATGGGTGGTGGTGGCCAGAGCTCCCGCGCCCAATGGCATCTCATCCATCCGCACCAGACAGTCGCTGAGCCGGGTCACGTCCCGGCGGAACATCTGCGCGTAGGCCATCAGGTGATGGGCAAAGGTGATGGGCTGCGCCCGCTGCAGATGGGTATAGCCGGGCATGATGGTGTCGGTGTGCTGCTTGGCCTTATCCGCCAGCACCTCCAGCAGATGCAGCAGCAAGGAGCGGATCTCCCCAATCTCCCGGCGGGTGTACAGCCGGATGTCCACCGCCACCTGATCGTTGCGGCTCCGGGCGGTGTGCAGCCGTTTGCCGTTGTCCCCGATGCGCTGGGTGAGGATGGTTTCCACCGTCATGTGGA
Organism: Eubacteriales bacterium; assembly: GCA_050943735.1. Lineage (GTDB taxonomy): Bacteria > Bacillota > Clostridia > Oscillospirales > RGIG577 > JBMNPT01. Next base: position 36,308 of record JBMNPT010000011.1, on the reverse strand, counting down.
TATCCTCCGCGTCCTCGGGGAACTGGATGGCGCCCGACTGAATGTCCGCCAGAATCCCCTGCAAACCGGCGATGATCTCATCCCGTTCCTGGGGCGTGAGAATGCCCTGTTTGGCCAGCATGGTGGCATGGGCGATGCTGCCGGTGATGTCCTCCTGGTACATCCGGCTGTCAAACCGGATGGAGGAGTTAAAATCATTTACCTCTTTGTCCACTTCCTTGGAGAATCTTGCCCCCCACAGTGCCATATCTGTTCCTCCTTACCCTTCAAAAGCGGCGGCCGGAAAACGGACAAAAGGCGGCTTTCAGGCCGCCCTGTTGTCTTGCAGAAAACAGCCTCAAAAGCCGCCCCGCCGCCTTATACTCCGGCGAAATGCCGCAGGCTTATTCCTTTTCCATGCCGGTCTTATCCATCATCATGCCCCGCACCTGAGTGGGCAGGCCAAAGAGATTGATAAAGCCCTTGGAGTCGTTCTGATTGTATACATCATCGGCGTCAAAGGTGGCGATGTCCTCGCTGTAGAGAGAATAGGGAGAGGTAACGCCTGCGCAGATGATGTTGCCCTTGTACAGCTTGAGCTTCACATCGCCGGTGACGGTTTCGCTGGTCTTGTCGGCGAAGGCGGAAAGGGCTTCCCGCAGCTGGGTGAACCACTGGCCGTTGTACACCAGCTCAGCGAATTTCACGCCCACCAACTCTTTGTAGTGCTGGGTTTCCTTGTCCAGGCAGATGGTTTCCAGAATTTCGTGGGCCTTGTAGAGGATGGAGCCACCGGGAGTTTCATACACGCCCCGGCTCTTCATGCCCACCAGCCGGTTTTCCACCAGGTCAGCCAGACCCACGCCGTTGGCGCCGCCGATCTGATTGAGCTTCTGAATCAGGCTCACACCGTCCATCTCCACGCCATCCAGCTGGGTGGGGATGCCCTTTTCAAAGTGCAGGGTGATGTAGGTGGGCTTGTCAGGGGCCTGTTCAGGGGATACGCCCATCTCCAAGAACCCGGGCTTGTTGTACAGAGGCTCATTGGCGGGATCTTCCAGATCCAGGCCCTCATGAGAGAGGTGCCACAGATTCTTGTCTTTGGAGTAGTTGGTCTCCCGGTTGATCTTCAGGGGAATGTTGTGGGCCTCGGCGTAGTCGATTTCCTCATCCCGGCTCTTGATGGACCACTCCCGCCAGGGGGCGATGATCTTCATATCGGGGGCATAGAACTTGATGGCCAGTTCAAACCGAACCTGGTCGTTGCCCTTGCCGGTGCAGCCGTGGCAGATGGCGTCGGCGCCTTCCTTCTTGGCGATCTCCACCAGCCGCTTGGCGATGAGGGGCCGGGCAAAGGAGGTGCCCAGCAGATACTGCTTTTCATACACCGCACCCGCCTTGAGGGTGGGGAAGATGAAGTCCTCTACAAATTCCTTTTTCAGATCTTCGATATACAGCTTGGAGGCGCCGGTCTTGAGGGCCTTTTCCTCTAGCCCCTCCAGCTCGCTCTCCTGACCTACGTCACCGGAAACGCAGATCACTTCGGGATTGCCGTAGTTCTCCTTGAGCCACGGAATGATGATGGAGGTATCCAGCCCTCCGGAATATGCCAGTACTACTTTTTTAATGTCAGCCATTTTTATTTCCTCCCACATGTTGTTTGTATCAAGTGGTTTTATTATACGTCCGCATGAATAAAAATGCAAGTCTTTTCCAAAACTTTTTAATTTTTGAGTAAAAGTTATGAAAATCACTGGATTTTTTCCATTTTTTAGCGCACTTTTGCGGCGTTTATGCACAAAAACTGTATTTATACATTTTTGGACAGGGTAAAATGTCCGGGCAGCAGCTCACCGGCCGTCCAGCTCTGTGTGCCGCCCTGCCCGTCCCAGCAGATCACCCGCATCTGAGGAGAAAACTCACAGAGTACCTGCCGGCAAATGCCGCAGGGCATGCAGGGCTCCTGTCCATTGCCCACAATGGCAATGGCAGTGAAACTGCGTTCACCCGATACGATGGCAGAACTGATGGCGGCTCGCTCCGCGCACAGCGTAGCACCGTAGGTGGCATTTTCCACGTTGCACCCGGTGAAAACCTTTCCTGAGGCAGTGAGCAGCGCCGCTCCCACCCGAAAGCCCGAATAAGGCGCATAAGCCCGTTCCCGAGCCTCCTGAGCAAATTGTAGCAAAGTGGTATCCCGCAGCTGCATGGCCAATCCCTCCTTCGTTTTCCCTTCTATTATACGCCTACTGTCCCAGTGTGAAAAGGGGCAATGTGGCAAAATCCCACTACCCAAAGCCCCGGATTCCCAGCATACCCCCCAAAAAACACCATAAAAAAACAGCCGTTTCAAACGGCTGTTTTTAGATCTGTTTGATGGTATTTCAATGGGGCAAAATGCATACCTGACGGGTTTGAGGCTGCCACTCCACACCCATGCCCAGCATTTCGGCCAAAAATCGCACAGGCACCAAAACGCGGCCATCCAACGTGGTCAGCGGCACATCCATCCGCAGAAGCATCCCATTGACCACTGCCCGGGCCTGATCCTGCCACAGGGTCATCTGATAATCTCGATAGCGGATGTCAATCTGTCCGCTCTCCTCCTGCCATTCCACCTGGCCGCCCAGCCGTTCCACAATGCAGCGTATGGGCAGCAATGTCCGGTCCTCCAGCACCACCGGCGCTGTTTCCCGCCCCGGGTCCACCGGTTCCGCCTGGCCTCCCACCCACATGGTAGGCGATCCAATCTCCAGCAGGATTTGTTCCTGGCCCTGCTTCTTCAGCTCCTCCAGCCCGGTTTCCAGGCGGATTTCACTGTAAATCTCAGTATCAAACATATGGTCCCTGGCAATCTGGCTGTCGCTCACCAGCAGATAGGGATTGCTCTGTCCATAGGCGTCGTTCCAAGTTGTATCCACATGCAGCCATTCCCCATCGATTTCCACGATGTTCCACATGTGCGCCCCCTGACTGCCAGTATAGGGATCTCTGGCCTGCCCGGTGACAATGCGGCAGGGAATCCCCGCCTCTTTCATCAATCGGTCCATCAGCAGCGAATACCCCTGGCACACCGCCGTTCCGTCATGTACCGCTCCATAAGCGGTATAATCCCGGTCACTGCCGGTGTCCAGATAGCTCACATGAGCCTCCACCGCGTCATTGAGCCGCTCCACCCGCTGCCGCTGACTCAGGCCATCCAGCTGCAGCTCAGACAGCAACTGCTCCACAAAGGCATCCACCTCCGCGGTCTGGGCCGGTGTTTCATTGTACACCAGCGAATAAGTGAGAAAATATCCCTCCGGCACCGAAGTGACGGTGGTAATGCCAAAGTGAATGCTCTTGAGGGAGTACTTGCTGTAGTCATCTCCGGCGTTCTGATACACATAGTTATAACAGGTCTGTGCCTGCTGCTTCATCTCATCCACCGTCAGGAGGCTCTGGGGCCGCACAAAAATATTGATCCCCTCTGCCCGCTGAGAAAGCGTCCGCTCCAGAATGTGGGCGATTTCCTTTTCACTGGGGGCGAAGCTGATGGGGTAGGCATTGAGGTTGGAGTAAGATACGGTGAATTCCACAGACTTTCCCTGCTGGACATAGCTGTAGCCCGCCACGTGAAACAGGTTTCCCACATTGGTGGAGATGGCCTCTTCCACCGCCTGAGCCAGTTTGTCACGCTCCAGCAGCACGCCGTCGTACCGCAGAGCGAAATTTTCCTCCTGCAGTCCCATCTGGGCGCTGATCTCGCTCACCAGCCGGTCATAGGCCGCCTCTTCCAGCGCAGAAATGTGCAGCGGCACCGCCACTGCCAATGCCCCTGCCGCCAGCACCGCCAGCAGCTTCAGCCATTTGTGTTTCCGCTCCATCTTCTCACCCTCATGCTTTCATCCACCTTATACTACTATATATAGTAGTACAAAAATGCCGCTTCCGCAACCGGATGAGCCAATTCCCTGAAAAAATTTTTACATTTTTTTTGCGCTATTTTCACAAACGTTTCAATCGCCGAAACAAATGCCCATTTTCTTGGCCATCAGGATGGCTTCATCGGTGATGGGCACCTGCTTGGGAATGCCCGCAATGTCACTGAGATGATTGTGCGTAATGGTATTCTGTTTTTCTGCCACTGTCACACCAAAAATCCGGCTGGCATACAACTGCGCCGCGTACACACCGAATTTGGTGCACAACAGCCGGTCATACGCCGAGGGACTGCCACCCCGCTGAATATGCCCCAACGTCACCAGACGGGTTTCCTGGCCGGTCATCTCCTGCAGCTGCCGGGTGATGCGCGGACTGGCAAACACAATGCCTTCTGCCCGGCGCTTTTCCTCCCGCTCTTTCTTTTTCATCTTGGCCTCTTCCACGCTGATGACCCCTTCGGCCACCGCCACAATGGTGAAGCGCTTGCCCTGCTTCTGCCGCTTTTTCACCACTTTGGCCACCTTTTCAATGTCATAGGGAATCTCGGGAATGAGCAGCACGTCGGCGCCCCCGGCAATGCCTGCGTACAAAGTCAGCCAGCCCGCCTTATTGCCCATCACTTCCACCACCATCACCCGGCCATGACTACAGGCTGTGGTGTGAATCCGGTCCAGCGATTCAGTGGCAATGTCCAGCGCCGTATGAAATCCAAAGGTCACGTCGGTACCAAAAATGTCATTGTCGATGGTCTTGGGCAGGCCGATGATATTGAGCCCGTTCTGGCTGAGCAAATTGGCGGTCTTATGGGTGCCGTTACCCCCCAGCGTAAACAGACAGTCCAGCTCCCACTTTTTGTAATTGGCCTTCATGGCAGCCACCTTGTCCACTCCGTCCTCCTCGATGACCTCCATCATCTTGAAAGGCGTACGCTTGGTGCCCAGAACCGTTCCTCCCAGCGTGAGAATCCCGGAAAAATCACAGGGCTTCATCACCCGGGCCCGGCCCTCGATCAGTCCTTTATAACCATCCTCAATTCCCAGGATCTCCACATCGTCATACATCTCATACAGCGTCTTGGCGATGGCTCTCATCACCGCGTTCAAACCGGGACAGTCCCCGCCGCTGGTCAAAATCCCCACTCTTCGTTTTGCCATATCCCTTCGCTCCTTCCAATCCGAAACGATCCTGTTTTTTCATTTGCAATAATTTTATTATAGTACAATTTCTTTGATTTTACATCGTTTTTTCGGGAATTTTTACGTTTTCGCCCCAAACCTCAAACCAGAAGGTGGTTCCCTGCCCTTTGGTACTGCGCACGCCATAAGGCAGCCCATGGGCATTGAGTACCTCTTTTACGATGGACAGGCCAATCCCGGTACCCATCAGTTTGTCCTTGGCGTTGCGCGCCTTATAATACCGGTCCCAAATAAAGGGCAGCTCTTCTGGATCAATGCCCGCGCCAGTGTCCTGCACCTCCACCCGACAGCTGCCCTGGGGGGTGACTAAACTGCGCAGCCACACCTGGCCGTCCTGTCCGGTATGCTTGATGGCATTGTTGAGCAGATTGAGCACCACCTGCCCCAGCTGCTTCTGATCTCCCCAGGCCATAAACGGCACCAGTTCCACGTGAATCTGATACCCCTGTTCCCGGTACATGGCGTAGGGGTGCAACAGCTCCCGAATGGTGTCATCCAGCGAAAAAGCCTTCTGGTCCAGCTGTACCATGCCCGACTGCATCTTGGACAGCGCCAGCACATCGCTGATGAGAGAGGACAGTCGGTCGCTCTCCTCAATGATCACCTGAATCTGCCGCTCCCGCTTGGCCTTATCCTCCCCGGTGATGTCCCTGATGGTCTCCGCATACCCCTTGATCATGGTCAGCGGTGTACGCAAATCATGGGACACGTTGGCGATGAGATCCCGCCGCAGGGCATCAATGCGGGACAGGTCATGGGCCATTCGGTTGAAATTGGCCTCCAGCTGTCCGATTTCATCCCGGCCTTTGGCAGGCAGAGAAATGGAAAAATCCCCCTTGCCAATGCGGTCGGTGGCCTCCTGCATCCGCAGCAGCGGCCGGGTAATCTGACGCGACAGGGGCAGCGCAATGATCAGCGCCAGCACCAGCACCAGCGGCAACAGCCACAGCAACATCTGGTTGACAATGTGCCGCGCCTCTGTCATGGATTGCAATGACACACTGGTGACCACCGAATATTTGATGCCTTTTTGATAGAGGTTGTCGTGGATCATGAGAAACTCATACCCGCCCAGGCCTTCTGGCCGCAGCCGGGTACTATAGGTGTCCGGATTCTGCAGATTGTCCCGGTGCACCTGTGCCGCCAGCTGATGCCGATAGTTACTGAAACTGCACTGGGAGCCCAGCTGATCGTCCAGATAAATCACATTTTGCTCATTGACATAGATGACAATACACATGCCCTGATCCCGGATATTGGCCACCACCGTATTGTCCAAATCCAGCTTATCCCCATTGATGGACTGCACTACAGTGGCTTGAATCCGCTGGATGCTCTCGGTCTTCTGCCCAAGGTAAATGCTGTCCAGCAGAGTACTCTGACACAGGGCAATCACTCCAAACACCGCCGCTACCAACAGCATCAGCAACACAAACAGCTTGGTCCGGATGCTGTGGAATTTATGCATGATCCTCTACCTCCAGTTTATATCCATGTCCCCACACTGTCTTGATATGTTCTTTGTACGGTCCCAGCTTACTGCGCAGCATTTTGATGTGGGTATCCACCGTGCGCTCTTCCCCATAAAACTCATAGCCCCACACCTGATTGAGGATCTGATCCCGGGACAGCGCTCTTCCCGGATTTTCCAGCAGGTACACCAACAGATCAAATTCCTTGGGCGTACATTCCACCAGACGGCCATCCACCTGCACCGTCCGGGCCTCCTTATCCACCGTCACTCCGCCCAACCGCAGTAGAGCCCGCGCCGGCTGCTGTTTGGGCGCCGCACGCCGCAGCACTGTTTTGATGCGGGTGATGAGCTCCTTGGGGCTGAAGGGCTTGGGTATGTAATCATCCACCCCCAGATCAAACCCGCACAGCTTATCCTCCACTTCACCCTTGGCGCTGAGCATGATCACCGGCATATCCGATTTCTTCCGGATGCGCCGCAGCGTTTCATACCCATCCATCTCCGGCATCATGATATCCAATACCACCAGATCCACATCCCCTTCCCGGTCCAACGCCTCCAGCGCTTCCCGGCCATTGGATGCCTCCACCGCTTCCATCTGCTCAAACTCAATATATTCCCGGATAATATCCCGGATCACCGCTTCATCATCTACAATCAGGATTTTCATGTCTCTTACCTCCTGTCAGTTTTCTACATATTTAGCATACCCACCCGGCTCTTCCTTGTAAAGCCGCTTTTTTCAACATTTACAATTTCCTCACACAATGGTGATACAATCGCAACATCTGCCTGTTACCCTATAATTGCGATGGACAAAAGCATTTCAGCCATCGCAGAAAGGAGTTCTCATATTTCATATCGTTCCCCCAAACGATCCCTTACAAACCAATCTTGAACCACTGTCCGCCGGACCCCCTTCCGGCGGACCCTTTTTTATGACCTCACGAGAAAAGGCCCCGGATGATTCCATCCGAGGCCTCTCTCTTCGCAACAAATAATGAAAATAGGAGGGATTTGGAAAAGACATCGCCTTGGGGGAAGCGCTGTCCTCTCCCGCAGGGTCGCCCCTGCCTAACTTGTCTACTTGGGGGAATAGCAAGTTATGAAAATATTGAAAGGGGGTTTGGCAAGGGTTCCGGTGGGATCCTTTCCCTCTTGCCATGGTTTTATTATAGTTATGATTTAAGAATAATCCATGGCTAGTTTATTAACTTTTTATGAATCTTGACAGGTAAAATGGAGAAATAAAGAAAATTTCCTCCATTTTATCGAACAAAATTGCTATTTTTTATAGAAGCTGTTATAATAAAATCAATCACACAGAAAGGATGTGCGCCATGATTAAAATGACCAGCCGCCGCGAGAGCATTTTACGCTTTATCCGGGAATACATAGCGGAAAACAGTTACCCTCCCGCCATCCGGGAGATCTGTGCCGCTCTCAATATCAAATCGCCTTCCACCGTACATGCCCATCTCAAAACCCTGTGCGATATGGGCTATCTCACCATGACCGAAGGCCGCAATCGTTCCATCATGCTCAATGACGCTCCCGCCGCGGATGGCGTGCCCCTGGTGGGTCGAGTGGCTGCCGGCCTGCCCATCACCGCCCAGGAAAACATCGAGGACTATCTGCCCTTTGACCGGGGCCGCCTCAGCGGCTCTGCCCAGGACTACTTCGCTCTGCGGGTACAGGGGGACAGTATGATCGACGACGGTATTCTGGACGGCGACATCATCATCGTACACCGTCAGCCTGTGTGTGAAAACGGCGAAATCGCTGTGGCCATGGTGGATGGAGAAGCCACTGTGAAACGGATTTACCGCGAAGCCCACGCCATCCGTTTACAGCCCGCCAACGACGCCTATGAACCCATGTATTTTGAAGAGGTGACCATTCTGGGCAAGGTGGCCAGCCTCGTACGCGATTACCAGTAAAGGAGACCCTACCCTATGAAACGATCCATTTTTGCCCTGCTGAGCGCAGGGCTGCTTTCCATTGGCCTGCTGTCCGGCGCCGCTGTGGCCGCCACCCAGCAGGAATACGCACAGGCTCTGCAGCAGGCAGGTATGTTGCTGGGAGATGAGCATGGCGATTTGATGCTCACCTCTCCCTCCACAAGAGCCCAGGGCCTGGTGATGCTGCTGCGTCTCACCGGTCACGAACAGGAGGCCCGCCAGTGCACCGCCTCCATCCCCTATACCGACGTGCCCCAATGGGTGCGCCCCTATGTGGCCTATGCCCACCAGGAGGGCCTCACCGCCGGTATCAGTGAAACCCAGTTTGCGCCCGATATGGAAATGAGCTTTGACATGTATCTGGCCTTCCTGCTGCGCAGTCTGGGCTACACCGAAAGCGCCGGGGATTTTGCCTATACCCAGGTACAGCAGGCCGCTGCCCAGCTGGGACTCATCCATGAAACCGATGATGTCTCCGGCTATCAGAAGCAGTTCCTGCGGAGCGCCCTGGCGGAATACTCCTTCCGCACCCTCTTTCTGTCCATGAAGGGCTCGCCCTCTCTCTCCCTGGCGGAACAGATGGCGGCAGACGGCCGTCTGGATGTGGACACCGCCATCCAGAATGACCTCTTTGCCGCCTGGTACAACAAGGTGTTGGCGGATTGAAAGCAGAGATCTGTGAACCCTGTGAATCAATGCTTCCAACCACTACTGAGAAAGGCGGACAATGTATTATGAAAGAATACAAAATTGAGGAAGTGAAAAAAAGCCAGGCCCAGCAGGTCATGAACGACATGGCGAAGGAAGGCTGGGAAGTGGTCAGCATGACCTACTGGAATTTTTGGAAGATTAGTCTGCTGATTACCTTTTCCAGAGAAATACCGGGTTGAAAACCAAACAAAAAAGGGAACCTGAAATTCAGGTTCCCTTTTCTTTTGATGAATGGTTCCCGGCGCAAATACCCAAAGGCCTGCTGCCGGATTTTGGGGATTACTTGGTGCCGAAAATGCGGTCGCCCGCATCGCCCAGACCGGGCACAATGTAATAGTGGTCATTGAGCTTCTGATCCAGCGCAGCCACATACAGTTCCACATCGGGGTGGGCCTGGGTCAGCGCCTGAATCCCTTCGGGAGCCGCGATGATGCACATGAACTTGATGTTCTTTACGCCGCGGTTCTTCAGCACCTCAATGGCCGCAGTGGCACTGCCGCCGGTGGCCAGCATGGGGTCCAGTACAATGACATCCCGCTCTGCCACGTCCACAGGCAACTTGCAGTAATACTCCACCGGCTTGACCGTTTCCGGATCGCGATACACGCCGATATGGCCCACCTTGGCCGCCGGAATCAGCTTCAGCATCCCGTCTACCATGCCCAGGCCAGCCCGCAGAATGGGCACAATCGCTAGCTTCTTGCCGGAAATGACCTTGGTACGGGCCACCGCCACTGGTGTTTCAATTTCTACTTCTTTGGTGGGCAGATCCCGAGTGGCTTCATAGCACATGAGGGTGGCAATCTCTTCCACCATTTCCCGGAATTCCTTTACCCCTGTATTCTTATCCCGCAGCAGGGATACCTTGTGCTGGATCAGGGGGTGATCCATGATCTTTACATTCGCTTGCATATCCTGTCCTCCCACTCTCACTGCTCGTTTTCAATGGCCATCAGCTGGTCTACCCGCTTCTGATGACGGCCGCCTTCATATTCCGTAGCCAGGAAAATATCCACCAACTCCAGTGCCAGCCCAGGGCCTACCACTCTCTGTCCCATGGCCAGAATGTTGGCGTCGTTGTGCAGACGGGTATACTTGGCGCTGTACGTGTCGCTGCACACCGCCGCACGAATCCCTTTCACCTTATTGGCCGCCAGCGAGATGCCAATGCCGGTGCCACACACCAAAATGCCCTTTTCACATTCCCCGGAAGCCACTGCTTTCCCCACTGCCTTGCCGTACTGGGGATAGTCACAGGATTCCTCGCTGTATGTGCCGTAATCCTTCACCTCGTAGCCCTTGTCCAGCAAGTGCTGCTTGATGGTTTCTTTCAGCTGGTAGCCGCCATGGTCGCTTCCCAATGCTATCATCATTGCACCTTCTCCTTCACGATTTGTTTGATTGTTCTTTGAGGGCCTGCTCTGCCGCCCGGGCCGCTTCCATCCTGGCTGTCCGTTCCCGTTCCGCCTGGGATGGCCGCAAATAAGTGGGCACCAGCTCAAAGGAACTCACCCGGTGATGGTCGTACAGTTCCCGTCCCGCCAATGCCACGCTGCTGCCCCGCGCGTAGCGGATATTCTCCGGAGCCAGAACCACGTCCTGCAACTCCTTTGAAATATTATTATAGCACAAAGCCGCGCCATCTCCAACAAAAATCACACTTTTTTTCCATTCTGCCAGTTCTTGCGCCAGCTGGGACACCGTAATGGCCCGGTCCTCACACAGCCGCTCCAATCCCTTCTCGCCCTGACGGAACAGCGCGTTGTACACCTGTCCGCACCGGGCATCCATCGCCGCGCAGATCAGCCCCGGCCAGGGACCCACATTGCGGGCCAGACTGTACAGGGTGGACACCCCCACACAGGCGGTATCTCGGGCAAATGCCATCCCCTTCACCGCCGCCACGCCGATGCGGATGCCGGTGAAAGACCCCGGTCCGCTGTTCACCGCCATGACGTCAATGTCTGCCAGCGTCATGCCCAGCACCTCCAGCAGATGATCCACCATGGGCTGCAGCGTCTGGGAATGGGTGAGCCCATTGTTGAGAAAGCTCTCCCCCAGGATCACATCCTCCTGCGCCACCGCCACACTGGCCGACCGCGCCGAAGAATCCACACCTAACACTATCATTGCCTTTTACTCTCCCATCTTCTCTATGGTGATCACCCGGTCGCTCTCCTCCGTGCCCCGGGCAATGCTCACCCGATAATACCGGGGCGGCAGATACGCCTCGATGTTCTCGCTCCACTCGATGGCGCACACCCCGCCGTTTTCCAGATAGTCATAATACCCGATGTCATACAGAGCGTCGCCGTCCTGGATGCGGTACACGTCAAAATGATACAGCGGCAGCCGCCCCTCATACTCACTGACGATGCTGAAGGTGGGACTGGTGACATACTCCTGGATGTCCAGTCCCTGTGCCACTCCTTTGGTGAAGGCGGTTTTGCCCGCCCCCAGATCCCCGAAATAGGCAATCACGTCATTGGGCTGGAGCCGCTGCCCCAGCTGACGGCCCACCTCCTGGGTTTCCTCTTCGCTGTGGGTGATGTATTCCATGTATTTCTCCTCAGAACAGGCCGGTGATGGAGCCCGCTTCATCAATGTCAATGTGATTGGCCGCCGGGTCCCGAGGCAGACCGGGCATGGTCATGATCGACCCGGTGAGCATCACCACAAACCCCGCTCCGCTGCACAGGCGCACATCCCGCACTGTGACGGTAAATCCGGTGGGCCGCCCCAGCCGGCTCTGATCGTCCGACAGGGAATACTGGGTCTTGGCCATGCACACCGGCAGATGACCATACCCCAGCGCCTCGATCTCCCGGAGCTGTTTGGCCGCTCCTGTCTCAAACCGCACATCATCGCCGCCGTAAATCTTCCGCACGATGGTACGTGCCTTTTCCTCCAGGCTCATCTCCGCCGGATAGAGCGGCTGGAAATGGCTCTCCCCGCTGTCACAGATGTCACACACCCGGCGGGCCAGTTCTTCCATGCCCTCGCCGCCCCGGGCAAAGCCCTCTGCCAGCACGCACTCCACGCCATACTGACCGCAGATCTCCCGCACCGCGTCGATCTCCGTCTGGGTATCGGTGGCAAACCGGTTGAGCGCCACCACCAACGGCAATCCATACTGCTGGATATTCTCAATGTGCTTTTGCAGATTGGCCGCGCCGCTGCGCACCGCTTCCACGTTTTCCGCCGCCAGCTCCGCCCGGGCCACTCCGCCGTTGTATTTCAGCGCCCGCACAGTGGCCACCAACACTACACAATCCGGCTTCAGCCCCGCCTTGACGCACTTGATGTCCAAAAATTTCTCCGCGCCCAAATCCGCTCCGAAGCCCGCCTCGGTGATGGCGTAATCCGCCAGCTTGAGCGCCAGCCGGGTGGCCTTGACACTGTTGCACCCATGGGCAATGTTGGCAAAAGGACCTCCATGCATCAGACAGGGGGTATTTTCCAGCGTCTGCACCAGATTCGGATGGATGGCGTCCTTCATGAGGGTAGCCATGGCTCCCTGCACCCCGATGTCCCGGCAGTACACCGGCTTGCCCTCATAGGTATAGCCCACCATAATATTGGCAAACCGCTCCTTCAGGTCCATCAGATCCTGCGCCAGGCACAGAATGGCCATGATTTCGCTGGCCACCGTAATCATAAAGCCGTCTTCCCGGGGCACTCCGTTGACCTTACCCCCCAGTCCCACCACGATGTTTCGCAGGGCCCGGTCATTCATATCCATCACCCGCTTGAAGGTGATCCGGCGGGGGTCAATCCCCAGGGCGTTGCCCTGCTGGATATGGTTGTCAATGGCGGCACACAGCAGGTTATTGGCCGCTGTGATGGCGTGCATATCCCCGGTAAAATGCAGGTTGATATCCTCCATAGGCACCACCTGGGCATATCCGCCGCCAGCCGCTCCGCCTTTGATGCCGAACACCGGCCCCAGCGAAGGCTCCCGCAGCGCAATCACCGCCCGTTTGCCCAACCGGCCCATGGCCTGCCCCAGTCCCACTGTCGTGGTGGTCTTGCCCTCTCCCGCCGGAGTGGGGTTGATGGCGGTCACCAGAATCAGCCGTCCATCCGGCTCCCCCGCCACCCGCTGTTCCAGCTCATAGGACAGCTTGGCCTTGTACTTTCCATACAATTCCAGCTCCTCCGGCTGGATCCCCAGCGATTGTGCCACCTCGCCAATGGGCAACATATGGGCGCTCTGAGCAATCTCAATATCTGTGCGCATATCCGCTTCCTCCGTTTCCAACAGAATGTCCCTTCTGAATGGTTTCAGTATACCACATTCCCACAGGCTTGGGTAGCAAATGCGCGTAAATTTGAAAAAATCAACTGTTTTGCCAACATGTACTGGCCATAAAATCCGCTGTTTGACACACAATACTCTTGCGAAAGCAAAATCAACAGAAAAGAGGGAGCGCACATGAACAAAACCGCACTTTACACCGGGCTGGCCACCGCTGCCGTTCTGGGCGGCGCCGTCTCCATGATGGCTGCTGGTCCCATGGCCAAAAACCACAAGCTCAAAACCGCCAAAAAACAGGTGAGCCGCACCCTCCACAGCGTGGGGACCATTGTGGACAACCTGATGTAACCCAAACAAAAAAAGGACGGGATTCCCGTCCTTTTTTTATTTCTGTGAGCGCCCCAGACACTGAGCCAGCCATTGCCGGCCCTGGCCATACCACTCGGCCAGCTTGAATTTCACCTGGGCTTTTCCATCTCCCTGGGGCGAAGTGATCAAATCAATGGTTCCATCCTCCAGCTGATACTGCCGGCACACCTCTTCCGGGTCTGGCAACCCAGTGGCTGTACCCACACACAGCGGCGGGTACATCACACACCACCAATTATGTCCCTGGCCTTCCCCCAACTCCACCCGCAGGGCCTCATATTGCCCCGCAGGCAGGGAAAAAGCTCCATAGTCCCGGGTGGAAAAGTACATGGTGGTGAGAGTTGCGGTGGCTTCACAGGGCCGACCCTGCAAAGCCGCTTCTTCCTCACACACCCGCTCCAGCTCTTCCAGCCGGCCAGCCAGATTCTCCCGCACCTGCTGTGCTGTGCCTCCTGTAAACCACTCTCCGCACTGCTCCAGCACCGCATCCCGCACCTGCAGTTTGAGCCGCTGGTCTTCCGGACTGTCACTGTTGGCCACGATGTGCAACCGCACCACCTGCTGACTCACCTGCTGTTCCAGCGCCCCTCCATAAGAAAGTCCACTGAGAATCATCAAAAGCCCACAGGCTGCCATCACCCGCACTCTGTCTGTCATATCCCTCTGGCCTCCTTCCGCCGATACCTCCAGTATCGCCACGGAATAAGACCCTTATACCGGTTCCGCCTGTCCGTTGAAGGGATTGCACAGCGCCACGTCCGCAAACCGCGCGGCAAAATATTCATAGGCATTTTCCGCCCGCCGCAGCTCATCAAACACGCCGAATACAGTGGGACCGCTGCCGCTCATGATGCTCCCCAGCGCCCCAAATTCCAACATTCGCCGCTCCAGACTCCGGATGGAACCATGTTCACTGGCTGTCACCGGCTCCAGCACGTTGTACATACGCCGGGCCAGATCCCCCAGACGGCCCTCTTCCAGCGCCCGCAGCGCACCCGCCGTATCCGGCCGGTACCGCACCTTGGCCACTCGAAGCTTGCCGAAAATTTTGGGGGTAGATATGTTGAAGGGCGGCTTCACCAATGTGATGAAGCAGCTGGGCATGGCTTTCAGCGGGGTGAGAATCTCTCCGATCCCCTCTGCCAGCGCCGTCCCGCCCAGCAGAGAAAAGGGAACATCCGCTCCAATGCGAACCCCCAATTCCCGCAGCTGCTGGGGAGTATACCCGGTTTCGTACAACCGGTTTAGCCCTTTGAGCACCCCCGCTCCATTGCCGCTGCCGCCGGCCAGTCCCGCCGCCACCGGAATCCGCTTTTCAATATGGATGTGCAGCCCCTCCGGCCGCACCCCCGTCTGCTGGAAAAACAGCCGGGCCGCTTTCACCGCGATGTTTCCATCATCGGTGGGCAGATACCCCAGATTGGTGGTGAGCCGCACCCCTGTCTCCTCCGTCCGCCGGAGGGTCACTGTATCGTGCAGCGTCACACTCTGCATAATCATTTTCAAATCGTGATACCCATCTGGACGCTTCCGCACCACGTCCAGCGTGAGATTGAGCTTGGCATGGGTATTGATCTCTATTTCTTTCATCCCGCGCCTCCCTGTCCTATAAATTTTTGCAACAGGCCCCGCCGGATGCGCACCGCCCGCTCCGGGCACAGCTCATGACAGCAGTAGCATTTGATACATTTTTCCCCGTGAATCACCGCCCGGCCGCCTTCCACCGTAATGGTATGCGCCGGACAGGCCCGGGCACACTGCCCGCAGCCCACACATTTCTCCGCCACAATGGACGGCTTGGGACTGAGCAGGTCAAACAGCGGTCCCCGCAACCAACGGGGCACGCCTCCTACAAAGGTGATGGACATGGAAGAAGGCCTCCGAAAATCGGTCACCCGGAACCGCTGGGGCTGTTCTCCCACATAGAGGAGTCCCTGGGCGTCCTCCGGGCTCAGGCCCCTCTGGGCAGCCTGCAGCCACAACGGCACCTGTTCCCGGGAAAAGCCGATGAGATCACAAGCCGCCACGTCACACACATAGGGGTCTCGGGCCATCAACACCACGCCCATGGGCCGGGGAGTGCCCCCCGACGGACCGTCTCCCTCCATGGCCACCACGCCGTCCATAATACTGAGGGTGGGCCGGATACAACTGCACAGATCCACCAGCATATCACAGAAGGGCAGCTTACTGGGGAACCGGTAGTGATACTCCGCTTTGGTCAGCCCCGGAATCACACCGTACAGGTTTTTCACCGCGCCGGTGAAGGTGAGCATGCCATGGGTCTTGAGCTTGCACAGCGACCACACCGCATCCGCCCGGCACACCGCGTCCAAGCAGCGAAAACTATGACTCACCACACCGTCCGGACAGGAGACCTCCCGCACCGACAGATCCAGATTGAGCTCCGCGCCGCTGCGGCGAGCCGCCTCTTCCATCCCGCTGATGCGATAGGAGGCACGCAGACTCTGCTCGGTCATGGGGCCTCCCGGGCTGTCTCCGATCACCGGAATCCCGCCCAGTGCCTTCACCACCCGGGCAGCCGCCTCCGCCACCGCCGGATGAGTGGTCACCGCCTCCTCCGGCCTGCGTTTCATCAGCAAATTCACCTTGAGAAACACCCGCTGTCCCGGCTGCACCACCGGCTCTCCGCCCAGCTTTTCCAGCCCCTGCCACAAAAGCTGCTCCAGCCGGTCCACCTCATAGGTATCACAACTGCCCAGATATACCTTTTGATCTGTCACTTCTATCACTGGCCCTTCAAGTCTTTAATAAATGCCCGCATCCGCTTGACCGCCTCTTTGAGATGCTCCATGGAATAGGCGTAGGAAATGCGCACATGCCCTTCGCCGCAATCACCAAAGGCATTGCCCGGCACCACCGCCACCTTCTTCTCCTGCAGCAGCCGTTCACAGAACTCCTCACTGGACAGGCCGGTACTGCGAATGGACGGGAACATGTAAAACGCTCCCTGGGGTTCAAAACAGCTCAGCCCCATGCTGCGCAGTTCCCCCAGCAAATACCGCCGGCGCAGATCATACTGCTCCCGCATATGTTCCACCTCATCCATGCACTTCTGCATGGCGGTGATGCCCGCAAACTGGCTCATGGTGGGCGCGCTCATGATGCCGAACTGGTGAATCTTCACAATGGGCGCCACCAGTCCCTTGGGTGCGCACACATATCCCAGCCGCCAGCCCGTCATGGCAAAGGCCTTGGAAAATCCACTCACCACAAAGGTTCTCTCCCACATGCCGGGGATGTCGGCAAAACAGGTATGGGGCCCACTATAGGTCAGCTCCGCGTAAATCTCATCCGACAGCACCAGCACATCGGTCTTGCGAAGCACCCGGGCAATCTCCTCCAGATCCTGCCGTTCCATCACCGCTCCGGTGGGATTGTTGGGATAGGGCAGCACCAGCATCTTGGTGCGGGGGGTAATGGCCGCCTCCAGCGCGTCGGGCCGCAGCCGGAACTCATCCTCCATCCGGGTCTCCAACGGCACCGGTGTGCCCCCCGCCATGGTCACCAACGGCGCGTAACACACAAAACAAGGCTCCGGGATGAGCACCTCATCCCCCACATCCACAAAAGAACGGATCACGTTGTCAATGGCTTCGCTGCCGCCCACCGACACCATGATCTCATCCTGCGGTTCGTATTTCACATGGAACTGCCGCTCCATATACCGGGCAATCTCCCGCCGCAGCTCCATCAGCCCCCAGTTGGAGGTATAAAAAGTCTTACCCATCTCAATGGCGTCGATGGCCCCCCGCCGGGCCAGGTAGGGCGTTTCAAAATCCGGCTCCCCCACCCCCAGCGAAATCGCTCCCTGCATCTGGGTCACAATGTCAAAAAATTTGCGGATGCCCGACGGTTTGATGGTGGCCACCTTGCGGGAATACAGCCGCTCATACTCCATCATACAAAAATGACCCCTCTTTCATCGGTGTTTCCGTCAAAGCGAATGCCCTGCTCCTTGTATTTCTTCAGCACAAAATGAGTGCCGGTGGACAGCACTGCCTGCATGGGCGCCAGCTTGTTGGACACAAAATACGCCACTTCTTTCATGGTGCGCCCGGTGACAATCACTGTGAGATCAAATCCGCCGCTCATCAGATAGACGCTCTCCACTTCTTTATACTTGCAGATGGCGGTGGCAATCTTATCAAATCCCATCCCCGCCTGAGGCGTCACCTTCACCTCGATGAGCGCGGTGACCAGTTCCCGGTCGGTCTTCTCCCAGTCGATGATGGTCTTATACCCCAAAATCACCTTCTCCTGTTCATACCGCTCGATGAGCTCTGCCACTTCCTGTACATCCCGGCCCACCATCTGAGAAATCTGTTCCGGGGTGAACTTGGCGTCCTGATCCAGAATCGAAAGCACTTTATCCATGATCCTCGCTCCTTTTCTCCTGCTCTCTTTGCTTTTCCCTTACAGCCGGTGGAAGGTGGGTTTTCTCTCCCAATAAGCCGTCACATACTGGAAGCCTGCCTCCCGCAGCATCTCATACCCTTCCCGAATCCCGCAGCCCAAATCTCCGCAGGTGTGGGCATCCGACCCCACTGTCACAATCTCTCCGCCGCACGCCCGATAGAGCCGGGCCAGGTAGAGCGGCGGCAGCAACTCCCCAATGGGCTGCCGCAGACCGCTGGTATTGATCTCAATGCCTCTGCCCTTCTCAATGAGGGTGGCAAACAGGGTGCGGAATCGCCCCTCATACCGGGTGAGATCGGGAGTTTTGCCGGTCTGCTGATACATGTACCGCAGCGGATAGGTGATATGTCCCATCACATCAAAATCATACCCCTCCGCCAGCCGCTGCAGTTCGGTGAGGTACTCCTGATACACCTGGTGGTGATCCACTCGGGTATAGTCATAAAAAAAGATGTCACTGTCCTGCGGCAGATTGTGAATGGACCCGATGAGAAAATCATGCTGGTACCGGCGGCAATACTCCTCTGTAAACCGATCATCCGCCTGGGGCTGTCCAATCTCTGCCCCGCACACCACCCGAAGCTGTCCCGCAAACCTCTCCTGTGCCTGACGCATATCCCGGTGAATCGCCTCGGTATCCAGCGCCGATCCATACTGGGGATTGGTCACCACATCGATGTGGTCGGTGATGGCCAGTTCCTGCAGACCCAGCTCAATGGCCCGCAGACACATCTGCTCCACCGTTTCATTGCCGTCGGGAGAATTGATGGAGTGCGTGTGGTAATCCGCAAAAAACATCCTTTCACCTGCCCCTTCCTCGTCCGTTTTGCCTGTTTTTCCGCTCTTGTATTCATTATTGTACCACAACCGCCTGTTTTTTTACAGTAGCTCATCAAATTCCTGTAAAATTATCCAACTTTGCCCCACCGCCCAGAGGAAAAATATTTTCTTTGCATAAAACCTGCTCCCCCGGTTGTCAAATATTCCATTCTATTATATGATGATACTATTGGACATCTGTCCGCAGTCCGCTTCGCCGCCGCAGCGAACTGCTCCTCTTGCCGCGGCGGCAGAACGGAGGGTTTTTCACCATGAAAAAAGCAGTCATCACCGTGGTGGGCAAGGATACCACCGGCATCATCTACAAGGTGACCGGCGTTCTCTACCAGTGCAACGTCAATGTGCTGGACATCACCCAGACCACCATGCAGGATATGTTCACCATGATCATGCTCACCGATATCACCTGCTGCAATGTCTCCTTTGACCGGCTGGTGGCCCGGCTGCAGGACCTGGGACAGGAAAATGGTCTGTCCATCCACTGCCAGCATGAAGATATCTTCAACAGCATGCACACCATTTGAGGAGGCTCGCCCATCATGATCAATTCACGCGACATCCTGGAAACCATCCAGATGATCGAACAGGAAAATCTGGATATCCGTACCATCACCATGGGCATCTCCCTGCGGGATTGCTGCCACAGCGACATCCGCGTGGCCACTCAGAAGGTATACGATAAAATCACCCGCTATGCCCAGGATCTGGTGCCCGTCGGAGAAGCCATTGAAAAGAAATACGGCATCCCCATCGTCAACAAGCGCATCTCAGTCACCCCCATCTCCTCAGTGGCCGAAAGCTGTGACAGCGCCGATTACGTACCCTTTGCCCAAGCCCTGGACCGGGCAGCCCGGGAAGTGGGGGTCAACTTCATCGGCGGCTACAGCGCACTGGTGCACAAAGGCTATACCACCGGCGACCGCCGGCTCATCGACTCCATCCCCGAAGCACTGGCCACCACTGAACTGGTGTGCTCCAGCGTCAACATCGGATCCACCCGCGCAGGCATCAACATGGACGCCGTGGGTGAAATGGGCCGGATCATCAAGCAGACGGCAGAGCTCACCGCCGACCGGGACGCCATCGGCGCCGCCAAATTGGTGGTCTTCTGCAACGCTGTGGAGGACAATCCCTTCATGGCGGGAGCCTTCCACGGCGTGGGCGAGGGCGAATGCGTCATCAACGTGGGGGTTTCGGGCCCCGGCGTGGTGGAAAGCGCCCTGAAAAAAGTACCCGACGGGGATTTCTCGGTGGTGGCTGACACAGTGAAAAACACCGCTTTCAAAATCACCCGGGTGGGGCAGCTGGTGGCCTACGAAGCGGCCCGGGCACTGGGCGTTCCCTTTGGCATTGTGGACCTCTCCCTGGCCCCCACTCCTGCCATTGGAGACAGCGTGGCCTACATTCTGGAGGAGATGGGGCTGGAGTGCTGCGGCACCCACGGCACCACCGCCGCGCTGGCTCTGCTCAACGACGCAGTGAAAAAGGGCGGTGTGATGGCCTCCGGCCATGTGGGCGGCCTGTCGGGCGCCTTCATCCCGGTGAGCGAAGACGCCGGGATGATTCACGCCGCCCGGGTGGGCTCTCTCTCCATTGAAAAGCTGGAGGCCATGACCGCGGTGTGCTCTGTGGGTCTGGACATGATTGTGGTGCCCGGAGACACTTCCGCCGCCACCATTTCGGGCATTATCGCCGACGAAGCGGCCATTGGCATGGTCAACTCCAAAACCACCGCCGTCCGGGTCATCCCCGCTCCCGGCAAACAGGTGGGCGAAGAACTCAACTTTGGCGGACTGCTGGGCAGCGGCCCCGTTATGCGGCTCTCTCCCTGGTCCTGCGAAAAGTTCATCTCCCGGGGCGGTCGGATTCCCGCTCCGCTGCAAAGTCTCAAAAATTAAATCCCAACAGCTACACCCCCGCGTTCCCAGAAACGCGGGGGTTTTTTAGATGCCAAGAGAAAAGTCTGTGCTGCCGCCGCTTGTGGCGAAACAGACCACCCCCAGACTGGATTCGGTCCATTCACAGCCACAGCGCCAGTGCACCACCCACCGCCGCCACCGCCACTGCCGCTCCGGCGCCCCACAGCCACATCCGCCGGCGCAGGGTCAACAACCCGCCCCGCACACGCCGGTTGCGCCGCACCGCTGGTATGCTCTCTCCCTGCCGGGCGGCATAACCATCCAGTACCCGCTGTGCCTCCTGAATCACACCTTCCCTGCTGGCCGCGTACCGCTCCATGGCATGGGGTTTGAGCACAAAAATCGCCTGCTCAAACAAGTCGCTCTCCATTTCCCGCACATACACCACGTTTTTATAGGCTCCCTTCAACATACCATCCTTCCTCTCCTGTGTTCCTCTTCTCTGGCCAGTTTTGGCAAAATGGACCAGCTTTATTCCCTTTTTCCTGCCCTTTCATTTTTTTTGTAATTTTTTTCGAAAAAGGTGTTGACAGAATGCGTCAAATGCATTATACTAACATTCGTCGCTGAACATCAGTGGACAACAGGGCGCCATAGCTCAGTTGGCTAGAGCATTCGGTTCATACCCGAAGTGTCGTAGGTTCAAATCCCACTGGCGCTACCATTTACGGCCCGTTGGTCAAGCGGTTAAGACACCGCCCTTTCACGGCGGTAACGGGGGTTCGATTCCCCCACGGGTCACCACTTTTTTCCAGGAGGAACCGAAATCCTCCATGTATTTCAGGCTGGGGTATCCCGGCCTTTATCATACGCCGCGAAGCTTTTTTAGCTTTCACGGTCTTTATGGCCCCTTGGTCAAGCGGTTAAGACGGCGCCCTCTCACGGCGCAATCAGGAGTTCGATTCTCCTAGGGGTCACCAGTTCATCCTCATCGGAAATCCGATGAGGATTTTTTTTATGCAAAACAAAACCCGGACGAGCCTTCAATGCCCGTCCGGGTTTTGTTATATCAGCATAGCCAAAATGGTACAATCATCCTGCAGCACCCCGCCGCTGCGCTGCTGACACGCCACCAACACCGCTTCACACAACTCCCGGGGAGACCGGAAGTCCTGCTTTTGCAGCAGCTCCAGCAAAAAGGTGTCGTCTTCTCCCGCCACGCCGTCGCTCACCATGAGAATCATATCATTTTCCCACAGGGTGAGCGACGCGGTGTCCGGCCGGATGTGGTCCAGCACTCCGGTAGGCACACAGCGGTTTTCCAATCGATGCACCACTCCTTTCTTTTTCACATAGGTGGGTGCCGCTCCCGCTTTGATAAAGTCGCACCGCCCACTGTACAAATCCACCACTGTCACATCCACCGCGGTGACCCGCTCCTCATTCCCCGCCAGCGCCATGGCGGAATTGAGCAGGTTCATGGCAGCCGGTCCGTCAAATCCGCTGAGAAAAATCTTTTCCACAATCCGCACTGCCATCTCACTGTCAATGGATGCCCGACGTCCGCTGCCCATGCCATCCGCCAGCGCCATCACCAGTTTGCCATTGTCTCCCTTAAACACCCGGGCCACATCGCCGCTCCAGGACTCCCCGCTCTTGGGACGTCCAATGCGGTAATACACCGGATGCAAGGTCTCCCGCTGGGTGAGCACAATCCGATAAAATCCATCCTTCACCTGCATATCGAAGTTTTCCACCGGTTTTTCCAAAATGGACGCCACCTTACGGGTAAAGGCCTGGGTACTCAAAGTAAACTCCACCGCCGACCGCAGATCAATTTCCACCCGGGCCTTTCCATCTCCATCCAGCAACACCAAAATCCCCAGCACCTGCACCCCATTGGCTTCCAGGTAACTGGCAATCCGCTCCTCTGCCACCCGGTCAAAGGTATACTGTCGGTCAATTTCCGCTGCCATCTGCTCAATGGCTCCCGACACTCCAATAAACTGCTCACACTCCAAATTGCGGGCCAATGCCTGCTGCTCGCTCACCCTTCGCCGCACCACAAACCGGCTGTAGCTGTTTCCAATCTCCTTGGCCAGCTGTTCGGTTCGCAAACAGGTCCCTCGCATAACCTCCCGCACCTGACCGGCGCTGATCGTTCCATTTTTCCGCAGCTCGGGCAGCAGCTTGTGCAGGTTGTCCATGGTGCTTCCATAATCCTTGCCCCAGCAGTCACAACTCCGGGCACACGCTCCGCAGGTTTTGCCTGCCGCCGTCTGAAACACCGTATCCGGGTCCGCAAAATTCACCTTCCGCAGCTTGTCCGACACGTACTGGACCGTTTCGTAGACCTCCCGAAAACTGCGGGCCAACCCCTGCATCCGGCTGACTGCCAACTGCCGCACTTTGCTCTCATGGAGCGGATTGCGCATGGTAAACACCCCCTTTCCCACTGCCTTGTGAAGCCTGCCCAGAGGCAAAAACAGCGCCGCTACCGATGCGGCACACACCTCATACATCCAGGCCGCCGCCAGCTCCGGCGGGGCTCCATACAGACAAATCAGGCCATTGGTGACCACAAATCCCAGTGCGGAACCAAACATGGAATGTCCCGCCATCAGGGCCGCCACCATGGAAGCCACTCCATAGCTGGTACAGAGCAGCAGATCCCGGCTGTCCACCAATCCCAGCCCCAGTCCCAACAGCGTACCGCACATGGTGGCAAAGGGCACCGCCCCCGACGCTGCCACCGTCAGAAGCAAGAGCACTCCCAGAGCTCGTCCCACCGATACGCCTCCCATCTGCCAGGAAGCGATGGGCAGCAGGGTGAGCGCCGCCAGCAAAAACACCGCTCCGCCGCTGCCTGGCCGCAATGCCCGGTCATAGGCCAAATTTTTCACCGCAGGCACCGCACCCAGCATCAGCACACTGGCCAGGAAACAGAGCAAGCCTTCGCTGATGAGCTGCACAATGTCCACCAGCAAAAATCCGCCCATGGCCACAAACGCGCCTCCCACGCACACCAGCGTCAGCGAAGTGGCAAAGGGAATGATCCATCGGCTCTCCGCCCCCCGTCCGGCCCGCTCATAGGCCACTGTAAATATGTACAACAGACACAGGGTGATGAGATACTTCAGCACCGGCACCCGACCGAAGGCCAGCACATACCCCGCCGCCACCGATGCCAAAATGGGCAGCTTCATCCGCTGCAGCCAGAAACAGGAGAGAAAAGCCACGCCAAAGGGAGCCACTCCTCCCAGCACCACCGCCTGAGGCAACAGCAGTCCCTCCATCACCAACAGCACTGTGGTACACACCCGCTCTCGATCCCAGGTCGCCCGCCGTCCTCCTCCAAAGGGAGATGCAAAGGGCGCTCCCATTTTCCGCAATTGATAGATCAGCTTTGCCATGACCATTTTCCTCCCCAGTTGTTTTGTCACGCCCAGTATACCGCCCTCTCAGCGAAAAATCTGTCTAACCCTGTGCCCTGCTCCTCTCATCTCATCCCCCAAATGTCCACCTCCCCGTCAAAATGTACCCTCTCCCTCCCTTTTTGTCCCCATCCGCCCGGTTTCTGCCGCAGATTTGTCCCGCTTTCCCGCAGAGATTGTGGTTTGCCGCCGACGGGTAGACGGAATATTCCATCCAAATGGGCCTTGTCCTTCCCTGCTCTACCATCCCTTGTGGAAGGCTTTTTTTGCCGTCGGCTTTTACTGTCCTCTTCCCGCAATTTTTGCCTCTCCCTGCGGGATTTTGGCCCTTTTCTCCCCGACAAAAAACAGCCCGGCTGCTTTCGCAGCCGGGCTGTCACTTTTGAAAATTATTCCTCTCCCGATTCCACCGCCAATTGCGCCAGATTGTCCAGCTTATCCACAGTGGTGGTATAGGTGGTGAATGCCACCAGTCCATTGACCGTTACGGCACACCGCCGGTCGTCAATGGGTGTCAGCGTCACCGTTTCATTGGGACTGCCATCCCGATAGGTCACTTCCATGGAGAAAATCGGTGTGCCGCTGGCTTCCTTGATTTCTCCCTCAATGGAAATGGCGTTGAGCGCGGTAAACAGATCCATAAAGGTGTTGTTCACCAGTTTCTTGCCATTGCTGGAAATGGTGAGCGCATTGCCCTCTCCTTCCACATCAAAGCTATAGTGGTTGCCCTTGATGTCCAGCGTGATATTGGAAATGGTGGTGATGTTACGGTCGTATACCGAAGTACCCACAATATCCATATAGGATTTTTCCAGGAACTCCAGTTTACTGTCTTCCACCGCGTACACCAGATCGGTGCCCTGGGTCATGGCATAGGTGTAGCCATCCTCACTGGCGCCGAACAGAACGGTATAATGCTCGCCCTTGAAATCCAGATCCAGCGTATACCCGGGTGCATCCAGACCATACTCCGCCAGCACAGTGGGCTCCAATGCTCCCTGTGCCTGACCGTTGTACACCAGACGGTCACCCGTCAGCTCCTGCAACGGAGTGAGTAGCTTTTCTTCCACATTTTCCCGGCTGGTGGTAATGGTCACCGGCGCCGTCATGTCAAAGTAAATAAGATCTACCACCTCCGACACATGCGTCCGCTCCAGGGTATACCCCTGGCCTTCCGGCTGGGTCAGCTGAATCCGCTCGATCTCCTTGACGTTTTCATCCGCCAGAGAAGGATAGAAGATCAGCTGTAAAAACGCTTCCTGACTCTGGAAAAATACGTTGGCAAATTCCCCGTCCATCAGATACACATTGTCCAGACCGGTGACGTACATATAGTAGTTCTCCCCGTCCGCGGACTGGTTGCCAATCATAAACTGAATGCCTTCTTTATTGGCGTCCAGCAGAGTGACGGTGGCCTGAGGTTCAGTGAGGCCATACTGGGCCAACTCCTCTTCCGGCACACCCTCCTTGACGGTGGACACCGCATAAATCAGCTGACAATTGGTAAAGAAGCTGCGGGCGCTCTCCTGGTTGACCATGGTGTCCGCCACATCCTTCACCACCGCTTTGCCCTCGCCTCCATTGGCCAGGGTGTAGTTGCCCGTCTGATTGCTCACATCCACCAGAACAATGTCATCCACATTGTCATATTTGAGAAACTGGGTGGCCACTGCCTTGGGCTCTTCCCCTTCCGGTTTGTAGGTTATCACCCACACCGTAGCGGCGATCAGCAGCACCAGCACCCCACATAAAATGGGCAGTAATTTCTTGCTCTTACTCATCACAGATGTCTCCTCCGCAGGAATACGATCACGCCCTTGGCCAGCAGACCAAAGGGAATCACGATCACCAGCACCACAATGAGAATCAGCGCCACAAAAGCAGTGATATTCAGCATGCTGGCCGACATATCCTTCGCCGGTACATTGGCCACTTCCAGGCCTTCTCCGCACCAGCTCATCACCTGCACCAGGAAGTCCGCATTGGCATAGGAGGTAATGCCCAGCACATCGTCAAAGTACATGCTGCGGCTGCCACATACAAACATCTTGGCATCCTTCTTCTCGCCGCCCACATTGACCGTCTCGGAACTGGTGGCTGCCAGATAGAAGGGACCGGATGCGTCGCCCTCCTCCCGCTGTGCGGTGGAGAACTCGGTACCCACCTTGCCGTAGGCCTCGTCACTGGTCATCAGCACCGGCATAACCACCTTGCCGCTCTTGCTGCTATCCAAAATCAGATTGCGGCACTGGGGCATCACCATAAAGTATTTGTTGTCGGTAAAGTAGGTATTGATGGTATGGCTGAAATACCGCGGTACCACATTGATGGGACTGCCGGTGTACTCCTTCGCCTCAAATACCACATTGTCACCCACCGTAATGCCCCACTCTTCCATGAAGGCATTGAGGTTGGGCAGCGGCTCCGATGCCGGATGCATAAAGATCATCAGACTGCCGCCCCGGGCCATAAACTCATCCAGCTTTTGAATTTCACTGGTTTCAAAATCACGAGTGGGCGCCGCAATGACAATGAGTCCCACATCTTCCGCAATGTCCTGTACCGTCAGGGTGAGCTGACTGGTGGTATAGTTGTTCTGCTCAAACAGAGCAGGGAACGCATTGCCCATGTATTCATTGTGACCTTGGGTGAAGGCCGCCACCGGAATCTCATCGTTGGTGACATACAAAAGCGCAGAGGTGATCTGCTGCTCCGCCTTGAAAGAGGTGATCTGCTGTGCCTGCTGGTCTATGTTGTACATATCCATCAGAGTGTACACCTTTTCCCGCAGGTCGCTCTTGACAATGATGCCATCCTTTTCAATGGCCAGACCCTTGGCTGCGTAATCCGATACGAAATTGGCGTTTTCCACCACGTCCACATACCGCAGCTCAATCATATCGCTGGCTGCCGCATACCGCCGCAGCACTTCTCGCACATCGCTGTAAAAATCATCCTCGTTATTCAGCGCGATGATTTCCACCGGCATATCCAGTTCATCCAACACGCCCAGTGTGGTGTCAGTGAGCTCATACAGCTTGCTGCTGGTCATGTCAAATTTCCAGTTGAACTTTTCCACCGACTGGTACACCAGCACATTGAGCACCAGGGTGATGAGCAGCACAACCGCCGTCATCAGCGCGGCGGCGCGCCCATACCGGGTGCTGCGATTCTCTCGTTTCTCCATCCCGTTCTCTCCTCCTCTCAGTTCCATCTTCTGCTCTCCAGCACCCGCACGGTGAGGAACAGAAACACAAAGATGATGCTGACATAAAAGACAACGGACGCCGGATTAAAGATGCCCATGGACAGCTCATAAAACCGCTGGAACAGAGAAATGCCCCGCAGAATGGCCATCACCAGCGGACTCTGCACCGAACCCGCCATAAAGCTGGAAAACCACAGCCCAAACAGCACCACGTAGCTCAAAATGGCTGCCACCACCTGATTTTCCGTAATGGCGGACACAAACACGCCGATGGATACAAAGGCTCCCACCAGCAGCAACACCGCCAGATAGTTGCCCAGGGTAATCCACAGCTCAAACCGTCCGTAAATGGCAATGATAACAGGATAGATCAAGGTCACTGCCAATCCGATGCCGAACACGCTCATGGCCGCCAGGAATTTCCCCAACACAATGTGGGTAGTGGACACCGGCGCGGTGAGCAGCAGCTGCTCGGTCTTGATCTTCTTTTCCTCCGCAAAGGAACGCATGGTGAGAATGGGAATGAGGTACATCAGCACCGTCACCACGCTCTGAAACAGGGTGGAAATATCACCGCTGCGGTACAGCAGGCTGTTGAGCGAGAAGAAATACCCGCACACAAACAGGAAGATGGCCAGAAACGCATAGCCGATCACCGAATGAAAATACTGCCGCAATTCCTTTTTATAAATGGCACTCACTGTGCGTCCCCTCCTTTCTCCTCATCGCCCTGGGACGGAATGTACCGGGCGGCCTCCTCCTGAGCCTCCTGCTCCCGCTGGGCCTGTTCCTCCTCGGGAGAAGGTCCAAAGGTCAGCCGGGGCCGCTGGTCAGGCTGGGACTCTCCAGCCGCGGGAGCGGTGGGAGCGGCCGGTGCTGCCTCTGCCTTGGGGGCTTCTGCGGGTGCGGCCTTGTTCTGCTGAGCCGCCTTGGCATCCGCGTCCTGAGTCAGCTGCAGGAAGATCTCCTCCAGCGTCATCTCCATGGGCTTGAGCTGCAAAATCGGCCAATCCCGCGCCGCCATGACGTGGAACAGATCCCGCCGCACGTCGCTCTCCTGCGCCACATCAATGAGATACTCCCAGCATCCTTCCGAAATCTGGTCTCCCAGGGTACAGGCATCCACGCCGTCGATCTGACCAATGGCGGAAAGTACCTCCTGGCAGGGCCCTTCAATGCGCACCGCCAGTTTGTTCTCTCCCATCAGACGCTTGGAGAGATTCTCCGGCTTATCGTCCGCCACAATGCGCCCCTTATTGAGCACCAGCACCCGCTGACACACCGCGCTGATCTCCGGCAAAATGTGGGAGGACAGAATGATGGTGTGTTTTTTACCCAGATTGCTGATGAGGTTGCGAATTTCAATGATCTGCTTGGGGTCCAGACCCACGGTGGGCTCGTCCAGAATCAGCACCTCCGGATCTCCGATGAGCGCCTGGGCCAAGCCCACACGCTGCTTATACCCCTTACTCAGGTTCTTAATCATACGCCCCCGCACATCCTGGATTTTCACCAGGCGGCAGATGGCCCCAATATGTGCCTCCCGCTGTTCCTTGCTGCCCTTCATGCCCTTGAGATCATAGGCAAATTCCAGCTGTTCATCCACCGTCATATCCAGATACAGCGGCGGCAGCTCCGGCAGATAGCCAATTTTGCGCTTGGCGGCAATGGGGTCCTCCAACACATCGATCCCGGCGATCTTCGCCGTCCCCTCGGTGGCCGAAATGTACCCGGTCAACATGTTCATGGTGGTGGATTTGCCGGCGCCGTTGGGCCCCAGAAATCCCACGATCTCTCCCGATCCAATGGAGAAGGAGATGTCGTTCACCGCAGCCTTGTCACCGTAGCGCTTCACCAGATGGTTCACTTCTATCATGGTAAGGTTGCTCCCTTCAATATGGTTGTGGAAGTTTGGGGCGGACCTGCCCCATTCTCTGTCCATCATAGCACAGCTTCCACTAAAATTTGTGATGATTGTGTAAAATCATAGTCCCCCTCAGGCTTCCGGCTCCTCCTCATGGGCCTCCACCTGCAAATACAGCTCGTCCAGCTGCTTCTGATCCACCTCGGAAGGCGCCTGGCTCATCAGCTCGCTGGCATTCTTCACCTTGGGGAAGGCAATCACATCCCGGATGCTCTCGCTGTGGGACATGAGCATCACCAGCCGGTCCAGACCATAGGCCATGCCCGCGTGGGGCGGTGTGCCGTACTGGAAGGCATTGATCAGGAAGCCAAACTTCTCCATGGCCTCCTCCTGGCTGAAGCCCAGCGCCCGGAACATTTTCTGCTGCACATCGCTCTGGTGAATTCGCACCGATCCGCCGCCCAGCTCTGTGCCGTTGAGCACGATGTCATAGGCCTTGGCCCGGGCATGGGCCTTATCCGTTTCAATCTTGTCCAGGTCCTCATCCATAGGCGCGGTGAAGGGATGGTGCATGGCCATATACCGGCCCTCCTCCTCGCTGTACTCGAACACCGGGAACTCGGTCACCCACAGGAATTTGTAATCCGCAGGGTCCAGAATCCCCAGCTGACGGGCACATTCACACCGCAGGGCACCCAGCGCCGCAAACACCACTTCGTTCTTGGCATCGCCCACAATGAGAATCAGGTCGCCGTCCTGGGCGTCCGCACGCTGCAAAATGGCTGCATTCTCCTCTTCGGTGAGGAACTTCTGGTAAGAAGAGGTGACCTTGCCGTCCACCAGACGGGCCCAGGCCAGTCCCTTGGCCTTGTAGGTCTTGACAAACTCGGTGAGCTTGTCGATCTTCTTCCGGGGGAAGTCCGCCGCATACCCCTTGACATTGATGAGCCGCACAGAGCCGCCCTCTGCCACCGGCCCTGAGAACACTCCAAAGCCGCAGTCCTTTACCAGATCGGAAATATCGGTGAGCTCAAAGCCAAACCGCATATCCGGCTTATCGCTGCCGAACCGCTCCATGGCCTCCTTCCAGGGCATACGCAGGAAGGGAGTCTGCACCTCCACGCCCAGCACCTGCTGGAACACCTCTTTGATAAAGCCCTCGTTGACGGTCATCACGTCTTCCGCATCCACAAAGCTCATCTCCAGGTCGATCTGGGTGAACTCCGGCTGCCGGTCTGCCCGCAAATCCTCATCCCGGAAGCACCGCACAATCTGCATATACCGGTCATAGCCCGCCAGCATCAGCAGCTGCTTGTACATCTGGGGCGACTGGGGCAGGGCATAGAATTTGCCCGGATGCACCCGGCTGGGCACAATGTAATCCCGCGCGCCCTCAGGAGTGGACTTGATGAGCATGGGGGTTTCGATTTCCAAAAAGCCATGGCGGTCAAAGTAATCCCGGCAGATCTTGGCCACCTTGTGCCGCATCATGATGTTGCGCTGCAAATCGGGCCGCCGCAGATCCAGGTACCGGTAGGTGAGCCGCAGCTCGTCGTTGACGGTGGAACCCTCCTCAATGAGGAAAGGCGGGGTCTGGGATTCGGACAGCACCCGGATCTCACTGGCGAACACTTCCACATCGCCGGTGGGCAGCTCGGGGTTTTTGCTGGCCCGCTCCAGCACCTTGCCCTTGACACAGAGGCAGTACTCCATCCGCAGGCCCTTGGCGATTTCCTTGACCTCTGCCGGGCTGTCCCCATCCACTGTGATCTGGCTGATGCCGGTACGGTCCCGCAGGTCCACAAAAATGAGGCCGCCCTTGTTGCGCTGCCGCTGTACCCAGCCGCACAGCACCACTTCCTGGCCCACATGCTCCATGCGCAGCTCGCCACAGTAGTGGCTGCGCTTCAGATTTCCCATCGATTCAGACATGGTTTTCTATCTCCTTTTCCTTTCGGTTTTTTCTCACGCGTTTCGCAGGTGCTCCCCCAGCTGGTCCAGCCGGCACACCGTCTCTTCTCCACTGGCCATGTGCTTGAGGCGTCCTTCTCCGCTGGCCAGCTCGCTGCCTCCAATGACCATGGTATAGGCCGCGCCGATCTTATCGGCGTACTTCATCTGCGCCTTGACGCTCTTGCCCATCAGATCACACTCCGCCGCAATGCCCTGCCGGCGCAGCTGCTGCACCAGCGACAGACAGGTGGGCACCGTTTCGGCACCCCAGTTGGCCAGGAAGATCTTCGGCCCCGGCTCCTGCCCAAAGGACAGGCCCTGGGCTTCCATTTGCAGGATCAGTCGCTCGATACCCAGCGCAAAGCCCAAGCCCGGCACGCTGCGCTCGCCCAGCTGCTCCACCAGACCGTCATACCGGCCGCCGCCGCACACCGTCCCCTGAGCGCCGATATCGGTGGACACAAACTCAAACACCGTCTTGGTGTAGTAATCCAGTCCCCGCACGATGTTGGGGTCAATGCGGAAGGGAATGTCCATGGCGGTGAGGTATTCCTGCACCTTCTCAAAGTGTGCCCGGCAGTCCTCACAGATATAATCCAGAATGCGGGGGGCATCTTTCGCGATCTCCTGGCACACCGGACTCTTACAGTCGATGATCCGCATGGGATTGCGCTCAAACCGTCCCCGGCAGGTCTCGCACAGGGTGTCCAGATGAGGCCGGAAATACTCCCGCAGCGCTTCATTGTACGCCTTGCGGCAGGTGGGGCAGCCGATGGAGTTGAGGTTCAACTCCAGACCGGTTACGCCCAGCCGGCTCAACAGTTCCCGGGCAATGGAAATCACCTCGGCGTCCGCCTGGGGATGGGGCGTGCCGAACACCTCCACTCCAAACTGATGGAATTCCCGGAGCCGCCCCGCCTGGGGCTTTTCATACCGGAAACAGGGGATCAGATAGTAATACTTGGCGGGCAATGCCCCTCCGTACAATCCGTTCTCCAAAAACATCCGCACTGTGGAAGCGGTGCCCTCCGGACGCAGGGTCAGACTGGCCTCCCGCTCTCCCTTGGGGGCCAGATCGTACATCTCCTTCTGCACCACGTCGGTGGTGTCGCCCACCCCCCGGCGGAACAGCTGGGTCTCCTCAAAGGTGGGAAACCGGACTTCCTTGAAGTTGAAATCCTGGCACAGCTGCCGTACCACTTCTTCAATATAGTGCCACTTATAACTCTCCCCGGGCAATACGTCCCGGGTCCCTCTGGGTCTCTGTATCATAGCCTCTCCTCCATTGATGCCTTATTTGATTCATAAAAAAACTCCCGTCCCCATGCCAAATACGCATTGGGACGAGAGGTCTCTCTCGCGGTGCCACCCAAATTAGAAGAGCCTTTGCCCTTCTCTCTCTCAGCCTGTAACGCAGGCCAAACGGACATGGTCTCCCATGTCTGCTCCGGAAGTGTCTTTCACGGTTTGCCGCCCCGGGGCTCACACCATTCCCCCGTCGCTGCCGGGCTTCCGCCGCTACTCTTCTTCCTTCTCCGCATGTTTGCTCTATGCCGCTGTATTGGCCCGGGAGATGCTCTCCCCGGCTCTTATCTCTTGGGATTGACAATGTCTCTCCAATCCAGATCGCCCCGGTCCAGTCCGCGCACCAGCACTTCCGCTGTGGCCACATTGGTGGCGATGGGAATGTTGTGCATATCACACAGCTTGATGATGGAATTCATATCGGGCTCGTGATACTGCTGGGTGATGGGGTCCCGGAAAAACAGCACCAGGTCAATCTCATTATAGGCAATCCGCGCGCCGATCTGCTGGTCGCCTCCCTGGGGACCGCTGAGGAACCGGTGAATTTCCATGCCGGTAGCCTCCGCCACCAGTTTGCCGGTGGTGCCGGTGGCGCAGATGTTATGCTTGTTCAGGATGGGATAATAAGCAATACAGAACTGAACCATCAGTTCTTTTTTCTTGTCGTGTGCGATCAATGCGATGTTCATAATAAACCCCTCCTGTTTTTTTCTTCTTTATACTCCATGCCACAGCCGGTACCACCAGCCATGTCTGGGAAAACGGTAAACCGGCACCTGCTCGCCGGTCAGTCTCCGCGCTATATTGGAAAAGCACTGTCCCGCCGCGCTGTCCGGAGAAACCTGCCCTCCGCTCCGCAGCACCTCCATGTCCTCCGCTACAATGCCCGCCAGGGGAATCCCCAGCAGATCCATGGCGTCGTCCACATTGAGTCCAATGCCCTCTTCCACACAATTGGCCCGCACCCGGTTGATCAACAGCCGGATGTCCTCTACACCCATCTCCTCCAGCATGGTCACCGCCCGGTCACCATCCCGCGCCGAACAGGCATCCGGGGTGATCACCACCAGCGCCATGTCACAATTGCTCACTGCCTTCTGGGTGTTTTCCAAAATCCCCGCCGCGCTGTCCAACAGAATAAAATCAAATTCCGGCCGCAGCTCCTCCAGAAAATCCCGCAGTTTTTCCCGGGTGAGCAGATCCTTTTGATAGCGGTAGGGCGGCGGCAGAAAATACAGATTTTCTCCTTTTTGCACCATGGCCTGGCTGGGCTCCATGCCCCCCAGGATACAGTCCTCCAGCGTATACACCGCCTGGTCGGACAACCCCAGCACCAGATCCAAATTGCGCAATCCAAAATCACAGTCGATGGCCAGCACCCGTTTGCCCAACGAGGCCAACGCCACCGCCAGGTTCCCGCAGCAGGTGGTTTTGCCCACCCCGCCTTTGCCGGAGGTCACTGCTATGATGGTCGCCATATCACACCCCCGTCCCGGCCTGCGCTCCCTTTTTCTGCCAAAGCCGATATTGTTACGATTTTATCTTATCACAACAATGTGCAATAGTCAAAAGGTATCCTCATTTTTTTGCCCAAAAATACGCTTCTCTTTTTATTCATCCCCACCAGTCAAAATTCGGTGAGAACCCCAAACTCCTCCCGCAAAATGCGAAGCAGCTTGGCCGCCGGCAGGCCCACCACATTGTAATAGTCCCCCTCAATGCGCTCCACCAGCAGACCGCCCAATCCCTGAATGCCATAGCTGCCCGCCTTGTCCATGGGCTCTCCGGTGGCGATATACGCCCGGATTTCCTCCTCGCTCAGCGGGTAAAACCACACCCGGGTCTCCTGATAACACACCCGTTCCCGCCGGCCCTGCCGCACACATAGTCCGGTGATCACACTGTGCATCCGTCCGCTGAGCATCCGCAGTGTACGGAAAGCGTCCTCCCCATCCACAGGCTTGCCCAGCCGCTTGCCGTCGCACACCACGATGGTATCCGCGCCAATGACCACGTCCTCCGCTCCGGCCGCCACCGCAGCCGCCTTGCGCCGGGCCACCTCACAGGCCGCCTGGGCCGGCGTGACCTCTCCTTCCACCCGCTCATCCGCCTCAGGGGACTCCGCCCGGAACCCCGGTGCGATCCGCTCCATCAACTCCCGCCGCCGGGGCGACTGGGATGCCAGTATCACCGCCATGAAATTCCCCTCCTCACAGTACTTTCTTATAAATAATAATCGAGGTAATGAGTCCCAAAATGGACGCGATGGTCAGCCGCAATTCCACGCCGAACACCAGCTTGGCCACCGACAGATCCATCACCATGGGGCTCTGCCCGCTGATACCGATGCTTTTGCCGTAGTTGAGGAAGGAGAGAAAGCTCACCTTGGAGGCCAGTTCCCCCAACAGGCCCCCCAAAATCAGTCCGGTGAGAATGGTGACCCAGAACATAAAGGTATTTTTCATTTTCATGTGCATGTCCTCCCTGTCATTTCACGCCTTTGGTATAGAGTCCCCGGGTAAACGCCCCAGGCCGCCAATCCTGCCGCTGCCGGTATGCCTGCACCACCTCTTCCGCCTGGCGGGGAGATTCATCGGTGAAGCACAGCCGCAGGGATACAAGCCCCATCCCCTGCCACTCCTCCAGCCGATCCGCCAGATAAAGCGGATGGGGATTGAACAGCTCATTGCGGCAGCCAAACGCCCGCCGGACCAGCAGCTTTTCCCCTTTGCGATCGGTGAGGTACCATCCCTCCCGGCATTTGCCGCATCCGGGGTGACTGCCCTCCACCACACAATTCTGGGTGATCATCATGGGCGTTTTGCCATAGGCCACCAGCTCCAGCGGCACCTTGCTGTGCAGCGCGCCGATCTGCTCCCGCCGCAGCTCAATAGAGGGAGTCAGCAGCCCAAAGCCCATCTTTTCATATTCCCATGCTGTATGAGAGTTATACAGATTGAGAGAGTAATCCCCCAGCGGCGTAAGCCCCAGCCGTCCGGCCAGAGCCGCCTGGCCCACATTGCCGCACAGCACCTGCTCCGCGCCCAGGGCCTTCCACCGGTTCAACAGCTCCTCCACCCGGGGCTGTTCCCGGTCAAACCACACCCGGGGCAGCACCGGCACCAACGGTGTCCCCGCCATCCACCACCTGCGCGCTTCCTCCTCCCGCTGAATTTCCTCCAGCGGCACATACACCCGGGTCATCCCCTGGGTGAGCACCGGTGTGAGATAGGCCAGCGACGGCACCTGCACCGTCCACTGCCACTGGCCGGAAACCCGTTTCTCTTCCCGGGGCGGCTGCTCACCCGGCAGGCTGCGCCGCCGGGGCGGACGGCTCCGCTGCTCCAGCAGCTG
Organism: Eubacteriales bacterium; assembly: GCA_050943735.1. Lineage (GTDB taxonomy): Bacteria > Bacillota > Clostridia > Oscillospirales > RGIG577 > JBMNPT01. Next base: position 179 of record JBMNPT010000011.1, on the reverse strand, counting down.
TTCCACCAATTCCCGCCGCAGGGCGTTGATGGCGCTGGCCGGCAGGCTCAATCCCTCCTGGACCTCTCCCGTCAGGCTCTCCAGCACAAAAGGAGTTCCCCCCAACCGGCTCAGCTGGGCCCGGATTTCCTCCTCTCCCACCGCTCTGCGCAGGGCAGGCTGGGGCACTTCGCCCCGGG
>JBMNPT010000010.1:0-78890 GCA_050943735.1 Eubacteriales bacterium | reverse complement strand
GCAGGTTACTCACGCGTTACTCACCCGTCCGCCGCTAACTTTGGGGAGCAAGCTCCCCTCCGTCCGCTCGACTTGCATGTGTTAGGCACGCCGCCAGCGTTCGTCCTGAGCCAGGATCAAACTCTCTCGTAAATGGTATCTTAAAGCTTTCGCTCTAAAATCTTAAAGAATTTGGACCCCAGCCAAAACGATTTCTGACATCGTTTTACTGTTGTCTGGTTTGCACTTTTTCAGTGCGCTCAAAGTAATCAACAGAGTCTTTCATTCGTGAATGAATCCTTGAAATATTGTTCAGTTTTCAATGTTCGCGTCCGCTCCCTCTCAGAAGCAGCTTTATTAGTATATCGCATTCGCCAGAGTTTGTCAACCTTTTTTTCCTTACCTGCCATCCTTTTCTCTTCCCTTCCGGGTCTCCTTCGGATGCCAACAGGCTTGGTTTGGGGCCTGGCTGCGAGCCGCCTGCGTCAAGCGACTCAGTTATATTACCACGCCCCGCTCCCTCTTGTCAACTCTTTTTTCCCTTTTTTTCGTACTTTTTCCTGAATTGTTAAAATAACACAAAAAAACAGACGGGTTCTCTCCGTCTGTCTGACTATTCTCCATGCCGGACCATATGAACCAAAACCGCCAGCAGCATACCGCTGCACAGACATACGCTATATCCTCCCCACCATTGAGTGAGCCACGCGCCAATAGCTGCTCCAGTACAAAAAGCTCCAATAATGAGGAAATAGCGAACCGCATCCGCAAACGCCTCTCTATCTCCCAATTTGATGGCTCGATAACTTTTTTCCGCAGCGGAACGCAAATTGCCCGTACACATAGTAGTGGCAAATGGAAGCCCCCAGGTTTTCCGGAAACAGTTCACCTGCATGGAGCACACAAACGAAATAGTCACATTGACCACTGCGTCTGGCACTGTGGCTGGCAACAGTCCCACCGCCAGGATCAGTGCCGCTTCCAAGCACAAAATCACATGCCGCCATTCCAATGTCCATTTGGCAGGAATCCAGTCCCTGCAAATCTCGGTGACCAGCACACCGGCAAAAAAAGCGCTGATGGGCACCAGATAGTAAAGTACCCCCCACCAGTTGCCCTCTGCCGCATCCAGAGCCATCAGCACCATATTGCCCGTCTGGGCGTTGGCAAATACCCCTCCGCGAAACAGATAGGTATAGGCATCTAAAAATCCGCCCACCAGAGCCAGCATGATACCCACTTCCAACCGTTCCCATGGAGGAACTGTTTTTTTCAGCTGTTCCATTTTCTCTCCTTTCCGACAAAATGGCTCTGGAGAAGTCCTCCAGAGCCTATTTCATCAAATTACAGAGCAATAAAGCCCAATACCAGATATCCGATTACAGCCAATGTTCCGCAAATCAAAGCATAGGGCAACTGGGTTTTCACATGGTCAATGTGGTCACAGGCAGCCCCTGTAGAAGACAAAACTGTCGTATCAGACAGCGGCGAACAATGGTCACCGAACACACCGCCTCCGGCCACAGCCGCAAAGGCAGACACCACCAGCAAATTGACCTCTCCGCCCGAAAAACTGAACGCCAACGGCAGTGCGATGGGCATACAAATGGCAAAAGTACCCCAGGAAGATCCGGTGGCAAACGCCATAATGGCAGAAATCACAAAGATAATGGCAGGCAGCAATTCCTGGGACAGGAAACCTTCACTGAGAGATACAATGTAATTGGCGGTACCCATCTGTTGGCTGAGGGCGTTGACCGAGTAGGCCAGTGCCAGCAGCATCACGGCGGGAATGGCACCCTTTACGCCGTCAGTGGCGGTATCCATGATTTCCTTGAGAGGAATACCCTGCAAGTACATACTGATGCTCATGAAAATGATCACAAACAGGAATGCCTCCATGGTTTTGGCGGAATTCATGGTGATATATGTAGTCACTGCAATGGTTACGATCATCAAAACTGGCAGCAGGAAATTGAGAAACACCCGGGGCTTGATGCCTTCATAAGCCTTCATTTCGGTCAATTCCTTGCCGATCAGCGGCACAGCACCGTCACGCAGCACTTTGCCCTCCTGCATAGCCCGCAGTTCGGCCTTTTTCATGGGACCAAAGTCCTTTACAATTCCTGAGCCGATCAGACCCACCAACAACACTGCCAATAGTGCATAAAAGTTGATGGGAATGGCACTGAGGAACAGCGCGGAAGCCTGTTCCTGAGTTTCAATACAGCCCACGCCAATGGCCAAACCGCTGAGATAAGCTGCCCATCCGGTAATAGGCACCAGCACACTCACCGGAGCACTGGTAGAATCAGCGATATACGCCAGCTTCTCACGGGAGATTTTTGCCTTGTCCGAAATGCTGCGCATGGTAGACCCCACAAACAGCGGACTGAAGGAATCGCTGAAGTACACAAACATGCCCATCACCCAGGCAGTGAGCTGTACCCCTTTACGGCTCAGATTCTTGTCATGTACCAGCTGTGTAAAGCCCTGAATGGCCCCGGTTTTTTGAAAATAGGCCACCAATACACCAATGAAGGTGTTGAGCAGCATCACCCAGGAAAAGCTGGTGGTACCCAGACTTTCCTTCAGCAGAGTGGGCAACCCCAGCAGCCCCTGCCCTGCCAGCAATGTACCGGTCAAACAGGCCACCAACAGTGATAAGATGGTATTGCGCGTCAAAAAGGACAGCGCGATGGCCAGTACAGACGGCACAATGGAAATAAACCCCATGTTTACAACGTCTTCCATTCTATACCTCCTGGTTACTTACTATTTGTTGCGTTTCCGCTTGGGTTACAGTTTTAAGAAATTGTTGGAACGGGTCACAGTAGCAGGCGGCGCCATGTCCAGTGTCCGTCCGGAAAGACCCAAAACCTCCTCCGGACGAATCCAGGGACGATTCTGCAGCGCGCTGGTTTCCTCATGGGTGAGATACCCCTTATACGCTGTCAGAGAACGGCGCAAAAAGCCGTCCCGCGCACAGGCCTCTGCCACGCCATTGGCCAGAATGCTGCGGAAGTGCCCAATCACCGAAGCGGCATAGGCCACAGAGGTGGAGTGAGCAATGGCACCAGGAATGTTGCTCACACAATAGTGGACAATTCCTTCTTCTATATAGCGGGGATCGGCATGGGTGGTTTCATGGAAGGATTCAATGGCCCCGTTGTCATCATTGCTGATATCCACAATGACAGAACCCTTTTCCATCAATTTGAGCATGGGCCGGTCAATCAGGAAGGAGTTGTCCCCCTTGGGCCATTTGACGCAGTTGAGCACCATATCGGTGGTGGGGAGCAGACGGGCTACGTTTTCCTTGGTGGACATCATGGTGTCCACACTGCCGCCGTATTTGAACTGCAGCTCCCGCAGTGTACCGATGTTGATATCCAGCACAGTGCAGCGGGCTCCCAATGCATGCAATACCTGCAGAGCGCTTTTGCCCACAATGCCTGCGCCCAAAATCAGCACCCGCATACCAGGTGCACCTGCCAGACCGCCTACAAACTTTCCCTTGCCGCCATTGATGGTGAGCATGGATTCCAGTCCCATCAAAGCGCCCTGCTTGCCTGCGGCCTCACAGTTGGGAGAACCATACCGATGACTGTCCTCCGCAGTGAATGCAATGACCTTGCTGTCCAGAATGGCCTGCACTTCCTCCCGGTGAGCAGCGGGATGAATGCAAGTGAATACAATTTGTCCTTCACGCAGCAGCCCGTATTCACAGGGTTCCAGTTCCTTTACCTTGGTGACAAAATCACAACGGGCGTAAATTTCTTCCATGGTATCCACCAGCTGGGCACCAGCAGCGGTATAGGCTTCATCCGAAAATCCGGCCCGTTCTCCCGCGCCCTTCTGCACCAGCGCCGTATGACCATCTCCCACAATGGTGGCAATCTCATTGGGGGTAGCAATGGTACGATATTCACCGTTTTTGATGTCTCTGAGCAATCCAAATATCATTCTCTCGTTCCTTCTTTCACAGATCTGTGGCCGGCCCTAATGACAACGCATACAAAACACCCGGAAAGCCTGGCTCTTCGGGTGCTGCGGACATGTTCAGTCGACCTTTTCTATGGTAGTATATCCCTGAGGGATTGTCAATTGCATTTTTCCTTAAAATGAATATTTTCTTCGATTTTCTTTCATTTTCCCCAATTCAGCTTCCCAATGCTTTGTGCCATTTGTACAGGAGCTCAAAATATATCCCGCATTGATTTGTATTTTTCGCTCAATTCTGCTATACTATTAAATGAAAAGAGATTCAGAAAGGAGCGGTCAATATGGCAGACAAGCACATCATCACCATCGCAAGGCAATATGGCAGCGGCGGCCGGGAGATTGGAAAAAAGCTGGCGGAAGCTCTGGGATACCGGTTCTATGACAGGGCTCTGCTCACCCGGGCGGCGGAGGAATACGGCATCAGTCACAGCAAACTGGAAAAAGCGGATGAACGCCCTGGAGACCGCTATCTGTACTTCAATCCCATCACCAGTGAGGGATTGCTCTCGGAAGACTTCCTGCGGGATCCCAACCACATATCCACCGACGACATTGCCCAGGCTCAATTTTGTACCATTCGCAAGATCGCCGAGGAACCTGAATCCGCCATCATCATTGGACGGTGCGGAGATCGTGTGTTGCGGGATATGCCGGAAAAACTATCCATCTACATCTACGCCGATCTGGAAGATCGAGTGCGGCGCATCATGGACCGGGTTAAAGTCAACGAACGAGAAGCCAAACGATTGATCAAACGGACCGACAAACTGCGGGCCAGCTATTACAATTACTTCACCGATGCTGTGTGGGGAGACATTGAAAACTATGATCTGTGTCTCAACGCCGGACGTCTGGGGATAGAAGGCGCCGTACAGGTCATCCGCAGCTACCTGCAGCAAACGAGCTAATTTTGTCGGTTTCTTCTGGTTTCACAAAAAACCATTTCCCATCCATATTTCCCCTACCATCGCGAACGCCCCGCTGTGCTTTAGCACAGCGGGGCGTTTCCCTTTGGTCATGCTATTTTACAAATTGACAAATTTACCGTTTTCCACAGTGCCATATTTCTGGGCAGCGTGCAAAAATGCAAGAATATTTTCAGGGGGTACGTCTTCCTGAATGTGGTGAGAGGGCCCTGCAATATATCCGCTGGGACTGGCCAGCTTACGCAGACAATCCTTTACATCCTCTTCCACTTCTTCCGGCGTTCCGCTGGGCATGGTCACCTGGGTATCCACACCGCCCCAGAAAGCAATCCGGCCCATATACCGCTGACCCACCAGTTCACGGCTCATGTACTTGGTGCGAGGCTGGATGGGATTGAGCACGTCAATGCCCATGTCAGCAAAGTCGCCAATCAGTTCCAACACGTCGCCACAGGTGTGTTTCATAATCTTGCCATCGGGATTGATTTTCAGGAAGTGCTCCTTGACTGCACGACAGAACTTTTCCTCATAAGGACGCACTACATTATTGAAGGTTTCCCGGGAAATGAGCAGACCGTTCTGAGTACCAAAGTCATCCATATCCAGCCGTACAAAGCTCAGGTATTCACCGCAGATATCCAGCGCCTTGCAGTACAGCTTGGTGTAATAGTCGCTCATGATTTCCATAAAGCGGCGGGCAAACTCCTCGTCAATCAGCAGGTCTACCAGCCACTGTTCCATGCCGCGAAGCAGGCTGGGCAGTGTGAAAATAGACGCGTTGAAGTAACCGCCCAGAGCCATCTCATGACCTTCCACCACTTCTTTGGCTCTCTCGCGCAGGCCCACAAAAATGTTGTCATCTTCAGGATCGGGCCAGTCATAATTATCCAAATCTTCCACTGTAAAATCAGCAAAAGGTGTGTTGATGGGCTGATAATCCACGATGCCATTGGCGCTGACTGCTCTTTTATAGATCAGACCAAATTCTGTGGTAAAGGAATCATCGCCGTACTGGAAGGGCTTAACCCGCTTGGGAGAGCCGATTTTGAGATACATGATATCAATGCCCATCTGCTTGCAGAATTCCACACTGGGATAGACCATCAGGTTGGTGCCGCAGGTGTGAATTTCGGGCAGTCCGTTATTCAGATAACGAACCAACTTGTTGTAAGCGCCAATTTCGAAAGTGGCGTCAATGGGAACCCGGTCGATGGGCTTGTGGCTCACAGCCGCTACAAAACGTTCTCTGGATGTCATAGGCATATGTAAACGCTCCTTTTCGTATATAAGTATACTTTATTGACTCAGTGAAATTTCATGAACTTTTCTGCCGAGAAGTCCGCAATGATGGTTTTTGCATCGGAAAGCGAAGTACAATGAGTATCGATGAGCAATCCCTTGGGGGACAGTTCATGCAGCCAGGGCTCCAGCTCTTCTATGGTGAACTTGCGAAGCAGCAGGCACTTTCCGCTCTCCTGTACCATCTTGGCATAGGGCAGGATCTCCTTGAAATCAGGACCGGCCGGCGCGTCGTTCACAATCTGCAAGCCGCGCAGGTTGGGCAGTTTCAGGAAATGAGGAATGAGACGAATCTGCGCCGAATGGGTATGCATCCAGGGACGCTCCAGGAATTGACTGATGCGGCCGTCAATGGGCGCCAGCACCTCGTCATACATTTCTCCCGACACGCAGGTGGACAGGTCATCCGCAAAGTAGCTGCTCCGTCCAGGAGTCCAAATTCCATAGTTGTCCACATAGCCACCGCAGACGTCCGGCACGTTATCAAACTGAATCTTCTGTACTGCCATCCATGCGTCGGCACACAAATTCACCATGCGGGCAAATCCTTCAGGCTCCTCATAGAGATCAGTGTAACACTCCGTAATGCCGTGAATGGCACCAAAAATATCCCCCGCGCCGGTGAGCATGGCAATGGCCACACCAAATTTACCAGCTGCCTTTTCCTTAAAATAGGCATTGCGTTCCAGCAATTCCTTCACCCAGAAATTGTTCTCATCAAAGGTAATTGCTTCAAATTCGGGAATTTGACTATAGTCATGAAAAATATGCTGTGCCCAGCTGGCTCCGCCCGAAAATGTCAGCGGGCTGCCCAACACGCCGCCCATAAAGGCCGGTCCCATATCCAATACAGCACAGGGTACTTCATCATCATACAGATCGGCACGCATTTGTGCGTAGTTTTCCCAATAAGCAAAATGACCTTCTTTGGTTTTGACGGCTTCCGACCAAGCATCGTCGTTCATGGAATCGGCCACAAAACGTACTCGCATGGGAGGCCGGTCTGCCACATCACCACTCCAAAAAGCTTCATATCGCTGAATGATTCGGGACAAATCAGGTTTGTACAGCATCTCCATATATTCTTTCCTCCTGTCTGTTTTCTATTTGTATTGTACCTGCTTTTCCTCCCAAAAACCAGACCCGTGATTGACCCCATTGCACTTTATTGATTTTTCTGATATCATAATTGTATCCCATCTGCAAGGAGGATTTTTCATGGAATTCAAACATCTCAAAGCGTATGATATTTTGGATTTATACAGCGAAGTCACCTGTGCATTTCACGATTCGGTGCGTGCTTCTGATTTTCCCCATCTGCACAACTTTCATGAAATCACCTTGGTGGAATCCGGTTCCCTGCTGGTCACTGTCAATGACCGCAGTCTGATTTTACGGGAAAACCAAATCCATTTTCTTCGCCCCAGTGACATTCACTCCCGGTATGCATTGGGAGAATGCCGCTATGTCAACATGAATTTCTCTGTGGATTCCATGGATCAGCTCAACAATTATCTGGGTCTGGAAGAAGTGGACGCCGCCCTCCATGCGGAACAGCATATGCCCGCGGTGCAGCTCTCTCCGGAAAACGCAGCCATGCTTCGGGATAAAATTGCCTCTTTGGATCTCATTCCAGAATCTCATCAAAAATTCAAAAAACTCTTTCTGCGCACCCTGCTGCTGGACACGCTCCTTCTTTATTTCAGCCAGAATATACAGGAAGTTGGCAATGCGGTTCCCGCTGCGCCTCCTGCCTGGATGACTCGCATCACCACCGGGCTCCAAGAGCCTCAAAATTTGCAGGCGGGGATGGATTATATCTACGGAGTCTGTGAAAAAACCCCTGAACATATTTGCCGCAGCTTTCACCGTTTTTACCACTGCACTCCCAGCCAGTATATCAATTCCCTGCGGCTGGAACGGGCGGTCCAATTGATTGCGGAGACACCCATGCCCCTCAACCAAGTGGCAGAAGCCTGTGGTTTTCAAAATTTATCTCTTTTTTTCCGCCGGTTTAAGGCCGCCTATGGCATCACCCCCAACAGTCTTCGACAGGAAATGGCCCGTTATGATTTTACAAATTCCATTTCCAAAACAAATAAATAAAAAATACTACCCTTTACATTTCATCCAATTTGGATAAAAGTATTTTGTCTGTTTTGAATTTCTTTTCGTTGTATTGATTCATTTCCTTTGATATTTCTTGTATTATCTACGAATAGTTGTCATTCTTCAATTATGATACAATATCAGTGTAAAAACGCACCATACTTTAATCCATTTTAGTTAAAAGTATTCTGAGGAGGTATCATTATGAAGAAACATGCGTCCAAAATTGCTCTCTGCGCTCTGCTCGCCGGCAGCCTGTTGTTTTCCATAGCGGGCTGTACTTCCGCCGCTCCTTCCACTTCCACTTCCTCTTCCCCATCCACGGGCAACACTGAAGGACAATGGCCTCAAAAACCCATTCAGGTCATTGTACCGGCCGCAGCTGGAGGAGGCACTGACGTGAGTGCCCGCATTGTCCTCAAATATCTCAGTCAGGAACTGGGACAACCCATCACAGTCACTAACATCAAAGGAGCCGGAGGAAGCACCGGCATTGGTGAGGCCAAAAACGCCGACCCAGACGGCTATACCATGCTCTACACCCATGAGGACATTGTCACCAACCAGGTGCTGGAAATCTCTGACTTTGGTTTTCGTGATTTTAAACCGGCAGGTACCATTTTTGATGTGGATCTGGTAACGGTCATCGCCAATAAACGTTTCACTTCTCTGGCCGACGTGCAAAAAGAAGCGGAGGCCAATCCAGGTAAAGTGACTTTTGCCATTGACATTGCCACCTCCGCCCATCTGGTGCCTCTTCTGATGGAAAAACAAATGGGCATCGATCTGAAACTGGTGGACAGCGGCAGTATGAATGACCGCATTCCGGCCATGATGAGCGGACAGCTGGATTTGACCTTCGCTCCGCTGGGCATTGTCAAAGACTACGTGGAAAACGGTGACATCAACTGCATCGGTGTGTTGGGGCCGGAGCGCAGCCCTCTGCGGGAAGACATTCCTACCTTCAAAGAACAGGGAACGGACATTGAAGTGAATAAATTCTTTACCCTGTACTTCCCGGCGGAAACTCCCCAGGAAATTGTAGATACCTGCAGTGCCGCGCTGGAACGTGTAAGCCAGAATCCCGATTTTATCGCCGATGCGGAAAACATCCTGTACACCGCCCAATATTCCTCTCCGGAAGAAACCATCAAAACTCTGGAAAGTGTAGAATCCGCACTGATGAAGTACAAAGATCTGATGATGGAATAAGGCATCCCAAAGGAGTGAGTACAGATGACCAAATACAAAGACATCATTGCCGCCATCATTCTCCTGCTGGTCACCGCATGGTATTTCAGCGGAACTTTTATGGATTTGAAATTTGCCCTGTCTGACTACGGAGCGGAATTTGTACCCAGAATTTACTGCATTTGCATGTTGCTGGTATGCATAGGAATTTTGATCAAGAGCATCCTCCAATGCAAAAAACAAGCTGGCAGCCAAAATGCATCTGCTTCTTCTTTTGCTTTGACCGCTGCAGGTAAGCGGGTTTTGCTGACCATTGCAGTGATTATCGTGTACATCGCCCTGATGGAGCCGCTGGGATTTTTGGGTTCCTCCATTCTGTACCTGTTTGTACAGACCTGGATTCTGGCCCCAGTGGAAAAAAGAAAACCTGTGGCGTTTTTGGTGTTTGCCATCCTGGGGGCTGTTTTTCTGGATTACGTATTCGTCAAATTCTTTTATCTATCCCTGCCCGCAGGCATTCTGGGTTTTTGAGAAAGGAGCTCCGCTATGTTGGATACTTTTGCGGTGGGGTTTGAGCAAATGCTCAACTGGTCCACTATGCTCTATATTCTAGCCGGTGTATGCGTCGGAATCCTTTTCGGCGCAAGTCCGGGACTGACCACCTCCATGGGCATGGCCTTTTCCCTGCCCCTGACCTTTATTCTGGAACCGGTCACTGCCATGGCTCTGCTGGTGGGGTTATATATCGGCGGAGCCTCCGGCGGTCTCATCACCGCCATGCTCATCAACATCCCCGGCACTCCCGCCTGTGTGGCTACCACCTTTGATGGGTACCCCATGGCACAGAACGGTGAACCGGGAAAGGCACTGGGCATCGGCATTATCTCCTCCTTTGTAGGGGGGATGCTCAGTCTTCCCATTTTGTTTTTTGCCTCTCCCTACCTGGCCAAAGTGGCTCTCCAGTTCGGCCCCTGTGAATATTTTGCCGTTTCCTTCTTCTCACTCACGTTGATTGCCGGACTGGCTGGAAAATCCATGCTCAAAGGACTGGCAAGCGGACTTGTGGGACTGATGCTGGCATCCATCGGCCAGGCACCTCTGGACGCCACTCCCCGTTTTACCTTCGGCATTGAATCCTTCAACGCCGGTCTGCAAATGCTGTGCGCCCTCATTGGCGTCTATGCCGTCACAGAACTTCTCAAGTATGCGGAAAACAACGGCATCATCGACATGTCCCAGCTGAAAGGCTGCCATATCAAAGGATTTGGCGTAAAATTATCCGAACTAAAAGATCAGATTTTCAATATGGTGCGTTCTGCCCTCATCGGCATCGGCATTGGCATTCTGCCTGGGATTGGCGGCGGCACCTCCAATATCATCGCCTACTCGGTAGCCAAAAACCAGTCCAAATACCCTGAGAAATTTGGCACCGGCATCAAAGACGGCATCGTGGCCTCTGAAACAGCCAACAACGCTGTCACCGGCGGCGCATTGATTCCGTTGCTCACATTGGGCATCCCGGGAGATGCCGCCACCGCCATTTTGCTGGCCGCTCTCATGATTCACGGCATCACCCCCGGTCCTTTGCTGTTCCAAAACAACGGCGACTTGATTTATGGAATTTTCGCTGCGCTGATCATCGCCAACCTCTTCATGATCTGTGTGGAATTTCTGGGGATGCGTCTCTTTCTCAAACTGGTCACCATTCCCAAGTACTACCTGCTCTCCGCAGTGTTCGTACTCTGCGCGGTAGGCGCCTTCGGACAGAACAATCGGATTTTTGACGTCTGGTCCATCCTGCTGTTTGGACTGGTGGGATATTTCCTTATCAAGTTTGACTTTTCTCTCACCCCTCTGGTGATGGGATTTATTCTGGGGCCCATTGTGGAAACCAATCTGCTCCGGGGCCTGATGTTCACCGAAGGCAATTTCTGGGCCTTTTTCTCCAAACCCATCGCGGCAGCTTTTCTGATTCTTTCTCTTGTCTATCTCGTCTATGTCATTCGCAAAACCTATCTCTCTTCCAAAACCACAACCAAATGAACGGAGGAATTCACCATGGCCGATTCCAAATGCAAACCCATGAATCTACTGATTCTCTTCAGCGATCAGCACAGCAAACATAAATTCGGATGTTACGGAAATCCCTACATCCACACCCCCAATCTGGACAGACTGGCCCAAAACGGCGTACGGTTTGAAAATGCCTACAGCAACAATCCCATCTGTGTGCCGGCCCGAGCCGCCATGGCCAATGGGGACTATTGTTTCCGCCATTCCTATTGGGACAACGCCCACCCCTACGCCGGAAAGGAAGAAGGGTGGGGCCATCGTCTAACCCAGCAGGGATACCAAGTGGTCACTGTGGGAAAGCTCCACTATAAAAGCAACGACCCCTGCACTGGATTTCCTGACCAGCGCATTCCTCTCAATGTAAAGGGCGGTATCGGAGATGTGACCCACTGCATCCGGGATGGTTCCATGCGCCGGCCCTTCCTGCGGGATGAAATGCTCACCGCAGGCAGCGGAGATTCCGATTATCTGCACTATGACCACAAGGTGGCGCAGATGGCCTCCGACTTCCTCCGCAATGAAGGAAAAAACAGCGAAAAACCCTGGTGTCTGTTTGTGGGCTTTGTATGCCCTCACTTCCCCTGGAAAGTCCCACAGGAAATCATGGACCTCTATACCCCCTATGATAAACTGCCTTTCCCCAGCCAGTGGCACAAGGGAGAACGTCCCATGCACCCGGCACTGGAGGAATTCCGCAATGAATTCTGCATGAACGGAGACATCAGTGACGATGACGTGCGCAAAGCAGTGGCCACTTACTATGGCATGGTCACCTATATGGACCAGCAGGCAGGCATTGTACTGGACGCGCTGCGGGAAACCGGGCTGGAGGCCAACACCCGCGTCATCTACACCGATGACCATGGGGATACCACCGGAGATCACGGTCTGTTTTTCAAGCACAGCATGTATGAAGGCTCTGTGGGAATTCCGCTGATCGTTTCGGGGCCGGACATCCCCAAGGGAAAAACCATCCGTCAATGTGTTTCTCTGGTGGATATTTTCCCCACTGTTTTGGAATGTGTAGGTGCCCAACCCAAACCGGAAGATCTCTCTTTGCCGGGGACCTCCCTGTGGAAGTTCGCCAAAGGAGAATGCACCCAGGACCGTCCCATATTCGCGGATTACAACGCGGTGGGGTTCAGTCATTCCACCTTCATGCTGCGCTATAAAGCCTATAAACTGGTGTACTATGTCAACCATCCTCCTCAGCTCTTCAATATCGAAGAGGACCCCATGGAGACAAAAGATCTGGCTTCTGATCCCGCCTATCGAGAGATTCTGCAGGATCTAGAGGCAAAGCTGCGGGAAATCTGTGACCCGGAGGAAGTGGACCGTCAGGCTCATCTGGAACAAGATCAGATGGTGGCCTCCTACGGCGGAAAAGAGGCGGTGCTTCATCAGGAAATCATCTCCTTTTCTCCCGTACCCGCCGGTGCGCTGTAATCTAATTGTGGATTTTTCCCTCCAGTTGATTTATAATAATTTCAGTAGGATAATTTTTCCTATACTATTTTTATCAAAGTGAGAACGGATATGAAAACTTATATGGATTTGTTCTGTTCCCTTTCCTGCGACCAGAAATATGTGCTCAACATCATACAAAAAAACGGTCCTCTGACCAAAGGAGAGATCCTGGAAAAAACCGATTACAGCATGACCCATCTCAATCGTCTGCTGTCACCCCTCGAAACCTGCGGACTGGTCCAGCGAAAAGGTACGGCCGATTCCACCGGCGGACGAAAACCCGCACTGTTTGATATCAATTGCACCGATTATTTCGTCATTGGCGTATCCACCGGTTCCGCCCGTCTTGCCATCAGCATCAGCGATCTGAAACTGCACATTCTGGCCTCCAGGCACTATCCCATGCTGCCGGCGTACACCCCTCAAAAAGTAGTGGAAATCGCCCAGCAGACGGTGGGAGAGCTGCTGGAACAGCTCCATCTGCAACCCTCTCAGATCATGGGCATCGGCCTGGGAGCCTTTGGCGCCATCGACCGGAAAAAAGGGCTGATTCTCCGGCAATCGCAAAAATATCTCCACCCCAGCTGGTGGAATGCCCCCATTGTGCAGCTGTTTGAAGAGGCATTTCATCTGCCGGTGGTATTTGATATGAGCATCAACGGAGAACTGCTCATGCAGCACAATTACGGCATGGGAAAAGACTGCAGCAAACTTCTGGTTGTCACCTGCGGCATGTCCATCAAAAGCGCTTTTTTCTCCCACAATCAGATCATCCGCACATCCAACAACCGGGAAGACGCCTTTGGCCACATGACCATCAACATTGACGGTGAGCCCTGCCACTGTGGAAATTACGGCTGCATTGACTGCTACTCCTCTGTACCGGCCATATTGCAGCGGTTCTCTTCTCAGATCAAGCTGGGACGTCCCTCTTCTCTCCAGTCCCGAATGGATCAACTCACCATTCAGGAGATTGGACAGGCGGCATCCCAGGGGGATGCACTGGCTCTGGAGGTGCTGGAATACGGAGCTCGTGTGCTGGGCTGTGGACTGAGCAATTATATCAATCTTTTAAGTCCTCACATGGTGATTCTCTCGGGCCTGATCATTGACGCCTCTGAAATGTTCTATCAAAACGCGGTGGAAACCGCCAAGCAAAAACTCTCCTGTCTGGCCCCTAAAAATCAAGTGGTTTTCTGTCGGGCGCATTCTGATCTGTTTACCACCTGTTCCCCTGTATTATTCATTGAAAATTTTCTGAACAACTCATACTAACTGAAAAAAGGAGCGCGTTTGCGCTCCTTTTTTCAGCATCTTTGCCGAGGGTATGTTATTTTCCGCAGCAATCGTCCTTGATTTGTTCTGCCCGAGGTGGGAAAAATTCATCCACCGGGAACTGGAACTTACGGAACAGATCGCAGGGAGCATCGCCACTGTCACAGCTGCTCTCCTTGGCCGGAATGCAGAAATCATACGAGGGAATGAGAAGCTGTACTTCCCGGCTGATGCGAATGATGGTAAACAGCCCCAGAGAAATGAGCAGTTTCCGTTCACCCACTTGTGCCAGCGGTTCACTGAAGCAGCAGCAAATGGCTTCCGGCAGACAACCGGTATCCACTTCACAGCAGCCACAGGTGTGCTCACAGGGTTCTACCACTTTGCTGCCCAAAATCACAGGATCCACCACTTCCACGCTCACCTGAGGCGAATTGGTGCGCAGCCCCCGCTGCAAATCTGCCGCGCAGGGAATATAGTTGGAAGAGAATACCTTGGCGTTGCCTTCACTGCCAAACAAAATGGCCTTCTTGTCATACACCGCCAACCCTTCCACACATACGGGGCGACTGCCGCTGCACTGCATTTCCAACGTCACTTTGAAGTAGTAGTGGATATCTGCCTGGTAGTATCCTTTGTGGAAACCAACCGGTTGTGGTCCTCTGACACAGACAGTTCCCTCTGCTGCTCCGCCCACAATTGATAGAGCCCACGCAAAATCCATTTTCCCTCTTCTTTTTCTGACTTTTCCACGCAATCACCTCCCTGTTCCAACATATTCTCTTTGGGGCGTCATATACTTTTCCTCAGAAAGGGGAAATGACTATGCCGCCCTCCACCGCTCTATACATACGCGTATCCACCGAAGAACAGGCATTGCAGGGGCTTTCGCTGGAAACCCAGCGAGCCGCGCTGACAGAGTATGCCCAAAAACACGAACTTCCGGTGATCGGGATTTTTGCCGACGAAGGGATCTCCGCCCGAAAGCCCTATACATCCCGCCCGGCGCTGCTGCAGCTGCTGGAACTGGTGGAGCAGGACCAGGTGCAGCTGATTTTGTTTACCAAGCTGGACCGCTGGTTTCGCAGCATCCCCGACTACTATAAAGTACAGGAGCGATTGGATGCACATCGGGTACATTGGCGCACCATTCTGGAACAATATGACACCTCCACCGCCGCTGGGCGGCTGCATGTCAATATCATGCTCTCCGTGGCACAGGACGAGGCGGATCGCACCTCTGAGCGAATTCGAGCCGTCTTTCAGCAAAAAATGGCCCGGGGAGAAGCCCTCAGCGGACGTGTTCCCCCCGGATACCGGCTACAGGAGAAACACATCGTGCTGGACCCTGAAACCCAGCCGCTGGTCCGGGCTCTTTTCTCTCAATTGTTGATTTGCCGTTCCCCCACACTGGCCTGCCAGCGAATCACAGAACAATTCGGCCGTCCTTTTGATCCCCGCACTTTACGCCGTATGGTCCGCAATCCCCTGTATCAGGGAGAATTGCATGGGATGCCCAATAGCTGTCCCGCCTACCTGACCCCGGATGAGCGGAAAACCTTACTGTGTCTGCTGGAAGGGTCCACTCCCCGCCGCTCCACCGCACAACAATATCTCTTTTCCGGCTTGCTTCTGTGCGATGTATGCGCTTCTCCTCTGGCCTGTGTCACCCAACGAAGAACCAATTCCACCGGTGAACACCACTACCACTATTACCGCTGCAGCCGGCACTGGAACAAACACCTCTGTTCCAATGCCGCCTGTCCCTTTGAGCGCTCTCTGGAACAACAGCTGCTCCAATGGCTCTCTCCCCATCTGGATGGGCTGCCCATCCTTCCACAGCCTTTCTCTGAAGCCCCTTCCCCCTCCCTCTCCGCTGTACGAAAGCAGCAAACCCGGCTGCGCACCCTGTATCTTCATGGGATGCTGGAATGGGAGGAGTTCAACCGGCAATACCGACAGCTCCACGACAAGCTCTCCCGCCCATCCTGGCAGCCGCCCCCTCCTCCCCAGGATTGGAAAGCGCTGTATCACACCCTTTCCCTCGCCCGACGCAGTCAATTTTGGCACTGTGTGTTACAGGAAGTACGCATTACTTCGGAAAAGGAACTGCTTCCTCGCCTGCGGAAAGACTGGGCTCAATAGAGCGGTAAAATCTCTCCTTTTCCCTGTTTTTCCGGTCTGCTTCGTGGTATAATAAACTCCTACCTCACACAGGAAAGGAGCATCTTCCATGAATCTGCGCCACTTGAGAATTTTCATTGCGGTGGTGGAATGCGGCAGTATGCACAAAGCCGCCTCCCAACTATATATTTCCCAACCCTCCATCAGCCAGGCCATTGCAGAGCTGGAAGCCCATTATGGAGTACGGCTGTTTGACCGGCTCTCCCAAAAGCTGTACCTCACCCCCCAGGGTCAGACTCTTTTGCCCAAGGCGCGGCAGGTATTGGATGCCTTTGACAACCTAGATCTTTCCATGAAAGACACTGCCCAGCAACAGCAGCCCCGCATTGGAGGAACCATTTCAGTGGGAATTTTTCTTTTGGGCCAGCTGCTGGACCGTCTGAACGCACAAATGCCAGGACTGCAGCCCATTGTTTCAGTCTATAACACCGCTACCATCGAGGAGATGCTCCGCAGCAACCAACTGGATATGGCAGTGGTGGAGGGCATCATCAATGGATGTGATATGATTCAAACCCCCTTTTTTCAGGATGAGCTGGTGCTTTTTGTGGGCCCCGGCCATCCGCTGTTCCACCAAAAGCAGATCTCTCTGCGGGATCTCAACGGTCTGGCCTTCATCTCCCGGGAACCGGAGAGCAATGAACGCAACCGGTATGAACAGCTGTTGGCACGTCACCACATCCAGCTGCAGCAGGTGTGGACCAGCACCAATACCGAAGTGATCAAAAACGCCGTCCTGAAAGGCCGCGGGTTGGGACTCCTTTCCCACTATGTCATCCGGCAGGAGGTGGAACAGGGAAAGCTGCGCATCCTGCCAGTAGAGGGCATGCGCCTTCTGCGAGATATCCGTCTGGTTTATCACAAGGACAAGTTCCTCTCTCCCGCTCTGGAAGCCTTTGTGCATGTCTGTACCACCTTTCATCGGCAATAATAAATTATTTATATAATTGGGTTAAAACCGATTGTTATATAATTATCACTTAGATAATAATTCGGTATTTTCCTTTTGGACAAATCTGTGGCATAATACAAGTAAGATAAAAACCTACCACACTAGAAAGGTGAGTTGATTATGTTACAAGAACGCGCACGTCACTATTACCTCAATGAAAACCGCAACTGTTCCGAGGCCGTTATGCTGGCAGCCAACGACACCTATCAACTGGGATTGACCAACGATGAACTGAAGCTGTTGGGCGGCTTCGGCGGTGGCATGGGCTGCGGCAGCCTGTGCGGTGCCTTGGCCGGCGGCATCGCCATTCTGGGCCGTATGAACATCAAGACCATTGCCCATGAAACCGACGGTCTCAAAGAGCTGTGTGCTGATTTTGTTGACCAATTCCATCGCCGGCTGGGCAGCACCAGCTGCGATGAACTCACTGCGAAATACCGCCGGGAGGATGTGCGCTGCCTGGAAGCGGTGGAACTGGCCGCCCAGTTGCTGGAAGAGTTTATCTCTGGCGATCAGACCTCTGCTCCTCAGCAAGAAGTCACTGTATCGGCAGAAGATATCAAACGGGTAAAAGCCATGGGTTTCCTGCACTGTAAGGGCACCGATAATTTCAACGGCCGTATCATCACCCGCAACGGAAAAATCACTTCTCAGGAAGCACAGTGCATCTCGGAGGCCGCCCGGCTGTACGGCAACGGCGAGCTGGCCATGACCACCCGTCTCACCATTGAAGTACAGCAGATCCCCTACAAAAACATCACTGCTTTCCAGGAATATCTGGCCAAAGAAGGTCTGATGACCGGCGGTACCGGCAGCAAAATCCGGCCTGTGGTCAGCTGCAAGGGTACCACCTGCCAGTATGGTCTCATTGACACCAATGCCCTCTCTCTCAAGATCCACGAACGGTTCTTCCTGGGCTACAACAATGTAAAGTTGCCCCACAAATTCAAGGTGGCAGTAGGCGGATGTCCCAATAACTGTGTCAAGCCCGACCTGAATGACCTGGGTATTGTGGGACAGAGAGTGCCGGTGCTCAACGCAGAAGTTTGTCGTTCCTGCAAAAAGTGCTCGGTGGTGACCGGATGTCCTGTAGGCGGCTGCGAACTGAAAGACGGCAAGCCTGTATTCACCGAAGCCTGCAACAACTGTGGCCGCTGTATCAAGAGCTGTCCCTTCCATGCAGTGGAAGCCTACCAGAACGGCTACAAGGTATACATCGGCGGACGCTGGGGCAAAAAAGTTGCCCAGGGACGTGCGCTGCGCAAGATCTTTACCACCGAAGAGGAAGTGCTCTCTGTAGTGGAAAAGGCCATGCTTCTCTTCCGGGAACAGGGCAAGACCGGCGAACGTTTTGCGGATACCGTACAGCGGTTGGGTTTTGACAATGTGGAAGCCCAGCTGATCGGAGACGAAATTCTGGCACGCAAAGCGGATATTCTGGGTGCTGAAATGCACACTGTAGGCGGCGCCACCTGCTGATTTATGACTTAACACAAAAGAAGCTTCTCCATAGAGAAGCTTCTTTTTTTATCCCCTGTCTGTGTTTACAGGCCTCAACCTACCGGTTCGGTATCGATATACACCCAGAGCACTTCTGCCTTGCGGGGTTTTACACTCACGGCCCGCTCTAGCATCTCCTGACCGCAGGCGCTCAGATAGACCCGCAGATCTTCTAGACAATCCCGATCCCGACAGGAATCATAAATCTTTCGTGTTTCAATGCATACCGCTTCCCGGATCTCCTGTCCGGCACCAGGCATACAGCAATTTTTTTCCATTTCCATAGCCATCCTCCTGTTCTGATTGTACGGGAAATGGCTCCCGTCCTGTTCCATCTTATGCCCCTTTTTCTATTTGGTGATTTTTCGATGACCTCATCGATATACTGGAACTGACAACCATCTATAAAGGAGGTCTCCCATGCAAGAAGTTCTATTTCCCCAAGTACGGGGCTGTACCTTTCGTCTGCACTGCAGTCCCTCTCATGGACTCATGCTGACTAAACTGTCCCCCCGTTCTCCCGACCGCACCGAGGTGCTTTATCCTTTTGTTTCCCGCCTGGAGGATGCCTGCCGGCAAAAGGATACCCTGTGGCTGCTCTGCAGTGATCCCACCGAAACCTGTCTCCTGCTGCAGCATCGTTCACCTTCCTGGAACAAGCGCTCTTTACCTTATATTTCCTCGGGACGCGCCCGTTTTTGTTCTCCACACCATCCCGCTCTGTTATATGAAGCGTTGCAGGACGGACAGCCCTTCCTTTTCATGCAGGATTTTTCCCTCTCGGAAGCTCCGTCCAAACCCCTGTGCCCCACCGTCAGCCGACTTCCTTTTGCCGCTGCCTGTGAGAATGGCCGTACAGTGATTTTTCATTTTCAGCAGCCCCGCCAGCTAGTGGCCCTATGGCAGGAAACCGATCAGACCTTCCGCACCCAGCCCATTCTGGAAACCGATCCACCCGACCGGCTTTCCTGTCTGCTGTGGCAGCAATGGGCCTATGTGTTGCTGGAAAATACACACACCAGTCTGCTGGGGATTCTCTCCTCCCGCACACCCGATCCTCCCCGTCTGTTTCCACTGGAAAATGCCACCACTCCCCGGCTTCAGCTTCGCTCAGGCCAGCCTTTTTTATGCATGCACCATTCCCATGGCTGGCAGTGTCATTCGCTGCTGAACTTCCCTGGCCCAGCGCTTTCCTGTCCTCCTCCCGATGACCCTCAACGGCCCATTCTGCTTCCCTCAAACCAGTTGTAAATCAAAAAACAGCAGCGGAAAAACCGCTGCTGTTTTTTCAGGCAGATGCCTGCATTTGTTCCAGCTGTTGCTCAATGGACTGCTGTACCTGACTGCACAACTCACCCAATTCCTCCCGGCTCAACCCTTCCGTTTCCACCGGAGGCAGAATCCGCACCTGCACATGGGCGGGTTTGATCCAGTTCCCATTGGCCTCCATGGCTTTATACGACCCCGCAATACACACCGGTACCACCGGCACATGAGCCTTCTGCGCAATTTTGAAAGCGCCCTGCTTAAAGGACTTCACCGGTCCCCCCTTGCTGCGGGTACCCTCGGGGAAAATCACCAGTGAGTGCCCTTTTTTCAGAATGTTCACCGCATCGTGCACCGACTGCATGGAACTGCGCCGGTCACTGCGGGCCACAAACACACAATGCAGTTTCTCCATCCACTGTGGAATGAGTGGAATTCGTTTCACTTCAATTTTGGAGAAAAATCCCAAGGTACGAGGCACCAGCCCCAGCATCAGCGGAATGTCAAAATACCCCTGATGGTTGGGGGCCAACACCATGGCGCCCTGAGCAGGCAGGTTTTCCAGCCCTTCCACCTCCATGGTGATGCCCGCTTTTTTCAAAAGAGCGAGCGCCCACTGATGGGCTTCCCGGCCCACCATCTCATCACATTCCTCCTGTTTTCCCTGCTGCAGCAGCGCTTCCGCCTGACGCATTTTGGGCTGCACCCGCAGCAGATAGCACCAGAAATACCAAAACCACAAAATCGTATGCATGCACCCATCGCATCCTTTCCCCGAATCACGCCTTATTCCACCTTGGTCAGTTTGGCAAAATTGGCCATGAGCTTTTTGGTCCCTACCTTGTGGAAGGAAACTTCCAGAAAGGTATCATTGGCCATTTTTTTCACTGACAGCACCATGCCGTCGCCAAACACCTTGTGCCGCACCTGATCTCCCACCGCAAAGGAGGTTCCGCCCCCGGAACGCGGCGCTGCGGTGGGCTTGCCGGCCAACATGGAATCCTGTCCCCGATAGGTAGGCTGGCTGGGCCGGCCGACGTAACTGTGATCCACTCTCGTACGCACGCTGGACTGTTTATCCAACAATTCCGCCGGAATATCTTTGACAAACCGGGAAATGGGATTACTGATGGTCTTGCCATACAAAATCCGGCTCTGTGCACAGGTCATCACCAGTTTTTCCTTGGCCCGGGTCACCGCCACATACATCAGACGGCGTTCTTCCTCCAGTTCCTCTTGACTACCGGCAGACAAACTGCTGGGGAAAAGATTTTCCTCCATGCCATACAGAAACACCACCGGGAATTCCAGCCCCTTGGCGCTGTGCACCGTCATCAGGGAAACCGCGTCCGCATCGGGATCATGGTTATCAATGGCGGACACCAGCGCCACCTCTTCCAAAAATCCATCCAGCGTGGCAGGTACCCCTTCCTGCTCCGCGGCACGCTCGTATGCCACTGCATTGGAAATCAGTTCCTTGATGTTTTCCAGACGGGTTTCACTCTCCACGTCGTTTTTGTCCTTGAGCGCCTGTTCATACCCGGTCTGCCGGATCACCACGTCGATGAATTCCGACAACGGCATGGTATCCCGCAGCTCACCCAGATGCTCCATCATCCGGTAAAACCCATACAGCTTACTGCTGGCCCGCTGCAGCGGCTCGATCTGCATGGACAGACTGCACACCTCATACATGCTCTTGTCCAGACTGGTACCCAGCGCCTCCACCAGATCCACTGTAGTGCCGCCAATACCCCGTTTGGGTTCATTGATGATTCGCTTGAGCCGCAGATCATCATTGGGGTTGGCAATGAGCGCCAGATAACTCATGATGTCCTTGATTTCCTTGCGGTCGTAAAACCGCACGCCTCCAATGATCCGATGAGGCAGTCCCATTTTGGAAAAGGTTCGCTCCAACAGTCCGGATTGAGCGTTGATGCGGTAGAGAATGGCATAGTCGTTGAACTTGCGTCCCTCTTTGACTCCTTCCAGAATGGTATTGGCGATGTACATAGCCTCACTCTGGTCATCTCCCGCCTGATACAGGGTGATCTTCTCTCCGGTGGGATTCTGGGTCCACAGGGTTTTGCGCTTACGGGCGGTATTGTGAACGATGACTTGATTGGCCGCGTCCAAAATGGAGCCGGTACTACGGTAATTCTGCTCCAGCCGGATCACTTTGGCACCCGTAAACTGCTGCTCAAAGTTCAGGATATTTTCGATGGTAGCGCCCCGGAACCGGTAAATGCTCTGGTCGTCGTCCCCCACCACGCAGATGTTATGGTAACCCCCGGCCAGCAGGCTAACCAATATGTACTGACTGTGGTTGGTATCCTGGTATTCGTCCACCATCACGTAGCGGAATTTGCGCTGATAGTAGTCGCGGACTTCCTCGTCGGTTCGCAACAGTTCCACCGTTTTCATGATGAGGTCATCAAAATCCAGCGCGTTGGCACTCTCCACTTTCTTCTGATAGGCCCGGTACACCCCCGCAATCACCCGCATACGGAAATCGGCGCTGTACTCCCGCTCAAATTCCTCCGGTCCCAGCAGATCGTTTTTGGCCTTGCTGATGGCTCCCAGAATACTCTTGGGGGTGAAGTGTTTTTCGTCGATGTTCAGTTCTTTCATGGTGTCTTTGATGACCCGAAGGGAATCATCGGTATCATAAATGGTAAAATTGCGCTGATACCCCAGTCGTTCAATATCACGGCGCAAAATCCGGACGCAGGCAGAGTGGAAGGTACTGGCCCAGATGGCCCCCTCATCCTCTCCCTGCAGCATAGCTGCCAGACGCTCTTTCAGCTCTCCGGCCGCCTTGTTGGTAAAGGTGATGGCAATGATGTTCCAGGGATGGGCAGGCTCCACCGCACACAACATCTGCATGCGCGCCCGCTCCTCAGGAGTGTGCTCACTGCGCTGCACATACTCCTCCAGAAAATCGCAGTCCTCTTCGCTCACAAAACCCGGCACCACTGTGCTGTGATAACCCTGTCCAAAGCGGATGAGATTGGCAATCCGGTTGATGATAACCGTCGTCTTGCCGCTGCCCGCACCCGCCAATACCAGTACGGCCCCCTCAGTGGTGAGAACCGCCTCTCTCTGCCGGTCATTCATCCGGCCAAATTCCTGTTCAATCGCCTGCCGGCGCAGACGAATCAATCGATGCTCCATAGTTGACTCCTTTTTTCGATGCAATTGGTTATAGTATAGCACAATTTGCAGATATTGTGGAGGGGCCTTGCGCAATTTACCCACTCTCCCCAAAGTTTTCAATTTATTCACATACGAAGCAAAAAATCTGTTATAATGGTACATACTAGTTGACTATCTATGGAGGTATATTCTATGAAGCCAGTTTTCAGGCTGCTGTTTCAGCAGCCTTTTCCCTGTCTGCTTATTTTGATCGGCGCCGTCGGCAATGTGTGCGCCGACCTCTTTTTGCCCCGTCTTATGGCTGACATTGTCAATTCCGGCGTACTTCAGGGCAATATCCCTTTAATCTACGAAGTGGGCCTGCGGATGCTGTGCATCTCTGCTGCCGGCGGCCTGTGCGCCATTGTCAGCAGTTTTTTCTCTGCCCGAGTCTCTGCTCGGGTGGCCCGGGAACTGCGGGGACAGCTTTTCGCCCAGGTGGAACAGTTTTCCCTGCAGGAAATTGATCAGCTGGGCACTGCCTCGCTCATCACCCGTACCACCAATGACGTCATTCAAATCCAGACCTTTCTCAACATGTTTTTGCGCATTGTCATCATGGCGCCCATTATGGCAGCTGGCGGCATTCTCATGGCACTGGATATTGACCGTCAACTGAGCAACATCATTTTCCTCACCATTCCGGTGCTGGTGCTGCTCATTGTGGTGGTATCCCGTTTTGTCATGCCCCTCTCCTCCTCCATGCAGGAAAAACTGGACCGGGTCAATCTCATCATGCGGGAAAAGCTCACCGGTATCCGGGTGATGCGCGCCTTTGGCACCGAAGCCTATGAACAGCAGCGTTTTGACGGCGCCAACCGGGATCTCACCCGCACCACTCTGAAAATGCAGCGCATTATGATGGGGCTCATGCCCGCCCTGATGCTGGTCCTCAATTTGTCCATCATCACGTTGGTGGGCACCGGCGCCCGTTTTGTGCAAGAGGCCCGCATAGAAACCGGCGACATCATGGCCATCATCCAATATGTGATGCAGATTCTCATGAGTCTAATGATGATTTCCATGACATTCATCATTCTGCCCAGAGCCCAGGCTTCGGCCAGCCGTATCTCCCAGGTGCTGGACACTCCCATTTCCATCCACACCCCCGATCAGCCGCAAAAAACCGGCTCCACCGGGGAAGTCCATTTTGAACATGTAACCTTCTCCTACCCCGGTTCCCCTGATCCCATTCTGCGAGATGTGACTTTCACCGCTCCGGCGGGCAAAACCACTGCCATCATCGGCGCCACCGGTTGCGGCAAATCCACTCTGCTCAATCTGATTCCCCGTTTCTACGATGTGACTCAGGGGCAGATTCTGGTGGGTGGCGTGGACGTCCGTCAGCAGGATCTGGCACTGCTTCGGGAAAAGATCGGCTATGTGCCCCAAAAGGCTCTGCTCTTTTCCGGCTCCATCGCCGACAACATCCGCTTTGGCAACGAAGAGGCTTCCGAGGGTGAAATCCGTACCGCGGCCCGAATCGCCCAGGCTTTGGACTTTGTGGAAGAAAAGCCTCAGGGATTTCACTCACCCATTGCCCGGGGCGGCGGTAATGTATCCGGCGGCCAACGGCAGAGACTAGCCATTGCCCGGGCGGTGGTCAAACGCCCCGCGCTCTATCTGTTTGACGACAGCTTTTCCGCACTGGACTTCAAAACCGACGCCCGTCTCCGGCAGGCGCTGGCCCGGGAAACCCACGGTGCCACCACACTTATTGTGGCACAACGGGTTTCTACCATCATGCATGCCGATCTGATTCTGGTCATGCAGGAAGGTTCCATTGTGGGCAGCGGTACCCATGAGCAACTAATGCAAACCTGCGAAGTGTACCGGGAAATCGCCGTCAGCCAGCACATTCCCACCGACGGAAAGGAGGAAGCCTGATGCCGCACCGTACCCCTGCTTCATTTGAGAAGCCCAAAAACCTCAAAGGGACCCTTTTCCGTCTGATGGAACGGCTGGCTCCCTGCAAACATCTATTGGCACTGGTTTTGCTGTTTATTTTACTGGCTACCCTGTGTACCGCTCTGGGACCCATGGTGTTGGGCCAGGCCATCAACCAGATTCAATTGGGATGGGAAGCCGGACAGGTGGATTTCGCCGCAGTGACCCGCACCCTGGCTGTGCTGGGCGGCGTATACCTGTGCAATTCCCTCTTTATGTATTTGCAGATGAACCTCATGGCCACTGTCACTCAGCGTACCATGTATGAGCTTCGAAAGGAAATCGACCTGAAGCTGAGCCGTCTGCCCCTTCGATACTTTGACTCTCACCAGCTGGGAGACATCCTCAGCCGGGTCACCAACGACGTGGACACCATCTCCAACTCCCTGCAGCAGAGCCTGACCCAGCTCTTTACCTCTCTGCTCACCATCATTTTCCTGTTGGCTGTCATGCTCAAGACCAGCTGGATTCTCACGCTGGTGGGACTGGTGACCCTTCCCCTTTCCGCATTGGCCACCCTTTTCATCTCCAAAAAGGCACAGCTGTATTTTCGCTCCCAGCAAAAAGAACTGGGCAACCTCAACGGCCATGTGGAAGAGATGTTTACCGGCCATCTGATTGTCAAGGCTTTCAACCGGGAAAAGGATGTGCTGGAGGAATTTGACACCATCAACCAGCGTCTGTACCAATGTGCCTGGAAAGCCCAGTTTATCTCAGGTGTCATCATGCCCGCCCTCAAAACCCTGGGCAACATCGGCTATACGCTGGTGTGCATTGTGGGAGGCCTGGGCATTGTGGCAGGCCGCATTCTGGTGGGAGACATCACCACTTTCATCCAGTGTCTGCGCCAATTCAATATGCCGCTGGAACAGCTCTCTTCCATCGCCGCCATCATCCAATCCACCAGCGCCGCAGCCGAACGGGTCTTCTCCTTTTTGGACGAAGAAGAAGAAATCCCCGAATCCGACCACCCAGTACAGGTATCTCAGCCCCAGGGACAGGTTACTTTTCATCATGTGCAATTTGGCTACAGCGAGGATCGTCCTCTGATTCACGACCTGGACATCCAGCTGCGCAGTGGTGACAAGGTGGCCATCGTGGGTCCCACCGGCGCCGGCAAAACCACCATTGTCAATCTGCTACTCCGTTTTTACGATGTACAGAAGGGCAGCATCACCATCGACGGTGTAGATATCCGGGAGATGACGCGCATTCATCTGCGGGAAATTTTTGGCATGGTACTTCAGGACGCCTGGCTCTTCAAGGGCACCATCCGGGAAAATATCCGTTACGGCCGGCTGGACGCTACCGATGAACAGGTGGAACAGGCAGCTCGGGCCGCCTACTGCCACTCCTTCATTCGCACCCTGCCCGGCGGGTATGACTTTGTTCTCTCAGAAGACGCCGCCAATATCTCCCAGGGTGAGCGGCAGCTTCTCACCATTGCCCGGGCCATTCTGGCTGACAATCCCATCATGATTCTGGATGAAGCCACATCTTCCATCGACACCCGCACCGAAATGCTCATTCAAAAAGCCATGAGCAATCTGATGCATGGACGAACCAGTTTTGTCATCGCCCACCGGCTGTCCACCATCGTGGATGCCGACCAGATTCTGGTGCTGAAAGACGGCGACATCATCGAAACAGGAACACACCAGCAATTGCTGGCGAAGGGCGGCTTCTACGCCGATCTGTACAACAGTCAATTCCTGGGAGCACAAGATCCTGAGGCAATGTAAAAATTTCCAGACCGATTTCTTCACGGAAATCGGTCTTTTTTTGTCAAAAACATATCTGCGGCTGTAAAAGTATGCTATAATAGTGCAGGATATCAAACAAAAAAGGAGAATGCACCCTATGAAGAAAAAAACCGCCATTCTTTCTGCGGTGCTGGCTGTATCCCTTTTGCAAAACGGGGTATACGGTCTCACTCTGCAGGACATTCAAGGCCACTGGGCGCAGAAGTCGCTGGAAGAAGCGGCCGCCTATTCCCTGCTGGAAGGCGAACCCAATCTTCGTCCCAACGACCCGCTCACCCGGTTGGAAATGGCCGCCGGCATCAACCACGCCTTCGGCGCGGAAGGGGAAGCCGATCTCTCCGGCTATACCGACCTTCCTGAAAACGAAGAAGATCAGGCCGAACTGCAGCATGCAGTGGCTATGGGGACCTTTCAGGGGGCTGATGGCAAGCTCAATCCCTATGATCCCATCACCCGTGAGCAGACCTTTTCGGTACTGGCCCGTGCGCCGCTGCTTCCCGATGCGGACCCTGCTCTTCTGAGTTCCTACCAGGATGCAGATCAGGTGAGCGAGTGGGCAGCTCCTTCGCTGGCTGCGTTGGTGCAGGCAGGTTACATACAGGGAGATGGCACCCATCTCTATCCCAGAAATTCCATCACCCGGGCGGAATTCGCCACTCTGATGGACAACCTGTTTGACCTCTACCTGGGGCCGGACCCCCTGACGGTAGAACTTCCTGAGCCCTCTCAGCCGGAAGAGCCGGAAGACACTGAGGTAACCCCTTCTCCTGAACAGCAAGAACCTGAAGAAGAGTCTTCTGAAACTGAAAGTGACACCCCTGAAACAGAAACCACGCCTTCTGATCAGCCGGAAACCGAAGAGGATGTGACCACTGACGAGCCCACAGAGGAACAGCCCTCTGAAGAAACCGAGCCCACCGAAAATCCGGAAGAGACCGAACCCACCGAGGAGCCGGAAGAACCTGAGGAACCCGAAGAACCGGTGGATCCCAATTACATCTCCGGCAATGTGATCATCTCCCAGCCTGGTCAGTCTCTGGAAGGCAAAACCGTCGGCGGAGATCTGATCATCGCCGACGGTGCAGATATTGGCACTACTTCTCTGCGCAATGTCACAGTGGAAGGCCGTCTGCTGGTGCGCGGCAGCAGCTCTCTCAATCTGATGGGCACCAATTCCTTTGACTCTGTGGTCATCGGACACACCACGGGAGATGTGCGTATCACCCTGCCCTCCTTCACCACTGTTCCTTCCATTGTGGTGGAGGAAAACGATCACCAGGTGACACTGAGCGGCAAAGCAGATTCCCTGCTGATCCGCGACGATGCCGCCCAGGTACAGCTGCTTGATTTCGACACCGATGCTTTGACTCTGCAGGGAGAGAGCAGTGAACTCAAAATCGGCAGCGGCAGCAACATTGAAAATCTCACTGTGGAACGCACCGCCCGGTACAGCACCATCACTGTAGGAGCCGCAGTAGAAAATGCTCAGCTGCTGGCAAGAGATTGCTCCTTCACCGGTTACGGCCGTGTGGGAGAGGTCTTGGTGGTGGGCCGCGACACTGAAGTGGACGTGCCCGGTGCCAAGGTGACCGAGCAGATTGACATGGGTCTGGAAAATGTAAAAGTGGAGTTTATTGACGCTCCCACTTTCCTGCCGCTGGACCAGCAACTGGTACTCACCGCTTCCATCACCGGTGCGGAAATGGAAAAGGTATGCGGCGCACAATGGTATTGCAATGGCCAGCCCATCTCCGGCTTTGGCAACGATGCCTTTACCCTGACTCCGGAGGGTGTGACTTCCACCCTGCGTCTGTCTGTGGAACGCTACCGCAATATGCCCACCTCCTACACCTATTCTTTGGTGCTCACCTATGAGGAGGAACAGGCCTCCGCAGAAGCAGTAGTAGAAATCGAAAACCACTCCGAGCAGTATTACATCGAGCGGGATGTAAACACCATTCTGGCCAAAATCCAGCCGGTGGAAATTGAGCTCACCATCACCCGCAACAACGCGCCTGTCTATGCCCAAAAGGGCTGGGGCGGCCAGATCGCCACTCTGCAAAAAGGACAGGTTGTGGGTATGATCAATCTCACCGATGCCTCCACCTGGGCCAATGTCCGTCTTGCAGATGGTAGTACTGGCTGGCTGAGCCGGAGCTATTTCTCCATCTCTTCCAAGAATTACACCGTCTACTCCGATTTCCAGGATTTTGAAAAGGAAATCTTTGTCAATGCCAAAGGATATTCCAGCCCCACCAACTATCTGGTGTGGATCAACATTGAACGGCAGAAGGTGAATGTGTTCACCGGCAGCCAGGGCAATTGGAAACTGGTACGTACCTGCCCCTGTGCCACCGGCAAAAACACCACTCCCACCGATGTGGGTGTATTCTCCTATTACCGCCGGGATGCGGTGTGGGATTTCGGCACCTACTACGTAAAGCCCGCCCTGCGCTTTAACGGCTCGGAAGCTATGCACTCCCGTCCCAAGCGTCCCAACGGCACCATTCTGGAGAGCTATATGGGTACTCCTGCCTCTCATGGCTGCGTACGAATGATGGACGACGATATCTGGTGGCTGTCTGATAATCTGCCCCTCCACTCCACTGTGGTGGTTTACTAAACAAAAACAGTCCGCGTTTGCGGACTGTTTTTTTATGTCCATATAAAAAAGACGACGGTCTGAGACCGCCGTCTTTTTCTATGTTTTCCTTTTACTTGTTCTGAATCACTTGGGCCACCTGTTCCGCCAGCCGTTCAATTTCCTGCTGGTCCTTGCCCTCAATCATCACCCGCACCAGTGATTCCGTACCGGAGGGCCGCACCAGAATCCGGCCTTCCTTACCCAGCTGACAGCGCACCTCTTCAATGGCCTTTTGAATCTCCGGATCGTGCTGGTAATTTTCCTTCACTTCCCGGGTCACCGGCACATTGCGCATCACCTGAGGATAATTGGTCATGATGGAAGCCACCTGAGAGGCACTCTTTCGCTGGCTGCTCATCACTGACAAAAATTGTGTGGCTGTAATCTGGCCATCACCGGTGCTGTTGTGATCCAAAAAGATGATGTGCCCCGACTGTTCACCGCCCAGTACAAAGCCGCCTTTCTGCATTTCCTCCAGCACATACCGGTCACCCACATTGGAGGCCACCACATCAATGTCGTTCTTCTTAGCCATTTCATAAAAGCCCATGTTGGTGAGCACCGTCACCACAGCGGTATTGTTCTTCAGCCGTCCCAACTTTTTCAAATGGCAGGCACAGGCGGCAATGATTTTATCACCGTCCACCAAGTCGCCCTTTTCATCCACAATCAAACAGCGGTCCGCGTCACCGTCAAAGGCAATCCCAACATCATAATCGCCCTTCCGTACATAGTCCGCCACCTGGTCAATGTGGGTAGAGCCACAATTGTCATTGATATTGATGCCGTTGGGTACACAGTTGATGATATCCGCCTTCACGCCCAGCTTGTCAAACAACTTGCGGGCTGTGGTACTGGCACTGCCGTTGGCACAGTCCACAATGCACTTGATGCCGGAAATATCGGTATCTACAGTGGACGCCACAAAATCCACATACTCATCTACACCATGCCGGTACATTTTTACCCGGCCAATCTCCGCACCAGTCTTGGGCTGGATTTTTTCTCCCGTACCCAAAATAATGCTCTCAATCTCTTCCTCCAGCGCATCGGACAGCTTGTTGCCGCTGGCATCAAAGAATTTGATCCCATTGTGCTCCATGGGATTGTGAGAAGCCGAGATCATAACACCAGCGTCAGCGCCCATTTTGCGCACCAGATAAGCCACTGCAGGAGTGGGCAGTACTCCCAACAGAAACACATTGGCTCCCATAGCGCAGATGCCCGCCAACAGGGCTGACTCCAGCATATCTCCCGAAATCCGGGTATCCTTGCCAATGACGATGGTGGGTGTTTTATGAGTGGCCTTGGTGAGCACATAGGCTCCCGCCATACCCAGTTGGTACGCCAGCAGACCGTCCAGATCCTCATTCACCACGCCGCGCACACCGTCTGTTCCGAATAATTTTCCCATTGCGAATTCTCCTTAATTTCTCTCGCTCACAGCAAACTCTGCTGTTCCGCCGTTTCTTCCTGCTTCATATAGGGCAGCTTCATATGGGCATAGGCCATCGGAGTGGCCACACGACCCCGGGGCGTCCGATTCAGGAACCCCAGCTGCAGCAAATAGGGCTCATACACATCCTCAATGGTGACACCCTCTTCACCAATGGTAGCGGCCAGTGTATCCAAGCCCACCGGGCCCCCTCCGAAATTCTGAATGATCACCCGCAGCATGCGGCGGTCCACACTGTCCAACCCAAGTTTATCAATTTCCAGCCGGGAGAGCGCCACATCCGCAATCTCCTTATCCACCCGGCCGTCACCCATTACCTGAGCAAAATCCCGCACCCGCTTGAGCATCCGATTGGCCACACGGGGCGTTCCTCGACTACGGGTGGAAATCTCCGCCGCGCCGTCTTCGGTCATCTCCACGCCCAAAATCCGTCCGCTTCGTTGGATGATCTCCTTGAGCTCCTCAGGAGAATACAATTCCAGCCGCAGCATCACCCCAAAGCGGTCCCGCAACGGCGCGGACAGCTGGCCGCTCCGGGTGGTAGCACCAATCAAGGTGAATTTGGGCAAATCCAACCGAATGGACCGGGCAGAGGGCCCTTTGCCAATGATGATATCCAGCGCGTAATCTTCCATGGCAGAGTAGAGAATCTCCTCCACGCTCCGGCTCAGCCGGTGAATTTCGTCGATGAATAAAATATCGTTCTCACTGAGATTGGTGAGCAACGCCGCCAGATCTCCCTGTTTTTCAATGGCCGGGCCGGAAGTGATGCGAATGTTCACCCCCATCTCGTTGGCGATGATTCCCGCCAATGTGGTCTTGCCCAATCCGGGCGGGCCATACAGCAGCACATGGTCCAACGGTTCTCCCCGGAGCCGTGCCGCCTCAATGAACACCTTGAGATTTTCCTTGGCCTTTTCCTGACCGATGTACTCTTCCAGTGTTTTGGGACGCAGGCCCCCTTCCACCTCCGCGTCTTCATACGTAAGACTGGGTGTGATAAACCGATCTTCATTTTCCAGATTCACAGGGCCTCCCCCTTTACTTCATCATTTTCTTGAGCGCCGCCTTGATGCACTCCTCCAGCGTCATCTGCGCCACATCCAGCCCCCGGAGTGCCTCCTGGGCCTCACCGCGACTGTACCCCAGAACCATGAGTGCGTTGACTGCCTCCTGACGGGCATCCTGTGCGGGCAGGAAATCACCGGTTTCCCCGCTGCTTTCCACCTGCAGGTCTTGGTTTTTGATCTTGTCTTTCAGCTCCAGCAAAATCCGTTTGGCCAGTTTGGGACCCACCCCATTGGCCCGGGTAAGCGCCTTGGTGTCGTCTGTGACCACCGCCAGCGCCACCTTCTCTCCCGGCAGCTCCGACAGAATGGACAACGCCATTTTGGGGCCCACTCCGCTCACCGACAGCAGCATGCGAAAACTGCCCATCTCCTCCCGGTTGTCCATCCCATACAGGTCCAGCACATCCTCTCTCACATAGAGATGGGTATAGATCACCGCCTCACGCCCCACCTGCATCCGCTGAATGGTGGGCTGGGTGGTAAAAATCCGATATCCGATTCCACCGGTTTCCAGCACCAGATAATTTTCCCCGGAACCGGTCACCGTTCCTTTTATGTATTCAAACATGGCGTCCTCCTCAGCGCAGCATCATCTGCCGCTGCATATTGGGATTGTAGCTGTGGGCATGACAGATGGCCACCGCCAACGCATCAGCTGTATCATCCGGTTTAGGTACCCGCTCCAGTCCCAACAGCATCTTGGTCATCAGCTGCACCTGTTTTTTCTCCGCTCTGCCATATCCCACCACAGCCTGCTTGATCTGCAGTGGGGTGTACTCAAACACCGGCAGTCCCGCCTGAGCTCCGCACAGCAAAATCACTCCGCGCCCCTGCCCCACAGCAATGGCTGTCTTTTCATTGTTGTTGAAAAACAGCTCCTCCACCGCCATCATCTCGGGCCGATAGGTCCGGATGATGCGGGTAAGCTCATCGTACAACATGGACAGCCTGGTTGCCAATGGAATTTTGGGCGGAGTGATGATGGAATCGTAATAGATGGTGGTAAAGCGATTCCCTTCGTATTTGATAACCCCGGTGCCAATGGTGGCAATCCCCGGGTCCACTCCCAGAATGATCATGGATAACTCCTTTTCCCCAGGGAAGGTCCTACCCTCCCACTTTATGGATACTGTCATATATCATACCATATTTTGCGCCCGGTGACAACAGGCAATGGGGCAGGTCTGCCCCTGCATCCTCCCGCATATGCTAAAGCGGGGCCTCACCGCTCTCCGCCGTTTTTCCGTGTCTGGGGATGGGTTTCCTCCTTTCCCGCCTCAGCCGGCCGAGAGTCTGCATTCCCCAGAATACCGGCGCGCACAGCAGTCCCCAAAGCAGGGAATAAGGCAGACACACCTGTCCCAGCAGATTGCAGGGCGCGTCGGTGTAATCCCAAACTTCCCAGCAAAACACCAGATTGACCACACATCCCACCAGAAATTCCACTGCCGTAATCAGGATCATTCCCATCACACAGCGTTTCCACAAAGACTGATCTGCCATTCGCTGCTGCAGCGTCCAAAGAAGCAACAGGCAAATCCCGCCTGTCACCGTCATACTCCAGTGACTGTATCCACGCCACAACAATTCAACCCCATTGTACCCAATTCCACCGGCCAACGCCAGCAGTCCGTATTTTTGCCATTGCTTCATACTAGCCCACCTGTTTTGTTTTCTCAGGTGTAGTATGGCTGTTTTTTTGAATTTGATGAACCGTTTTGAACAGGAGTTGAAAATTTATGAGCACCTTTCCCTATGACCGTTCAGCCGCACTGGCCTATGCCGCCCGTTGGGCCTACGATCGCAACCCACGTTTTACCGACTTTGCCCTGCTGGGAGGCGATTGTACCAATTTTATCTCCCAATGCCTATTGGCTGGTGGAGGAGTCATGGACCCCCGGGAAACCTTTGGGTGGTACTATGTGAGTCTGCATCGCCGGGCTCCCGCCTGGTCCGGAGTGCCTTATCTGTGGAATTACCTCACTTCTTCCCATGAACGAGGTCCCTACGGACATGCCGTGCAGCCTGAACAACTGGAATTGGGAGATATCATCCAATTGGGAGATGGCAACGGACGATTTTACCACAGTTTGCTGGTGACCCGGCTGCAGGGCAATCCCCTTTCTCCCTCCATCTCGGTCACCACCCATGATCAGGATGCCCACCAACGCCCATTGTCCAGCTACATATTCAAGGAAATGCGCTGTCTACACATCGATGGGGTCAAAAACGCATAATTTTCCTCCTATGGGGCACACTGCCAGCAGGAAGGCGGTGTAGTATGGGTGTATTATTTCTGCGCAGTATCATTGTGTATCTGACACTGGTACTGGCCATGCGAGTAATGGGCAAACGGCAAATTGGTGAAATGCAGCCCGACGAACTGGCCATTTCCCTATTGCTGGCCGAAGTGGCTTCCACCCCCATCGGAGATGTAAACATGCCGCTGCTGTCCGGAGTTTTGCCTGTGGTGACACTGCTGGCTCTAGAGGTTATACTCTCCTTCTTTTCCCTCAAAAGCTGCCGAATCCGGGAATTGCTAGCCGGCCGGCCCAGTATCCTCATTCACAACGGGAAAATTGACCAGAAAGAACTGGAAAAGGTCCGTCTCAACATGGATGACCTGCTGAAAGAACTGAGGCTAAAAGATGTGCTGGATATCCAGCAAGTACGGTATGCCATTTTGGAAACCAACGGTCAATTGTCGGTCTTTTGCTATGAACAATATGAGCCCCCTACGGTACAGGATTTGAAACTGACTCCCCAGCAACAGGATCTTCCCTTTTTGATCATCAGCGGCGGAAAAATCAACCGCTATAATCTGCAGATGCTGGGCAAGGATGAATCCTGGCTGTGCCATCAGCTGCGCAAAGCGGGATTGCGTTCCCACCGTCAGGCCCTCTACATGAGCTGTGATGAAAAAGGCCAGGTGACGGTGATTCCCCGGCAGGCAAAGGAGGCAAAATCATGAAATCCTTTCTTTCCGCACTGTCGCTTTTGCTGCTTATGACTGTCCTGGCCTGGGGCTCCTATCTGTATGTGGATACCACCACCCATGAGTTTTCCCGGCAGGCATACCACATTGAATCTCTCTGCATGCTGGAAGAATATCAGCAGGCCGCTCTGGAACTGGAGGATTTCGACGCCCGATGGCAACAGACCTCTCGGATCTACTATACCTTTTTGCCCCACGACGGCGTGCTGGAAGTTTCCTTTTGCGTGCATCGGCTCAAAGCCTATCTGATGGCTCAGGACCGGGCACTGATTTTATCAGGAGCCGCTCAGCTGCGGCTGCAAGTATACTGTATTCTTTCCGACGAAATGCTGGATTCTGCCAATCTGCTATAAAAAATCCCCCAGGACTTTGAGCCCAGGGGGATTTTTTATGTGCAATCATTTTGTTTTTTCCGTTGTTCCAGACTGCGTAGAGCAGATAGTGGAATGTTGAGTCCTCCATAGCCTCGGCCCAGCTGCAATCCTCGTTTGCTGTCGCCATGGAAATCACTGCCGCCGGATTTTGCCAAATCCAATTCATCCGCCAGGCGCTGACAAAACCGAGAAAAATTCCAGCTGTATTCACTGTAATAGCATTCAATGCCATCCAGTCCCCGATCTTTCAGCTGTGATACCATTTTCCGCAAAGTGTCCTCATGGGTGCTGATGGTGCTGAGATGGGCCAAAACAGCCAACCCGCCGGCCTGATGAATCACGCCAATGGCGTTTTCAATGGGAATTCTCTCTTTGTCCACATAGGCCTTGCCCTCCCGGCTGAGATACTGACGAAATGCCGAGCGCATATCGGAAACCACACCCTTTTGGATCAAAAGCATTCCCATTCTGGCACGAGAGGAACAGCTGTCCTCTTCTTCCTGAGAGGTAATGGAAATCCCCAGTTCCCGCAATCGGGCAATCATGGCTCTTCCCCGGTGGTCCCTCTCGTTCCCTGCCCAACGGCAATATTCCAGCAATTGGGGATGTTTTTCCTCAACAAACAGTCCTACCAGATGAACCTCCCGCTGCTGCCAAACGGTGGACATTTCAATCCCAGGAATCACCCGCACACCCTTTTCTATACCCTGTTTGCGGGCCCGGTCCACGCCGCTCACCGTATCATGATCGGTGATGGACACCACTTCCACTCCGCTTTCCACGCACAAATCAATGAGCTGCTCCGGTGTTCGATCACCATCCGAACAACTGGTATGTACATGGAGGTCAATCATCTCTTTTTGTCCTCCAGCAGCTTGTTCAGTTCTTCCATAAAGGTGTTGATATCCTTAAACTGACGGTATACCGAGGCAAAACGCACATAGGCCACATCATCCAGATCCTTGAGCTTGTTCATCACCAATTCGCCGATCTTGTCAGTGGTAACTTCCCGGTCCAGCGAATTGTACAGAGTATTTTCCACCTCTGTCACCAGCGCCTCCAAATCGCTCATAGCCACTGGCCGTTTTTCGCAGGCCCGCATGAGCCCATTCATCAATTTGTTGCGATCATAGGTCTGCCGGGTTTTGTCCTTTTTCACCACAATAATAGGCAGCTGCTCAATGATCTCATAAGTGGTAAACCGTTTTCCGCAGCCAATGCATTCTCTTCTGCGGCGAATGCTGCCGCCTTCATCCGTTGGACGGGAATCCACCACTTTACTCTCTGCGAATCCGCAAAATGGACACTTCATGACCGCTTCCTCCTTTGCTTCCGTCTACTATGGTTCTATTATACTAAAAATCCCACCGCTAGTAAACCTCCACAAAAAGGAATCGTTTCAAAAATCCTCTGGTTCAGCCAATCAAATCCCGTACCACATCCTGCAGCGTCACCGGTGTGACGGTCCCCTCCGCCAAACAATTCAGCAGCCGCATGGTTTCCTCTTTGTCCAAAGGCAATGGAAAGACTTCCGCCCGATCCCGTACAATTCCGTTTTCCCTAGTCATGGAAGAGCACACCTCTACCCCATAGGCTGTGCCCGCAAGCCATGTTTCCCGGCAGAGCAAATGATACCGCAACTTCAACTCCCGCCTGCTGCCCTCCCGGTCCCGATAGACCACTGTCATCCGTCTGCACCTCCGTCTGTGATCCATACTTTTTACCCCCCCTTTTGCTGTCCAGCTGGATACAGCATACTGTGCGTCGACATGGCCATTATACAATATATGGGCAGCCATTTCCACAGCTACCCATCGCAGACTTTCGCCTGATTTTTCACATTTTATGCAGTTTTTTCTCGATTACTGAATATTTTGTCGACATTTTCTCATAAAAAATCGCTTATTGCATATTTATACGCAAAAATTCTACTCCTTGCACAAATTGTTCCTCGGTTGTAAAATTATCCCGGTATACCTCCACCAGCGCATCCCCCTGATATTGAATCTGATGCAGCCATTTTGCCAGCCGGGTAAAATCTACCGTTCCCATCCCGGGAACCAGGCAGCTTACACCCTGCCTGGCATCCGAAAGATGCAGGTTAGCCAGTCGTTTTCCCATAATGTCAGCGTATTCCTCCCAGCTGTGTCCGGCTCTTCTGGCCTGTTTCACATCCAGCGTATACCGCAGGCCACAGGGCCCCAACTGCCGGTCTAGTTCCCGCAAAAATTCCAGTTCGCTGCTGCGGCACCAACTTACGTTTTCCTGGGTCAATTCCACGCCCTGTTCCCTGCACAAATCCATCACACGTTTGACAGAATCACAGTACATCTCCATGGAAGCAGGCTGGGGCTGATTTTTCCGGTCCCCATGAAAGGTGATATACCGGGCACCCAAAATCCGGGCAGCCCGGGCCATATGCCGGTACTCCATCAACGCACACTCCCGCCGCCGGGGATACTGAGAAAACAAATTCACATATTCATAAGCCCCGCTAAAAGTGTGTACCGAACGAATTTCTAGACCCAATTGATCCGCGCGGAATTTCAAAGCCTGGCAAAAAGTTTCATCCGCTTCACTGGGCGCATTGAGAAACACCTCTACCAGCCGCACCCCCAATCTGGCAATCACAGGCAGTGTTTCTTCCGTCAGAGCGGGATAAAAACAGGCAGTAGATACTCCGATTTCCAAAAGAACTCCTCCTCTCAAGAAGCCAAAAAGGGGCCGGTACAACCGGCCCCCTTCCCATTATTTTTTCTTTTTGGCACTGCGTTCTTCCAGCAGATTCCAGGCATTGCCCGCCAGGAATACAGAAGAATAGGCGCCAGCACAAATACCGATGATGATGGGCAGTGCGAATTCCCGAATGGAGGGAACGCCCACCACAAACAGCACCACGATCACCAAAAGTGTGGTAAGCGAGGTATTGATGGAACGGCCCATGGTCTGCCAGATGCTCTTGTCAATCACATCGGCAAAGGCCTCTTTGCTGTAGAGTTTTTTATTCTCACGCACCCGGTCAAAGACCACAATGGTGGCATTGATGGAATAGCCCAAAATGGTGAGGATTGCTGCGATAAAGGTGGTATTCATGGTGAACCCGAAAATGCTGTAGAAGGACAGCACCACCAGTACGTCATGCACCAGACAGGATACGGCAGAAATTGCAGTGAGCAGCTCAAACCGGATGGCGATATACACCAGCATCAGTACAACCGCCAGCGCACTGGCCAGGAAAGCGCTGCGCTGCAAATCCTTACCCACCGTAGCGGTCACGTTATCGGTGCTCAGACGGTCACTGTCCTGCAGCTGGAATTCCTCCTGCAGAGCAGCAAAGACCGCGTCACGTTCTTCGGTGGTCAGCTCCCGGGTCTTGATGATGGCTTCTTGACCTTCTCCAGTGCTCTGGATGGCGTTGGCCTTTTCTCCAATGGCGCTTTCCACTGCGGAGTTGATTCGATTTTGTACATCACTGGACATGTCGGTATGCAGATTGACTTGCATGGTGGTACCACCCGCAAAGTCGATGCCCAGATTGAAGCCACGTACTGCCATGCTCACCACGCCGCAGGCAATCACCACAGCGGAAATGATGGCAAAAATCTTTCTCTTCTGCACAAAGTGGAAGGGCTTGGGTTTTTCCTCCCGCTTGGGCGCGCAATACAGCGCGGGGTTTTTAATATTCAGTCCCACCACAATGTTCAGCATAAACCGAGTCACTATAATGGCGGTGAACATGGATACCACAATACCGGTAAACAGGGTAACAGCAAAGCCCTTAATGGGACCGGTACCAAATTGATACAGCACCGCGGAGGCAATGATGGTGGTGATGTTGGCGTCCAAAATGGCGGAAAATGCCCGGGAGAAGCCTGCCTGAACCGAACCCTTCAAAGATTTGCCGGCGTGCAGTTCCTCTTTGATACGCTCAAAAATCACCACATTGGCGTCCACAGCCATACCGATGGACAAAATGATACCCGCAATACCAGGGAGGGACAAATTGACCTTGGCGGCGGAGAGGATCAGCCCCACAACCGCCACATATCCCACCAGCGTAATGCTGGTGAGCAAACCGGGCAGCCGGTACATCACAATCATGAACAGCATCACCAAAAGCAGACCAATCCCGCCGGCCTGCAGACAGGTTTCCAGCGAACGGTCGCCCAATGTGGCACCCACACTGCGCAGTTCCACATCCTTCAGTTCAAAGGGCAGCGCACCCGCCGCAATCAGCGCACCGGTACTCTTGGCGCTCTCTTCATCATAGTTGCCGGTAATAACAATGTTTTTGGTATTCAGCACCGTATCAAAATTGGCGTCCAGCAGGGTCTGGTCGTCCATCTTGATGGCAATGTGATTTTTTCCCTCTTCATTCAGGTACTTCTGCGTAGTTTCCCCAAACAATTTTGCGCCTTCGTCGGTGAGTTCCACCGCGATGTACCACTGAGTGCTGCCGGTGTTATTGGGATCTCCATAGGCTCCCCGGGCATCGGCAATCATGGTACCGTCCATAAACTCATTGCCGTCTCCGTCAATGAAGGTCACCTTGGCGGTAGAACCAATTTCCTGGACTGCCTGTTCCGGATCGGACACCGAGGGAATTTCGATGGTCACCCGCCGGTCGCCGCTGCGCACAATGGTGGCTTCCGCATACCCCAGCTTATCCAGACGTTCCCGCAGCAACGCCACCACGTTGTTCATGCTCTCATCCAATGTGACGGGGTCAATGTCTCCCTCCACCTGGGCCTCATAGGTGATGGACGAACCGCCCACCAAATCCAGGCCCTGACGGATACCGTATTCCTCATCCAGTACACTGGGGAACAGATAATCCCCCACCCGCAGGCCAAACGCCGCGGTATATGCCAGTACGGCAATCACCGCCACTGACAACAGCAGGGCCAGGATGCTTTTTCCCTTGCCCATTCCCTTTTTACTCATGGTATGATGTTCCTCCTCATTGTATGATACACCCTCCAGCCTCCGCTGAAGGGAAAATGCCGGTTACACGCTCAGCACAGCCTCCATGCCCAGCCGATCCCGGTACCGTTCCAAAATGGGCGCCACCGTACCTGCCAGGAATTCTTCCACCTGTTCCTTGGAACGACCGATGAAATTGACGGGATCCAAAATCTTCATGGCCTCTTCCTTGGTCAGCCCAAACGCAGGGTCTGCACAGATGCGGTCAATGAGATCATTCTCTGCACCGTACATCTTCACCTGCGTGGATGCTTCCTGAGAATAGACACGGATTTTTTCATGCAGTTCCTGACGGTCGCCGCCGCGCTTCACCGCATCCATCATGATGTTCTCAGTGGCCATGAAGGGCAAATTGGCCATAATGCGCTTTTCAATCACCTTGGGATACACCACCAGCCCACTGGTCACATTCAGGTAGATTTCCAAAATGGCGTCCACTGCCAGAAATGCCTCCGCTACGGCAATCCGCTTGTTGGCACTGTCGTCCAGTGTCCGCTCAAACCACTGAGTAGAAGCCGTAATGGCCGGATTGAGGGCGTCCACAATGACATACCGGGCCAGCGAACCCATCCGCTCGCTGCGCATAGGATTGCGCTTGTAGGGCATGGCGGAAGATCCGATCTGATCCTTTTCAAACGGCTCCTCCACCTCCTGCATGCTCTGCAGCAGGCGCAGATCGTTGCTGAATTTGTAGGCGCTCTGCGCCACACCCGAAAGGGTATTGAGCACATAGCTGTCCACTTTACGGGAGTAGGTCTGTCCCGAAACAGGCACGACCTTGTCAA
The DNA here is from genome assembly GCA_050943735.1 of Eubacteriales bacterium. Taxonomy (GTDB): domain Bacteria; phylum Bacillota; class Clostridia; order Oscillospirales; family RGIG577; genus JBMNPT01. The sequence goes on along the minus strand of JBMNPT010000010.1, from coordinate 37,452 downwards.
ATCCCATCTCTTTGGCAATGGCCATTTCAGCGGCCTTACACTTGTCATGGTCCCCTTCAAACAACTCCAAAAAGCTGGCCTGGGTTCCGGTGGTTCCCTTGGAACCCAGCAGAGCCATGGTACCAATGCGGTATTCAATCTCCTCCAGATCCATGCACAGTTCATTCATCCACAATGTGGCGCGCTTGCCCACTGTAGAGAGCTGCGCCGGCTGGAAATGAGTAAAGGACATGGTGGGCATGCTTTTATATTGTTCCGCAAACCGGGCCAAATTTGCAATCACATTGACCACTTTATCCCGGATGAGCTCCAGCCCTTCCCGCATGATGATGATATCGGTATTGTCACCTACATAGCAGGAGGTGGCTCCCAGATGAATGATGGGCTTTGCCTTAGGACACTGCTGTCCATAGGCGTATACATGACTCATCACATCGTGCCGCACCTGCTTTTCCCGCTGGATGGCCACTTCATAATTGATGTCATCCTTATGGGCTTCCAGCTCGTCGATCTGCTCCTGAGTAATGGGCAGACCCTGCTGCTTTTCCGCTCTGGCCAGGGCAATCCACAGCCGACGCCAGGTCTTGAATTTCTTATCCGGAGAGAAGATGTACTGCATCTCCTTGCTGGCATACCGGGAATTAAACGGGGTTTCATAAGTATTTTTCATACAATCCATCCTTTGTCATGGTTTTTACACTGCAAAAGGGTTACATTTTATTTTACCAACATTATGGCGAAAAAGCAACCAAAAAAGGCTTTTGACCCCTTTGTGGGCAAACAAAAACGAGGGCCGAAGCCCTCGTTTTCTATGGCAGTTTGACCGTATTTTAATATTCTTCGTTGAGGAACTTTTCCAGGCGAGTCAGCCCCTCTTCGATGTTCTTACGGCTAGTGGCATAGGACCAGCGGCAGTGATGGGGCGCATGGAAAGAAGTACCCGGAACCAGTGCCACGCCGGCCTTATCCAAAAACAGCTGGCAGAAATCATCCGCGTTGTGAATGGTGTGACCATACAGCTTGGTGCCGATGAGCTTGGAGAGATTCATCATCACATAAAACGCTCCATGAGGCTTGATGCAGTGCACCTTGTCAATGCTGTTCATCCGCTCCACCATATAGTCACGCCGTTTGCCAAAGGCCACCCGCATTTTCTCCACTTCATCCTGAGGACCGCGCAGCGCCGCAATGGTGGCATACTGGGCAATGGAGTTGGGGTTGGAAGCCGCATGAGACTGGAAATTGCTCATCACTCTGGCGATTCTGGGATTGGAGGCAGAATATCCAATTCTCCACCCAGTCATGGCATAGGACTTGGAAACGCCGTTGATCACAATGGTCAAGTCCTTGATGCGATCATTGAAGCTGGCAATGCTCACGTGAGACTGGCCGTCATAGATCAGCTTTTCATAAATTTCATCCGAAATCACATAGATGTCATTTTCCACACAGATGTCTGCAATGGCCCGCAGTTCCTTTTCGGAGTAGATCATACCGGTGGGATTACAGGGGCTGTTGAGCATCAAAACCTTGGTGCGGGGAGTGATGGCTTCCTGCAGCTGCAAGGGAGTGATTTTGAATTCTGCAGCCTCGGTAGTTTCAATCGGCACCGGAATGGCATCTGCCATATAAATCATTTCAGTATAGCTCACCCAGAAGGGAGAGGGGATGATCACCTCATCACCGGTGTTGCACAGAGCATTGAGCGCATTGAACAGGGAGTGCTTTGCACCATTGCTCACCACAATCTGATTGGGCTCGTAGTGCAGACCATTGTCCCGTTCAAACTTCTCGCAGATGGCCTTTTTCAGCTCCAGCATACCAGAAGCGGGGGTATACTTGGTAAAGCCCTTGTTCAGCGCTTCTACCGCCGCGTCCTTGATGTGCTGCGGCGTGTCAAAATCCGGCTCGCCAGCGCCAAAGCCCACCACGTCCATACCATCCGCCTTCATCTGCTTGAACTTGCTGTCAATGGACAGCGTGGCGGAAGGCTGTACTGCCGAAGCCTTGATGGATAATGGTTTACACATATTTCAGATACCTCCATATCGTCAATCATCTCTTAGGTCTATACAACATTCTATAGCAATTCCTTCATTTTTGCAAGTCAAAAGCGGTATTTTCGCTTAAATCTGCAATTTTCTGAATACCGCATTTCAATTTGTGCATTATTTAGCGGTTTTGCACAATCCATGGTCTTTTCTTTCCGCTCCCTGGCGGTTTTTGTCCCTCCGCCAGACACAAATCCCATCAAATGGACGCAAAAAAGCTGCCTATCAAAGGCAGCTTTTGCAAGTTTTCCATTAGAATTCTGCATTTCCCACTGTTCTGGGATAGGGGATCACGTCACGGATGTTGCCCATGCCAGTGACGTACATAATGAGCCGTTCAAAGCCCAGACCAAATCCGGCGTGACGAGTGCCACCAAATTTCCGCAGGTCCATGTACCACCAGTAGTCCTCTTCCTTGAGGCCGCATTCCGCCATACGGCGCTGCAGCACTTCGTACCGCTCTTCTCTGGCGCTGCCCCCGATGATCTCACCCACACCGGGCACCAGCAGGTCGGCGGCAGACACCGTCTTGCCGTCGTCGTTGAGCCGCATGTAAAAGGCTTTGATCTCCTTGGGGTAATCAATGACAAACACCGGCTTTTTCAGCAGTGTCTCGGTGAGGTACCGCTCGTGCTCGGTCTGCAGGTCGCAGCCCCAGTACACCGGGTACTCAAACTCGTCCTTGTGGGGTTCCAGCATCTCAATGGCCTGGGTGTAGGTGACCCGGGCAAAATCAGCATCTACCACATGCTGCAGACGCTCCAGCAGTCCCTTGTCCACAAAATTGTTGAAGAATTCCAGCTCCTTGGGACAGTTGTCCATCACATAACGGATGACATACTTGATCATGGCCTCGGCCAGATCCATATCGTCCTCCAGAGTGGCAAAGGCGATTTCCGGCTCAATCATCCAGAATTCCGCGGCATGGCGGGCAGTGTTGGAGTTCTCTGCCCGGAAGGTGGGGCCAAAGGTATAGATGTTGCGGAAAGCCATGGCAAAGGTCTCCCCGGACAGCTGACCGCTCACCGTCAGATTGGCGCTCTTGCCGAAAAAGTCCTGCTTGTAATCTACCTGTCCATCTTCGGTACGGGGCACATTTTCCAGATCCAGTGTGGTCACCCGGAACATCTCCCCGGCGCCCTCACAGTCGCTGGCGGTGATGAGCGGCGTGTGTACATACACAAATTCCCGTTCCTGGAAAAACTTATGGATGGCGTATGCGGCCACACTACGCACCCGGAACACAGCAGAAAAGGTGTTGGTACGGCTACGCAGATGGGCGATGGTACGCAAAAACTCCAGAGAATGACGTTTTTTCTGCAGGGGATAGTCAGGGGTGGAAGTGCCTTCCACGTCAATCTGGGTGGCGTGGATCTCCAGCGGCTGCTTGGCCTGGGGAGTGGCCACCACCTCGCCGGTCACCACCAGTGCGGCTCCTACGTTCTGCTTGGCGATTTCGCTGTAATTGGCCAGCTTGCCCTCTTCAATGACAATCTGCAAATTGGAAAAATATCCGCCGTCATTGAGCTCAATAAAGCCAAAATTCTTGGAATTCCGGGAGGTGCGGACCCATCCGCACACTGTCACCGTTTTGCCGATGTATTCCTCGCTGTGGGTGTACAGCTGTTTTACCGATACCAACATTGATTTTTACCTCCATTTTCCTGATACCCTCTATTATACGGAATCCGGAGGCCATTTACAAGTGCCAGTTTGGTTTCTTGTGTTTCTATTCCAGCAGTTGACAGCCCAGCAGCGTCACCTTTCCGTCAGCCGGATCTCCCTGATACAGAATCCGAACCCGGCTTCCCTTCTGCACTTCTCCCGGCCAGAAATAGGATTCCTCACGCTGGGCCACCAACTGTTCCACTCCCTCAATTGGCTCAGCCAGTTTCAGCACCAGTTGTCCGTCCTGGGGCTTTTGTACAATTTCTCCTTCCAGCCACTCCCCGCCAGCCTTTCCTCCGGTGGGGTCCGCCACTGTCCCCAGCAAAATAGGCACTTCCAGCTGAGTATCCCAAATGGCGTATACAAAAGGTCTATCCAGCTCGATTTGCAGCTCAGGCATAGCGCCCCCCGAATTGACCTCGCTCATGGTAGCTGCCCCTGCACGCACTCCCTGGGCATCCAACGTGATGAACGTCTTGTGCTTCACCTTGGAGAGATACAGCGCCCCATCTGTAGAATAACCCATCCCACTGAGATCCGCCTCCTCCATCTCAAAAGCGCTGTGCACCCCCAATGCCTCCAGCGGCTCTTTCAGCTCCACCTCATACCCATAGGAGAAGGTGGGAATTCGGGTGACCACATTTCCCTCTTTCCGCCCCTCCCACAATTGTGTGAGTTCTTCGGCAGTAAGTCCTTCCACATAGTCCTGCAGTGGCCCTGTGCTTGTGGGCAGCAAAGCCAAAAAGACAAACCGGTCATCCGCAAAAGGTCTGACAAATCCCTGTGCCCGTTCATTTTCCACATAGAGGAAGCTGCCGCTGTCGTAGAGGAATTCCGCCTGGACCCCAGTGCCATCCTCCCGCCAGAACCAGTCCTCTCCCACCTGATGGGCCAGGTAGGGCGTTTTCCAATCCTCCTCGAAATAGAGGGCATTGAGCAGATACAGAACCGCTATTTCGGGAATTTCATCCACCATCTTGTCGATCATACCGCCTGTCCTGTCCGATACCCAACGGTTGATCTTTCCAGGCAATGCTGGATCAGAAAAATCTGCGCCTTCTATCTGGGCGCCAAATTGCCGGATCATGCGGTCGGCGTATTCCTGATTCAGGGTAAAGGGCTCTCCCTCCCGATACCACAGGGAATTGGCCACGTCTAACCGGCCATGAGGCAACTGTCCTACCTCTGCCATCCAAGCGCCAAATCCCAATTCCAGCAGAGGAGATCCCTCTTCCAGCCCCAGCAGAGACAGCAATTCCTCCCGGGTCTGCCCTTTGGCTCCCGCAGCCACCATACTCAGATTCATCCCCACCGACAAAGGAGAAAGCAAGGTATTTTGTCCGGGTGCCGCCGCCCGCTGCAGCAATTCCACTGAAAATTGATTATACCCGTCCCGGAAGTTCTGTCCTTCTGTCTGCCAGTCCACTGTCCCCTGCATGCCTTTGTACAGATCGCTGGTAGAGGGCGTTCCCCGGGCTGTACATCCTGTGAGCAGCATTGATGTCGCCACAGACGCTCCTACAATACATCTCCAATTTCTTCTGTTTTTCATTCCGGTCACGCTCCTTTCTATCCATCTAGACGCAGCTGCTGGAAAAAGGTTACAAAAGGACGTAAAAAAACCGGCCCAAAGGCCGGTTTTTGATCAGTCTGTCACCACTGCGGTCCCGCTGACGCTCACCATCAGCATACCATTGTCGGCACCCAGAACCTCATAATCCACATCTACCCCTACTACGGCGTTGGCTCCCACCGAAGTGGCCCGCTGTACCATCTCCGCCACCGCAGAATTCCGCGCGTCGGTGAGTTCTTCCTCATACCCAGCGCTGCGTCCGCCAAAAATGTTGCGCAATCCGGCACCGATGTCCCGAAACAGATTTACACCGGTGATCACTTCTCCAAATACAATGCCCCGGTATTCCAGAATCTTCTTGCCTTCGATGGTGGATGTGGTGGTAACGATCATATTGATTCTCCTTTTCAACGTCTTTTTGCGCATGTTGCACATGTACTGCCTAAATTGTACCTGTTTTTTTGCAAAAACGCAATCCTTTCTCAGGGAATCAACAGCATTTTTGCATGTGCCAACGCACCTGCTTCTTCCACCCCGTTGACATCCGCCAACTCTTCCAACCGCACCGCGTATTGCTTGGCAATGGACCAGATTTCCTCCTCCGGTTTTTTATAGTAGATAATGGCGCTGGGCCGATTGCCCTTTTCCCAGGCGTCTCCTCCCTCGGCACCGCACAGCAGGGCTCTGGGTTCTCTGGCCACCGCCCGAAGACGCACGCCGCATACCACTCGCAGCTCCAGCTCCCCGCTCATGTTGATATTATAACTGATGCTCTGTACCCATACCTGCGGGTCACACTCCACTCGATCGGCCTCTCCTTCCACAGGCAATTCCCAGGAGATGGGCAGGGCCTTGCGGATGGCATGATACTCTCCTTCCTCCCCGCCGGAACGATACAACGCGTCAATTTCAGCCGTCCCAGTCAGACGAAGCCTGCCTTCCTCCACCACTGTGGAACCAGCCCAGGCACGACCGCAAATGCGAATGATACAGCCATTGTCCCCTTCCGAAACGGGTGGATGCAGAACATCCTTGAGTGTAAGCTGGGTTTCAGTCTCCTCTACCAACCGCTGGGCAGGCATTTCCCCCCATCGCAGCTGCAACTGTCTGCGGGTGGAATAGGCGTCTTCCACCACCTGTCCCTGCCACTGGCCCCGGGCAATCACTGTTCCACGCACTTCCAGCGCCAGCCGTACCACTCGTTTCTGGCCGCTCTCATCAGCAAATACCTCAGCCTCCTGCCTGCGGAGTTCCAATCCCACCTGAATGGAATCCCCCTCCTGCAGTGCAGGCAGATCAATGATCTGGGAGAAGGGAATGGTATATTCCATGCACTGCACTTCACCCAATTCCGCATTGGACAGATAGAGCAGCGCCACCTGCGCCTCTCCCTTGACCACAGCCTTTCCCCGAAGCACTTTGCTCTCCCGATGCCGCAGTTCGACCCGGGTATCCATCAGTTCCGCAATGCTTCCCTTGCCTGCCGGCAATTCCAGCTGATCTTCCACGTCAAAGGTCCGGCAGCCAATTCCCCGGGTCACATACAGATCCAGGGGGCGGCACAAAGTTTCGGTTTCACCCTCTTCACATTCCAGCCCACAGGGCAGCTGCCATTCCCGATCGGCATACCCCCGCACCCGCAGCATAATGGTACACTGCAATCCAATTTTGCGAGTGTTGAGCAAATGGCAATCGCATTTGTGCATCCACGCCTGGCTCCACAGTTGGGTATCGGCGGTCACGCCCCGGGCTGAAAAACTGTGTCGGAAACTGCCCCGGCACACAATGGACCGAACGCCCTTTCCATTTTCCGGCGCGTACAAAATGGTATGCACAATGTCGCAGTGCAAGGTCACAGCATCGGTTTCCGCCGTCTCCTCCCGCACGGTGACACAGTGGAATACATCCACAATCCGAGCGGCATCGGGCAGCACGTCCGGCACAATGACATCCGCCTCAGTCACATGCTCAGCGGTCTGGTCCATGATCTTTTCTTTACAGCACAATTTGCTGGTCTGCAGCTTGATATCCATACAAAAACTCCCTCTCTTCCGCGGCATTTCCGCCGCATCTCCAGCGGCGGTTTTGATATACCATATGCGGAAAAGAGGGAGGGTAGAACCCGTCCGATTTCTTCAGTCCGGAATTTTCCAGTCAATTTCCTCAAGCCCATGACTGCGCAGGAACTCATTGGCCTGGGAAAAATGCCGGCAGCCAAAAAATCCGTGATAAGCGGAGAGTGGGCTTGGATGAGCTGCGGTGAGCACCAGATGAGAAGGATTGGTGATTAGCGACCGTTTTGCCTTAGCATTGCCTCCCCACAGCAAAAATACCAGCGGTTTTTCCCGTTTGTTGAGGAGTTCAATGATATGGTCGGTAAAGGTGATCCACCCAATGTCCCTGTGAGAGTTGGCCTGTCCAGCCCGCACTGTCAAAGCGGTGTTGAGCAAAAGCACTCCCTGCCGAGCCCAGCTTTCCAAACAGCCGTGGGCCGGCGGTTCAATGCCCAAATCATCCTGAATCTCTCGGAAGATATTCACCAGCGAGGGTGGAGTAGCAATTCCCTTTTTCACTGAAAACGCCAGGCCATGGGCCTGTCCGGGACCATGATAGGGGTCCTGTCCCAAAATCACCACTTTGGCGTCGGCGTAACTGGTGTACCGCAGCGCGTTGAAAATATCATACATGTCCGGATAAATCGTTCGGCTGCGATATTCGGTTTTGAGCACCTGCCGGATCTTCAGATAATAGTCCTTTTGAAACTCCTCCCGGAGCAATTCATCCCAATCATTTCCCAACTGTACCACTGTGGAACCTCCTTCATCTGTAACTGGTTCCATTATAGCAAAGAAAAAGGGATGAAAACATCCCTTTTTCAGCTTTTTTTCATCCCCAGCATGGCGCGCACCACGCCTCCCAAAAATCCAGGCAGTTTGAAAACGACCACTTTCATACCCATCTTCCTTTCCCGAAAAAAATATCTATCATCTTCTGCGGCAGCGCCACAGCGCGGCGCCAATGCAGATGAGAAGCAGTCCAAACACCACCACAATGCAGGCTGTGGGTAAAAAAACCGCCGCCAGAATTCCGCATCCCAGCGCGGTGAGAAACACTGCCAGAAAGGTGGAATAAAAGAACATGACCTCCGCCTCCTTCTCTCCCTTCTCTTTGCTCTATCCTATGCTACGGCGCAAAAAAGGTGCGGGAAGAATCTTCTTCCCACACCTTTTACACCGTTTTGTTTTGAAAGAGAAGCAAATCGCCTTCCCTTACCCGAATCACCGCCTGGTCTGAGGTCACCACATTGCTGATGCCAATGGGGTATTCCGGCTGCATGGTGTACTCATGCAGGGGATAATAAAACCCCTCCAGTGTCACCCCTGCGGCAGGCCCCCCAATAGGCAGCAGGGAAACGGTTTTGCCTTTCTGGTTCATCAGGATTTTCTCCTTCCGCACCAGCGAGATGCTTCCCCAGGGATAGTATATTGTCCCCTGCGCATCCCGATTGGCCAGATAGAGCAGACAGGCCACATTGCCCAGACAGTGGTCCAATCGGGCTCCGGTGGCGCCGTGAAGCTCCACTTCCCGGAATCCCCGGCGCAGGGCTTCCTTCACCGCCGCCACTGTGTCGGTATCGTCCTTTTCGGCCGGATAGACAATGGTCTCCGGCTGTCCTTCCACCATCTTCCGGTCCGCTTCCATGGAGTCAAAATCTCCCAGCAGCAAATGAGGAGACACCCCTGCCCGCCGAGCGTTGTCGTACCCGTGGTCGGCGCAGATGACAAAGGGCGCCGGCTCTTCCGCCAAAGAGGCTCGCAGTGCCTCCACATCCAGTTCCGGCCCTCCGGTGATGATTACACATTTCATCGCTCCCACTCCTTGATCTGCTTGAGCTGCTCGTACAGCATTTTGTAAGATTCCAGCCGGCTGGGGGCAATGAGGCCCTTTTGCGCGGCCTCTAAAACAGCGCAGCCCTTTTCACAGGTGTGGCTGCAGCCAGTAAAACGGCAGCCATTGCTGTACCGGGCAATGTCCGGGAAGCCTTCCACCAGTTCTTCCTTGCGAAGCACATCCAGTTTTTCCAGATCAAAGGAGGAAAAACCCGGAGTGTCCGCGATGTAGCCTCCCCCGGTGAGGGGAAACAGCTCCACATGCCGGGTGGTGTGGCGCCCCCGGGCGATTTTATCGCTGATGGCGCCCACCTCCATGTGAATGCTCTCTTCCAGCTGATTGATGATGCTGGACTTGCCAATCCCGCTGCTGCCGGAGAAAAAGGAAATTTTCCCGGCCAGTCTGGAGCGGATTTCGTCAATTCCCACGCCTTGGGTCGCGCAGGCCCGTATACAGGGATACCCTGCGCCCTCATAAATGGAGACCAGTTCATCGCCGCTGTCCAGATCGGTCTTGTTGACCACCACCACCGCCTGAATGTCCCGCAGGGCACAGATGGCCAGAATTTTGTCAATAAGAAGCAGATTGGGCTCCGGGTCCCGGGGAGTGACCACCACAAACGCCTGATCCACATTGGCAATGGCAGGCCGGATCAAACTGTTGCGCCGGGGCTGGATGGAGAGGAGAAATCCCTCTCCCGGCACCGTACGCTCCACCTCTACCCGATCGCCCACCATGGGCTTGATCCGATCCCGGCGGAAACGTCCTCGGGCTTTACACTCCAACACCGAGCCATCCATCAGCTGCACATAGTAGAATCCTCCGATTCCCTTGAGAATGATGCCCTGTTCCATGGATGCCTCCCCCGTCAACTGAACTGCACCGTCTTGCTGCCCTCGGGATACAGCTCACCATCGATGAATACCTCCACCGACTGGGTGCCGGACCCCTTGAGCACCGCGTGCAAGGTACGGTCCCGGGCATAGCAGTGCTGATTGAACTGTTCCACACCACCCACTTCAATGCGAACGTTGTATTCCGCCGGTTCAGAGGGCAGGTTGATATAGTAATCGTAGGTATAGCTCTCCGGTCCCTTGCTGTAAGTGATGGTGATTTCGCTCTTTTCTTCCACCTGGGTACCGGCCGCAATGGTCTGCTCCAGCACTTCTCCCTTGGATTTATCGCTGAATTTCTCCTGTGTTTTTACCACAAATCCGGCTGCGGACAGTTCCTGTACCGCCTCATCCAGTTCTTTACCCACCACGTTGGGTGTGTTGATGAGCTTGGGCTCTGGTCCACGGCTCACATACACCTGCACCGTGCTGCCCACTGTCACTTCGGTGTTGTTTCCAGGACGGGTTTCAATCACCGAACCTGCCGGAATGGTATCGTGATAGGCCTCCTGCCGATTGGGTTTGAGTCCCTGGGCTTCCAGTTTGGCTGCGGCACTCTCATAATCCCGTCCGCTCACATCTTCAATGATGACTGTTTCAGCACCTTTGCTCACCACCACTCGGATTTCACTGCCAGGAGCTACCATCTCGCCAGCGGCGGGCGTTTGATTCAGAATGATTCCAGGCTCCACGTTCTCGTCAAATTTCGTGCTCTCCTGTACAATGACAAACTGCTCATACTGTTCATTTTCCAGCACCTTGTCATAAGCGAGCCCTTCAATCTTAGGCACCTCAATCTCCTCCTCCTGCGATTGGGAGGTAGAGGCATCCGGATCAGTTGGGTCGGCATCCACATTCATAAGGCTGTTGATAGCAAAGAATCCAATGGCCAAAATCAGAGCAATACCAATGCAAATCGCCATGATTTTCAACGGCAGAAAACGATTTTCCTGAGGCTCATACTCCTCCTCCTGCCGACGACGAGGAGGCGCACTGCGGCGCGCTTGCTGAGGCTGACTCCGCACCGGCTCACGTCGCAGCTCCTCCACCGGAGGTTTGAAGCGCATGGTTCCCTGCTCCTCATCGTACCCCAGCTGATGCTGGAAGGTAATGGTGGGATTGTTGCGGAATTTGACTATATCCTCCAACATTTCAGTAGCAGACTGATAACGCAGTGCCGGTTCCCGACACATGGCCTTCAGGGTGATTTCCTCCAAACCGGGCAGAATATTGGGATTGATCTCCCGGGGCTTGGGGTACTCTCCCCGCAGATGCATAATGGCCACCGCCACCGGATTGTCTCCATTGAAAGGCAACCGGCCGGTGAGCATTTTGTACATCATCACGCCCACTGAATAAATATCGGCCCGCTGGTCCGCCACACTGCCCTTGGCCTGCTCCGGAGAAATGTAATGCACCGAACCGATGGCGGTATCGGTCACCGTTTTGGTATTGGCCAGGGTAAAACGGGCGATGCCGAAGTCAGCCACCTTAATGGTGCCGTCCCGCAGCAGCATGATATTCTGGGGCTTCATATCCCGGTGAATGATGTTGCGGCTGTGAGCATGCTCCAACGCCTTGAGAATCTGATAGGTGAAGTGAATAACTTCTTTGGCGGTCAGCGCCCCCTTCTGGGCAATGTACTGCTTGAGGGTAATGCCCTCAATCAGTTCCATCACCAGATAGGGCAGACCTTCCTCGTTGCCCACATCATACACCGCCACAATGTTGGGGTGAGACATCAGCGCCACTGCCCGAGCTTCGGTGCTGAAACGATCCAGAAATTCCTTTTCATCCTTGTACTCTTCCTTGAGAATCTTCACCGCCACATAGCGATTGAGTACATGACATCTGGCTTTATAGACATTGGCCATTCCTCCGGCACCGATCTTTTCCAGGATCTCATACCGGTTGGCCAATATTTTTCCAATCATATGATCCATAGCAATGAACCTCCTCAATATGCAAACAGGATGACGGTGATGTTGTCTTTCCCACCATTGCGGTTGGCCTCTTCAATCAGCTGTTCCACCGCCTGCTGTACCGAACCGGCACCTTCCACAATTTCTGCAATTCTCTCATCTTCAATCATGTTGGTCAGTCCATCACTGCACAACAGCACCCGATCCCCCGGCTGCAAAATCCGCTCGTAAGAATCAGGCAGAACCGCCGGATCTGTCCCAATAGCCATGGTGATCATATTACGACCCGGATAATTGCGGCTCTCCTCCCGAGTGAGAACTCCCTGCCGAATCATTTCTTCCACCAGCGAATGATCGGTGGTCACCTGCTGGGCCTTTCCTTCCCGAATGAGATAGCCGCGGGAATCTCCCACATTGATAAACAGCATCTCCTGTCCCAGCAAATAGGCAGCTACCGCGGTAGTTCCCATCCCCCGCAGTTCTTCATTCTTACCGGAACGCTCATAAATCAGTTTATTGGCAGTGCTGAGAATGCTCCGCAGCGCACTGCGGGCGTCCTTCAACGTCTGAACATTTTTCAACGCCTTGGCGGCCTTTTTCTGCATCTCTCCAATCACCAGTCCACTGGCCACTTCTCCAGCGTTTTCTCCTCCCATTCCATCACACAATATCAATAACAGCCGCCCCTGCTCCAGAGGGAGTATGGCAAAACCATCCTCGTTGCTCTTGCGCACCTTGCCCATGTGGGTAGCGCCAAAATATTCCATTTGCTTCACCGTCCTTTCAGTTCTGCTTTATCCTTCGCAGCCATGCCTGACGCTTTGCGGCGCAGCTGACCACAACTGGCTTCAATATCTCCTCCCAGCCGCCGCCGTACTGTGGCATTCACACCACATTGCTCCAGGGTCTGCCGGAATCGCTCCACTCTCCTGGGATCACTGCGCCGGAAACCACATTCCTTCACCTCATTGACCGGAATGAGATTCACATGGCACAGCATCCCCCTGAGCAAAGCCGCCAGCTGGCGCGCCTGCTGGGGACTGTCATTTTTTCCGCTGATCAGTGTGTATTCAAAAGAGATTCTCCGTCCGGTTTTTGCAATATACCGCCGGCAGGTCTCCAGCAGAGTGGCAATGTTATACCGCCGGTTGATGGGCATGATTTCACTGCGCACCTCATCATTGAAGGCATGCAGGGAAATGGACAGGGTAATACCCAACCCCTCCTCCGCCAGCTGATCAATGCGGTCGCAAAGTCCGCAGGTGGAAAGGGAAATGTGCCGCATCCCAATGTTCATGCCCTTTTCATGGTTGACATTGTAAAGAAAGGTGAGCACATTGTCATAGTTGTCCAACGGCTCGCCAATCCCCATCAGCACAATGTTGGAAATGGGCCGGCCGCTCTCCTTCTGCGCGAACAGCACCTGGTCCAGGATTTCACTGGCATGGAGATTACGCACCTTTCCCTCCAGCGTAGAGGCGCAGAAGCGGCACCCCATGGCACAGCCCACCTGGGTAGACACACAGATGGAATTGCCATGCTTATACTGCATGAGTACGCTCTCCACAAAATTTCCATCCATCAATCGCCACAAATATTTGATGGTGCCGTCGGTGGATACCTGTTTTTGCTCCACTTTCAGCACATCGATATAACAGTTTTCCTCCAGCATCGCGCGGATTTCCCGGCTGAGATTGGTCATTTCCTCAAAGGATTCCACTCCCTTATACAGCCATTGGAAGATCTGTCCCGCCCGAAATCTGGGAAGTCCCAGCGTCCCGGTGACATAGGCGGTCAGTTCCTCTTCCCGCATGCTTTTCAAATCCACTTTCTGTTCCATCTATTCTCTCCTCAGCCGGGCTATGAAAAAGCCATCGCTGTCATACACATGAGGCAACAGGGTAACCCACCCTTTCTCCCGGATATGATGGTAGCTGCACTCCACCAGATCAGGCCGGAAATGCGTATTTTCCCGCAGAGCCTGCTGTACCACCGCTTCATTTTCCTCCTGATTCAGAGTACAAGTGGAATAGACCAGCACTCCGCCGGGCCTCACATATTCCATGGCATTGCGCAAAATGGCCAGCTGAATGGGCGGAAGCTGTGCCGCATCCTCCTGGGCTTTATACCGGATATCCGGCTTTTTGGCAATGATCCCCAGTCCACTGCAGGGCACATCACACAGCACCCGATGAGCACTCTGCCGCAGCTCTGGCCTCAGCTGGATCATATCACCGCACTGGGCCCGGAGAATTTGCACTCCGGCCCTTGCCGCATTGCGCCGGATGATGTCCACTTTGTGCTCATGGAGATCAAAGGCCTGAATTTCTCCCCTGTTTTTCATATATTGGGCCATCAGCAGTGATTTCCCTCCTGGCGCACTGCACAGGTCCAACACCTGTTCTCCCGGCTGGGGAGCCAACACCGCCACCGCGATCTGAGAACCCACATCCTGCGGTGTGAGCCGTCCCTCCCGATATGCGGGCAACTGCTCCATATCCCCCGTAAAACGAATCCGCAGAGCCTCTGGCAATCCTTCTACCGGCTGACAGGCAATCCCCTGCTCCTCCAGCTCCCGCTGCACCTGAGGCAATGAGGCTCGCAGCGTATTGACTCTCACTACGGTATCCCGGCGGGTATTGCAGCCCTCGCACAGGGCTTTGGCCGTTTCCCGTCCATATTGCCGGACCCACATCTCCACCAGCCACAGAGGCAGCGCATACCGCTTGGCCCAATAAGCCTCCTTGGTGGGCTCATTGAGAGGTGGGAGCGCATCACGATTAGCCACCACGGCCCGCAGCACCGCATTGACATATCCCGCAATTCTGGGATTGCGCCGGGCATACCGCCGGGCCAGCTTGACCGCTTCATCGCAGGCCGCCCGGTCGGGCACTCTTTCCAAATACAAAATCTGATAGATGGCCGTCAGCAGAATCAACTTTATGTAGGGGTCCAGCTTGCGCAGCGGCACGCTGGAAAAGGCAGCCAGATAATGCTCCAGCAGGGTGCTGGTCTGCAGCACCCCATAGGTGAGTTCGGTGCAGAATGCCCGTTCCCGCTGATCCATCCCCTGCCGCAGCAGCTGTTTCAGTTGTATGTTGGAGTACGCCCCCTGATACAGGGTGGCGTACAACGCCTGCACCGCCCCTTCCCGGGCGGTGAGAACACGCTGAGGCTGCTGTGCCATATGATTCCTCCTTGTCACTCCCGATTGCGCCGGCCGCCGAACAGAATGATCAGCCGCAGCAACTGCGCCAATGCCACCACCGTAGCTGCCACATAGGTCATGGCCGCTGCCCGTAGTACCTTACGAGCTCCTCGGTGCTCTTCCTCATTCAAAATACCGGTGCTGTCCAAAATCCGCAAAGCCCGTCCGCTGGCGTTAAATTCCACAGGCAGCGTCACCAGCTGAAACAGTACAGCAAACGAGAAAAACAGAATACCCACCTGCGCCAGCCAGCTGTTGTTGAACAGCAGCCCAAACAAAATCAGCGGCATAGCCAGCTGCGAACCAAAATTGGTCAGCGGAATGATGGCGGTACGCACCTTGATGGGGAAATAACCTTCCGCGTGCTGGATGGCATGCCCCACTTCGTGGGTGGCCACTCCGATGGCCGCCACCGAGGTACTGCCATACACCGTATCAGACAGCCGCACCACATTGGTCCTGGGATCATAGTGATCGGTCATGCTTCCCTGTACATGCTCAATTCGGACATTCTGCAAGCCATTGTGGTCCAACACCAGCCGGGCCACATCTGCCCCGGTATAGCCCCGATGGGCAAACACCTGACTGTACCGGGCAAAGGTACTCTTGACCGTCGCTTGGGCCCACATGGCCAGCAGCAACGCCGGCACTACCAATACGATATAAGTGGAATCAATGCCATAAAACATGTTGCAATCCTCACTCTCCTGTTATTCTCCCTGTCCCAGAACCGTTCCCGGCGGCAGAGGAAATCCCCGAAGCAGTGCATCTATGGTCATTCGCTTTTTGCCTTCCAGCTGAGCCTCCAGCAGCCATACACTTCCCTGGCCACAGGCCACACGCAGACCCTTTTCCCGATCCTGCTCCAGTACCGTTCCCGGCAGGGCGCTGCTGTCACCTCCCATACGGGAGGTAAACACCTTCAATTTGCGCCCCTCAGCAAAAGTATAGGCAACCGGCCACGAATTCATTCCCCGAATGTGATTATGCACTGTTTGAGCGGGCTGTGAAAAATCAATCAATGCCATCTCTTTTTTGAGCATGGGCGCATAGCTGCTCTCCGCCTCCTTTTGAGGCTCGGGAGTCAATGTCCCCGCTTTCAGCCCCTCCAATGTACGAAGCAGATTCTCTGCCGCCAGTTCCTTGAGCCGGTCAAACAGTTCCACAGCCGTTTCGTTTTCCCCAATAGGGGTAGAGGTTTTCAGCAGCATATCCCCGGTGTCCAGCCCTTCCGCCATCTGCATGGAGGTGACGCCAGCCAATTCTTCTCCGTTGAGCACACACCATTGGATGGGGCCCGCTCCCCGATACTTGGGCAGCAGAGAACCATGGATGTTGATGCAGCCATAGGGGGGATAATCCAAAATCTCTTTGGGCAGAATGCGGCCGAAGGCCACCACCACAATCACATCAGGCGCCCATTGCTGGATTTGTGCCAGAGCGGTGCCATCTTTCATTTTCTCCGGCTGGAAAACCGGATATCCCTGTTCCAGCGCGTATTGCTTCACCGGAGGCGCGGTGAGAACCATTTTGCGCCCCTGGGGCTTATCCGGCTGGGTGAACACACCCACTACCTGATAATGAGGATCCTCCGTCAACGCACGCAGACAGGGAACCGCAAAATCGGGCGTACCCATAAACAGCACTTTCATGCCATTATTCCTCCTCTGTTTCTCGGCTTTCCTCCAGCTGGTCGATGTCTACAAACTCTGTCACCAGCTCGGTGAACAGATGTCCGGTAAGGTGATCGATTTCATGACAGAAGCAGCGCGCGGTCAGATCATGCCCGGTGGCGATAAATTCCTCGCCATTGCGGTCCTGCGCCCGCACCGTCACCGTCTGAGGACGTTCCACATAGCCCCATTTGCCCGGGACCGACAGACAGCCTTCCACATCGTTCTGGGAACCGCTCACCTCCACAATTTCCGGATTGATCAGCTCCAGAATGGTACCATTGTCGTCCACAATGACCACCCGGCGCAAAATCCCCACCTGAGGCGCAGCCAATCCCACACCGTTGGCCGCGGCCAGAGTGTCTCTCATGTCATCCAGTAACTGGTGCAGTTTGGCGTCAAACCGGGTCACCGGCTTACAGGTTTTGTGCAGCGTATCATCGCCCACCAATACAATATTGCGAATTGCCATGATTTCCTCCTCATTTATACAAAGCTGTACGGATTGCGGTCCACCGTAATCCGCTGTTGTTTGAACTCACGTTTATTATAAAAGGTTTTCAGCAGACTGTCCATCATTGCCAACATTCTTTTTTCGCTGCGGCCCTTGAGAATCACCCGATACCGGTATTCCCCCTTGATTCTGCTGACCCGGCAGGGACTGGGGCCGATGAGTTTCCATCCCTCCCAGAAGGCAATGGCCTTTTGCAGTGCCTCTGCCACCGCCTGTATAGCGGCCTGGGTGGGAGCTTCCTCCTCTCCAGTGATGGTCACTACCCACAGATCGCAAAACGGAGGATAGCCCATCAGCCTGCGCATGGAAATCTCCTCTTCATAGAAAGGAAGATACTCCTGCGCCGCCCCGTAACGAATGGTGGAATTGGCCGGTGTATAGGTCTGAATCACCGCACGTCCTTCCTTGTGGCCCCGGCCGCACCGGCCCACCACCTGAGCAATCAGCGAAAAGGTGTTCTGCGGCGCCCGATAGTCCTCCACATACAGGGAGAGATCAGCGTTGAGCACCCCCACCAGCGTCACATTGGGAATGTCCAGTCCTTTGACCACCATCTGGGTTCCCACCAGCACATCCGCTTCGCCCTGCCGGAAGCGCTCCAACAGTTCCCGGTGGCTGTCTTTGTGAGCGGTGGTGTCCGCATCCATACGCATCACCCGCAAGCCGGGCAGTTGCTGTGAAAGTTTTTCCGCCACCTGCTGGGTCCCCGCTCCAAAATACCGAATGTATGGACTGCCGCACTCCGGGCACCGCTGGGGCACCGGCTGACTGCAGCCGCAGTAATGGCACTGCATCCGTCCCTCTTGGTGATAGGTCATGGATACTGCGCAGTTGGGACAGGTGACCACATACCCACACTCCCGGCAGGAGAGAAAGGTGCTGTACCCCCGCCGGTTGAGAAAGAGAATGCTCTGCTCCCCTTTTTCCCGGTTGATTCGCAGCTCTTCCAGCAGCCGGTCTGAGAACATGGTGCGGTTGCCCCGTTTCAGCTCCGCAGTCATATCCACGATATGGGTGGGCGGCAATGGCTTCCCGTTATAGCGATGAGGAAGCTCCAACAGATGATACTCCCCCTGGCGGGCCCGCCAGTAGCTCTCCACACTGGGTGTGGCAGAGGCCAGCACCAGCAGCGCCTTATGCCATCGGTTCCGCAGTGCGGCTACCTCCCTGGCGTCATAACGGGGAGCCATCTCCGATTTGTAGGTGCCCTCCTGTTCCTCATCAATGATGAACACCCCTGGACGCACCAGCGGAGCAAACACACTCATACGGGTACCAATGACGATGGTTTTTTCTCCCCGCCGAATTTGCCGCCAGGCGTCGCTGCGTTCCCCCACACTCATGGCGCTGTGCAGCACCGCAACCTGTCTGCCAAACTGACGGTAAAACACCTGCACCATTTGGGGGGTGAGAGAGATCTCCGGAACCAAAAGAAGAGCACTGCGTCCCATAGCCAGAGCTTTGGCAATGATTTGCAGAAAAACTACCGTCTTTCCGCTGCCGGTCACACCATGCAGCAGAGCGGTATGGGATTGATCCTCCTCCAGCCACTGCTCCATCTGCCGGACGGCCGAAGCCTGTTCCGGATTGAGATGCAGCTCTTTGGGAGCTTCCTGTTCCCATTGCAGATCCCCATAGGGATCCCGCTCTACCACCCGTTCCTCCAGAGTGACCAGTCCCTTTTTCACCAGGGTCTGTACCGCAGAGAGACTGCACAGAGAGCTGACGGGCAGTTCCCGTTCCGCCAACAGACTCTCCAGCACTTCCGCCTGAGCCGCATACCTGGGCGGAAGCTCTTCCAGATACCGCCGGGCTGACTCCTCCTCTGTCAGGCAGGCAAAACGCCGATACCGTTTGCCGTCCCGTACAATCTCCTGCTCTCCCGCAAAGCGCACAAAGGCACCGGGGGGCAACGTCAGGCGCAGCGCCTCATAAAAGGTGCAAAAATACTGACGCTTGACCCAGCGGGCCAGCCGCAGCATCTCTCCTGACACCGGTTCAGCCTCCACCAGCGAGCGAAGGGTTTTGAGCTCCTGGTATTCGCTCTCTTCCTTCAGTTCCACCACCACCGCTTCGCGTGGCCGGTCGCCGGCTCCATAGGGTACAGTGACCCGGCTTCCCACAGAAATGCGCTCTTCCAATTGAAACGGCACCTGATAATCGTAAGGCCGGTCGTTTTTATAGAGGGTGCCTCGTACGTAAACCGTTGCCACCATACCCTGTCACCTCCTCCTGTTTTTTTCCAGCAAAAAAGGCAGTCTAGCTGCCTCTTCTCTGTCACTCTTTGGCTGTATGGTGTACGCAGTGAATCGTGTCGTCGGCCAACTCATGTACTGCGGTGCTCACCGGCTTGTCATCGCTCACCTCTCCGGTTTCTTCCAGCTCATTGACAATCTGCCGGGCCCGTTTGGCCGTAACAATCACCAGCGAATACCGATTGCCCACTTTTTTCGCCAGATCATTGACTGCAGGATACAACATATTCAAAATCCCCCTTTAATACTTTCACTTCTGTTGGCCGCCCGATACCGCTGGCTGTCAATGATGGTTTCCAGCTCACCCACAGCGGTCTCCAGCTCATCGTTGATCACAATGTAATCATATTTGTCAATTTCCTGAATTTCCCGGCGGGCTGTATCCAGCCGCCCCCGGATCACCTCTTCGGTCTCTGTTCCCCGATCCCGCAGACGCTTTTCCAGCACCTGCATGCTGGGAGGTGTGATAAAAATGGATACGGCATCCGGCTTAATGGTTTTCACTTTGGCAGCTCCCACCACTTCAATCTCCAGGATCACATTCATCCCCTGGGCCAGACGCTGTTCCACCGCTTCCAGTGGAGTGCCATAGTAATTGCCGCAGTAACAGGCATACTCCAACACCTGCTGGGCGGCGATCATCTCCTCAAACCGCTTTTTGGATACGAAGTAATAATTGACACCGTCCACCTCGCCCTCTCTGGGCTGCCGGGTAGTGGCGGAAATGGAAACAAACAAATCATCTCGATTTTGCATCACACGGCCCAATACCGTACCCTTTCCGGCTCCTGACGGTCCGGATATGATAAACAAAGTCCCCCGGTTATTCAATGTCATTCTCCTCATCATCCTCCATATCATCCAGACGGTGCGCCACCGTTTCAGGCTGTACTGCGGACAAGATCACATGATCGCTGTCGGCAATAATCACAGCACGGGTCCGCCGTCCATAGGTGGCATCGATGAGCATTCCCCGGTCTCTTGCCTCCTGAATGATCCGCTTAATGGGGGCGGATTCGGGACTGACAATGGCAATGAGCCGGTTGGCGGAAACCATGTTGCCAAAACCGATGTTGATGAGCTTCATTCCGCATTCCTCCTATTCGATGTTCTGAATCTGTTCTCTTATCTTTTCCAATTCACTCTTCAGGTCCACCACCCGTTTGGTGATCTCCGCAAAATTGCATTTGGAACCAATGGTATTGGATTCCCGATTCATCTCCTGAATGAGGAAATCCAATTTACGGCCCACAGGACCTTCCTGCTCCAGCAGCTTATAATATTCCTGAATGTGACTCTTGAGCCGCACCAGTTCCTCGGTGATGGACACCTTATCCGCAAAAACCGCCACCTCGGTGAGCAGCCGCTGCCGGTCGTAATCCGCAGTGCCCAAAATTTCAGTCATACGGGCTTCCAGCCGCTGAGCATACTCGGCTTCCACCTGGGGCGCCAGCTCTTCCACCTGACTGCGCAGTTCTTCCAGCGTATGTCCCCGCTGTACCAGATCTTCATACAGGTTGCGCCCTTCGTTTTCACGCATCTGCAAAAAATCTCCCAGGGCTTCTTCCAAAACGGTCAGCACATTGTCCGTCACCTGCTGCTGATCCTCTTCCTTTTTTTCCTGCTGGAGCACATCGGTGAGACGTGCCACCTGCATCACTGTAATATCGTCAGCCAATCCATACCGATCGCGAATCTCCCGCAGGGCTGCCAGATAGCTTTCCAGGACCGGGGCATTGACCTGTACTTCCACATCGGCGACCTCTTCCGCCGCCACTGTGACAAACACATCCACCTTGCCCCGGCTGATCCGAGCCTGACAAGCGGATTTCAGCTTGTCCTCCACAAAGCCATAACTCCGCGGAGTGCGGCAGGCAAAGTCAAAATACCGGTGGTTGACTGATTTGACCTCCACCAGATAGGTTTTTCCGTCCAGTTTCTGCTGGGCTCTTCCATAACCCGTCATGCTTTTAATCATGTTTCTACCACCATTTCCAGGGCTTTGCACGTACAAAACCCATGTTATCATATCTTGTTATTATACCACATTTTAGTGAATTTGAAAACAACAAGATTGTAATTTCATCCTCTTTTTTTGAATCGATGGATATACTGCTGGGTTGCCAATGCTAACACTTTATCATACAGCACCAGACATCCATTGGCCAGCAGCCATAGCAGTACTGCAAAATATATACCGCCCTCCATGGGAATCCGCAAGACATACCACAACACTGCTGCCATCGCCGCAAACGCTCCATTGGCCACCAGCAATTTGATGCCCCATTCCAGTCGGGGACGGTCTATTTTCTCAATCATACTTTTCAGAATGGGATAATAGCCAAACAGCCCCACATACAGGACCACATTTTCCTTGGAAGCCACCAAAATTCCCGCCAATATGGCAGAGGCGGCAAATACCAACCAGGCACCCCGGCGCCCCAATTCCACCAACGCCACCATCACGCACAATCCCGCCGCTATGGCCAACGTATAGGAAAGGGTAGTGAACACATTGGAAAGAGTCATGATGACCACTGCCAGCGCGGTGAGCACACCGCCTGTGGCCACCTCAGAACTTTTGTTCATTCAGTCATCTCCTCGCCTGTTCAGCAACCCATATTGCAGCACAAATCCGCCAGGCAATAAGCCGTACAGCAATCGCAGGTGGTGCATCCGCCCCCCATGTAATCTCCGCCGGCATTGCGGTATACATTGCCCCGATTGCTCATGGAAGCCAGTGCCTGCTGATATTCCCGATTGCCAGGATTCATTTCACAGGCCCGCTGGAAATTCCGCTGGGCCTGGTCATACCAGCCCCGCCGGTAATCAATGCTGCCCCGCAGGTAATACCATTCCGCATCCCGGTTAGGAATGCTGTTGAGGATCACTTCCGCCTGGGCCACATTGCCCATGGCGATGAACTGACGGGTACGGGCATACATGGCCTGCTGATTGCCGCCGGCCTGTCCGCCGTAACCACCGTAACTCTGCTGTCCACCATAGCTCTGTTGACCACCGTAGCTCTGGCCACCCTGATAACCGCTGTTTTCCCGCTGTTTGACGATGGTATCATAAGCCTCGTTGATTTCCTTCATCTTTTCCTGGGCCAGATCCGCCAGCGGATTGTCAATATACTTATCCGGGTGATACTTTCTGGCCAGGGTGCGATAGGCCTGTTTCACCTCTTCATCCGTGGCGTTCTGGTTAATGCCCAATACTTTATAAGGATCCATCCGTTTCTTCTCCTTCTTTGCCAATGAGCTCCTGCTGTTTTGCCCGGAGCCCCAGACATATAATATTTTCCAAAATGCCGCTTAAGCGGCAATGGGGCAGCAGCTGCCATGCCATCAACATGGAACTGAGCGACTGCACCAATGTAAAATCCACCGTGGAAGCAATGCGCTGGCGAAACGCCGCCACACCCTCCTGCTCCTGGTAGGCAAAACGATAGAACAGCGGATTGTAACTTCCCTGCTCCACATCTTCCTCCAAATCGGTCAGCGCGTCCATCAGGTAAATCCACCGTCCCAGATGCCGGGCCAGTTCACCCGCCACCCGGCGCTGGGTTCCCTCTTCCAAACCGCTGGTCACCACCGCTTCCATCAGTTCCGCAAAGGTATCCGCCGCTTCATCCATATTGTCGCTGCGGGCCCTCTCCACCTGATTCAAACGCTCAATGCTGTGAAGCACCGCTTCTTCCACCTGCGGATGCGCTTTTTTTGCCTTGCGGTAGGCAGGAGTGAGCAACAGCCGCAGCCCTCGATAGAGCAGGCGTTTGTGCCATTTCCCATCCTGTATATTGTCCTGTGCCTTGTGGTAGAGCAACAGTACGCTGACTCCGCTCACATACAGCAGACTATTATTCTGACAGCAGATGAGCCGTTTCTGTGTGGGATGCAGCATACAGCGGCAGGGTTTTAATTCATTGTCTTGATTTTGCCCCGCCGCCTGCAAAAGCAGGCTCAAAAACACATAGTCATAGCTCAAAAACATCCGGGGCAACTGGCCATATTGTTTGCCAATGGTTTTGCAGAGTCCGCAATACACACCGCGGTATTCCTCAAATTCCCGAACTTTCAGCTCGCCTTTATAAGGGGTGACGTAACCGAACAAACCCTTACCCCCCATCTCATTTATCTCCACTATCATACCGTAAAACCCGTCTGGTTGCAATGAACAAATTGTAAATTTCGCTGATTTCTTGTTTTTTCTTCCAAATGCTGTCCCTTTCACCCTCATAGCACCCTGCTCATTCATGGGTGCGTTGACTTTCCCGCTCCAGGTTTTATAATAAAAATAGAGCACGAAAAGGAAGTGAGATCATGTCAAAGAGCGCAAATCGGCTGGCCAACCAGTCTGAAGGCAAATTGCTGTTCAATTATGCCCTCCCCAGCATCATTGCCATTTTGGTCAATGCGCTATACAACATGGTGGACCAGCTATTCATCGGACAGGGAGTGGGGCTTTTGGGAAATGCCGCCACCAACATCGCCTTCCCTCTCACCTTTATGTGTACCGCACTCAGCCTGCTGTTTGGCATTGGCGGTGCGGCCAATTTCAATCTGAGCATGGGCCGGGGAGATACCCAGCGAGCCGCCAACATTGCCGGCAATGCCATTTCCATGCTGGTGCTGTCCGGCATTGCCCTCTGTGTGATCAGCCGAACCTTTCTACACCCGCTGCTGCTTTTCTTCGGAGCCACCCCAGACGCCTACGAAAACGCGGTGATCTATACCGGCATCACATCACTGGGATTTCCCTTCCTCATTTTCGGCAATGGCTTTTCCAATCTCATCCGCTCAGACGGCAGCCCCAAATATTCCATGTTCTGTGTGCTGGCAGGTGCGATTCTCAACACCATTCTGGACCCCATTTTCATTCACTTCTGGGGAATTGCTGGAGCTGCCATCGCCACTGTGATCGGTCAAATTCTCTCCTGTCTGCTGGCCGGCGCCTATCTCTTCCAGTTCCGCACCATTCAATTGCAGCCTCAGCATTTCCGTCTGCGCCTGGCCCTGGTGGGAGCCATTGTCTCTCTGGGTGCCACCGGATTTTTCAACCAGATCGCCATGATGATCGTGCAGATCACCATGAACAATATATTGACCCATTATGGCGCTCTGTCCGATTACGGACAGGATATTCCGCTGGCAGTGGCGGGGATCATCGCCAAAGTCAATATGGTCTGTATGGCTTTTGGCATCGGTATTTCCCAGGGATGTCAGCCCATTGTGGGGTATAACTACGGCGCCCAACTGTATCCCCGGGTCAAAAAGACCTACTGGCTGGCCATCAGAGCCGCTTTGTGCATTTTTACAGTGGGCTGGCTCTGCTTCCAACTGCTGCCCCGGCAGATCATCGGCCTGTTCGGCGAGGGCAGCGAAGCCTATTTCCATTTCGCCGAACGATATTTCCGCATCTATATGCTTATGGCCTTTGCCAATGGTGTACAGCCTATTACCTCTCAGTTTTTCACTTCCATCGGCAAAGCCTACAAGGGAATTTTTCTCTCCCTCACCCGACAGGTCATCTTGCTGCTGCCCCTAATTGTGATTTTTCCCATGTTTTTGGGCATCGACGGCGTCATGTACGCCGGCCCGGTAGCGGACTGTGCTGCTTTCCTGCTCTCTCTGTTTTTTGCCTGGCGTGAGATGCGGGAAATCGATCGTTTGGAGCAGGCCAAACATACCACATAAAAAACGCCGGAGAGTTTTCTCTCCGGCGTCTTTTATATTATCGTATAATCCGCTGAATCACCGGCAAAGCCGCAAATCGAGCCACCTTTCTGTCATATACAATCACTCCCGCAATGGCCAGCACAAAAGCCAAGCCTCCGATCAAAGCAGAAGTCCCCTGAGGCATTCCCCCCAAATAAGCAGCCACAAAACCCACCAAAAACACCACGATGGGGACCATATATGTCACCGCCGCATTGCGCAGCAATTCCCCATCCCGGGTGTGAATTTCCACAAAATCCCCCACCTGAGCGCCCAACGGGTTTTCCGCATAGGCAATGAGGGGTGTTTCCTTTCCGCAGGCTCCTCCGCACTTGCTGCAGTCATGCCCGCAGGCCGATTTCCGCACCACCATGATGCGAGCCCGGCTTCCTTCAATTCCAATCACTTTTGCAGTCTGTTCCATAATTCCTCCCCGCCCTATTCATACAGGGCTTTTTCAATGTCCGGCAGAACCTGTTCCGCCTGTACTTCTCCTGCCCGCACGCCGCGAGCCCACCTTTCATCCGCCGGAGGAACTACCTCCAGCACATAATCCGCATATCGTTCTCCCTGCTGCAGCCGTCCCACAATTTCCAGAGAACGTGCCGCAGCCTGCACCGGGCCCCATACTTTGCCAGGCTCACCAGCGCGAGTTCGCAACGCCAACACCCGGTCAGCTCCCATGGTTTTGAGTACCGTCACCGGCATGGCTTCCCGAAGTCCACCATCCACCAACTGCATCCCCTGTATGGGAATGGGAGGCAGGGCTACCGGACAGGACAAAGATGCCCGCACCGCTCTGGCCACCTCCACATCCTGCCGGAAAATGGCCTCCTGGCTGTCCAGCAGCGACTCTTTTCGGCTGACAAAATACACCGTTTTCCCAGTGGACAAATCCACCGCCGGAATGGCTACTGGTATGGGAAACTGCTCCATTTGATAGATGTTTTTCTCTTCCAGCAACTGGGCCATCTGCCCAGCCAGATGCTCTTCTGACAACCGCTGTGCCAACGGGTGGGGAGATTTTTCTCTGCCATATTGCAAACGACACTCCAGTTCCTCTGCCGTATAGCCAGCCGCCCACAACGCCGCCACCACCGCACCGGTACTGACGCCGGAAATCATATCAAATTCTATATTTGCGCGTCGCAGGATGCGCAGTACACCAATATAACATGCCATGCCCTCTCCACCGGACAAGGCCAGGCCGATTTTCATGGTATCCCCTCCCAATGTCTGATACCGTAGTATATTGACCGGAAGGGAGGAGGGTTCACACCAGGGGCGCGTACCGGCTGATGATTTGACTTGCCACACGGATCCCATCCACCGCCGCGCTCATAATACCGCCCGCATATCCGCATCCTTCCCCGCATGGGTAGACGTTTTCCACCGCTGTGCTCTGCAGATCTTCCCCTCTGGAAATCCGCACCGGAGCGGACGTTCGGGTTTCCACCGCAGTGAGCAACGTATCTCCTTGAGAAAATCCCTTCAATCGGCTGTCAAACCGGGCAAATCCTTGTAACAGCAGTTCCCGCACCTGGGAAGGAAACAGTCCGCTGAGATCCCCAGCGGTGGTTTTGCCTGTATAACTGGGCTTTACTTTTCCCAGAGCGTTTGCGGCATGTCCATCTCGAAAATCTCCCAGCCGCTGGATAGGAGCTCCGCCTTTCCCCAGCATCCAGGCGGCTTTTTCCAGCTCCCGCTGAAAATACATACCCCGCAGGGGATGATTGCCGGGGAAATCCTCCGGCTCCACAGAGGCTACAATAGCGCTGTTGCAATTCACCCCATCCCGGGCAAATTCACTCATTCCATTGACGCAAATGCTCCCCGTCTCCGAAGCGGCAGCCACCACCGTTCCGCCCGGGCACATGCAAAAGCTGTAGCAGGCTCTCTGTCCCACCCGATGGGACAGCTGATATTCCGCCGGCCGCAAATTGGGGTGTCCGGCATACCGGCCATACACCATGCGGTCCATTTCCCGCTGCAAATGCTCGGTGCGCACCCCTACTGAAAAAGGTTTAGGCTGTATGGCAAAACCCTTTTGCAGCAGCATTTCATAGGTGCTGCGGGCACTGTGACCAATGGCCAACACCACCGGTCCCTCTTCCACCGTTCCGCTCTTGGCAGTACGCACTCCAACCGCTCTTCCGTTTCGGAGTAAAATTTCCTCCACCCGATCGTCAAAGTGAATCTCGCCCCCCAAACGTTGAATCTCCTGACGGATGCTACGCACCACGCTGCGCAGATGGTCAGTACCGATGTGGGGTTTTGCCAGATAGAGAATTTCCTCCGGAGCGCCAAACCGATGCAGTTCTTCCAGCACCCACCGGCACCGGCTATCCCCAATGCGGGTGGTCAGCTTCCCATCGGAAAAGGTTCCTGCTCCTCCTTCCCCAAACTGCACATTGCACTCCGGGTCCAATTCACCAGTTTCCCAATAACGGGTAATTTTTTGCACCCGCTGCTCCACCTGACTTCCACCTTCAAAAACCAATGGACGATACCCATGACGTGCCAACAGCAATGCCGCAAACATCCCCGCCGGACCAAAGCCGCAAATCACCGGTCTGCCATCCATGGCCTGATCCCCCGGATGGAGTTCCAATGGCTGGCTGCTTTTCACCGTCACATCCGGATCCGCCAATCGGGCCACCCATTTTTCCTCCTCGGGCAGGCCGTCAAAAGCCACGCTGTACACAAAGGTAATTTCCCTGCGGCGGCAGTCTACCGCCTTTTTCAGCACATAGCCCTTCGCCTTTTGTTTCAGACGTTTCTGCGCCTGTGCCACTGCATCCTCATCCCGAGCCTCCAACGGCAATCTGAGATTTTGTACCACAATACTCATATGATCCCCTCAAACAACAGAATCTGAAAAATATAAAATTTTTCAGATTCTGTTTCTGTCTTATTCCTGTTGTTCCGGCTCTTCGGGAGTGAGTGTCACTTCCACTGTATAACTGCCCTGAATTTTCACATCCTGCTGATTTTGCAGTGTCAATTTCACTGGTACCGTCAGGGGCTCTCCCGTCAGCTGTTCCACATCCACATAACTGAGATCCACCTGTGCCCGCACATCTTCTGCTGATATCTCATCCAATTGAGAGGGCGGTCCATATAATTGAATCTGCAGAGCCTGTGTAGTCACCTGAGCCGTATACCCATCTGGTACACCTATAGTTTCCAGATTTTTTACTTCCAGTGTTTTTTCTTCCCCAGCTTCTACCACAACAGTTACATCACAAATGGTGTCTTCCGACAAACACTGCACACCATCGGGCAAACGAAGCGCTCTTTCCACCGTAGTATCCTGCCGGATATTGGACAAATCCACTGCCACACATTCAATGGAATCAATTCCCGCCAAAACTTCTTCGCTGCCTACAATCAGTACCGAAGAAGGAGCTACTTTGATCTCCTTCAACCAATAGCCCTCGGGAAGCGACCCTGTGGTGGGCGCCTGTACCGTTACACTCTTGGATTTATGCACCGGAATGGTTACCCGCACATTGGTCTGCTCCAATGTAATGTGGGGATTTTCTACAATCTCACCGGATTTGTTAATCAGACTCACTGGCAAAGTTAGCACCGCGTCATCGCTGACACTGCTCACATCCACCACTACGCTCAAATGGCTGAGATTTTCCAACTGTGATTTAGGCCCTGTCACTGAAATGGTACCTGGGCTGGCGGAAATTTGACTCAACACCAGGTTTTGCTGAGAAGTACCCACCACTTCCACTTTGACGGGCAATGTGACCGTTTCCATCCAATCCAGCGTTACCGAAACAGTCGCTGGCTCAGTGCGTGCTTTGATGGTGGTGGTTTCACCCAGATCCACTTCCACAGGCAATTCATAGGTACCCGCCTCGGTAATTCCTGTGAGATCCACTTTGGCTTCCAGAGGACCTTTGTAACCTCCGCTGAGATATCTCCACTTGCCTGTCAGTGCAACCCGTACCGTCTGATCCTGGCCCTCCAGCACTTCCAGTCCCACATTGCTGGGACCATAGCCTGTTTCCACCAATTCCACCGGAACATTGGGCCGATAACTGGTTACATCAGGGTTTTCCTCATTCATGGCAATGCCCCACAGACCAATGGCAATGATGAAGGATACCAGCATCATTAAATAATCCCGTTTATTTTTCTTCTTCATTGTCCCGGCCCCTCCACAGTCTGAATTTCTTGTTCTCCTTCTTGGCAGGCGGACACAATACCTTATCCAGCGCACCGCGCAATTCCTTGGCCGAAACATTGTGACTGAGATTGCCGCCCCGGGCAATGGAAATGGCTCCTGTTTCTTCTGAAACAATCACCACCAGTGCGTCACAGCATTCACTCATGCCCAAACCCGCCCGGTGGCGGGTTCCCAACCTTTTGCTGATGGTCTGGTTTTCAGACAGGGGCAAGAAACATCCCGCCGCAGCAATTCGGTAATCCCGAATCACCATGGCACCATCATGCAAAGGTGAATTTTTGAAGAAGATATTGCGGATCAACTCTGAAGAAATATCCGCATTGACCAGCGTACCGGTGCCAATAATCTCACCAATTTTCGTATCCTGTTCCAACACCATAAGTGCGCCAACTCGTTCGGCAGACATGGATTCAGCAGCCGATGTAATGGCATCCACCGCTTTTTTCCAAAGATTTTGCTGATTGGTTTCTCCGCTCACTGCGAAAAAGTCGATGTCCTTCAGACGGGTGCGCCCCACAGCTTCCACCACACGCCGCAGTTCCGGCTGAAAAATCACCGCCACACACATCATGATAAACACCGAAGAATTGCGCAGCACAAAGGTAATGGTGGTCAGCTCCAACTTATCACTGATATACACCACCGCCAGCAGCAATAAAATGCCTTTCACCAGCGTTTCTGCTCTGGTTTCCTTTACCAGCTGAATCAGCTTGTAAATCGCAAAGGTAACAATGGCGATGTCTATTACATTGTTAATGGTGAGGAAGTTCAGCGCTTCCAACACATTGCGTATAATTTCGTTCATAACCCGACCTCTGCATTTCATTCCCCGATTTTATACCATTCCACTGCTATTTATTGTAGCACATTTTCCCCGCAAATCAAAGCCATAAAATGGAATATTTACTTCTCTTTCACACTTTTCAGCAGCCGGTCAATGTGCTGACGGTTATTGAACACCCCTGGGCTGACACGCACTGTTCCCGTATCCAATGTCCCCATCACTCCATGAGCCAACGGAGCACAATGGAGTCCTGCCCGTACTGCAATCCCCGCCCGATCCAGACGCTGCGCTGTTTCCTCGCTGTCTTCGCCTTTTACTCGAAAACTGAGCACCCCCGTACAGGGGCCTGGCAGTGAAAATACCTCCACGCCGGATATCTTCTCCAGTCCACGCCGGGCGTATTCCCGCAAGCTCATCTCATGACGCGCAATGCGCTCCCACCCCAACCGGCTCACATAATCCACCCCTGCCTGTAGCCCTAAAATAGCAGGCAAATTCACTGTTCCGCTCTCCATCTGATCGGGCCACCAATCAGGCTGATCCAATCGTCCCGACACACTGCCGGTCCCTCCCTGCATCAATGGGCGAAACTCAATTCCTTCCCTGCGCAGCAAAATCCCGGTTCCGGGCGGGCCATACAACCCCTTGTGTCCCGCGGCCGCCAACACATCGATGCACTGTTTTTCCATGTGAATGGGAAGTACCCCCGCCGACTGAGAAGCATCCACCAAAAAGCAAATCCCCCTCTGCCGGGCCATGTGCCCAATGGCTCCAATGGGAAGCACATTGCCAAATACATTGCTCACATGGTTGCACACAATGAGTTTGGTATTGGGCCGCACCAATGCCGCAAAAGCGGCTACCATTTCCTCTTCGCTGCCAGTACTGTGGGGCAAAACCGGGGCCACACTCCACTCCACCCCCTGCTGGCTGAGAAAATGGCAGGGACGAGCTACCGCATTGTGCTCAAAAGGAGAAGTGATCACATGGTCTCCAGGCTGCAACAATCCGTGTATGGCAAAATTGAGGGCAGAGGTGGCGTTGTTGGTAAATACCACTTGTTCCGGCTGATCACAGCCGAAAAACGACGCGATTTTCTGACGAGCTCCAAACAGAGCTTCTCCCGCCCTCATACTCATTTGATGTCCGCCCCGGCCCGGATTTCCCCCCAGCTTCTCTATGGCATTGTGCACCGTAACCGACACCGCAGGGGGTTTGGGCCAAGTAGTGGCGGCATTGTCCAGATAAATCATCGCGTCCCCTCCTTCCAGGGCGCAAAAACCTCCTGATGGGCAATGCGCTGTCTCTCCAGAATTTCCAAAACTCTGGGCAAATCCTTACTTTTCACCTTCAACATATATCCGCAGCCCTCGCCTGACACCCGTCCCGGAGCCCGTATCACCATAGAGGTGATCCCAGCCCGCTCTAACGCCTGACGAGCCCGGAAGGTATAGGTGGCACTGCGAAATCGTATGGCACTGTACATATTTCCACCTTCTTTTTGGAATTGGCTGACGCCTCTTCCATCCTATGCGCATTTACAGATGCCGTTCCCTCCCACAAAAAAACACGACCATACGGTCGTGTTTTACCAGTTTTCAGTTGTTTTGCAGCAGACACACGCTGTGAGCCGAAATTCCCTTTTCTTCTCCCTCGAATCCCAGCCCTTCTGTGGTAGTGGCCTTTACGCTGATACAAGAGAGATCACACCCCAACGCCTGCGCAATGTTGGCCCGCATTGCGGGAATGTGCGGCGCCAGCTTAGGACGCTGTGCCAATATGGTGGCGTCCACGTTGACCACCTGATACCCCTGCTGACCGATCAGCCCCGCCACATGACGCAGCAGTGCAATGCTGGAAATACCCTTGTACTGGGGATCGGTGTCAGGAAAATGCTTACCTATATCTCCCAGCGCCAGCGCACCCAGCAGCGAATCCATGATGGCGTGCACCACCACATCCGCATCTGAATGCCCCAGTAGCCCCAGGGTATGGGGGATTTCCACCCCTCCCAAAATCAGGGGCCGACCTTCCACCAGACGGTGCACATCAAAACCATGCCCGATTCTCATGCTTCCTCTTCCTCCCTCCAGGCCAGGATTGCCTCTCCATGGGGCAAATCGCCCGCTGTGGTAATTTTGATATTGGAGATATCTCCCTGCACCATGCGAACTGTACCGCCCATGGCTTCAATGGCCATGCAATCATCGGTGATGGCAAGTCCCCGGTCCTGCACATACCGATGGGCACCAATGAGCAGGGCCCGGTCAAACACCTGTGGAGTTTGTACCGCCCACAAATCGCTTCGATCCACTGTCTCCACAATTTGCCCATGAACATCACACCGTTTGATAGTGTCGCTCACCGGCATACCCACCGCCGCTGCTTGGTGAAGCCAAGCCTCTTCCACCGCTTTTTGAATCAGTTTTTCATGCACAAAGGGACGGGCGCCATCATGAATGGCCACAAAATCATACTCCTCCGCAGCCATCAGGCCATTCCACACCGAGTCCTGGCGTGTGGGACCACCTGCTACCACCTTTTTCCCTTTGCTGATGTCATAACGGGCAATCAAATCCGCCACCAGAGGGATCTCATCGCTTTTGGCCACCACAATGATCCCATCAATGACGTCACATTGTTCAAAGGCCTCCAGGGTATAGGCCAGCACCGGTTTGCCCTGGATTTCCAAAAACTGCTTGTTGACACTGGTGCCCATTCGTTTGCCGCTACCGGCTGCCACAATGACCGCACAGCAACTTCTTCCTTTGCGTGCGCTCTTTTTGGTGGCCTGCATCCATTTATCCAAAAATCCCATTGGTATCCTCCTTGCTACGCCTCCAATATAAAAGCGGCGATTCCTCCCCAGGAATCGCCGCCTGACTGCCACAACTTATTTCAAAGGCTTCATAGTGGGGAAGAACAACACATCCCGAATGGTGGCACTGTCAGTGAGCAGCATCACCAGCCGGTCAATGCCCATACCGATACCACCTGTGGGAGGCATGCCATATTCCAACGCATTGAGGAAATCCTCATCAATCATGTTGGCTTCCTCATCACCGGCCGCCCGCAATTCCATCTGACGCATAAAGCGCTCCCGCTGATCGATGGGATCGTTCAGCTCGGAGTAGGCGTTGGCCAGTTCTCTGCCCACCACAAACAGCTCAAACCGTTCGGTGAGCTCAGGCTTACCCGGCTTGCGCTTGGTCAGCGGAGAAACCTCCACCGGGTAGTCCATAATAAAGGTAGGCTGAATCAGATTGTCCTCCACCTTTTCCTCAAAGAGCAGATTGAGCACATTGCCCCGAGCCATGGTACCCTCAATTTCCACGCCCACACTGCGGGCCGCGGCCACCGCTTCCTCATCGGTGGTAATGGTATCAAAATCAATGCCAGTGAAATGCTTCACCGCATCGGTCATAGTCCAGCGCTTCCAGGGAGAGCCCAAATCAATCTCAGTGCCCTGGTAGGTAATCTGTGTAGTACCCAGTACCTCCTGCGCCACATGCCGCACCAGATTTTCCGCCAAATCCATCATGCCGTGGTAATCGGTGTACGCTTCGTACAACTCAATGGTGGTAAATTCGGGGTTGTGGTTTTTATCCATGCCCTCGTTGCGGAAAATACGTCCAATCTCATACACCTTTTCCATACCGCCCACAATGAGCCGCTTGAGGTGCAGCTCGGTGGCAATGCGCAGATACATATCCAGATCCAGCGTATTGTGGTGGGTGATAAAAGGCCGGGCCGCGGCGCCGCCGGGAATGGTATTGAGCACCGGGGTTTCCACTTCCAGATACCCACGGTCATCCAAATACCGCCGCATAGCGGAAACAATCCGGCTGCGGTTCACCAGAGCCACCTTGGCAGTGGGATTGGTGATGAGGTCCACATACCGCTGACGATAGCGCAGCTCCACATCCTTGAGACCATGCCATTTTTCAGGCAGGGGCAGCAGGGATTTGGAGAGCAGGGTATACTCAGTGATCTGGATGGAAATTTCACCCTTTTGGGTGCGGAATACGGTACCCTTTACACCAATGATATCGCCAATGTCCAGCTTCTTAAATTCTTTATAGGGTTCCTCGCCGATGTTGTCCCGCTTAACATACAACTGAATCCGGCCGAAACGGTCCTGCAGGTCACAGAAAGACACTTTGCCCATACCCCGTTTGCTCATCAAACGGCCAGCCACCGCCACCGGCTTGCCTTCCATCTCGTCAAAGTTCCCGGTGATATCGGTGGACACATGGGTCCGGTCATATTTCACAATCTCAAAGGGATCGCATCCTGCCTCCTGCAATGCGGCCAGCTTTTCCCGGCGGAACCGCGCCTGTTCGTGCAGTTCCTCCTGGGTGAGTTCGGTCTTTTCCATTTCTGCCATTTTTCTCCGTCCTTCCCTGCTCGGTTGGTTACTTACTGATGTGGGTAATGCGGTACATGAGCACGCCGATGGGAGCATTTACTTCAATTTCTTCCCCCACACTGCGGCCGATGAGCGCCTGTCCCAGAGGAGATTCATCCGAAATTTTGCCCTGTGCCGGATTGGCTTCGGTAGAGCCCACCAGCGCGTACTCCATCTCCTCATCAAATTCCATATCCACCACTGTCACCTTGGAACCAATGGTGACCTTATCGGTGGTGATATCCTCATCATCCAGCACTTTGGCGTTTTTCAGCATGTTTTCCAGCTGTACAATACGGCTTTCCACCATGGCCTGTTCATTTTTGGCCTCATCGTATTCGCTGTTCTCCGAAAGGTCACCAAAACCCAGGGCCACCTTGATTTTATCCGCAATTTCCTTTCGCTTGACTGTTTTGAGTTCTTCCAGCTCCTTTTCCAGCTTTTCCAGGCCCTCATAGGTCAGCACTACCTGTTTTGCATTTGTATTTGCCATGCCGGTTCCTCCCCTTTGTCATTGATCATTCACTTCTATTATAATTGCGCCTATACGCAGTCAAATCCACTGCAATAGATTTATTATAGGGCAACGGCCTGTTTATTGTCAAGCATTTGCCTTTAATTCCCTTCTGCCGGGCTTTCCCATTGCTGCAGTCCCGGCGGCAGCGGCCATCGCCTTCCCCCTGGCTCGTCTGGATACGATGAATTTCTTTGCTATTTTTAGGTTCAAGGGAATATATCCACAGCTTTTTTCACACTTTTGCCGTTTGCGGGAATATATCCAAGAAATTATAATTCTCATCTATTAGACAAATTGGAATTTGACTCTCCATGAAACTGAAAGTTTACTTTCTCTCTATTTATCAAATATCTTATCTAATTCAGAAATCATAATGTCTGGATTAAACAATGCGTTTTCACAATGGAATTTACCTTTGAAACATTTGACTATCCCTTCTCTTAGTCCATACCGCCACTGCCTCTATTACCACCAAATTGGCAACCGTGAACATGGTCATGCCCATAATACCAACGTCCGTAGCGATATCCGTAATGTGGAGGACAATTAGCACAGTCACCGTTGCAATGGCCGTTATGTCTATGCTGTTTGGATCCGGTAGCAATATCGATACCTGCAATCACGCCAAATAATGTAGCAAAAAAACCGGGACGTTTCGGTGGTGGATAGTAATCATCTACATACATGTTTCTAAATATAAAAAGGCAAAGATTCCGATTTCCAACCAGAATCTTTGCCTTTCATTTAAAACATCAGTACCAATTATTCTCCCATGAATAACTTGATATCATCTTCAACTTGTCCGATACCTGCAATGCCAAACTTTTCAACAAGGACCTTTGCAACGTTCGGAGATAAAAATCCTGGCAAGGTAGGACCAAGATGAATATTCTTCACACCTAAATAAAGTAACGCAAGTAAGACAATTACCGCTTTTTGCTCATACCATGCGATGTTAAATGCAATCGGCAGATCGTTAACGTCCTCAAGCTCAAATATTTCTTTCAGCTTCAATGCGATTACTGCAAGAGAGTAGGAATCATTACATTGGCCAGCATCAAGAACTCTTGGAATACCACCAATATCTCCTAACTCAAGTTTATTATAACGGTACTTGGCACATCCTGCAGTAAGAATAACCGTATCATTCGGTAGTTTTTCTGCAAACTCAGTGTAATACTCACGAGATTTCATTCTGCCATCACAGCCTGCCATGACGAAAAACTTCTTAATTGCACCTGATTTTACTGCATCAACTACTTTGTCTGCAAGAGCAAAAACTTGGTTGTGAGCAAAACCGCCAACAATATTGCCTGATTCAATTTCTACAGGAGGCTTACACTGCTTTGCCATCGCTATAATTTTAGAAAAATCTTTTTTGCCATTTTCATCAGCTGTTATATGAGGACATCCAGGATAGCCCGATGCACCGGAAGTAAAGATTCTTTTTCTGATTTCTTCGCTTCTTGGAGGTACGATGCAGTTTGTAGTAAACAAGATTGGTCCATTAAAGGTTTCGAATTCGGTAACTTGCTGCCACCATGAACCGCCGTAATTTCCCGCAAAATTATCATACTTCTTAAAAAATGGATAATAATGTGCCGGAAGCATTTCGCTATGGGTATAAACATCAATACCAGTACCCTTCGTTTGTTCCAGTAGTTGCTCTAAATCAGTAAGGTCATGGCCTGAAATCAGTATTCCAGGATTGTTTCTTACCCCAATATTAACGCTGGTTATTTCAGGATTTCCATATTTAGAGGTATTGGCTTCATCTAACAGTGCCATGGCCTTCACGCCAAACTCGCCTGTCTTTAATGTTAATGCCACAAGATCATCTGCAGACAACGAATCATCAAGGGTTGACGCAAGTGCTTCATAAATAAATGCACTGATAGCAATATCTTCTTTTCCGATATTAAGAGCGTGATGGGTATATGCCGCCATACCTTTCAAACCATAGATAATCATTTCTCTAAGAGAACGAACATCTTCATTTTCGGTTGAAAGAACACCTACTTTAGATGCTTTGTCTAACATAGACGCTCTATCGCTTACTTCAAACTCCGCTGCATCACCAAGGTTAACACCAGAAATCTGTTTTTTTAGCTCGTTTCTAAATCCAATCATTTTATGGATTTGATTTTCGATTGCACCGTCATCAAAATTAG
>JBMNPT010000009.1:0-86167 GCA_050943735.1 Eubacteriales bacterium | reverse complement strand
TGCACCAGAAGTCAGTGTCGATGGCGGTGAGGTCACACCTGTTCCCATCCCGAACACAGAAGTTAAGCTCACTTGCGCTGACAATACTTGGCTGGAGACGGCCTGGGAAGATAAGTAGATGCTGGCATATACCGAGACGGCAGTTGTTTCTGCCGTCTTTTTTTGCGTTCTGTGCCCAATGTCAAAAAACAGGGGGATTTGTAATCATTTTTTCATATTTTACAGGTGGATTTCCCAGGTCGAACTTTGTATAATGTAGTTGTCAGTTGTCAATTTTACAGCAATCCTGTCAATTAAGTGAGGTATGTGATTTGATACAGAAAGATACTCAACCCCGTCGGTCGCGGGTGCGCGGACGAAAAAAGACCGAACCGGTTATTCGAAAAACCACAAAAGGCAAAATTCAACCCAATCGCCGTCAGATGATTTTGGCAGGCTGTGCCATTGTGTTGCTGATGACAGCAGCCACCTTGGGCTATGGCGCGTACGGCGTATATGGAAATACAGACATTCTTCGGGGAACCACATTTTTACAGGAATCTCTGGCCGGACTAGATGAAACAGCGGTTCGCCAATTGGTGGAAGAAAAAAATCAGCAGATGTCGCAAATCCAATTGGTTTTGAAAATGAACGACACCGAAAAAACCATTTCTCTGGAACAGCTGGATGTTCACTTTGATGTGGATTCAGTGGTGGAAAGTGCTATGCAGGTAGGCCGGCAGGGCAATTTCTTTACCAATGTGGCGGCTTTTTATCAGGGCTTTTGGAGCAATCATGCGGTGGACAGCACCCTCCAGTATGACGAGACCGCCCTCAATACGCTAGTGGATGATTTTGCCATGGAATTGGATAATCCTTTGCTGCCCACCAATTTTACAGTGGATACGGAAAAGTCAGAAGTGTATGTGGAGCATGGCAAGGATGGCACGGTTATTGACCGGGCGGCTCTGATTGAAGCCATCCAGACTGCAATTGCCGAAACCGACGGTTCCAACCAGTCTATTGAGCTGGAAGTTCCTACCGAAATCCAGGTGTGTGAGCCGGTGACGGTGGATCTGCTGTGTCAGGAAGTGGAATGTGAACCGGTGGATGCACAGCTGGTGGAAAACGACCAGGGAATCATGGAAATTCAGCAAGAAGTGATCGGCGTTACGGTGGATCGCCAACAGGCAGAGCAGATCCTGGGCGACGGCACCGCTGCCGAATATACCGTACCTGTCACTCTTACCCAGCCCGCTGTGAAGAGTGAGGATCTGGTGGCGCAGATGTTCCAGGATACGCTGGGCAGTTTCAGCAGCAAATACAGTACAGCCAACACCAACCGGGCCCACAATGTGGCATTGGCGGCATCCAAAGTCAACGGCACCATCCTTAACCCGGGAGAAGTATTCTCCTACAACGGGGTGGTGGGCAGCCGTACCGAGGCGGCTGGCTTTAAGCCCGCAGGCATCTTTACGGCCCAGGGGCATGATACCGGAATCGGAGGCGGCGTATGCCAGGTGTCCTCCACCATTTATGTGGCCAGCCTGTATGCCGATATGGAGATTGTGGAGCGCCACAATCACAGTATGCCGGTGGGATATGTTCCCGACGGCTGGGATGCCACGGTGTACTATGGCCTGCTGGATCTGCAGATCAAAAATAACCAGGCCTATCCGGTGAAGATCGAGGCTACTACCAGCGGCGGTGTATTGACCATCGCGTTCAAGGGCACCAAGACCGAAAACAAGAAGGTAACCATCTATTCGGGCGGGGCCTACAATGTGAAGAAGCCCACCGATCAGATTACAGAAGATCCCAATATGGAGGCCGGAAAACGGGTTGTGACCGACAAGGGCAGCACCGGGTTCTCGGTGGACACCTATAAAAAGGTGGAAGTGGATGGACAGGTGATCAGTGATAAAAAACTGCACACCAGCACCTATCGGATGAATCCCAACAAGGTAACGGTGGGCACCAAAAAGACAACTCCGTCGCCCTCGCCTTCGCCTTCACCGTCCCCTTCGCCTTCCCCCTCTCCGTCGCCTTCACCCTCTCCTTCACCATCGCCCTCTCCCTCCCCGTCTCCCTCGCCTTCCCCCTCTCCTTCTGCTAGTACCAGTCCCGAGGGCGGAGAAACACAGACCACAGGGTGAGCAATACAGAATGAAAATGGCACAGCTTATGCTGTGCCATTTTTGTTATGAGGTTCAATATAGGGGCTGCGGGTCAATTCATCCAGAGGAATGCCGGTGCGGCATAAATTGTATACATCCGTACATTGGCATTCGTGTAGGAAGAGGGCTTGATGGGCGGTGTCCAACCGGCGGTAGTGGGCGGGTTTGGTGAGAATCGGCTGTGTGGCCGTATATTTCATGCGGTGCAGCAGCGACAGGCCGGTTGGATTCGCGGCCAATACCCGCAGCAGATAGGTGGGATGCCGGTACCAGCTTTTGCGCAGGCCCAGCAGAGAGCCCAGCAGTACCCGTCGCAGGCGGGATGCGGTGTAGCGTCGGGTGGACAGCATATGAAGCAATGTGGCAAAACTGTCGGCCTGCCGGGCACAGCGAAGAATTCGGTATTCCAATCCTTCGGTCACATCGGGAACATGGGTGAGCTGTCCGGGAGAAAGGGTGCGCAGATGGTACAGCAAAGCGGTTTCCAATCGTTCCAGAGAAGGGCAGTCCCCCTGGCGCCGGAGCAGTTCCAGTGAGAAGGCAGGCAAATAGGCGGCGGCGTCCGGCTCCTGCCAATGGGCTCGCAAATAGCTGGCGGAGGCATATCCCTCCACCGGGGTGGATGCGTGATACCCAGCGCCTTGCCGGGATATGGTGACAGGCCGCAGGGGAAGTTTCTGGCGGAGAATGGCTTTGCAGTATTCCACACCCAGAATGTTGTTGGGCTGGCGCAGCAAGGGGGCCAGTTGAGGACAATGTTGCGCTACCACCTGCTGTCTGGCCGCGGCAAATCCCAGCCCGCTTTTTTGCAGGGTGGTGATGGCCTCCAGAATATCGGGCTGCAGCAGTAGGTGAGCCAGCTCTAGGAGCGGCTGCACTTCACCGGTTTCGCTGCCAAAGTGCAGAATTTGGGCCACTCCGGTGGAAGCCAGCATTGCCACTCCATGGTGTGCAAACCCCTCCGCACTGCAAAGGGCATATCGAGTGGGCAATTCCAGCACCAGATCCGCTCCTCCATGGATGGCTGCTGCCGCCCGGTCCCATTTGGAGAGGATGGCCACATCCCCCCGCTGGGTGAAGTGACCGCTCATCAGGCAAAGGACTGCATCGCAGCCCTCTTCCTGACGCAGACGGGACAGCTGCCATGCGTGTCCCCGATGAAATGGATTGTATTCACAAATAACAGCACCCACACGCATAGAATTTCCTCCTGGTTGATGGAGCCACAGTTTTTCTGACTGCATTATATCACAGAAAAGAGGGGGAAAAAAGAGAGAGACTTGCTTGATAATTAACAAACAAAACAGACAAAATCTTTGCGGGTATTTTGTACAAATTTTCTAAAAATCGGTTGTCATTCCGAGCGGAATCATCTATAATAAAAGCGCGAGCGTGGCCGTTTTTGCTTTTTGTACAGTTGTTTGATTCCAGACCGCTGTACAAAAGGCAAAAGCCATGCGCCGAGAATAGAACATCAATCAGAAAGGGGCTTTTTTCATGGACTTCATTAGTACCATCAAAGAAAGAGCAAAAAAGGAAATTAAAACCATCGTACTGCCTGAGGGCAGTGAAGCCAGAAACCTGGAAGCAGCTGTCAAGGTTACCAAAGAGGGATTTGCCAAGGTGATTTTGCTGGGCAAACCCGAAGAGATCCAGAGCAAGGCTCAGGAGCTGGGCCTGGATCTGGAAGGAATCCAGATCATCAATCCCCCCGAAAGCGAAAACTTCACCGCCTATGTGGACAAGTTCTACAAACTGAGAAAGAAAAAGGGCATCACCCCTGAAAAGGCATACAATCTGATGCATAATGCCATCTATTTTGGCATGATGATGGTGGATGCCGGGGAAGCCGACGGTCTGGTATCCGGTGCCATTCACTCCACTGCTGATACCCTGCGGCCCGCTCTGCAGATCCTCAAGACTGCTCCTGGCACCAAGTATGTGTCCGGCTTTATGATTATGTGTGTGCCCGACTGCGAATACGGTAACGAAGGCACCTTCGCTATGGGCGACGTGGGCCTGACCATCAATCCCGATGCAGACAATCTCTCCGAGATCGCCATTGCCACCGCAGAGTCCTATAAGCTGCTGGTGGGCGGTGAACCCAAGGTAGCCATGCTGTCCTTCTCTACCTACGGCAGCGCCGACGACCCCTTGGTGGACAAGGTGAAGGAAGCCACCGAACTGGTGAAGGAAAAGGCTCCCACTCTGGCTTGCGATGGCGAAATGCAGCTGGATGCTGCTATCGTTCCCAGCGTGGGCGAGTTCAAGGCTCCTGGCTCTCCTGTGGCCGGCCACGCCAACGTGCTGATTTTCCCCAATCTGGACTGCGGCAACATCGCTTACAAACTGGCTGAAAGACTGGCTAAGGGCAACGCCTATGGTCCTCTGCTGCAGGGTATCCGTAAGCCGGTCAACGACCTCTCCAGAGGCTGCTGCGCCGATGACATCGTGGGTGTTGTGGCCATCACCTGTGTGCAGGCCCAGAATAACGACAATCTGTGATTTTCGCAGGATTGTAAGAAAGGAAGCATAAGAAACATGAAGATATTAGTGATCAATGCCGGCAGCTCTTCCCTCAAGTACCAGCTGATCGACATGAACAACAAGCTGGTTATGGCCAAGGGTCTGTGTGAACGCATTGGCATTGACGGCAA
Organism: Eubacteriales bacterium; assembly: GCA_050943735.1. Classification (GTDB taxonomy): domain Bacteria; phylum Bacillota; class Clostridia; order Oscillospirales; family RGIG577; genus JBMNPT01. The sequence goes on along the minus strand of JBMNPT010000009.1, from coordinate 81,354 downwards.
GCTGAAGCATCAGGTGGCAGGGAAGGATGACTACAAGCTGGACGCTCCCATGCCCAACCATGCCGCCGCCATCCAGATCGTGCTGGATGCGCTGGTATCCCCCGAGCATGGCTGCATCAGCGATGTGAAGGAAATTGAAGCAGTGGGTCATCGCGTGGTACATGGCGGTGAGAACTTTACCGATTCCGCTCTCATTACCGACAAGGTGCTCAAGGCCATTGAAGAGTGCATCGAAGTGGCTCCGCTGCACAATCCCCCCAACCTCACCGGCATTCGTGCCTGCACTGAGGTGCTGGGTCCCGATGTGCCTCAGGTGGCTGTGTTTGATACTGCTTTCCATCAGACCATGCCCGGCAAGGCGTATATGTACCCGCTGCCCTACGAATACTATGAGCAGTACAAGGTGCGGAAGTACGGCTTCCACGGCACCTCTCACAAATATGTTTCCCTCAAGGCGGCTGAAATGCTGGGCAAGCGTCCCGACGAGGTGAATATCATCACCTGTCACATGGGCAATGGCTCTTCCATCGCCGCGGTGCAGAAGGGTAAGTGCATTGATACCACTATGGGCTTCACTCCCCTGGATGGTACGCTGATGGGCACTCGGTGCGGTAGCATCGACCCGGCTGTGGTGACCTTCCTCATGAAGAAGGAAAATCTCACTCCCGATGAAATGGACGCTGTGATGAACAAGAAGTCCGGCGCTCTGGGTCTTTCGGGTGTCAGCTCCGACTTCCGCGATGTGAAGAGCGCCGCGGACGAAGGCAGCAAGCGGGCACAGCTGGTGCTGGATATGCTGGTGTACGAAGTACAGAAGTACATTGGTGCGTTCAATGTGGCCATGGGTGGCACCGACGCCATTGTGTTTACCGCAGGCGTGGGCGAAAACGATGTGAATTTCCGGGCCAATGTGGTGCAGGGGCTGGGTTGCCTGGGCATTACGCTGGATGAGAAGAAAAATCAGGAGCGCGGTAAGATGAATGTCATCAGCGGTCCCGATTCCAAGGTGAAGGTTCTGGTGATTCCCACCGATGAGGAAATGATGATCGCCATGGATACCCAGCGGTTGGTCAGCGGCCGGTAAGGCAGTGCATACAAGTCTGCAAAGCGGGGAAATCCCTTCTGCTTTGCAGACTTTTTTGCCTTTGTGCAAACTTTCGTTGAAGCGGGGAAATTTTTGTGGTATAATAATATGCACTATGAGGTTTGTCCGCGGATGGCTGTGACAGGCCCCTGAACCAATAAATCGAAGAGGTATGAATCTATGAGATATGAATTGATCCCCGGTGTGGGTGTAAATAAGCTGCATTTTGGCATGAGCCGGGAAGAGATGCAGCAGGTGGATGGAAAGCCCAAGCGACTCATCACCTATGGAACCAACACCCCCATTGTGAAGGAACGGCGGCAGAATCTGGACTGTGCCTATCTGTTTGACCGGGCAGTGGAATTTATGTTTTTTGAGGATGTGCCCGGCACTTTCAAAGGAATTCTGGTGTATAAAAACATCAATTTCTTTCAGGATGAGAATGTAATCTGGAAGCTGGCGGATCATGACACTCCCGAAATGGTGTGCAATGACCGGTATGTCATGTACCCCAATTTGGGCATTCTCATCGGAGGCTTTGGCAAAATCCCGATTTTTGAGGGAAAGAATGTGATTCTCTTTGCGCCGGAACGCAAGAACTTCTGGTACAGTTTTATGATGGAGAATCCCTATCTGAAGCTGGAAAAAGCCAAGGAAGCCAAGGCAAAGGCCGAAGCGGAAGCTCAGGCAAAAGCGGAAGGCCAGAAGGCTGAAGATTGAAAACAGCTACAAAGGCAATGATTTTCACCCATCGCAGAAATCAATCATAAGGGAAAGACAGGGAAGAGAAGCAGTACCCGGATGGTGAATCGGCAGAGAGCTCCGGCAGGTGAAAAGGAGCGATTCGCACCGGCGAAAGATGGCCTCGGAGTTGTGCACCGAAGTCCCATGGACCAAGGATGCAACGGGAACCGCCCGTTACAGCGGTGGGCTGCCGCAGGCAGCCGCAGAGGCTCCGCGCCGTGAGGCGGGGAGCGAATTGGGGTGGTAACACGGAAGCCTGGCTCCCGTCCCTGGGTTTACACGGGGATGGGAGCTTTTTTTTGGAAGCGGAAAGCGGTGATACAATGAACCGGCGGTGGTCTCCCGGAGAGATCCGGCGCATGATACGCAGAGATGCTGAAATGGCCATGCGGAGGGAGTGGTTTCCCACCATGGTGATGGTGTTTCTCTATTTTTTGCTGTCGCTGCCCATCTGGTGGCTGATGTTTATAAGAGGATATTTGCTGGACTGGAGAGGGAGCCTGGTATTTGTAGCGCAATTGCTGCTGTTGGGTCCCTATACCATGGGAATGCGGCGGTGGTATCTGCGCGCGGTACGGGGACAGCATCTCTCCCTGCGGGATGTCTTCTATTTTTATCATAAAAACCGCTACAGCACCGCGCTCATTGTCACTGGCTTTTTTCAGATTGTGGAGTTTATTCTTTCCCTGGTCTGTACCTATATGCTGGTGATCGTTACCCTGTTGGGATGCTTTTACCTGGGGGTGTTCTGGAGTTTTGATTTGATTCCCATGTACCTCAATGAAAGCCTCTCTCAGCGGTTGGAGCTCTTTCAGTCCCCTGCCGAATTCATGCTGGCAGTGGTGATTGGTACCCTCATTCTACTGGTGCTATGCGTCATTCGCTTTGGTGTGAAGATTTTTATGGTGCATTACACCTGTGCCTACAATCTGTGTGTGGATTACGAAAATTGGAGTCTTTCCGCGCTGTTTGCCAAGAGCAAATCGGTCATGCGGGGAACCACGCTGGATATGGCACGGATGTATATCGGTTTTCTTCCCTGGGCAGTGCCCATTCTGCTGACGGGAGGATTGGCGATGATTTATGTGTTTCCCTATTTTTACATGACTGAAACCCTATACCTGGAGTATTTCCGGGACTGCTATCAAAAGAATAAAAGTATCTATATCACATAAAGGAGGAATTTCCTGTGGAAAAGAAACCCTATTATATCACCACAGCCATTGCGTACACCTCTGGCAAGCCCCATATCGGCAATACCTATGAAATCGTGCTGGCGGATGCCATTGCCCGGTACAAGCGCATGACCGGCTACGATGTCTATTTCCAGACCGGCACCGATGAGCACGGCCAGAAAATCCAGGAAAAGGCGGAGGCCGCAGGCGTCACTCCCCAGCAGTTTGTGGATGGCGTGGCCGGTCAGATTCATGAGATCTGGGATTTGATGGACACCACCTACGATCGTTTCATCCGTACCACCGATCCTGAACATGTGGCCAAAGTGCAGAAAATCTTCAAGAAACTGTATGACCAGGGGGACATTTACAAGGGCTCCTACAAGGGCAAATACTGCACCCCCTGCGAGTCCTTCTGGACCGAGAGCCAGCTGGTCAACGGCTGTTGTCCCGACTGCGGACGCCCCTGTGTGGACGCTGAGGAAGAGGCCTATTTCTTCAAGATGAGCAAATACGCCGACCGGTTGATGGAGTACATTGAGCAGCACCCCGAGTTCATCCAGCCCGAAAGCCGGAAAAATGAGATGGTGAACAACTTTTTGAAGCCCGGACTGCAGGATCTGTGCGTATCCCGGACCTCTTTCAGCTGGGGCATTCCGGTGGAATTTGACCCCAAGCATGTGGTGTATGTGTGGCTGGACGCCCTGACCAACTACATCACCTTCTGCGGATATGACCCCGACGGCAATCATGAGCCTCAGTATAAAAAATATTGGCCCGCGGACGTCCATCTCATCGGCAAGGACATCATCCGCTTCCATACCATTTACTGGCCTATTTTCCTCATGGCACTGGGCGAGGAACTGCCTAAACAGGTGTTCGGTCATCCCTGGCTGCTGGTGGGCGACGGCAAGATGAGTAAATCGGTGGGCAATGTGATCTATGCCGACGATTTGGTAGCCCGCTTTGGCGTGGATGCGGTACGGTATTATGTACTGCACGAGATCCCCTTTGCCAACGATGGTGTGCTCACCTATGAACTGATGATGGAACGAATCAATTCCGATCTGGCCAACATTCTGGGCAATCTGGTCAACCGTACCATTGCCATGAATCAGAAGTATTTCGGCGGAGTGGTGCAGGCTCCCACTGTGGACCAGCCCCTGGATCAGGAGCTGCGGGAGATGGCGTTGGCTCTGCCCGCTAAAGTGGAGAGCAAGATGGATGGTCTGCATGTGGCGGATGCCATTGATGAGATCTTCACCCTGCTGCGCCGCAGCAACAAGTACATCGATGAAACCATGCCCTGGGCGCTGGCCAAGGATGAAAGCCAGCGGGAACGGCTGGGCACTGTGCTGTACAATCTGCTGGAGAGCATCCGTTTTGCCGCAGTGATGCTGGAGCCCTATCTGCCCGGCACCTCCCGCCGGATTTTCCAGCAGCTGGCCATGGAAAACGAAGGCGTGGATTCCCTGCGGACCTTTGGTGCGCTGGCGCCTGGCCATCAGCTGGGACAGGCGGAAATCCTGTTTGAACGGATTGACATCAAGAAGGCTCTGGCGGAAATGAACGGCGAGAAGGCCGACGCCCAGGCTCCCAAGAAGGAGAAGCAGGAGAAGAAGAAAAAAGAGCCCAAAAAGGTGGAAATCCCCGAGGGCTGCATTTCCATTGATGAATTTGCCAAGGTGGAAATGACGGTGTGCAAGGTGCTGGCCTGTGAAAAGGTGGAAAAGAGCGAAAAACTGCTGAAGTTCCAGCTGGACGACGGCCAGGGCCAGCGGCAGATTCTGTCGGGCATTGCCATGTACTATCAGCCTCAGGATCTGGTGGGCAAGACGGTGGTGGCCTGCACCAACCTGCCTCCCCGCAAAATGATGGGACAGGAGAGCAATGGAATGCTGCTGTCCGCGGTTCGGGAGACCGAAGGCGGCGAAGAACTGCACCTGCTTATGCTGGATGACGCAGTACCGGCGGGTGCCCGTCTGTGCTGAAGCCCATACAGGAGGATTGACCATGTTGTTTGATACCCATGCCCATTACGATTCCAGACAGTTTGCCCAGGATTGGGAGCCTCTATTGGAGAGCATGCCTCAAAATGGAGTGGGTCTCATTCTCAATCCGGGCTGTGATATGGAGACTTCCCGGCGGGTGCTGGAGCTGTGCGACCGGTTCCCCTTTGTGTATGGCGCGGTGGGCATTCACCCGGAAGAGGCGGACGGTGCCCGGGAAGGGGACATTGACCGTCTGCGGGAGATGGCCAGACACCCCAAGGTGAAGGCCATCGGAGAAATTGGACTGGATTACTACTGGAAAGAGGTGCCCCGGGAAACCCAGCAGCACTGGCTGCGGCTGCAGCTGGAGCTGGCGCGGGAGCTGCAGTTGCCGGTGATCATCCATGACCGGGAGGCCCATGGGGACTGCATGGACATTCTGCGGGAGTACCCCGATTTGCGGGTGGTGTTTCACTGCTTCAGCGGCAGTGTGGAAATGGCCCGGGAGATTGTGCGGCGGGGATGGTACCTCTCCTTTACCGGAGTCATCACCTTCCCCAACTCCAAAAAAGCGGTGGAAGTGGTGGAGGAAATTCCTCTGGAACGGATGTTCATTGAAACCGACAGTCCTTATATGGCGCCGGTGCCCTACCGAGGCAAACGAAACAGCTCGCTGTATGTGCACCGTGTAGCGGAGCGCATTGCGGAGATCAAAGGACTCTCTCTGCAAGAGGTGGAGGATACCACCACCCGCTGCGCCCGGGCATTTTTCGATATTTGAGAAAGAAGGAAAACTATGACCATTACCTATGAGGTGGGCAACTCCCTCTATGTCAATGTGACCAACCGCTGTACCAACAATTGTACCTTCTGTGTGCGTCACAGCAAGGACATGTACAACGGCAAGGACAACATGTGGTTGGAGCGGGAACCCACCAGCGAAGAAATTCTGGCGGACATCCGCCGACGGGACCTGAGCCGGTACAAGCATCTGGTGTTCTGCGGGTATGGCGAACCCAGCTACCGGCTGCCCGAGCTGTGTGACATCGCCAAAATCATCAAAAAAGAGAGTGATATTCCCATTCGCATCAACACCAACGGTCACGCGGACCACATCTGGGGCCGGCCTATGGCACCGTTGATGGAAGGAGCCATTGACATTTGCTCCATCAGTCTCAATGAGAGCACCCCGGAGCGGTATGATGAGGTGTGCAAACCCAATTTTGAAGGTGCCTTTCAGGCCATGCTGGATTTCGCCGCCGAGGCCAAAAAATATGTACCCAAAGTGGTGCTTTCCATTGTGGACGTGATTCCTCAGGAAGAGATTGAACGCTGCCGCGCCATTGCCCAGCAGCTGGGTGTGGAATTCCGGGTGCGTGCCTTTATTTCCTGAAATACCAAAAAGCCCTTTCCCAACAGGGAAAGGGCTTTCGCATTTACTGGGGAGGCAGTTGAAGCAGAGTTTGCCACCAGTTTTTTTTCTTCAGCAGACGGTGCAGCAATTGGAAGATCCCGTAGCCCAGCAGCGCGCCGGCGGTGTTCATAATCAGATCATCCACATCCGCTGACCGGCCGATGAACAGCTGTGCCACTTCGATCAGCAGTGAGATCAGACAGCAGCAGCCTGTGGTGACATACCAACGGCGCTGAGAAGCAAATACCATCGGCAGCAGCAGGCCCAGCGGCACAAACATGCACACATTGAGCGCCAGTTGTTCCACCATGGCTTTCCAGCCCATGGAGTAGGTTTCGGTGATCCACACAAAGGGACGGAGGTTATACAAATAGTAGTTTGGGGGAATTTGCACCCCACCTGATATAAAATAGAGCAGAAGGGTGACAAACAGTACCAGAGCCAGGTAACAGGCCAGGGCCAGGGCTGCCAGACGGCGTGGCAGAGGCGCGTTTTGCCTGCGGAGGTGAGGGAGCAGCAGTAAGTAGAGTATTGCTCCCAGTGGAAGATAAAACAGGGCGCCTGTGAGCAGCAGGCCAATGACCATGGACATGAAACAGTTCCCTCCCATGTGTATTATTAGTATTAGTACACATAATATAGCACACAACAGTTGATTTGTCAAATCATGTCGAAACTGTGGAAAAAAGAAGCAGTTCTTCAGGTGAGCAGATGTTGACAAAGCGGGGGGATGGGTTCACAATAAAAGAAAAGGAGGAGAGAAAATGACGGCGCATCAGAGTGATTATGGCACAGGCAGTGTGCTCAAAAGCATTGTGGATGCAGCTGTGCCGCTCACATTGGCGCAGATGCTCAATCTGCTGTACAATATTGTAGATCGCATTTACATCGGACACATTCCGGTGGTGGGCGACGTGGCGCTCAGCGGGCTGGGGCTGTGTTTTCCGGTGATCAGTCTGGTGGCGGCGTTTTCCATGCTGTTCGGAGCCAACGGAGGTGCTCCGCTGGCGGCCATGGAACGGGGCGCAGGCCGGCAGGAAGAGGCGGAACGCATTATGGGGACTGCGTTTTTCATGCTGGTAGCGGTGGGGCTGGTTTTGACGGGGCTGGGACTGCTGCTCTGTGAGCCCATGCTGTATGCCTTTGGAGCCAGCGATGTGACCTATCCCTATGCCCGGGATTATCTGAATATCTATCTGCTGGGCAGTGTGCCGGTGCTCATCACATTGGGAATGAACTCCTTTATCAATGCCCAGGGCTTCCCAAGGGTGGGCATGATGACGGTGGTCATTGGGGCGTTGCTCAATGTGGCGCTGGACCCCATTTTGATTTTCGCACTGGATCTGGGAGTGAAAGGCGCTGCCATTGCCACGGTGTTTTCCCAGACCGTTTCGGCTGTGTGGGTGCTGAAATTCCTCACTGGCAGACAGGTGGAGCTTCGGCTCAAAGTGGAGCGTATGAAGCTGGAGGCCGCCCGTCTGCGGCGACTGGTTACCCTGGGGACGTCGGGATTTGTGATGGGTGTGACCAACAGCCTGGTGCAGATGGTGTGCAACAAAATGGCTTATCAATATGGCGGGGACCTGTACGTAGGGGTTATGACGGTGCTCAACTCAGTACGAGAGGTGTTCAACACCCCTGTGATGGGCTTTTCCAGCGGCGCGGTGCCGGTGATGAGCTATAACTACGGCAAAAAAGCCTATGTCCGGGTGCGCCTGGCCATCCGGTATGTGACTTTTATCGGCCTGGGGCTGGCTTTTTCTCTGTGGATCATCATTGTGCTGTTCCCGGCGTTTTTCATTCACCTGTTCAACAGCAAACCCCAGTTGCTGGAGGCGGGCGTGCCTGCCATGCATGTATACTTTTTTGGCTTTTTCATGATGGCCTTTCAGATGTCGGGACAGAATACCTTTGTGGCGCTGGGAAAAGCCAAGCATGCCATTTTCTTCTCTCTGTTTCGTAAGGTGATCATTGTGGTGCCGCTGACCTTGCTGCTGCCCGGTCTGTGGGGATTGGGAGTGACGGGGGTGCTGCTGGCAGAGCCCATTTCCAATTTTGTGGGCGGGCTGGCTTGTTACTGCACTATGAGGCATGTGGTGTTCCCTGAGCTGCAAGAGGGAGCACAGCTGGAAGAAATGAAAAAGAGCGGATGAAAATCCGCTCTTTTTTGATGAGTTCTATGAAATTATACGTGGGCGGGCTGTGCTTCTTCCTGCTGCCGGAAGTACATTTGGCCTTGCTCGTCCATATCCACAATGGCCAGAGACTGCAAGTCCACTCCCAGACTGCGGATGTAGGCACCGCCGTCCTGGAAGCCCTTTTCAATGCAGATGCCGCAGCCTTCCACAGTGGCTCCCGCCTGATGCAGAATGTCCATCAAGCCGATGAGGGCTTTGCCCTTGGCCAGAAAGTCGTCGATGACCAATACGTGATCTTCCGGAGTGATGAACTTTTTGGAAACCCGAATCACATATTCCCGTCCATGGGTGAAAGACTCTACTGTAGAGGTATACATGTCGCCATCCAGATTTTTGGACTGGGCTTTTTTGGCGAATACCACCGGGACGCCGAAGTACTGTGCCGCGATGCAGGCAATGCCGATGCCGGATGCTTCGATGGTGAGAATTTTGGTGATGGGTTTATGGCCGAACAGCCGGTGGAATTCACGACCGATTTCATTGATGAGCTGAATGTCCATCTGGTGATTGAGGAAACTATCCACCTTGAGCACATTGCCCTCTTTCATTTTCCCATCCCGCAGAATTTGTTCTTCCAGCAGCCGCATAATTCCATCCTCTTTCCGATCTGTAAAATTTGGTGATTACCATACAGTGTAGCAAAAAACCACCAGCATTGCAAGGGCCTTACAGGGGATTTGGTTATTTTGCCGGAACCTGTCAAAACAACAGAGAACGTAGCAGAGCTTCGGAGTAGGCAAAATCCCGCAATGCCAGTATACCGGAGTTTTCCGCCGTCCGGATGGGCAGGGAAATGGTGAACAGACACCCTTCTTCCGGAGTGGAATGAACCGAGATGTGTCCACCCAGATAATGGGTGTAGGTTTGTACAATCGCCAGTCCCACACCTTGTCCGGGCTGATGGGATTCTGCTGGACCTCGTTGAAAGCGCATCAGCAGACGCTGTAAGTCGTCGGGAGGAATGCCGGGTCCATTGTCCGCCACAGTAATAGAAGCGGTTTCCTCCTGCTGTTCCAGCAATACCCGAATATGCTGGCAATGGGCATGATGAACTGCGTTGTATACCAGATTGGCCACGACCCGTTCCAACAGAAACGGAGACGTGGAGGTGTACAGATGTTCCAGTGAAGTGCAGAGCTCCACATGACAGCCCTGTGGGGTGAGCAGTAGGTCCATTCGGATGCAGTGTTCCCGCAGCAGAGAGACCAGGTCCACTTCGCAGGTCTGGGTGTAAGCACCGTCTTCTTCCAGGTAAATACGAGAGACAGTGGCCAGATTTTGAGAAATGTCGTATAGATCCCGGGCCGACTGGTCCATACTGAGTAGGAGCTGGTTTTGTGTAGGGGAGAGCTCTTGGGGCAGACTGCGGCGCAGCATTTGCAGTCCCGAGAGCAGTACATTGAGTGGGTGATTGAGTTCATGAGACAGGTCAGATAGTACCAGGGACTGCTGTTGGCGGCTTAATGCAGTGCTCTCTTCTTCTCCCGAGAGAAAGCCGATCATAAAATACGGACCTTCCACCAGAGAAAAGGGAATCAGTAAAGCTGCGCGGCCCTGTAGACTCGGGATGAAACAGGGAATGGTTGCGAGAGATTGTTCAGACAACAGAGCAGGTAAATCATCTCCCAGGGAGAGGGCCAGGGTTAGTGCTGAGCCGGAGTATTCCACAATATGAAAGGTTTGATCGGTGAGCAACACCGAAGCAGGGGAGCTTTGGCATATGTCCCGCAATTGTTGCAGGCAAATCTGTTTTATTTCCATAAAACAACCTCCTCTTTTTTCTGTATTTATCATACCACAAATTGCCTGGATTTCCTAATCAAATTACACACTAGCCAATTGGCAAAGAAGGAGGGATTTATCTAAAATGTAGAAGTTTGGTTAAAATATTCACAAGTGCTTGTATTGGACAAAAAAGTACGTTAAAATGTTCTCAAGACTAAAATATGTGGAGGTAAATTTATTATGGCTATCAAAGTTGGCATCAATGGATTTGGCCGTATCGGTCGTATGGTATTCCGCGCTGGCCTGTCCAATCCTGAAATTGAGTTCGTGGCGGTCAATGATCCTTTCATGACTCCTGACTACATGGCATATATGCTGCGGTATGATACCGTACACGGCCAGTACAAGGGCACCATCGAATATACTGACGACTCCATCATTGTGGATGGCAAGGAAGTGAAGTTCTTCGCCTGCATGAATCCCGCTGAGATTCCGTGGGGCAAGGTAGGCGCTGATTACGTAGTGGAATCCACTGGCGTATTCACCACCACTGAAAAGGCTTCCGCTCACATTGCCGGCGGTGCCAAGAAGGTTATTATCTCCGCTCCTTCTGCTGATGCTCCCATGTTCGTAATGGGCGTGAACCAGAACACCTATACCAAGGACATGAACGTGGTTTCCAATGCTTCCTGCACCACCAACTGCCTGGCTCCCATTGCCAAGGTTCTGGACGAGGAATTCGGCATTGTGGAAGGTCTGATGACCACTGTTCACTCCACCACCGGTACTCAGAAGACCGTTGACGGCCCCTCCAAGAAGGACTGGAGAGGCGGACGTGCTGCTGCCGGCAACATCATTCCCTCTTCCACTGGCGCTGCCAAGGCTGTGGGCAAGGTATATCCCAAGCTGAACGGCAAGCTGACTGGTATGTCTATGAGAGTTCCCACTCTGGACGTTTCCGTAGTGGACCTGACTGCCAATCTGGCTAAGCCCGCTTCTTACGCAGATATCTGCGCCGCTATGAAGAAGTACTCTGAGACCCCCGTATCCGAAGGCGGTCTGAAGGGCATTCTGGGCTACACCAGCGATGATGTGGTATCCTCTGATTTCCTGGGCGATCCCCGTACCTCCATTTTTGATGAGAAGGCTGGCATTCAGCTGACCGACACCTTTGTGAAGGTAGTTTCCTGGTACGACAACGAATGGGGCTACTCCAACAAGCTGCTGAACCTGATTCAGCACATGGCTGAGGTAGACGCTCAGTAATAGAGCAATCCCGCAGTTTCCAAAGATGAAATGACACTCCTTTTTCGGCAAATGAGCCGGAAGAGGAGTGTTTTTATTTGTCAGGGAAGAATTACAAAATACTTGACAAAGTCAAGATATATGGTTATACTTGATTTTATCAAGTGTAAAGAAAGGGATTTTTTATGTTTCATACTCTCTCTTATCAATGTACCGTTTTATATCGGGATTTTTGGGCCTATACTTCCCGGCGGCTGGAACAGCTGGGGCTTAATTATGGGGTGTTGTTTTTGCTGATTTATATTGGCAAACATGAGCAGTGTACCCAGGCTGAGCTGACCAATGCGCTACAGTTGGATTGGGGGTATTGCCAGCGAAGTGTACTCAAGTTGGTGGAGGAGGGGTTTGTGCTGCGTGTCAAACAGGGCCGGGCCTATCATTTGTCGTTGAGTGAATTGGGGCGGCAGGCTTTTGAGGTAAGTCACCAGGTGTTCTTTGACTGGGACAGAGAAGCATTGCATTCCCTCACAGCCGAAGAGCAGCAGCAGCTTTTGACGCTGTTGGGAAAAATCAAAAGGAAGTGAATTTTCAAAATGTATGAATGGATTTGTAGCCCTGTGGATTATGGGGGCCTCACATTAAAAAATCGCATTATTTTTGCTCCCACCTCCATGGGGCTTTCTCAGGAGGAATGGTTGGATCGTCTTACGGCCATCGCAAAAGGCGGCTGTGCCATGATAATTGTGGGGGATGTACCGGTGACACGTTTCGGATTTGGACCTTCTCTGCATACGTCAAAAGGCTTTGCGCTGTATCAGAAGCTTGCGGAAAGGGTCCATGCATACAATTGCCGACTGTGCGCCCAGTTGCATCAGTCCGATTCAAACGTCAAAGCCATGCTGAAATATGTGCCGGGCATTCTCAGCAAAAAAATCAGCATGGAAGATCTGCGGCCATTGCTGAATCAGGAGGTGGGGCCCTATATCACCGGTCTGTCGCAGAGAAAAATCGCAAAGATTACAAAGGCCTTTGGAGATACGGCGGTGTTGGCGAAAAAGGCTGGATTTGACATGGTGCAGATTCACGGGGATCGGATGTGCGGAAGTTTCAGCTCCACAGTGTACAATCATCGCAATGACGCCTATGGGGGCAGCCCTGAAAATCGGGCGAGATTTGCGGTGGAAGCGGTGCGTGCAGTGAGAAGCAGTCTGCCCGCTTTCCCCATTGACTACAAACTGGCGGTACGCCAGGAGAATCCGCACTATGGCAACGCTGGGGTGCTGATGGAGGAACTGAAGGTTTTTGTTCCGCTGCTGGAACAGGCGGGCGTCACCAGCTTTCACGTGACGCTGGCCAATCATGGTCAGCTGACTGATACCATTCCACCGGCCACCCATCCCCAGTTTGGAAGAGAAGGCTGCTTTTTGGAATTTTGCGACGCGGTGCGGCAGTGGACACAGCTGCCCGTCTGTGGTGTGGGCGGGCTCACCAATCCGGATTTTGTGGAGGAACAATTGGCCAGCGGTCGGGTGGACTGTGTGGCCATGAGCCGGCAGCTGATCGCCGATCCGGAGTGGCCCAACAAGGTGGCAGCAGGCAAAACAGAGTCCATTCACCGGTGTGTGCGTTGCAACCGGAAATGTCTGGGTGGTATGATGGCCCATCAGGGCGTGCATTGCATTTACGAAGGGAAGGAGTAAAATATGAAGTACGCGATTGTATACAGCAGCCCAACGGGAAACACCCGCATGTTGGCTGAGGCTTTGGCAGCAGCACTGCCGGAGGGGGATTGCCTGTATGTGGGAGCTCCGGACGAAGCGGCATTGGCGGCGGACCAGGTCTATGTGGGGTTTTGGACGGATAAAGGCAACTGCGATGAGAAGAGCGCTGCTTTTTTGACGCGGCTGACAACCCAGCGGGTATTCTTTTTTGGCACAGCGGGTTTTGGTGGTTCTGCGGCTTATTTTGAAGAGATTTTGCAGCGGGTGAAACAGCAGCTGCCGGCTGGGGTACAGGTTGTGGGAACCTATATGTGCCAGGGGAAAATGCCTATGGCGGTTCGGCATCGCTATGAAGCCATGGAAGACAGTCCACGTAAACAGGAGATGTTGGACAATTTTGACCGGGCACTGGCCCATCCCAATGAGGAAGATTTGCAAACGCTGCAGGAAATGGTACAAAAGAGATGGTAATGAATGGAAAGGAGTAACGAAAATGGACACAGAAGAACTGCGGCAGAAATTGCTGGATGAATTGTATGCGGGTGCCTGTGCCGGCTTGCCGGCCATGCTACTGGAAGAAGAGGAAATCCGGCAGGCGGATGAGGAAACCCTGAGGGAGATTGAACGGAGAGGATCCACCCTTTGAGCAGAAAATTTTTGCCAAGTGTGAAAGGATTCATTTGTTTCCAACGTATTGTAAGTAGAACCCTATATTGGGTGGGAAAGGAGAATGAATCTATGAAAAAACGTATGATTGCCATTGTGGTGGGAATGTTGGTGCTGGCCATGGGTGCAGGCAGTGTATGGGCCGCGGGAAACGGAGCCGGAAGAAATTATGTGGATGAAAACGGCGACGGAATCTGCGACTCCCGAGCGAGCGGTTATGGACTGTTTGTGGATGAGGACGGTGATGGCGTCTGCGACAACTGGGGAAGCGGAAGAGGCTTTTTTGTAGACGAGGACGGTGACGGGATCTGTGACCACTGTCCTTCGGGCATGTCCGGCTGGGGCCGAGGTGCCGGAAGAGGGTGCCACAGAAGATAAACTCACAGTGAAGAGGGACTGCTATGCGGAGTGAACAGGAGGCAAACCGGGCGGTGGAGCAGTATGCCGATTTGGTACGGCGGCTGTGCATGATACATTTGCAAAATCAGGCGGACACTGCGGATGTGTTTCAAACGGTGTTTTTGAAATATGTGCTCCATTCGGGGGAGTTTCAGAGTCCGGAGCATGAAAAAGCCTGGTTCATCCGTGTGACAGTCAATGCCTGCCGGGACTGGCGAAGAAAATGGTTCAGGCGGCATACGGTCCCTTTGGAGGAGATGGAAGAGCTTCCCGCAGTCAGCACCCAGGAAGACCGAGAGGTGTTGGAAGCGGTGAGGAGTCTTCCGCCGGCCTATCGGGATGTGATTTACCTGTTCTATTATGAAGGATATACCGCTGTCCAGATTGGAGAAATCCTGGGCAAAAATGTCAATACAGTGTACACGTTGCTGGCCAGGGCAAGACAACGGTTGCGGCAGATGCTGGGAGGTGAGGAAGATGCGTGAACGGGTGGTCCGGGCACTGGATGGAGTGCGGGCGGAGGAATCCCTGAAAGAGGCCACACGGGCGTATCTGGCCCTACAAATCCAGCAGACGCAGAGTAGAAAACGGCGGCGTGTGATCGCCTGGGCATCGGCGGCGTGTATGGCATTGGCGCTGCTGGGATCGGCGGTCTATGGGGTGTACTTTACGCCCACTTCCGCAGTGAGCATTGACGTGAATCCTTCCATTGAGCTCTCCATCAACCGGTTTGGACGGGTGATCAAAACCCAGGGCTACAATGAGGATGGACGGCAGTGGCTGGAGTCGCTGGATGTGCAGTTTATGACTTATGGGGATGCCATTGACACCATTTTGCAGGAGGAGACGGTGGCGGACTGTCTGGCCCGACAGGAACTGCTGTCCATCGCGGTGGCTGGAGAAAATGAGGCGCAGAGTCAGGCCATTTTGGAGTATGTGCAGGCTTCCACAGCGGAGCAGGACAACATATACTGCTGCGCCGGGAATTTTGCCACCATTGGGCAAGCCCATGAAGCGGGGATTTCCTTTGGCAAGTACCAGGCCTATGAACAGCTGTTGGAATGGGACCCTACAGTGACGGTGGAGCAGGTGAGGAATATGACCATGCGGGAGATTTATGAACGCATTGGTGTACTGTCGGGAGAGGAAATTCAACCTCCCGGGGGTGGAGGAACTGGCGGCGGACAGCATGGCGGCAAGGGAAATGGATACCATGGCGGTCATGGAAAGATGGAATAAAGGATGGGGGACAGTATGAAGAGTCAACAGGAAATTGAGCGCAGTTTGATTACCACGTTCAGCCACGCCATCTGGAGGCGGTTTGCCAAAGGGCTGCGGGAATTTGTCATGATCCAGCCGGGAGATCACATCGCGGTGTGCATTTCGGGAGGGAAGGATTCCATGGTGTTGGCAAAATTGTTGCAGGAACATCAGCGTCATGGAGGTGTGCCTTTTGCCCTCACCTTTCTCACCATGGACCCGGGATACCGGCCGGAGGTGCGGGAGCGCATTGAACAAAATGCCCGGGGAATGGGAATTCCGCTGACCATCTTTCCCAGCAATATCTTTGCAGTGGTGGAAAAACAGGAGGGATCTCCCTGTTTTTTGTGTGCCCGTATGCGCAGGGGACATCTGTACCAGAAGGCGCAGGAATTGGGCTGCAATAAAATCGCCCTGGGGCACCACTTTGACGATGCCATTGAAACGGTGTTGATGAGCATTCTCTACGGTGGTCAGATGCAGGCCATGATGCCCCGGCTCAAAAGCCGCAACTGGCCGGGAATGGAGCTCATCCGTCCCATGTACTATGTGCGGGAAGCAGACATTGTGGCCTGGCAGAAATACAATGAGCTGGAGTTTATTCCCTGTGCATGTTCCATCAGTGAAAGCGCTGACCGGGGAGAGGGAAGCAAACGTCAGGAAATGAAACGGCTGATTGCCCATTTGCGGACCATCAATCCCCGTATAGACAGCAACATTCTTCTCAGTACCCGGAATGTGGATGTGGATATGATGTTAGGGTGGAAAAGTGGCGGAGAAAAGCACAGTTTTATGGAGCGGTTTTCCTCATCGTGTGATGGAATGTGATGGTTTGGGCGCTTTACTCTGAAACTGCGGAAACACCGCGGAGAGGAGGAGCGACATGATCGTATATCAGAACAAAGGGTATGAAACCCGCAGCGATAAGCCGGCAGAGGATTGGACGGGAAAGGCATTGTACGTGGTGGAGGACGGAACTCCGCTGGCGGCCAAAATTCGGGAGCATTGTCCCTACTACGACTTTGTAGAGGAAAATGGCGTGCTGGTGGATGTGACCCCCACCCAACGTCCCGAAGAACCTGAGCCCTTGCCTTCGACGGAAGAACGTCTGGAGGCGGTGGAAGAAGTGCTGGCCGATCTGATCGGCGGCATGCTGTAAAGGAGGAGAAAAGATGACCTATCAGCAATTGCCCGCCCGTCTGCGGGTGGTGGTGAGCGCGCTGCGTACCAAACAGAATCGGGGCGAAGATCCTGAAATGGTGCTGCAGCAGTATACCCGTCTCACTGAGGAGGAAAAAAACCAGGTCCTGGAAGTGCTGCAGGGCGTATAAAAGGAAGGCGTAAGCCTTCCTTTTTTTATACCCGGGGCAGACAGTAGTGGAAAAATGTGTTATACTAATAGAGCTGGCAAAAGAGCCGGTAAAACGGGGCAAAGTTCTCGTGGAAAAAGGAGCGTTTGTATGAGTTTACTTTGGATTGCATTGGCAGTCGCCATCTGCGCCCAGCGGCTGTGGGTGTTTATCGCCTGCTGGCAGCCGGATGTGCAGCTGTGGGAACGTACATTGTTGAGTTTTACATTGCCGAACATTATTACTGCGGTGGTGGTGCTTCTGTTGGGTGTGCTGGCAGCTCGGGCATCCCGTACCGATCTGGAGGTGGAGAGAAAACTCAGTGGAACAGGAGTTGCTTTGCTGATGGGCGGTGCGTTCTGCTTCCTACTCACCGGAGTGGGATATGGGGCGCTTCGATTTGTCATTCAGGCACAGGTACAGGTGAGCGATCTGTTGGTGAGCGTGGCTCTGTTGGCACTGGCATTCCTGAGTACGGCACTGGCGCCGGCATTACGCCGGGACAGTCGTAATGGTGCGGTGGCGGGGCTTTCCATGTTCGGCTGCCTGGCCATTTTGCTGCTGCTGGTGTGCAGCTATGTGGGGCGTACCGAAATGGCGGTGCTGGAACAGTACATGTATTATCTGCTGCTATTGTGCGCCGGAGCGCTGGCTGCGCTGGCTTTGAGCAAAGCCATGCTGCGGGGAACCAGCCTTCGCAGTGCGAGGTACTACTTGTGGCTGACCCTGTATTGCGCGGCCGGAGAGCTGCTGCCCGCCGGTGTGCTGGAAAAACAGCAGGGACAGGGCTGGCTGCCTTTGATTTTGTATGGTGGCATGCTGGCGGCCATTCTCCTCATGGCATTGGGAATTGAAATGTCGGTGAGAGAAGAGCAAATCTTTCTAGAGGAGCCGGAGTCGATAGAAGAGTAAAACAATTTAATAAAAAACCAGAGCCTTTACGGGCTCTGGTTTTTTTATGCCTCTCGAACCGGTGCGGTTGATTTGCGAATCAACAGCCGGGGCTCATATTCAATTTTGCTGACGGGAGGAGCGGGAGCAGTATGAGGACTGGTATCTATATCGTATTCCAAAATCATATTCACTGCCGTTTCTCCCCGCAGTTCCAAATGATGGTCGATGGTGGTCAATTCGGGATTGGATATGGCGGACACCATGATGTTGTCAAATCCGCAGACAGAATACTGTTTGGGTACAGAGATGCCCATCTGTTCAAATCCTTTCAGCAGACCGATGGAAGTCATATCATTGACGCCAATCACCGCTGTGACATGGGGATATAAAGTGACAATTTCTCTGGCGGCCTGTACCCCTAGTTCATATTCCACATTGTTGGAGGATGTGTCTAGTTCGTCCGTAGAGTGGGATAACAAAATGAGATTTTCTGAAGGGAGTCCCGCTTGCGTCAAGGCGCTTTGCACACCCTCCAACCGCTGCTGCCGGGCCAATGTCACATTTTGCAGAGAAGTACTGACAAAGGCAAAATGTGTGTGGTTCAGGGAGAGCAAATGACGGGCCATCAGTTCTCCGGACTTGATGTTGCTCAGTTCAATGGAAGGGATACGCAATTGGTTTTCCTTTTCGCCGATCAATACAATGGGCATTTTGCTGGCCAACTGATTGACCAGAGAGGGAAAACTGGGGAGAAAGGTATAGATTATGCCTGATACCTGTGAGGCTGTGAAAAAATCCAGATAATATCGTTCCGTATCCGGATCTCGGGAAGTGTTGCCGAAAATGACCTTGTATCCCTGGGTGGATGCGTGGTGTTCAATGATTTGGATGAGATGGGTGTAATAGGGATTGGAAAGAGTAGGGGTCAAAACGGCGATCACCGGCTGATGATGTTTGGCCGGGGCGGTGGTGCGGAGGGGCAATTGATATCCCAGCTGCTGAGCGGCATTCCATACCCGTTCACAGGTTTCCGGACTGAAAGTGCGGGTGTTTTTATTGTTCAGAATGAGGGAAACCGTGGTTTGGGAAACGCCTGCCAATTGAGCCACTTCTTTGGAAGTTACTTTTTTCATAGCAGATACCTCAGAATAGAAATATTACTAATATTAGTATAATCTCTGGCAGAAGAAATGTCAATAACAGGAAAATAACAATAAAAACATCATATAGCACAAAGATAATTTGTTATATTATACAATATGTATCATTGACAAAGGAAAAAATGGTTGCTAAACTATATTATAGAAATTAGTAATTATATAATATTATTAGTAATAATTTGAGGTGATCGTATATGCCCCAGTTTACGCCCCAACAGCGAGTGCAGAGATTTCGCCAATATTATCAGAGAAAAAATGACCGGCCGCTGCTGGGCTTTTTTGTGGGAGATGAATATCCGCTGCGCAGGTATCCCTCCTTTGCCTGCCTGCCTCAAGACCGCCCGCTGCAGCCGGAAGACATTTCGGTGGAAGCTCTAGTGGCTGATACCGAAGAGCTGTATCGGGCGCATGAGGCCTGCGGCGGCGATTTCCTCTTTGCGGCGACCGCCTTTTGGGGGGTGCCCTGGTTGGAGGCTGCGTTGGGATGCTTCATCTATGCCAATCACGCCACCGGTTCCCTGTACAGTGAACCGCCCGCAGGATTTTCATCAGCGGATGACATCCCTGCTTTTGATCCGCAAAACCCCTGGATGCGCAAAATGGTGGAATGTTATCAGGCGCTGGAGAAAAGCAGCGCAGGCCGGTATCCCATTGGCACCACTCGTTTTCGCGGGGTGAGCGATCTGCTGGCTGCCTTATATGGCGGAGATGAACTCATTTTCCGGATGATGGATGAACCGGAGGACATTCAGGCGGCGGCGAAGAAACTGGCTGCGTTTTTTGTGGAAGCCTCCCGGCTGCAGCTGCGGCACATTCCTCCCTTTGAGGAGGGAATCGGTTCCTTTTATTATTACATGTGGGCTCCGCCCGGCACCGTTTGGTATCAGGAAGATTCGGTGGCGCTGTTGTCTCCGCCGCTGTATGAACAGTTTATTGAACCCTGCGTGCGCTATATTGTGCGGGAATTGAAGTCGGTGATCATTCATCAGCATTCGGTGGGGTTTGTGCCGGTGCAAAGCTATATGGATGCCGGAATGACTGCTTTGGAAATGCACATCGACAGAGGCGGTCCCACTGCTCAGGAGTTGTTCCCCGTTCACTGTCAGATTCAGAAAGAAAAACCGCTTCTGATCTGGGGAGATTTGTCCCGGGAGGATTTTGACTGGCTTATGGAAAAGCTGCCTCCTGAGGGACTGGCGCTGAGCGTGGTGGTGCAAAACCCGGAGCAGGCAGAAGAATATTGGAGAAGATTTGAAACTTATTATCATTGAAACAGGAGAAGGTGGGTAACATATGAAGCCGAGTGAAGTGTTGTGGAATGGGCAAAATCCCGGCGGACGCATTGTGGCACTGGGGGAATTGCTGGTGGATTTTGTGCCGGAAAATACATGGGATCGCATTCGGGACGCGGGCAAAATCATCAAAACCGCCAGTGGCTCGTCGGGCATATTTGCCTGCGCGGCGGCGCGACTGGGGGCCAAGGCTGGTTTTATCGGCAAAGTGGGAAAAGATGCGCTGAGTCAGTTTGTTTCGGAGACCATTGTGCAGCAGGGAGTGGACTTGAGCGGCACAGTGAGCAGTGATCAGGGACAGATTGGTCTGGCATTTATCGAATACACCCAGCAGGGTAGAAATTATCAGTTTTACAGAAAGAATTCAGTGGGCAGCGCTTACGCCAGACAGGATGTGAAAGAAGAGTATATCGAGGAGGCGTTTTTGCTGCACTATTCGGGCATGCTGCTGGAATTGAGCGAGGATATGTTGGGGGCCTGCAAGCGGGCGGTGGAAATCGCGCGGCAGCATGGCGTGTTGGTTTCCTTTGACCCCAACATCCGCAAAGAACTGCTGTCCCGCGAGGGAGCCAAAGAACGGCTGATGGAAGCGGTACGCACCGCAGACCTCATCATGCCTACCATGGAAGAGGCCCAGTATCTGACAGGCTGCAGTGATGTGAAGGAAATTTTACAAAAGCTGCATGGCATGGGGCCCCGGCTGGTGGCATTGACCCGGGATGCACAGGGAGCGATTTTGAGCTGCGGCGGCCAGGTGGAAGAGGTAGAGGCATTGAAAGTGGATGCGATTGATCCCACCGGTGCCGGCGACGCCTTTGCAGCGGCCATGGCCTGTGCTTTGCAGAGAGATTTTTCACTGCGGGAAATGGGGATTTTCGCCAACTGTGCGGGCGGGCTTACCGCTTCCAGACGAGGCTGCATTGGACTGGCGTTGCCCGATCTGGCACAGGTGGAACAGGCCATGCGGGAAAGAGAGGATGTAAGACAGGCGATATGAGAGCGTTACAGTGGAAAGAACCCATTTTTACCACAGGGCTGGGAATCACCACCAACAGCTTTGAAAGTCCATTGCGGCAGGGGCAGATTTCCCTGCAGGAATGGTTCTGCAAGGCGGCGGAACGAGGGTTTTCCTGGGTGGAATTGCGGGATCAGCAGGTGGAGTTGACTCCGGTTCAATGCCAGGAAATCCAGCGCTGGGCCCAGCAATTACACATGCGGGTGCATTACGCCTGGAACAATGAGAATGTGACACAAGAGGACCAGGTCTTTGAACGGGCGCTGAAAAACGCGGCGGAGTTTGGCCCCGGTGTACTGAGTCGGATTGTGCTGGCACCTGGTTGGGTAAGCGGCCGTCCGGGGTATCCGCTGACACGACTGGAAGAGCTTTGCGACAGTGTCAACCGGCGCATCCGTCAGGCTTGGGAGAAAGGCGTGACCCTGTGCTTTGAAAATTCCATGGAGCCCATAGGAGGCCGAGAAGAGGGGGCCGGGATGGAGGAATTGTTTCATGGCTGCCCGGATATGGTCACCGCCATGGATGCGGCCAATTTTACCACCCAGGTGACTGGAGGATTTGCCACCACCGGGGAACTGGTGGAATACATTGGCCGGAATCCGCAGCGAATCCCATATTTTCACCTGAAGACTGCCTGTGGACATCGGCCTGTGCCGGACATTCAACTGGAGGGAGATTTCAGCTTACGGCCATTGCTGCAGGCACTGGGAAATGACCCTCAGCGGTGGATTTGCCTGGAATTGCCTGCACAGGAGAATCTGCAGCAGGTGTGGGACAATGTGGACAGGAGCATACAGACATTGCAATGGGGAGGAATGCTGCGTGGGTGAACTGAAAAAACGTCTGCGTGCAGGCCAGCAGTTGATGGGCATCATGGTGACTACGTTGTGTCATGTGGATTTGCCCAAACTGCTGCACAAATACGGATATGACTTTTTTATGATTGATATGGAACATGGCAGCTTTTCGCTGCCGCAGGCGGCCTCCATGATTTCGGTGGCCCGGGGAATTGGAATGCCGGCATTGGTCCGAATTCCAGAGCTCCGGAGGGAGTGGGTGCTCAAGGTGCTGGAAATGGGGGCGGAAGGATTGCTGCTTCCGGATACCAAAACCTCCGCACAGGCCGCAGAAATGGTACGTTATGGGAAATATGCCCCCATGGGAGAACGGGGGGTGTCCATGAGCCGGCCTCATACCGACTATCAAAAAGTGGATGCACTCCAGTACATGCGGCAGGCCAATGAAGACACCTTGCTGCTGTGTCAGATCGAATCCCGCACCGGTGTGGGCAACATCCATGAGATTTTGTCGGTGGAGGGCATTGACGGGGCAATCATTGGGCCCAATGATCTCTCCCAGGACTATGGGATGTTGGGACAGTACGATGCACCCCCATTGCGGGAAGCCTTTCACAGGGTGATGGAGGCAGCCCGTCAGACGGGAAAATTCAGTGGGGTACATTTTGCTTCCGCCGAAAAGGAAAAGGTCTGGGTGGAAGCCGGAATGCAGCTCAATATGTGCAACAGTGACATTGGTCTGATGGCGGCCGGAGCCCGGCTGGATTTGGCCTTGGTGAAAGGAGGGAACGCATGAATCAGGAGAGAAGACGAAAATGGGAGCGGACGCTGGCCTTTCAAAACACCACCGAGCCGCTGGTAGATTTCATGGTTTCCCGTCAGGAAAACCAAAAGCTGATGGACTATCTGCAGGTACATACCGAGAGGGAACTGTTGGATGCGGTGGGCAGTGATTTCTTCTATGTCCCCGGGCGGGACATCTCCCAAAACGAAGGATTTTTGCCCTATTACAAGCATTCATTGCCCATGGATGACACCCATCGTACCTGTCCTTTGGGGATTCGCTGGCTGCGCAGGGCGTACGACAGCAAATTTTCAGTGGATGAGGCTGTGGAGGGTCCCTTCCAGTCGGAAGATGTGACGGCACAGGATATTTTGAACTTCCCATGGCCCAAAGCGTCGGACTTTGACTTTTCCGGCATGGTGGGGGAATGTGAGAAAAATGCAGACCGCATCACCATAGGCGGTTTGTGGACAGGGCTGATGGGCGACTGTTATCGCATGATGGGGTTTCAGAATTTCCTTCTGAACACCGCATTGCAGCCGGAATTGGTGGACACGCTGATCTCCCGTATGGCGGAGATGTATCTGGAACTCAATGACAGCATTTTCCGCCAGCTGAAGGGCAAACTGGACATCTGGTTTTTCGGCAATGACCTGGGCAGTCAGAGCAGTCTGCTGATCAGCGGAGAGATGATAGAGCGCTTCTTTTTCCGGCATTTCAAACAGTTATGTGATTTGGCGCACAGCTATGGCATTCACGTGATGATGCATTCCTGTGGATGCATCGGGGAAATCATTCCCATGCTGGTTCGGGCCGGGGTGGAAATTTTGGACCCCATTCAGGTGACGGCGAAGGGAATGGACCCCCAGACACTGGCCCGGGAACAGGGCGGGAAGATTGTATTCCACGGCGGTGTGGATACACAGCAGGTGCTGCCTTTTGGCACCACCGAGCAGGTCCGTCAGCACGCGTTAGAGGTGACTCGTACACTGGCGGCAACAGGAGGGTATATATTCTCTGGATCACAGATTTTGGGAGAGGACATCCCCTGCGAAAATGTGATGGAGATGTATAAGGCGATCAATCAATATAAAAAAGAAATGGGAGGAAACAACATATGAAAAAGATTTTGGCTAGCGTATTGGTGTGTATGATGGCGGCTTCCATGTTAACTGGTTGTGGTGGAGATTCTTCCACAAACACCAGCACCAGTACCGGTGGAGATACCTCTACCAGTACCAGCAATCAGCAGACACAGGAAGATCCCTTTGAGATTGTCATCGCCACCGGCAATGTGCCGGAACACTGCACCACCAAGGGCTATCAGAAGATGATTGATGTGGTGAATGCGGAATCCAATGGGCGGATTGTATTTGATCTGAAGCACAGCGGCCAGCTGGGTGCTCAGCGGGACTACATTGAAGGCATGCAGATGGGCACCATTCAGATGGGTGAGGTCAATACCGCCGTACTGACTTCCCTGGATGAGAATTTTGTGATTTTTGATTTGCCCTATCTCATCAAGGATATGGATACCTGTATTGAAGTTCTGAACAGCGGCATAGGCGATAAGCTGAGCCAGAGTCTGGAGGAAAAGGCCAATTTGTGCGTAGTGGGCTGGCAGGTATTCATTCCCAGAAGCGTGTACAGTGCCAAGGCACCCATCAATACCCCTGAGGATCTGGTGGGGCTGAAGATCAGAACCCAGGAAGCGCCCGCAATCATCAAGGCGTTTGAACTGCTGGGCGCCAAACCCACCCCCATTCCCTCCAATGAAAAATACATGGCTTTGCAGACTGGTGTGGTGGACGCGGCAGAAAACAGCCCCTCTGTAGTGCTGTACCAAAAGGACTACGAAGTGACCAAGTATCTCTCCTACACCGAACATCAATGTGCTCCCAATGCCATGGTGATGGATGCCAACTTCTTCAATTCTATGCCGGAGGATCTGCAGGCGCTGATGCTCAAGGGCGGCAAGGAAGGCGGCGCGCTGGCCTCCCAGATCGAAAAGGACGAATTGGCTGACATCGAAAAGCAGCTGGTGGACCTGGGCATGGTGATCAATGAAGTGGAGGACAAGCAGGCCTTTATCGACATTGTGAAGCCCGTATATGATGAATATAAGGACAAGATTGATCCGGAAATTTTCGAAGCGTTTTCCAAGTAACACAGAAAAACCATACCGAATTCCGCTCAGGCGGAATTCGGTGTGTGTTTGAGGAGGGATCACATGAGAAAAGTTGTAGATTTTATCATCGATCGAATTCTGGCCAATATTCTGAAAGTGCTGGGCATTTTGCTCTTTGGAGTCGTGGTGATTCAGATTGTGGCCCGGTACTGTCTGCCTTCTCCACTGACATGGACCGAAGAGGTGGGCCGCTTGATCTTCATTTGGTTTGCGTATCTGGCCAGTGTGATGACCGCTAAGAAAAAAGGCCACATTGGCATTGATTATCTGTACAACAAGATGAAAGTGGCCACCCGGCAGAAGCTGGATGTGTTTATTTATTTTTTGACCTGCATCTTTGGTCTGGTGGTGGCGGTCAATGGAACCATTTTGCTGGATATGGTGGCAATGCAGAAATCTCCCATCCTGCGTATGCCTATGACCTGGTTTTATCTGGTTCTGCCCATTACCGGTGCCCTGATTTTGCTGGTGGCACTGGATTATCTGATTGAGGCAGTTCAGGTGTGCCGGAAAGGAGATGCAAAATGAGCGTATTGTTGATTATGTTTGGGATCATGATCCTGCTGATGGTTCTCAATGTTCCCATTGCGTTGTGTACGGCCTTTGCTTCTTTTGGTGGCATTCTGGCCATCGGGGATTTTCCCATGAAGCTGTTTGTACAGCGGATGTTTATCGGCTTTGACTCCTTTACCTACATTGCCATTCCACTGTTCATTCTCACCGGCAGTTTGATGGCCATGGGTGGCGTTACCAACGACCTGTTGAAATTCTCCAAGGTGTTGGTGGGCTTTATGCGGGGCGGTCTGGCCTATGTAAATATTGTGTCCAGTATGATTTTCGCCGGCATTACAGGTTCTGCTGCCTCTGATACCGCTTCCATTGGCTCCATCCTCATTCCCGCCATGGTGGACAAGGGATATGACAAAGATTTCAGCGTGGCGGTAACGGCTACCTCTTCTGTAATTGGTGTGATCATTCCACCCAGCATTCCCATGGTGATGTATGGTGTGGCAGCCAACGCGTCCATTGGCAAGCTGTTTCTGGGCGGTATCATCCCTGGCATTATGACTGGCTTTGCTTTGATGGCGGTGACCTGGTATTATGCCCGCAAACGCAACTATCCTGTGGATGAACGCTTCTCAGTGCAAGAAGCCTTGAGAATTGTCATTCGGGCCATTCCGGCCGTTATGACACTGGTGATCATCATTGGCGGTATTTTGGGCGGCATTGTCACCCCTACAGAAGCCGCCGGCGTAGCCGCTTTTTACGCCATGCTGCTGGGCGTTTTCTACTACAAGGAGATTCGTTTTTCCCAGGTACCCGGCATGATGCTGGATGTGGCAGTCACCACTGGTATGGTGGCTTTGATGGTGGGTTCGGCCAGCTGCTTCGGCTATCTCTTTACCAGACTGAATGTGCCTCAGATGATCGCTCAGATGATCTTGAGCGTCACTGAAAGCAAAATCGTGATTTTGCTGCTCATCAATCTGCTGCTGCTCTTTGTAGGTACCTGGCTGGACATGGCATCGGCCATTCTCATTTTCACTCCCATTTTGGTTCCCATTGTCACCGAGCTGGGCATTGATCTGGTTCACTTTGGCGTGATTTTGACGGTGAACCTGGGCATTGGCCTGTTCACTCCGCCAGTGGGTGTGTGTCTGTTTGTATCCTGCGGCATTGCCAAAATCTCCATCGCCGATACGGTGAAGGCGTTCATTCCCTTCTTCGTTTCCATGGTACTGGTGCTGATCATCATTACCTATGTGCCTCAGGTGGTTATGTTCCTGCCCAATATGCTGATGCAGTAAAAAGGAGAGCACTATGTACAATGATGTCATTCGCACACTGGTGCAAGGACAGATAGGACCCAAACGTCCTTCCAAGGAAACACTGAATCACCGGGAGATCATTCAGTATGTCAGCGGAATTGATCCGCTGGAAAATACAAAGGACGCCTTCCGGATCGCCTATGAAAAACTGGGAATCGACATAGTCAATCGAGTGCCCGAAAAGGTGTGCCGTCCGCCTCTGGCCATTGGGGAGACCCGGGTGTATGATGATACATACAAAGTCAGTGGCCTGGGCGTATATGATACCTATTCCCGATATCGTTATCCCTTTGAAGACCCCGATGAGCTGCTGGAGATGGAACATGTCCCCTTTGATTATTCCCGGCTGATTACGCCGGTACCCCACAGGATGGATCGGGAGGTCATTGCCCATAAACAGCAGTTACTGGGACCGGTGGGGCTTTATTACTACATGTATTACACCACACTGTTCATGGGTGGAGTGGAAGAACTGGGATGGGAAATTTACATGATGGCGGCAGCTTTGGATGAGGTGCGTTTCCGGGAAGTCTTTTTGGACTCGGTGTTTGAAGAGGCAAAAAAGGCGGTGGAACTGCTGTGCCAGGTGGACAATCCTTTTGTGTTCCTCCACGACGATCTGGCCAATGCCAAAGGGCCGGCTTTCAACCCTGCGTGGTATGAAAAATACATCTATCCCCGATATCAGGAGCTTTTCTCCATGATTCACCAGCAGGGAAAACAGGTGATTTTCGTGGCGGATGGAAACATGACGGAGCTCATGGGAGATCTGCTGCACTGCGGAATTGATGGGGCCATGATTGAAACCCCTGCCACACCGCTGGAATATCAGATGCAGATGCTGGGAGGGAAAATTCTCATTGGAGGCATTGACACAAAACTGCTCACCAATGGCACTGCAGAGCAGGTGAAGGAGCACACAAGGGAGGTCTGTGAGATGACTCGGGAGTACACCAAATTTGTGCTCTGTGCTTCAGGCGGCCTGCACGGTAATATTCCTCTGGAAAATCTGAAAGCCTATTTTGCTGTTCGGGAAAAATATGGATTCACTTGAATGAATATGACAGAGCGGCCTTTGGGCCGCTCTGTTGCTCTTTAGAATAGGTGAAAAAGTTTGTTTCCAGAAAAATTGAAAGTTTTTTCATATTTTGCTTGCATTTTGCAATCAAATGCAGTATACTAATTAAGTACCTGTTAAGAGTCATGCGCCAGTAGCTCAGCTGGATAGAGTGAACGGCTACGAACCGTTAGGTCGGGGGTTCGAGTCCCTCCTGGCGCACCAGACCCTTGAAATCCCAACTTTTTCGTCAAAGAAAAAGTTGGGATTTTTGTTTTTGGTGGGGTTTGAGGCGGGAAGATATTGAGAAAGTTGGGAATTTCCTCTATAATATTGAGTAGAAAGCAGACAAAGGGAATGGATGTGCAAAAGGAGGAAATACTGATGCAGTATACAGCAATCCGTGTGATTTGTTTCAGTGGGACAGACCGTACCTGGAAAGTGGCGGAATGTCTGACCGATAGTACGGAAATAGAATGTACCCGAGTGGATTTGTGCAACAGTGAAGCGGATTTTTCCCGCTGTGTATACGGTCCCGGAGAACTGTGCGTGGTGGGCGTGCCCTCCTATGGAGGACGGGTGCCGCAGATCGCGGTGGAACGGCTGCGGAAAATGAAGGCCAATGGGACCCCCGCAGTGGCAGTGGTGACCTATGGCAACCGCGCTTACGAAGATACCCTGGCGGAACTGCAGGATGTGTTGGAAGAGCGGGGCTTTGTGGTGGTAGCCGGTGTGGCCGCTGTGGCAGAGCATTCCATTTTGCATCAATTTGCTGCTGGCCGTCCTGACGCGGCGGATCAAGCCCAGCTGAAAGAGTGGGGCGCGCAGATTGGGGCTGCAGTGCGGAAGATGGAGGTACCGGTGCGCCGGTCTATGCCCGGCAATCGGCCGTATAAGCCCTTGAGTCCCGGATTTTTGAAGCCTCACACTGACGAAAAATGCATTGGATGCGGTATGTGCGCCACTCGCTGTCCGGTGGATGCCATTCCCCAGGACAACCCCGCAAAAACCGATGAGAGCCGCTGCGTATCCTGTATGCGGTGTATCCATGTGTGTCCCGAAAAGGCACGCAGTCTGGACGCTGGCATGCTGCAGACGTTGGCTGCCCGGCTGGAACCCATGTTGTCGGGCCACAGAGAAAATGAGCTGTTTCTATAAAAAGCAGACAGTGGGAAAGGAACGGATATGAGTAGCACGATGGACTATCGAGAAGCGCTGCTGGAACAGGTGGGTTCCTGCGCGTATACACCGGCCACCATTCCCCAGCTGATGCAGATGCTGGATGTGCCCGCTGCCCAAAAGGCGGAATTTGAAACCCTGGTACAGGAGTTGGAGCAGGAGGGTGCCGTCCTGCTCACCAAAAAGGGAAAGGTGATGCTGCCTCAGGCCTGTGGATATGTGGCGGGCCTGTATTCTTCCACCGACCGGGGGTTTGGCTTTGTCATTCCCGATGAAGAGATGGGGGGCGATATTTTCATCCCCGCACGATTCACCCAGGGTGCCATGCACGGCGACAAGGTACTGGCCAAAATCACCGAAAAACAGCACAGCGAAGACCGTCGCATGGAAGGGGAGATCACCCGCATTCTCAAGCGCAATACTGTAACGGTGATTGGGCGGTTTGAAAACAGCCGCACTCATGGGTTTGTGGTACCGGACAACAAAAAATATTGCACTGACATCTATGTGCCGGGCAAACAGCGGGGTACCGCCAAAGAAGGGGACAAGGTGGTTGTACACATCGACCGGTACAGCCAGGGCCGCCGCAGCCCCGAAGGGCATATCATTGCGGTGCTGGGCAACAACAACACCCGGGCGGCCAATTACAAGGGCATTCTGTATGACCATGGCATTGCGGATACCTTCCCACCCGAGGTACTGGAACAGGCCCGGGCCATTCCCCAGGAGGTGCAGCCCGCCGATTTGGAAGGCCGTATGGACTTGCGGGAAGAGACCATTTTCACCATTGACGGTCCCGACTCCAAGGATTTTGACGATGCCATCTCCATCCGCCGGCTGGAAAACGGAAATTACTGGCTGGGGGTGCACATTGCCGATGTGAGTCATTATGTCACCGAGGGCAGCCCCCTGGATCAGGAGGCTTTCCGCCGGGGGACGTCGGTGTATTTTGTGGATCAGGTGGTGCCCATGCTTCCCGAGGAGCTGAGCAATGGCATCTGTTCTCTCAACCCCAAGGTGGACCGACTGGCTTTTTCCTGTTTTATGGAGATTGACCATCAGGGCAACACCCTGCGCCATGAGATTGGCAAGTCGGTGATCCGCAGCTGTGAACGTCTGGTGTATGGGGATGTGAGCCGGGTGATTGCCCGGGAGGACCCGGCGCTGGAGAACCGTTATGAGGCGCTGATTCCCACCTTTGACCTGATGAAAGAACTGTCCGACATTCTCTATGCCATGCGGGAACGCCGGGGCAGTCTCAACTTTGATTTCCCCGAGGCCAAGGTGTTGATGGATGACAAGGGTGAGCCCACCGATGTGGTTCTGCGGGAGCGGGGTGTGGCGGACAAGATCATTGAGGAATTCATGCTGGCCGCCAACGAGTGCGTGGCCCAGTTCATCTATGAGCAGAAAAAGCCCTGCGTGTACCGGGTACACGAAAAACCCAGCCCTGAAAAGACCGAGAGTTTTCTCAATGTGGCCCGGCTACTGGGGGTGCGGGTGCAAACCGAAAAGGGAGAACTCACCCCCGCTGCGCTGCAGCAGGTGCTCAAGCAGATTGAAGGCAGCAAGGAAGAACGGATGATTTCCACCACTATGCTGCGCTCCCTGATGAAAGCCCAGTATTTCCAGGACAATCTGGGCCACTTTGGACTGGCGGCCACCTATTACTGTCATTTCACATCTCCCATTCGCCGGTATCCCGACTTGGCGGTGCA
Source organism: Eubacteriales bacterium (assembly GCA_050943735.1). Classification (GTDB taxonomy): domain Bacteria; phylum Bacillota; class Clostridia; order Oscillospirales; family RGIG577; genus JBMNPT01. The sequence continues at coordinate 50,470 of JBMNPT010000009.1, read as the reverse complement.
CCGGATTCTCTATGAAATCCTGCAGGGGAAGGTGACTGGTAAACGGGAAAAGCAGCTGCGGGACTTTTCGGTGGCAGCTGCGGCCAAGTCCTCTGAGATGGAGCTCAACGCGGTGGATGCCGAGCGGGACATTGAGGATCTGTACAAGGCCATCTATATGAGCCGCTTTGTGGGTGAGAGCTTTGACGGCGTGATTTCTTCCGTCACCCGGTTTGGCATCTTTGTGGAGCTGCCCAACACCATTGAAGGATTGGTGCGGCTGGAAGATCTGGACGACGACTACTATGAGTATCTGGAGGACCGGCTCTGTCTGGTGGGAACTCACAGCGGTAAGGTGTATCACATTGGTGACCCGGTGCGGGTGAAGCTGGTTCGCAGCGATCTGGTGAGCCGGGAGATCGACTTTGCCATGGACAGCGGCGACGGAGAAAAACAGGAATAAACAGACAAAAGGACCCGATTTCGGGTCCTTTTTGTTCTTCCCTTTTGGGGGCAAATGGGGTACAATAAAAAATGGATTACTATGGGAAAAGGAGAAAAAATCATGCATCGCTATGAAATAGATGCCCGGGTGCGGGCGTTGGGAGAAGAAGTACAGCAGCAGTTGGAGCCGTTGTTTCGGGAGATTGACCGGGTGGCGCAGTACAACCAGGAAAAGGTGTTGTATGCCTTCTATCAAAATCGGGTGAGCGACACCCTGTTTGCCGGTACCACCGGCTATGGATATGACGATCAGGGCCGGGAGGTCATCGACCGGCTGTATGCGCAGGTGTTTGACTGCGAGGACGCGTTGGTGCGGCATTCCTTTGTCAACGGGACCCACACCCTGGCCACCGCGTTGTATGGGGTGCTGCGGCCGGGCGATGTACTCCTCTCGGTGACGGGCAAGCCCTATGATACCCTGGATGAGGTAATCGGCCTGCGGGGAGAGGGAAATGGCTCTCTGCGGGAATGGGGCGTGGCATACCGGCAGGTGGATATGCAGGAGGGCCAGCTGGACTGGGAGGGCATGGAAAAAGCCCTCACCCCGGAGGTGAAGGCGGTCTTCATTCAGCGCAGTAAAGGGTATGACAATGTGCGGCCTACCCTTTCCGCCCAGCAGGTGGGAGAGATCTGCAAGTTCTGCAAGGAGCGGCTGCCCGGTGTCATATGCATTGTGGACAACTGTTATGGAGAATTTGCTGAAACGGAGGAGCCCACCAGCCATGGTGCCGACCTGATTGTGGGCTCGCTGATTAAAAATCCCGGCGGCGGTATGGCTCTCAGCGGCGGATACATCGCGGGACGCAAAGACCTGATTGAAAAAATCTCTTACCGGTATACCTGCCCGGGGATTGGCCGGGAGTGCGGTGCCACGCTGGGGCAAAATGCCTCCATCATTAAGGGGTTGTTCTTTGCACCCCATGTGGTGGCCCAGAGTATCAAAACCGCTCATTTTTGCGCCGGTATGTATGAGAAGCTGGGCTATGCCTGTTATCCGGCGGCCATGGAAAAACGTTATGACATCATCCAGGCCATTCAGTTCGGCAGCCGCGAGGGTCTGGTGGCCTTTTGCGGAGGCATCCAGAAGGGAGCGCCGGTGGATTCCTATGTCACTCCGGAGCCCTGGGCCATGCCCGGGTACAGCGATGAGGTGATCATGGCGGCGGGTGCCTTTGTACAGGGGGCGTCCATTGAACTGAGCGCCGACGGTCCTGTACGGCCGCCCTTCAATGCCTACATGCAGGGCGGACTCACCTATGAAAGCGGGAAGCTGGGTATTTTGCTGTCGGTGCAGAGTATGCTGGAAAAGGGTTTGGTACAGCTGTAAAGGAGGAGCCCATGAAAGAACGGGTGGAGATTGTAGAGGAATATGGTCAGGATGGCAATCGGACGGTGCGCCGTACCAGCCGGGTGGGCAGCACCGCCAAAGCGGGTATTTCCTTTGGCTCCTGCCTGGCCATGGTGATTTCCTTTGTCACCTGGAAGTCCATTCCCTGGGCCATTTTTCATGGCCTGCTGGGATGGATTTATGTGATCTACTTTGCCCTGCGTTATTGAGAATCTTTCCCCCCCATGCGGGTGATGGCTTTCTCGTGGAAGCGGCGGGATTTGCTTTTGAGATAGGGCACATCCAGCACTGAAGCCGGACAGAGAGAAGTGTCGCCGTATTGGGAATGAATGGAATCCATGGCCCGGTCCAGCTGGCGCAGACGCTGTTCATCCTCGTCCTCCAACAGGGAGGGCTGCCAGGTAGAGGCATCCAGGAGCCCCCCGAAAGACACACCCATATGCCGCAGGGGAGAGCCGTCCCACAACTGCTCCAGCAGACGCAGACAGTGGTGAAATAAGGTGCGGCTGCAGTCGCTGGCCGGGATGCGGCACTGCCGGGACAGGGTGGAAAAATCATTGCGGCGGAGAGTGATGGTGGCCAGGGTAGCCACCCGGCGCTGTTTGCGTAGCCGGGAAGACACATTCTGGCACAGTGCCAGCAGGGTTTTGGACACTTCTTCCAATGTATAGAGATCCTGAGGCGTGGTGGTGGAGTTGGAAATTTCCTTCATGCGGGGATGGCTGCTGGATACTCGGGTGGCGTCCAGTCCGTTGGCATACTGCCACATCAGCCGGCCATGGCGGCCGAAGTGACTCTCCAAAATAGAGCAGGAGGTGGCAGCCAGCTGGCCGATGGTGCGGATGCCCATTCCCTGCAGCCGTTTGGCGGAGGCGTGTCCCACCATGAACAATTCCCGCACCGGAAGCGGCCACATTTTCTCTGCAATTTCCTCCGGCCACAGGGTGTGAACCCGGTCGGGTTTTTCAAAGTCACTGGCCATTTTGGCCAGCAGTTTGTTGGGGCCTACCCCCACATTGACGGTAAATCCCAGCTCCTGCCGGATGCCTTGCCGGATGCGCTGGGCTCCTTCCTCAGGAGAGCCGAACAGCCCCTGACAGCCTGTGTAGTCCAGAAAACACTCGTCGATGGAAAAGGGTTCCACCAGTGGGGAAAACTGATACAGAAACCGCACCAGCTGTTGGCTGCGGCGAAGAAACATGTCGTAGTCAGGGGGATAGATCAGCACCTGGGGACATTTGCGGCGGGCCTGAAACAACGGTTCCCCGGTGCGGATGCCCAACTGTTTGGCGGGCAGGGAAGAAGCCAGCACAATCCCGCGGCGGGAGGCCTCATCCCCTCCTACCAGAGAGGGGACGAGGCGGATGTCCTGGGAATGTCCCCCTTCCAGCAGAGTGACGGCTTGCCAGGAGAGAAAGGCACTGTTCACGTCGATGTGAAAAATGGTGCGATTGCCGTAGAGAGAACGGTCCAGCATCGGGAAAACACCTCCAAACAAATGTTCTGTACATGCATTATAACACAACAAATGTTCGGATAGAAGAGGAAAATTTTAACAGGAGAGGGTTGCCACATGACAAAGCCCAAAGGAACACAACATATGGTGGATAAATGGCTGGTACGCTGGAATCGATTTACCGGAGGTGCCCCCGGCCAGATGATTTTGGCTTTTACAGCGGTGCACATTTTGTGGCTGCTGCTGTGTTACCTGGGGTACTATTATGTCAACGATCTATTGAAAGTGGTGGCGTTGGCCGTATTGGTACTGGTGGGCAACATTCCCACTTTGCTGTGTTTTCGAGCCAATCCTCCTGCCATTGAAAAAACGGAAGCCGATACAGATTCAGTATCATCTCAGTTTTCTCTGCCGGTGTGGCTGCGGGAACTGGCTTCCACTCAGAGCTGCTTTACCTTTTTGATTGCGCTGGAACTGTGCGTGGAGGGCTTTGCCAGTACCTTTACCGATGTGGAGGTTTATGTGCTGGGCCTGTTGCTGGTGCTGATGTTTAGTTATGCTTCCCGATCGGTGATGGGGATTCTCATGTATGAACTGGTCAGTACCGTCAATTACATTGCCGGGGAGCCGCTTTTTGAGCAGGTCTATGTGGTGTTGATGCTTTTCACTTTACCTTTTGGGGCAATGATTCACCGGCAGCGTGGAGCGGGGAAGGCTTTTTACGCCTATCTGATCTGTACCTCTCTCACATGGTTGCTCTATCTGTGGTATCATCAGGAAAACAGTGCTTTTGGCATTTGGGTGTATGTGGTGTTTGGCTATTTTGTGGTGCTTTATCTGCTGGATATGCGAATCAACGATCGGGCCAAACCCTATTATTGCCGGCCGTTGCGTTTGCTCAGTTATGGCGGCGTGTGCGTGGTGTTTTGGCACGCCAGCCAGACCGGTGCTTGGAATGGACGCATTACCGTTATGAGCGGCTATGGAATCAATATGGTGTTTTTTGTGGTGCTGGTGGTGATGTGTCTGTTCTATGTGGAACGGATTCTGCGCAGTTCCATCACCTTGGAAGAATTGGCGGTGTGTCTGTTTTATTACCTCTCTTTTGCCGTTTATATCTACTATGAATTTTACACCCTGACCGGTGGCTCGTTGATGGAGTGGTATTTCAAGGGAGCCATGCTATTGCTGTGCGTATGCACGCTGTACAAAATGCTCAAATATCGCAGCCCCTTTTTCCTTTTGATTCCGGTGGCGGTGTTGGGTGGATATTTGTATGCGCTGCTGACAGACGCCACGAAAATTGCTTCGGTGGTGTTGCTGGTGAGCGCCATGACGGTGGTATTCACCGGGTTGGGCATGGTGACGGCATCGTCGGAAGGAGGTCGGTGATATGGTACGCAATAAGCGTCTGCTGACCGTTCTGTTGATTATTTTGGTGGAATTTTTGCTGCTGGGTATACTGATAGTGGACAATTATCAGATTTTGCGCAGAGGAGATGCGGTGTGGGTGGAAGTCAACCGGGATCAGCCCATCAGCATTTTGAACAGCACCAGCATTCGGTACAACTGTGTGGGGCTGGAGATTTCCACGCCCACCTTGCCGGAGTCCAGTACCCTGAAAGAGGGAGATAAGATTTACGCAGTGTATAAGGTGAATGGACGTGGAATGCTGCGGCTGGATCGGTATTATCTCACAGCGCAGGAAGTGCCGGAAAACGAAGATTTTCTGGAAGTGAGACTGGTGAGCATTGAAACGGTGACGGTGCCGCCCAGTACTCCCCAGGGGACGGCCACCAGCCAGTATATCTTGCATGTGGAAGCACCATTTTCAGAACAGAGTTATTCCCCGGTGATTTTGAGCCGGTTGCGGGAGTTTTTGGAAGATCCGGACAGAGAGCAGGGACAGCTGGCCCTGCAGATTCGGGTGGACCATGGCAAATCGGCACTGGAAATGCTGGTACTGGATGGCGAGCCGGTACGGGAACTGCTGTCAGAGGATGGTCAGTGAGAAAAGGAGAACAACGTGGAAAAACGAGTGTATACAAGTGAAGAAAAGGCGATGCTGGAGCGGGCCAACCGGGCGGTACTGGTAGGGGTCAACTTTTCCAGCAACCGGTATGAGGAATGCAGCTGGACTTCGCTGGATGAACTGGAGGGCCTGTTGGAGACCGCCGGCGGTGTATGCTGTGCAAAGGTGCTGCAAAGCCGGGAGGTGCCCGATCCGGCCACCTTTTTGGGCAGCGGTAAGGTGGAGGAGCTGAAAGAACTGGTGCAGCTGCATCAGGCGGGACTGATTGTGCTGGACAACGAGTTGTCCCCTACACAGATCCGCAATTTGGAGCGGGAGACCGAAGCTCGAGTGATCGACCGGAGCATGTTGATCCTGGATATTTTCGCCATGCGGGCCACCACCCGGGAGGGTAAATTGCAGGTGGAGCTGGCACAGCTGAAATATATGGCTCCCCGGCTCACCTCCTCTTATGAAAATCTCAGCCGTCTGGGCGGCGGTGTAGGCACCCGAGGACCGGGTGAGAGCAAGCTGGAGACCGACCGGCGGCGCATTCGGGAGAAGATTTCTCTACTCAGCGCAGAGTTGAAACAGGTGGTACGTACTCGGGATACCATGCGTAAAGCCCGGGAGAAAAGTCCCATTCCGCTGGTGTCCATTATAGGCTATACCAACGCGGGCAAGTCCACTCTGTTCAACCGGTTCACCGACGCGGGGGTATTGGAGGAGGACCGGCTGTTTGCCACGCTGGAAACGGTGGTGCGCAAGGTGCGGTTCAGCGATACCTGTGAGGCATTGGTGAGCGATACGGTGGGCTTCATCAAAAAGCTGCCCCATCATCTGGTGGAGGCCTTCAAATCCACCTTGGAAGAGATGTGCTACGCCGATGTGATTTTACACGTCATTGACGTCAGTAACCCCAACTGGGAGGAAAATGAGCGGGTGAGCCTGGAAACCATGGAGAGCATGGGGGTCAAGGACACCCCGGTGATCACCGTTTTCAACAAATGCGATCAGGTGCCGGGCGAGGCCATTCCAAAACGGGAGAACGCAGTGGCGGTGAGTGCTCGCACAGGAGAAAATCTCTCCCTCCTGCGGGAGATGGTGGAACAGGAGTTGTCTCGGAAGAAACGTACGGTATTGGTGGGGATTCCCTATGACCAGGGCCGCTTGCTGGATTTGCTGCATAGCCGGGGGGCGGTGCTGGAGATGGAGTATCAGGCGGAGTATACCCAGGTGCTGTGCCGGGTAGATGAGGAGTTGTATGGCCAGATCGCGGCCTATTTGTTGCCGCAATGAGGAAATGAGTATGGAATATCATACCTTGGACCACCGGGCGGAGGACCGCTTTGTGGAGAAAAAGAGTGAATTCATTGGCAATGCCGCGCCGGTGCGCAACGAAGAGGAAGCACTGGCCTTTTTGAATGAAGTGCGGCGGAAATACCCCGACGCCCGGCATCATGTGTATGCCTACCGGCTGCGGGAGATGGGTACCACCCGTTTCAGCGATGACGGAGAACCCCAGGGAACAGGGGGCAAACCGGTGCTCAATGTGCTGGAGCGGCAGCAGCTCACCGATTGCGTGGTGGTGGTCACCCGGTATTTCGGAGGCATTTTGCTGGGCACCGGAGGGCTGGTACGGGCTTATGGCCATGGCGCTTCTCTGGCGGTGCGGGCCGCGGAACCCATTTCCATGATCCAGTGCAGCGAGCTGTCCATTGCCTGTGACTATGCCCAGTATGGCAAGCTGCAGGGGGTGGTGCTGGAACAGGGCGGACTCATCGACGATACCCTGTTTACCGATGGAGTAGAGTTGATTGTATCCATGCCCCAGGACCGAGTGGAGGGACTGCGGGCACTGCTCACTGACCTCACCTGCGGCAGTGTGGAGCCGGTGCACCGTCGGGACAAGTGGCAGAAGTTCAGTATATTCACCCAGATGGAGGAGGAGTGACCATGTGGAAAGAACCGCTGTTGCGCTTTGCCCGGGAACAGGGCGGAGAATACATTGGCCAGCCGGCCCGCTGGAATGAGGATGTGTTTGTCTGTCTGCCGGGTGAGCCCCGTCTGTATATCAGCATGAGTGAACATATGGATGCTTTGCACAACGAGCGAAGTGAACTGTGGCCCACTTTTCGGGTGGCGGCGGTGCTGGAGTGCCGTAACCCCATTACCGTGAAAATCAGACCCGCCAGCCTGCTACGCAAAGGATTGGGTCTGCTGCAAAAACCGCTTCAGGTGGGCGACCCGGAGGTGGATGGCCGATATGTCATCACCTCTCCTCAGCCCCAGATGGCCCGCCAGCTGTTGGGGGAACTGGAACTGCGCCAGCAGTTGGCGGTGGGAGAACCCTGTTCTCTGCAGCTGACGCCGGTGGAAGAGGGGGCCAGTTCCTGTCTCATCGAGGTGTGGAGCCGGCGGGCACCCTTTACCGCCGAGGGGAGAGAATTGGTGATGGAAGAGGACTATGATCCCACCCATATGGAACATATGGTGGCGCTGTGCCGGGCCTTTTGGAACGCCGCAGACCGCTGGTTATAAAAGGAGGATTTTGGAATGATTGCAGAAAACTTACAGCAGATGATTGGCAATACTCCGGTATTTCACTTCCCTGGTCAGCCGGGCATGGCGGAGTTGTACGCAAAACTGGAGTGCAAAAATCCCGGCGGTAGTGTGAAAGACCGGGTGGCGCTTTCCATCATTGAGGAGGCGGAACGCACTGGACGTCTGCGGCCCGGAGGGTTGATTGTAGAGGCCACCAGCGGTTCCACCGGCATCGGACTGTCCATGCTGGGCACTGCCCGGGGATATCGGGTGTGCATTGTGATGCCCGACAATATGAGCCGGGAACGCCGGGATTTGATGGCTGCTTATGGTGCGGAACTCATCCTCACCCCCGCCGCCCAGGGGATGGCCGGAGCGGTGGAAAAGGCCCGTCAGCTGGTGGAGGAAAACCCCGGCAGCCTGCTGGCCGATCAGTTCAACAATCCCGCCAATGTGGCGGCCCATGTGGCCACCACCGGCCCTGAGATCTGGCGGGATTTCGGCGACACGCTGGATGCGGTGGTGGCCGGAGTGGGTACCGGCGGCACCCTCACCGGAGTGGCCCAGTATCTCAAATCCCAAGGGGCTCATACTCGGTTTTACGCCATCCAGCCCGAGAGCTCCCCGGTGCTGTCGGGAGGCAAGCCGGGCAGCCATGCCATTCAGGGCATCGGAGCCAACTTCATTCCCTCCATCGCCCGGGTGGAGCTGTTTGATGAGATTGTCAGCGTGGGCAATGAGGAAGCCATGGAGGCAGCCCGCACCTTGGGCCGCCGCTATGGACTGCTGGTGGGGATTTCCTCCGGTGCCGCCTGGTGCGCGGCCAGCCGGGTCGCCCGCCAGCTGGGAGAGGGCAAAAAGGTCCTCTTCATCGCGCCGGACACAGGAGAGCGGTATTTGAGCGTGCTGTAAGCAGGCCACAGGAGGGGAAGGCATGAACATTCGACAGCAGTATGAGCGGCTGGAACGGGAAAATTTACAGCCATGGGCGGTGTGCAGCGCGGATAGCCGGGGCCGGCAAAGGGAGGAACCTGCCTGCGAGATGCGGACGGTGTTTCAGCGGGACCGGGACCGGATCATCCACTCCAAAGAATTTCGCCGGCTGATGCACAAAACCCAGGTGTTCATCTCTCCGGAAGGGGATCACTACCGCACCCGGCTCACCCATACGCTGGAGGTAAGCCAGATTGCCAGAACCATTGCCCGTTCCCTGCGGCTCAATGAGGATCTGGTGGAAGCCATGGCGCTGGGGCATGATCTGGGGCACACTCCCTTTGGTCATGCGGGAGAACGCACGCTCCACAAGCTCAACGCCGACTATGGAGGTTTCCGCCATTATGAGCAGAGTCTGCGGGTGGTTGATTTGCTGGCCAAGGATGGACAGGGGCTCAACCTCACCTGGGAGGTGCGGGATGGCATTCTCCACCACAGCGGCAGCCATGAGGCTTCTACACTGGAGGGACGCATTCTCAAATACGCCGACCGGATCGCCTACATCAACCATGACATCGACGATGCGGTGCGGGGTGGTGTGCTGCAGGTGGAGTATCTGCCCCGGGATTTGCTGCGAATTCTGGGTGCCACCCACAAGGAGCGTATCAACACTCTGATTTCCAGCGTCATCCGGGCCAGCCAGGGCCAGCCGGTCATCTGTATGGAACCGGAAATTGAGCAGGCCATGATGGAACTGCGCAGCTTTTTGTTCCGCAGTGTCTACACCCATGAGGAGGTCAAGCTCAAGGAGGAGGAAAAGGCGGAACGGGTGATTACCACGCTGTTTGGCTACTATTTGCAGCATGTCACCGAGATGTCCAATGAGTGCATTGAAACAGCCTATCGGGAGGGCGCTCAACGGGCGGTGACCGACTATATAGCGGGCATGACCGACCGGTATGCCATCAAGGCCTTCACCGATCTGTGTGTGCCCCGGTCCAGCATTTTGTTTTGAGTAGAAAAGCATAAAAAACAGAGGGAGATGCATATGCATCTCCCTCTGTTTTTGGTTGTGAATATCAGCGGTTCTCCACGAAACGCATCATCAGTGTGGCAAACTCACAGCGTCTGGTATCGCTGGTAGGATTCACAGTTCCATCGCCGTTGCCGCTGATCAGCTTGCTGCCGCAGGCCCACTGCATGGCTTCATAGGCCCAGGAGCTGATCTGGTCGGAATCGGTGAAAGAGAGGATGGCAGCGCCCTCTTCCAGGGATACATCGTACCCCTTATACTGTGCGTACCGGTACAGAATGGCCGCGAGCTGTTCTCTGGTGACGGCGTCGTTGGTGCCAAAGAAGGTATCGTCATAGCCTTCCACAATCTTCTCACTGGCGGCCCAGCGAACCGCTTCGCTGTACCACTGGCCTTGGGGCACATCCTCAAAATTCATGGCGTAGTTGACCACCGGCTTATTTTCCAGCCGCCACAGTACGGCTACCATCTGGGCTCTGGTCAGTGTGCCATCCGGAGAGAAACGGTCCTCTTCGGTGCCCGCCATCAGGCCTTTTTCCAGACAGTAGTGGATACCGTCATGGTACCAGGCCGCTGTATTCAGGTCTGTGTAGCCGGTCAGCGGACAGCCCTTACCGCCCTCGCAGTTTTCCCAGGAGGGTGCGCTCTGCACAAATTCCGTCTGGATTTTTACCAGAGCAGCAGGCATGGTGAAGGTGTACTGGCCGCCGCCAATGCTGCTCACCTCAATCTTTTTGCCGCTGCTGTCTGTAACGGTCAGGGAATCCAGCGTGTAGCCCTCGTCGGGGGTCACCGTCAGGGTGACGGTGGTGCCGCTGGCCGCATTGACGGGACTGCTGGTGATTTTGCCATGTTCCGGAGTGGGGATGGTGACAGCATAGGAGGGGTTGCCGCTGCCACCGCCGCTGCCGGAGGAGGGACGATACACCTCTACCTCCAGCTGCACTTCCACAGGGGTATAACCGGTGTTGGTGGGGGTGAAGATGGCTGTTTCCTCAAAGGTGCCTGTTTCGGTCATGGCGCGGTCATTTTTCCACGTCCAGGTGCCCTCCAGTGCCGTTGTGCCATCCAGTCCGGTGACCACGCCGCCGGTGAAACCAGCGGTGGAAAGCAGATTGCCTTTCCGCACCCGGCTCACGGTGGGAGGAGTGGTCAGGGTGGGCGCTACCGGCGCCACTGTGATGGATATCTGGGCGCTGGTTTCATGGTAGTTGTTATCCGCCTCTTTGGTTACGGTGATGGTGCTGGTTCCGGCGCGCACAATGGTGAATTTGCCGGTGCCCTCATCATAGACAAGGCTCTCGCCGTCGATGTCATAGGTGATTGCGCCGGTGCCGCTGCCGCCGGTGACGGTCAGCTGGAAGGGCTCATCACCGAATGTCATTTCGGTGGCCGGGGCTGTAACCTGCAATTCCCTCTGGGGATCTTTGGGCACATTCAAGGGGCGAGCCATGAAAGAGGACAAATAATTGGAATCTCCGTTGTACGCTATTGTGAGGGTATGATCACCAGCCGGTACATTCTCCACGGAATAGCGGGTCCAGCCGTCTGTGAGCGGCAAAGTCTCAGGTGTACGCTCATCAAAGGTGACTGTTACAGTGCCGGTGGGTGTCTCACCTGACACCTGGGATATCTGGATGGTAAATGAAGCCTGATGATTTGCGCCCTCACCGGACAAGGATTCCTCAGATAGCATTATTGAGACATAAGTCTTTTGCACTTCCACTGGAATCATTCTTTGCACCGTCAGATAATTCACTGTGTCTTCCGGGATGAAGGTGGCGGAAAAGGAGTTGGTTCCCGGAGTGCCTACGCTTTGTGAGGGGTCATCCCAGGTCCAGCCTTGGGGGAGAGCAAGCTCTGCCAGCGTCTGCCCATAGGTGGCGGTCACCTCCGGTATGGTATAGTCGGGAACTGCGGGGGTGACAGTAACGGGTACCAAAAATGTAACGAAGTGATAATTTTCCGAATCTGTGGGGGTAAAATGCACTGCATATCCATAGAGGTTATCCACTGTGGGAATGGTGGCCCCATCGGCCCAGGCGAAGGTGCCGTCGCCGGAGCCGCCCTCCAGCTGGGACTCGGAAAGAGGCTGCCCATAGCGAAGGGGGGTGGCTGTGGGCTCGGTGTACGAGGGGGTCGCCTTGCTCACTGTAACCGGGATGGTCTGGCATTGGGTGTTGTAATTGGGATTGGTGGGGGTAAAGATCACTTCGTACCCGCTGTTGACCACCGTGGGAATGATGGTTCCGTCGGCCCAGGCAAAGGTGCCGTCGCCGGAACCGCCCTCCAGCTGGGACTCGGAAAGAGGCTGCCCATAGCGAAGGGGGGTGGCTGTGGGGAAGGTCACATGCAGGTCTGCCTTTTTCATGTGGTAGGTTTTGGTGCTGTCAGCGGGCAGCTGGTAATTGGTTTCCCCGCTCACAAAGGCCGCTTCCGCGGTATAGCCGCCCTCCCGGTAGTCCTGGAACACACCGCCCGCTACGGTGACGGTGAGAGGTACGGTTTCGCCCAAAACGTTCTGGTAGGAAGCGGTAATGGACGCGATTTGATCGCTGCCGTTGTAGGTGAAGTCGTCCTCCGCCCAGAGAATCTCCACTGTTTTGGGAGCGATGGTGAACTGTTTTTCCAAGCTGGCCGCCTGCCAGACGTCGGTTTCCGCTGCCGTAATTACTAGCCAGTAGGTACCCGCGTCGGAGGGGGCCTGAATTTCATCGCCCCTGGTTCCGCCGTTGTCCGAGTACCATTGAATGACAGGTGCGGCGTCTCCGTCATAGGTGAAACCATTTTCCACCGATGCCGCAAGGCCGTTGTACTCTCTGTCCAGCGCTGCGGTGAGGGTGATGGCGGCGGGCCGCTTGCCGCCCTGGGAGATGGTCACGGTCGCCTCTGCAGAGGGGTTCCAGTTTTCCGTTTCCTTGTATCGCACGAAATATTTGCCTGCCGGAAGACCGGTGATCTCGGTGCCTGTCACAGGGGTAAAAGAAGTGTCGCCGTCTTTGCGGTACTCCATGGTGTCGTCCACCCCTGTGATTTTGCCGTCCTCTGTATCAATGTAGGTGGTATCAACGCCCTGGACCTCAGGCGCAGACCCAGTCCCCTTGTCCACGGTGTAGGTTACCTGGGCCGTCTTGCCCCCGGCGGTGATGCTGGCGGTGTAGGTCCCCACGTTTTTGAGATCGGTGACCGGGTCGCCGTTTCCGTCGGTATAGCGGATGGCAAGCTCGCCGCTGGTCCAGCCGGAATAGGAAACGGTGGCTTCCCATTCCGTTGTGCCGTCATAGGCGGGGGAGTCGGGGGCCTTCAGGGTGGCGGTACCGGTATGGGCACAGCCGTCTTTCTGACAGGTTTCGGTGATGACATTGTCCTCTGCGGTATAGGAGAGATCGTGGGAGCTTTCCCCGGGAGTCAGCACATAGCCGCAGGTGAGGCAGAGAATGGGGGTGGTGCAGTTGCTGTCGTCCGGCGCGGTGAAGTGCTTATTTTTGTCCTTTTGGCCGACGGGACAGCCCGGCGTCTCACATTCGAACCAGTGGTAGGTCTCGTCCGCTTTCCGGTCGGCGCTCCATTTGTGCAGATGGAGCACCAGATTGTTTCCACTGGGGGTCAGGAAATAGCCGTAACTTTCTGGCGTAAGTTTGAACCTAGACTCATTCGTGGAGTTGGTGATGACCGTTTGGCCGCTCATGGAATCGTTCTTCATGCCCACCGACACATTCAGTGTGCCGCCGCTATAGGCCTCAGAGCCGCTGTCTTCCGCCGCAGTGGCATACAACTTGGGCCAGATGATACCTTCGTCGCTGCTCGCAATGGATATAGCTGTGGTGGAGCCGCCATGAATGATGGGGGTTCCGGAGAGAAAGAGAGCGTTGGGAGCGTCAGTGTCGTTGGAGGCCAGGCGAATGGCCTCCTGCTGGGAGGCTGTGATGCTGCCGCCGGTGATATGGGTGGTGACGGGATCGGAGGGGGTTGAGTTCCCTTCCCGCATATACAGAGCATAGCCAGCTCCTGTGTGGGAAACCGTTGTTGAGGGGCGGCTGATGGTCAGGGTGCCGCCTGTATGGAAAATGGTGGGGACGCTGGGGGTGGAAGCGGAACTGGTGACTGTGCCGCCGGTGATGTTGGCGACGGCGTTATCCTCCAGCACCAGGGCACGGTTTAGGTTGCCGTCCACAGTACCGCCGGAGATATTTACAGTGCCTCCGGTACACTGGATTGTGGCTCCAGAGCCTGCCGCAGAAGCAGTGTTTTCCACTTTGCCGTCATGAATGTTGAGCACGCCGCCCTCTTCCACGAGGATGGCATCTCCATGTTCATAGGTGCCAGTTACCGTACCGCTGTAGAGGTTCACAGTGCCGCGGACGGTAATGGGGTACCTTCCATAAATGCTTTCACTTTGCCCGCAGTTATAAATGTTCAGCGTGGCGCCGCTTTCCACGATGAAGCGGTACGACGAGGGGATGGACATAGAATAATTGTTCAGACACAGGTTGACCACCGTATCCTGGCCGGAGATGGTCAGGGTACGCGAGAGCGCGACATTCCGGCTCAGAAAGATGTTTTGGCTCGTCGCAATGGAAGCGGGAGGTGAGGAGCTCCACTCGGTGGTAAAGCTGATGCCGTCGTGTTGATGGTCCAGTGCCAGTACCGACTGCGCCGGCAGCAGCGTAAAGGCCATGCAGAGGCACAGCAGGATGGATAAAAGCCGGTTTTTCATACGTTATATTCCCCCTTTGTTGAATGGTTTTCCGTTGTGGTCTTGCCGAAAACAAAAAGGCGCATCCCGTCCACAGAAATGCTGTGAATGGTAGCACCTGTTACCGTGCTGAAAAAACTGGTGGAAGCATGCAAAAGTACACAGTGGATTGGCCTGAAAAAGAATGTTGCATCCAAGCATCTTTTTTGCCCCCTTTTTGATCACAAATCGCACATTTTACCTGTGGTGACAGGAAAATATACCTATATAAAATGTATCATAATCTTTCTCATCCTACAAGTCACCTGTGGCTTTTTCTCCGGGGTTTGCATAAAAATTCCCTTTGCTATGGTATGGTATGGAATGGGAGGCTGGCGCACTCTACACAGGCAGCAGGTGGACAAAAAGGGAGGGCGCGCTCTGGAAGAAAACGGCCTGAAAAAAAGATGGCGGTACAGCAAACACTGTACCGCTATCTTGTGTGGAATATTCGAGGTTGCATTCCGGCGTTTTCGCGTCGGTGATGCTTTTATTTATGAATGAAGCCCACTCCCAACAGACGAGGACCGGCGTTGAGGGCAATGACGCTGCCCATAGTGGAATAGTGCAGCCGACATTCCGGAAAGTGGAGAGCCAGTGCTTTTTTTAGCTCTTCCAGTTCCTCGGGCATATCGCCGCACACCACCAGCAGATCCTGTTCCTGGGGGTCCATATTTTCCTTCACCAGTTGAACCAGCTTGGCCACGCCCTTTTTACGGCCACGCACTTTATCCACCTGGCGGATTTCCGCGTTGCCGATGAGCAGCACCGGTTTGATGTCCAATAGATTGGCCACAAAGTTGGTAGCGCCATTGATTCGGCCCGTCCGCTTGAGCATATCCAGCGTATAGACGATGGCATAGGCCTGCACCCGGCTGTAGCGTTCCCGCAGATAGTCCACCACATCCTGAAAAGCAGCTCCGGCCTCAATACGTTGGGCAGCCTGCTCCAGAAAGAACCCGATGAGATAAGCATAGCTGGTGCTGTCAATTACCTCAATGGGGATGCGGCAGTTTTCTTCTTGTTCATAGAACATTCCGCGGGCGATGAGAGCGCTTTGACAGGTGCCGCTGGCAGCTGCGTTGAGGCTGACGGCGATGATGGCTTCATATCCCTCATCCCGGGCTTTACAAAAGGCCTCCAGAAACATGGTAGGAGATACCTGGCTGGTGGTGGGCGGAACTTCCCACTGGTCCAGCAGTTTGTAAAATTCGGGGGGAGTAAAATCATACCAGTCGCGGTATTGTTCGTCTTCGTGGAAGATGGTGAGTGGAAGCACCTGAATATCGTAGTGGGCGGCGGCCTCTCGGGAGAGGTCGCAGGCGGAATCGGTGATGAGTTTGATCTTGCTCACAGTGGCTCCTCCTGACTGATGTTAGGTGATTTGGTATTTCTCGTTGAAAAATTGCAGGACATGTTCCAAAGCTTTTTCCAGCACCAACTGTTCCTGAGGAGTGGTATGGTCCAGAATTACCTGAATCATCTCACGATGAAACTGCTGGTGGAATTGATCGGCTTCTTTTCCCCGAGGCGTGAGAGCCAGATGGGTAATGCGGCGATCCACTTGAGAAGGGATGCGCTGTACATATCCTTTTTTGACTAAACGATTGACGGAAGTGGTAAGAGTTCCCAGTGTGACAGACAATCGGGCGGCAATGTCGCTCATGGTGGGGCTATCTGCCCGGCCAATCTGCTCAATGGTGTGGATCTCTGAGATGGTTAGATCTTGAAAAACACCTTGAGAAAGCGCTTTGTGTTCGATTTTTGTGATTTGATTAAAAGCGGTCACAAGGACCTGATTGAGCATGGCCGCAGTCCGGTCCATGACACACCTCCCCAAAAAAGTGGACGGCTTTCTCGTAGAATAAAGAAAGCCGCGCAACATACTTCGCCAATATATCTTTATTATAGTTGCCCTGAACTCTGTTGTCAATACAGCCAGAGAACCAGAGAAAAAAGGAGCTGCCGTTGAATATTTTGCCAAAATCAGATGGTAAAGTTCATGAAAGTCTGGAAAGCAATGGCCTTGGAGGTTTCAATGTGTTCCAGTGTCAGCCGCACTGCCTTTTCCTCATCCCGGCTGAGCAGCGAGTCGATGAGTGCCAGATGTTCGGTGCGGATGGCCAGGGTGTTGAATCCTGTCTTGCCCATGATCAGCCGGATGCGCTGGTTTTGCACATAGACATTTTCCATGGTTTGAATCAGATATTTGTTTTTGGAAGCGCACACGATGTAGTGGTGAAAGGCATTGTCCAGCTCGTAAAACTTCACCTGGCTCGCATAATCTTCCTTCAGGTCCAGTTTTTCAAACCGGTGCTTGAAATCCCGCAGCATATCCTCTTCCAGAAAGTGAATGGTGGTACGCACCGCATAGGGTTCCACACATTCCCGCACCTGGAAAATTTCACTGATGTCCTTCATGGTGATTTCGCTCACCACCACACCCCGTTTGGGAATGATGCGCACCAGATTTTCCTGTTCGATTTTGTTCAGGGCCTCCCGGATGGGGGTACGGCTGGCGCCGATCTCTTCAATCAGGGCTTTTTCGTTGAGGAAATCCCCGGGCAGATATTCACAGCGGATAATTTTGTCCTTGATGATACGGTAGGCTTTTTCCTTCAGACTGTCCTTCTTTTCACTCATAGGGATTCTCCTTTCCTCATTTTACAAAATCTTCCCGCATGGGAGTAAAAATGTCCAGCATCAGGGAATCATCTTCCAGACAGGTGAGGCCATGGGGTACATCCGCCTGGGCGTAAAAACAATCTCCCGCCTGCAAAATGGTGCGTACTCCATCCAGCTCCGCTTCAAAAGAGCCCCGGATGATATAGCCGCACTGCCGGTGGGGATGGGCATGAATATCGCCTACCATGCCTTTTTGCCAGGCCAGCTCCACCACCATCAAATCATCTATGTATCCTTTGATTTTTCGTACCACGCCATTGGGCAGAATGGTGGCGGGCACTTGTTTTGCATATACAAACATCTTGTATTCCTCCTGTATGCTTATGGTACTATTATAGCGTGATTTATTCCGGGATACAATCTTTTTTCCCACTGCAAAACGACAAAATTTTTTGCTCCCATCTTCAAAACGTGCTATAATGCCAACAAAAGCATGTGGGAGGGAGCAAGAGCAATGGCAAAAAAGGAAAACAAAACCAACGCCATGCGCATGTTGGATCGGGCAAAGGTGCCCTATCAAGTGGTGACCTATGAGGTGGATGAGGAGGATCTGTCCGGAGAGCATGCGGCTCAGGTGACGGGGATGGACCCGGATACCATGTTTAAGACTCTGGTGCTGCGGGGAGATAAAACCGGCTATGTGGTGGCCTGTATTCCGGTATTGGCCACATTGGACCTGAAGGCGCTGGCCCGGGTGAGCGGCAACAAAAAGGTGGAAATGATCCATGTGAAGGAATTGCAGCCCTTGACCGGGTATGTGCGGGGTGGATGCAGTCCAGTGGGAATGAAAAAAGAATTCCCTACCTATATGGATGAAACAGTGGAACTTTGGGAAAAGGTGGCTCTCAGCGGCGGCCAGCGGGGGATGCAGATTGTGGTGGCCCCCCAGGATATTTTGCGGGTGACCCGGGCAAAAGTGGCTCCTTTGACCATGGAATAGATAAAATGAATAAAAATGTGGACTAATTCAAAAAAAGATTATTGAAAATGACGGAAGCTTTTTGTGCAAAATGAGAGGGTTTTCCCCTTGACATGTAGAATACTAGGGATATAGCCTTTTGCGGCGGGAAAGGAGGGAGAAAATGGCCAGATTTCCAGACAGTTTTTTGCAGGAACTGAGGGATCGCTGTCCGGTGGAAAGCATCGTGGCGGATTATGTGGAACTCAAACGTTCCGGCGCCAATCTGGTGGGGTTGTGCCCCTTTCACCGGGAAAAAACACCTTCCTTCAATGTGAATCCCTCCCGGCAGATTTATAAATGCTTTGGCTGTGGCGAAGCGGGGAGCGTTTTCAATTTTATTATGAAAATCGAAAACGTTTCCTTTGCCGATGCGGTGGCTATTCTGGCCAAACGGGCGGGTATGGAACTGCCCCAGGGAGAGGATGCCGATTACACCCGCCGGAAAAATACCCTGCTGGCTATGAACCGGGAGGCAGCCCGGTATTTTCACAGTTGTCTGATGGGACCGGAGGGTGAACCGGGACGAGCTTATTTCGCCAGTCGGCAGCTGCCGCTGAAAGTGATCCGTCACTGGGGGCTGGGCTATGCGCCTGGCCAGTGGGACAGCCTGGTCAAGCATCTGCGGAGCAAGGGGTTCACCACCGCCGACCTGATAGACAGTGGGCTGACAGTCACCGGTAAGAACGGTTCATTGCATGACCGGTTTTGGGGACGGGTGATGTTTCCTATCATTGATGTGCGAGGAAATGTGGTGGCCTTCGGCGGCCGGGTGCTGGACGATTCGGTGCCCAAATACCTCAACTCCCCCGAGACGCTGGTGTTCAACAAAAGCCGTACCCTCTTTGGGCTCAACTTCGCCAAAAATGAGAAAACCGACTATATCATTCTGGCGGAGGGGTATATGGATGTGATTGCCCTTCATACGGCTGGTTTCCGCACCGCGGTGGCGTCCCTGGGTACCTCTCTCACCCCCGATCAGGCCAGAACCATCCTGCGGTACGCCAAAGAGGTGATCATCAGCTATGATAGCGACGCCGCCGGGGTGAAGGCCTCCAACCGGGCCATCAACATCCTCAAAGAGGCAGGAGTGGCGGTACGAGTGCTCACCATTCAGGGAGGCAAAGACCCGGATGAGTTCATCAAAACCTATGGTGCCGAGCGGTTTGCCCGGCTGCTCAAGGGCAGCGATAACTACATAGAATACCGGCTGGAGCGGTTGGCAGAGCAATATGATCTTACCCAAATTCAGCAAAAGGTGGATTTTCTGCGGGAGGCCACTCGAGTGCTGGCGGATATTGACGGCGAGGTGGAACGGGAACTGTATATGGGTAAATTGAGCCAGACCTGTGAGGTGTCGCTGGATGCGCTCCGGCGGGAAACATCCAAACTGCTGGCGACTCGAAAAAAACAGGTGCAGCGAGAAGTGCAGCAGCAACAGCTGGAACAGATGGTTCCCAAGGTCATCCGCCAGGACAAGGATTACAACAGCCGTTCCTTTATGGCGGAACAGAGCCTTTTGGCACTGCTCTATGAGTACCCCGATTTGTACGCTCAAATTGGGCAGGAATTGCAGGAGAGCGATTTCCTCAACAGTCTCAACAGCCGTATTTACAGGGCGTTCCGTGAGCGGCTGGAGACAGGACAGGAAGTGGATCTGGCGGTGCTGAGCCAGGAATTTACTGCGGAGGAAAGTGGGTACCTGGCTTCTCTGGTGGCCCGTGAAACCCACTATGACGACCGGCTGCAGGCGGCCAGAGACCTCATCGAGGTGCTCCAGAACGAGCGTGGAAAGATGCTGGCGCTGGGCAGTGGCGAAGAGGACCTGAGCGGTATGCAGGCCTGGTATGAACAGATGAAACAGAAAAAGAAGAACGGTTCCTGAGGGAATCGCCACAACATACAGAAGGGGAGAATTACATGGCTAAAAGTGTGGAGAAAAAGGAATCCATGAAAGAAAAAAAGACCATGGACAGCAAGTTGGCACTGGTTCGGGAGATCATGGATACCGCCAAGAAAAAGGGCAGTATCAGCAACAAGGAAATTATGGATCTGCTGGGCGATGTGGAACTGGATGTAGAACAGATTGAAAAGATTTACGAAACCCTGGAAAGCATGGGCGTAGAGATCGTACACGACTTTGACGAAGTGCTGGATCTGGACGTGGATGTGGACAACGAGGAAATTGAGGAAGAGGTCAACGCCGATCTGGACGTGGCCATCATGAGCGAAGGTATTTCCATCGACGATCCTGTGCGGATGTATCTCAAGGAAATCGGCAAGGTGCCGCTGCTCAGCACCGATGAGGAGATTGAACTGGCCCAGCGGATGGCAGAGGGAGATGAAGCCGCCAAAAAGAAACTGGCGGAAGCCAATCTGCGTCTGGTGGTGTCCATCGCCAAGCGATATGTAGGCCGGGGCATGCTATTTTTGGACCTGATTCAGGAGGGCAACCTGGGCCTTATCAAGGCAGTGGAGAAGTTTGACTACACCAAGGGCTATAAGTTCTCCACTTACGCCACCTGGTGGATCCGGCAGGCCATCACCCGGGCCATCGCCGACCAGGCGCGTACCATCCGAATTCCGGTGCACATGGTGGAAACCATCAACAAGGTCATTCGGGTATCTCGTCAGCTGCTGCAGGAGCTGGGCCACGATCCCCAGCCCGAGGACATTGCCAAAGAGATGAACATGTCGGTGGATAAGGTACGGGACATTATGAAAATCGCCCAGGAGCCGGTGAGTCTGGAAACCCCCATTGGT
Organism: Eubacteriales bacterium; assembly: GCA_050943735.1. Classification (GTDB taxonomy): domain Bacteria; phylum Bacillota; class Clostridia; order Oscillospirales; family RGIG577; genus JBMNPT01. The sequence goes on along the minus strand of JBMNPT010000009.1, from coordinate 29,521 downwards.
GAGGAAGAAGACAGCCATCTGGGAGATTTCATTCCCGACGACGACGCACCTGCCCCTGCAGAAGCGGCTTCCTTCACCCTGCTCAAGGAGCAGCTGGTGGATGTGCTCTCCACCTTAACTCCTCGGGAAGAGAAGGTGCTCAAGCTGCGTTTTGGCTTGGAGGATGGCCGGGCCCGCACACTGGAAGAGGTGGGCAAGGAATTCAAGGTCACCCGGGAACGTATCCGGCAGATTGAGGCCAAGGCGCTGCGAAAACTGCGCCATCCCAGCCGGAGCAAGCGCCTGAAGGATTTTCTGGACTGATAAAATAGTAAAAATAGATGGGAGAGAACAAACATGGCACATACCTATGCGTTTCCGCTCTGCGTGCAGCTGCCGCTGCCGGCCAATTATCAGCAGGATGAGGATTTCTGCGCTACCATGGCGCTGCTGCAGGAATTGGGCTTTTACGGAGTGGAGCTGAACATCACCGATTTCACCCAGCCGGCGGAGGAGCTAGTTCGGTTCCTGGCAGGCTACGGACTCAAACTCAGCATGATTGCCACCGGTGGCTACGCGGGCAAACAGGGGCTGTCTCTCAGCTCGCTGGACGAGGCGGTGCGGACTCGGACAGTGGCAGAGATGCGGACCATCATCGACTATGCCGCCGCCACTGGAGCGGGTGTGATCTGCGGCTTCATCAAGGGCGTGGCCGGGATGCCCATGGAAGAGGCTACCCGTCAGATGGACCGTTCGCTGGAGGAACTCAGCCAGCAGGTCAAGGAGAGCGGAGTGGATGTTTATCTGGAAGCCACCAACCACTACGAAGCCACTCTGGCCAACCGGGTGCAGGATGGAGTGGAGTTTTCCCGCAAGTGGGGCGACATTTACCGAGTGCTGCCTGACACCTATCATATGAACATAGAGGAAGTGGACATGGCGGCGGCTCTGGTCCGGTACCAGGGCTATTACCGGAATCTGCACATTTCAGATAACAACCGGTACTTCCCCGGATTTGGCGCCATTGATTTTGCCGCTGTGCTTTGCTGGCTCAAGGCTATGGGCTATACCGGTACCATGTCCATCGAAGGCCGCAATTGGGGAACCTTGCGGGATGACATCCGCGCCAGTGCCGCTTACATGGAGGAGGCCAGTAAAAAGACCGCCTTTGTATAAGGCTTATAAAAAAGTATAAATTCTTTGGTAAAAAGGCAGAGTGGTTTCACTCTGCCTTTTTGTTATAATGGGGTAACGTTCAATCGATGGGAGGGGATCACATGAAAAATGTGTGTGCTGTACTCACTGACAACCGGCAATTTACCATGCGGGAAGAAGAGTTTCAGGTGGCACCTACCCACCCTGTGCTGCGAGTGACCCATGTGGGTGTGTGTGGGACGGACCTGTCCTATTGGAAAGATGGGGCCGCTTATCAGGGGATGGTGATTGGCCACGAATACGCAGGCGTTATAGAGGAACCGGGCACCAGCGAGCTGTACCAGCGGGGAGATCGGGTGGTGGGCTTTACCCAGAATCAGTTTGGCGAACCCTGCGGACATTGCAAGGCCTGTCTGGCAGGCCGGCCGGAAAACTGCACCGGCCGGGTGGTGGGCCATTGGAAGGGCGGAGATCTGAATCAGCCAGGGGCTTACAGCCGGTATACCACCTGGTTTCCCCGCAGTTTTTTCAAGCTGCCGGAGGGGATTTCGTTGGAGCAGGCTGCTGTGATTGAGCCTTTTGCGGTGGCGCTCAACGCGGTGAAGCGCTCGGATGTGCAGCCTGGAGAAAAAGTACTGATTCTGGGCGGAGGACTGATCGGCCTGGCGGTGTCGGAATGGGTGCGGCTGTTTGGGGTGGCAGAGGTGACCATCACAGAGCTGAATGGAGACAAATGCCGGATGATCCAGGGGTTCGGAATTGCGGATCATGTGATGCAGGCGGATGATCCCGATATTGCCCGCAAGTTGCAGGAGGCTTCCCAGGGTGGCTACGACATGGTCTTTGACTGTGTGGGAGCAGAGAGCGCCATCAATCTGGGTATTGATTCGCTGAAAAAAGAGTTCGGCAAAAAGTTCATTGCCGTTGCGCTGCCCCATGATTTTGTCCGCATCAATTACCGGGAACTGGTGCTGCGCAAGACGGTTTTCCTGGGCAGTAAAGGCCATACCTTCGGCGGTTTTGGCGCGGTGATGCGTTCCATCGCCGACGGCCACCTGCAAGTAGATAAATACATTTCCCGCAGAATTCCTTTCAGCCGGCTGCAGGAGGGCTTTGAGAGCATTGAGGCAGCCCGGGGCGCCGATGTGAAAGTGGTTGTGGAGATGGAAAAATAATGTGAGCCAGTCACAGAACCTTTTTTCTCTTTTCTGCTATACTGCGTGCAGGAGGTGTGGGAAAATGGGTAAAAAATTGGCAGAGGTTTCTTCTCAGTGTGTGGCCTGCGGATGCTGCGTCAAGGTATGTCCCAGACAGGCCATTGAGGTGTGGAAGGGCATACGGGCTCGGGTGGATGCGCAGCGTTGTGTGGGATGTGGGCTGTGTGCCCGGGAATGTCCCGCCAGCGTCATCACCTTGCGTCAGAGAGAGGAGGCCGCGCTGTGAATCGCAAAAAACACTGGTATGATTATCTGTGGATCGCTTCGGCCGCCTATTTGATTTTGGGCTTTTTCAACATCCTGTTTGCCTGGCTGGGGCTGATCTGTTTTCTGGTGCCGTTGGCCATTGCTCTGCTGGGCGGAGGAAAGGCCTATTGCAACCGGTATTGCGGCCGGGGACAGCTCTTTGCACTGCTGGGCGGCCGGCTGGGGCTCTCCCGGGGTCGGGATGTGCCGGGCTGGATGCGCTCCAAGTGGTTCCGGTATGGATTTCTGGCCTTTTTCATGGCCATGTTTGGGAATATGCTCTTCACCACCTGGATGGTCTTTGCGGGCGCGCGGGAGATGCGGGAAGTGGTCACGCTGCTGTGGACCTTCCGGCTCCCCTGGAACTGGGTGGATACCGCCGGTGTCACTCCCTGGGTGGCTCAGTTTGCCTTTGGATTTTACAGTGTGATGCTCACCTCCACTGTGTTGGGACTGGTGACCATGCTGCTGTATAAGCCCCGCAGCTGGTGCGTATACTGTCCCATGGGTACCATGACCCAGGGGATCTGTCAGCTGAAGAACGGGCGGGAGTGATATCCCGGCGTTGACAAAGCCCCCTCTTTGCCCCTATAATGTGGGCAGTGGAAGGAGGCCGGGCAATGGAAATCAGAGAATGTCTGCCCTTTTGGGAGCAGCTGGAAGAGAGCCAGCGGGAAGCGTTGCGGCAGGCCGCGGGGGTACGGGAGGTACGCCGCGGCACACTGCTCCATGGTGGCGGTGAGGAATGCACTGGGCTGTTGGCGGTGCTGGAAGGACGCCTGCGGGTGTATACCAGTTCGTCAGAAGGGCGGGAGATCACCTTGTACCGGCTGCAGGCTGGGGAAATCTGTCTGTTTTCCGCCGGGTGTGTACTCCATCAGATGCAGTTGGCGCTGCAGGTGGAAGCGGAGGAGGACAGTCGGGTAGCGGTGCTGGATTCTCAGGTATACCAGCGGCTCATGGAACAGTCCGCGGCAGTGGCCAACTACACTGGCAGGGTAATGGCCGACCGGTTTGGACAGGTGATGCGCCGGATGGACCGGATGCTGGACCGGCGGATCGATGTGCGTCTGGCGGACTATTTGCTGGAAGAGCTGCAGATGCAGGGCAATTCCCGTCTTCGTTTTACCCATGAGCAGGCGGCCCGGCATATGGGCAGCGCTCGGGAGGTAGTCACCCGTACTCTGAGGGACTTTCAAAGCCGGGGATGGGTGGAGGTATCCCGGGGAGAGGTTTTGATACGGGATGCCCAGGCACTGGAAGAAGTGCGGGAATCATAAAAAGGGCTGACAGCCGGAGAAGGCTGTCAGCCCTTTTTGGACGGTGGATTCAGTTGGGGTCTCGCAGTTGCAGACAGACGGGGCAATGATCGCTGCCCATGATATCGGACAGAATGGAACTGTCTTCCACCTGGGGCATCAGCCGCTGGGAGACCAGAAAATAGTCGATACGCCAGCCGGCGTTTTTCTCCCGGGCGCGGAACCGATACGACCACCAGCTGTAAGCGCCGGTGACGTCGGGATACAGCTGACGGAAGGTGTCCGCAAATCCGCTGTCCAGCAGGGTGGTGAGCTTGTCCCGTTCCTGGGGGGTAAAGCCCGCGTTGTTGGTGTTGGTTTTGGGGTTTTTCAAATCGATTTCCCGGTGAGCCACATTCAGGTCGCCGCAGATGATTACCGGCTTGTGGGTGTCCAGCTCCAGCACATAGGAGCGGAAGGCGTCTTCCCATTCCATGCGGTAGTCCAGCCGGGCCAGTTCGCTCTGGGAATTGGGGGTGTAGACATTGACCAGAAAAAAGTCGGTAAATTCACAGGTGATGACCCGTCCTTCCTGGTCGTGTTGGGGAATGCCCAGCCCATACCGCACCGACAGCGGTGGAATACGGGTGAATACCGCTGTGCCCGAATATCCTTTGCGCACTGCGCTGTTCCACAGCTGTTGATAGCCAGGGGTGTCCAGCTGCGCCTGTCCCTCTTGCATTTTGGTTTCCTGGACGCAGAAAATATCTGCATCCAGCTCCCGGAATATATCAGAAAAGCCTTTGCCCAGCACCGCCCGCAGGCCGTTTACGTTCCATGAAATCAGTTTCATAGGGGTTCTCCTCTCTGTGTGATGGTATCAGTATACCACAAAACAGAAGCGGTGGCGAGAGGGGAAAGGTTTACAATGTGTGGGAGATGTGGTACAATATTCACAAAATACAGCAAAAAATACAGCAAAAATTTCACTAGAATGACAGGAAGGATGAAGAGATATGTGGGCTTATGAGAGTGTATTTTATCAGATTTATCCATTGGGATTTTGCGGGGCGCCCCGGGAAAACGATGGGGTGACGGTGAATCGCATTGAAAAGGTAGCCCAATGGGCGCCGCATCTGCAAAAACTGGGAGTGGGAGCGGTGTATCTTTCCCCGGTGTTTGAGTCGGACCGCCATGGCTATGACACCCGGGATTTCACACGGCTGGATTGCCGCTTGGGTACCAATGAGGATTTTGCTCACGTGTGCGAGGTGCTGCACCAGCATGGCATCCGGGTGGTGCTGGATGGGGTTTTCAATCATGTGGGGCGTGGCTTCTGGGCCTTTCAGGATGTGCTGTGCAACCGGGAAAACTCCCCTTATAAAGACTGGTTTTTCATCAACTTCGGCGGTAACAACGGCTATGGGGACGGCCTGTGGTATGAGGGCTGGGAAGGTCATTTTGAACTGGTAAAGCTCAATCTGAAAAATCCCGCGGTGGTGGAGCACATTCTCTCCTGCGTGGGGGGATGGATCGATCAATTCCACATTGACGGGCTGCGGCTGGATGTGGCTTATTCGCTGGACCATGACTTTGTGCGCCAGCTGCGCCGGTATTGTGATGGCAAAAAGGAGGAATTCTTCCTCATCGGCGAGCTGATGCATGGGGACTACAACCAGATGGTGCGGGAGGATATGCTTCATTCCTGCACCAATTATGAGTGCTACAAAGGGCTCTATTCCAGCTTCAACAGCATGAACCTCTTTGAAATCGCCCATTCGCTGCAGCGGCAGTTTGGCGCTGAACCCTGGTGCCTGTACCGGGGCAAACATCTTCTGTGTTTTGCGGATAACCACGATGTCACCCGGGTGGCCAGTATTTTGGAGCGGCCGGAGCATCTGCCGCTGTTGTATGCGCTGCTTTTTGCCATGCCGGGCATTCCCTGCTTGTACTATGGCAGTGAATGGGGCGCACAGGGCCGAAAGCAGGCGGGCAGCGATGATGAGCTGCGGCCCTCCTTTGACCGGCCGGAGGAAAATGAGCTGACCGACTGGATTGCAAAGCTGTCCCGGGCCCATCGGGAAAACAAGGCGCTGTGTTATGGGGAATACAGGACGGTGGTGCTCACCAACCGGCAGTTCATCTTTGAACGGAAATGGGAGGGCCAGCGGATTCTGGTGGCCATCAATGCCGATGATCAGCCCTATCATGCCCACTTTGACGCCCAGGCGGGCAATGCGCTGGATTTGCTCGCCGGTGAGATGCACGACTTTGGCGGCGGCAGTGAACTGCCTCCGTACAGCGCCGCGTACTGGAAAATTCCCCCGCAGGGATAAAAAAAGAACCGTCCGAATGTTCGGACGGCTCTTTTTTTATTGCTTGTCCCGACGGGAGATCATTTCCTGCATCCACTGATGGGCCAATGTGGTCCAGCGGGCCACATAGGGGTCGGCGGTACGGGTGATGAGCCCCGGGAATTCTTCCATCAGCGGGGTGGCTACCGAGAAGCCATGATCGCCCCAGGGGAAGAAGTGGGCTTCAATGGGACGGCCATGCTCTACCATGGCCTGCATGTACAGCAGGCTGTTGTGGATGTCCACTGTGCCATCCTGCTGGGTATGCCACAAAAAGGCGGGAGGGGTGTCGTCGTTGACCAGCAGTTCCTGGGAAAAGGCCTGGTCATTTTCACGCTTGGGGCCAGCCAGCATTTCAAAACTGGTGGCGTGGGCATAGGGGCCGGAGGAGATCACCGGATACGCCAGAATGAGTCCGTCGGGACGGTTGCTGCCCGGGGCAATTCCGGTGCGCTCCCACAGATCCGGGTCGTTCCAGCAGTTGCCCAGCCAGGCGGTGAGATGGCCGCCTGCGGAAAAGCCGCACACAAAGGTGTGACCCGGCATCAGGTGCCATTCTTCAGCGTGCTCATGGATCTGTCCCATGGCCCAGGAGGCGTCTTCCAGAGGACGTTGTCCCAGCGGCGGCTGGTTGACGGTATAGGTGAGGACAAAGGTGTTGTACCCCAGTTCGGCAAACTTCATGGCGACGGGCTTGTTTTCCCGCTGGGAAACAAACTGGTAGCAGCCGCCGGGAATGACCAGCATGGCAGGACGCAGTGTTTCGTGAGCCAAAATGTAGGCGTCCAGCTGAACACCTTCGGAACGGTGAAGAGTGAGATGTTGCATGGTAAAATTCCTCCCGCAAAAAATGTAAAATGGATTGTTTTTTTCATTATAGCACAGGGAAATGTGGGGGGCAATGCAGCCTACAGGGATTTCCTGCACAAAAAAAGTACCGGTGTCTTTTGGCACCGGTACAGGAATTTATTCTACGGTTACGGATTTGGCCAGATTGCGGGGTTTATCCACATCGCAGCCCCGGGCCACTGCCAGATGATAGGCAAACATCTGCATGGGCACCACAGTGAGGGCGGCGGTAAACAGGTCGTGGATGGAGGGAATGGCAATCACTTCATCCGCCACCTGGGCGATTTCGGTATTGCCCTCCTTGACCAGTGCCAGCACAAAGGCGCCTCTCGCTTTGACTTCTTTGGCATTGCTCACCAGTTTTTCGTACAGCGCATCCTGGGTGGCCAGCGCCACCACCAGTGTACCCTCTTCGATCAGGGAGATGGTGCCGTGTTTCAGCTCACCGGCGGCGTAGGCCTCGCTGTGGATGTAGGAAATCTCCTTCATCTTCAGGGAGCTCTCCATAGAGGCCGCATGGTCGATGCCCCGTCCGATGACAAATACATCCTTGGACTGAGCGTGCTGACGGGCCAGTGCTTCCAGACGGTCATTGAGTTGCAGCAGTTTTTCCACTTCGTCCGGTAGAGCCCGCAATGCAGTGGTCAGACGCTCCATAGCCTCGTCATCCAGCATGCCTTTGGCCCGGCCCAGCTTGAGGGCGATGAGATACAGGGCCGCCAGCTGCGTAGTATATCCCTTGGTGGTGGCCACGGCGATTTCCGGACCAGCCATGGTGTAAAGTACGTCGTCGCTCTCCCGGGCGATGGAGCTGCCCACCGCGTTGACGATGGAGAATACCCGCACGCCGCGCTTTTTGGCTTCCCGAAGGGCTGCCAGAGTATCGGCAGTCTCACCCGACTGACTGATGACAATGCACAGATCGTTGGGGGCCAAAATGGGGTTGCGGTACCGGAATTCGGAAGCCAGATCCACTTCCACCGGGATGCGGCTCAATTCCTCAATCACATATTTGCCCACAATGCCGGCGTGCCAGGCACTGCCGCAGGCTACGATGTGAATGCGGCTGATGTGGCGGATCATGTCGTCGGTGAGGGAGGTGCGGTCCAGAGTGACATCCAGCTTGCCCAGCCGGCTTCCCAGACAGGTGCGCAGGGCCTTGGGCTGTTCCATGATCTCCTTCATCATGAAGTAGTCATAGCCGTCTTTTTCGGCGGCGGAGAGATCCCATTCCACCTGGTAGATGTCTTTGTGGATGGGCTGTTTATTCAGATCCAGCAGGGTCACCGAATCGGGGCGCAGCACCACAATTTCGTTTTCCTCCAGCAGATAATAGCGGCGGGTGTATTCCAGCACCGCCGGAATATCGGATGCCACATAGTTTTCGCCTTCGCCCAGTCCCACCAGCAGCGGGCTGTCTTTGCGCACCGCCACCAGCTCGCCGGGGTGATCGCTGCACAGCACTGCCAGAGCGTAAGAGCCCCGCAGCCGGCCAATCACCTGAATGAGAGTGTCTACCATATCGCCCTGGTACAGCTGGTCGAACAGTTGAGCCACCACCTCGGTGTCGGTCTCAGAACGGAACTGTACTCCCTGGGCCTCCAGCTCTGCCTTGAGAGGCAGGTAGTTTTCGATGATGCCGTTGTGCACCAGTGTCACCCGGCCGTTGGTGCTGCTGTGGGGGTGGGAGTTGATGTCATTGGGGGCGCCGTGGGTGGCCCAACGGGTGTGTCCGATGCCCAGAGTGCCTTCCAGCCCTCCCAGTGCGTTGACTTTGGCTTCCAGATCGGCCAGACGGCCTTTGGTTTTGACAGTTTGCACGCCATCGGGGCCAAACACCGCAATGCCTGCGGAATCATATCCCCGATACTCCAGTTTTTTCAGTCCCTTCAGCAGGAAGGGGGCGGCCACCTGATTGCCTGCGTAGCCTACAATACCACACATGTTGTTTACCTCCGTAGTTGGAATTGATGGGTTGCATGGTTGCGCTGCTTTTGTCCACCCGGTCGCCCGGGTGATTTGTGCAGCGCCTGCGGCCCGGTGCCCCGGGCGGGAAGCATCCGCCGAATGTTCGATGACTTCCTCCTCGTCAACTGAAAGCCGCCAGGCGGCTTCCGCAGGTCAGTTCTGGCGCTGTGACGTGAAAATCTCCTCTCTTTGAACCATCCCCGTGCGGAGGGGAGGGGCGCTGGCCTGTGATACAGCATATGGATATATACTGTATAAGTATACCATATTTCGGCGGGCAGTACAATGGCATTTTCCATAACAATCCCGGCGCTCTGGGGCAGGAATTCTGCAAAAACAGGAAAAAGCAGGGCTTTGGTATGCACAAGATTGGATAGAAGTGGTATACTGGAAGCAACCAAAAGAAGGAAGGGATTGTTATGAATCGCAAACGGGGATTGCTGCTTCTCATCGTCACGCTGTTCTGGTTTGGACAGTATGTGTATGTGCCTTTTCAGACCCCCTATCTGCTGGGCCTGGGAGCCAGCTCCACCTTCGCGGGATTGGTAGTGGGCGGTTATGGAGCTTGTCAGGTGCTGCTCCGGCTGCCGGTGGGACTGCTGGCAGATGTACGGGGCCGGCATAAGGGATTTATTTTGCTGGGCCTGTGCAGTTCGGCGTTGGCTTCCGCAGTGCGGTGTGTTTCGCCCACCGGGTGGGGGTTTTTCCTGGGGAATCTGTTGTCCGGCATAGCGGCGTCCATGTGGATTTCCTTCATGGTGCTGTACAGCAGTTACTTTCCGGCGGGCCAGATGCAGAAGGCCACCGGAACCATCATCGCCGCTAACAACCTGGGAATGCTGCTGGCTTTTGTGGCGGGAACGCTGTGTTATGAGCACACCGGAATGGTATTTTTGTGTGGGATGAGCTTGACGGCGGCGTCGCTGGGCGCGCTGTGCGCGTTGGCCATCCGGGAGGATGGCCGTACCGGCAGAGAGCTGCCGGCAGCGACGCTGCTGGGCATTTGCCGCAATCGAAGGTTGATTTTGTTCTCTCTGCTGGCTCTGCTGCAGCAGGGCATCCAGATGTCCACCTGCATGTCTTTTACCACTGAGGCCATTGAGCGCATTGGGGGGACCAGCGGACAAATCGGACTGTGTTCCATTTTGTACATGCTGTGCGCGGTGCTCAGCGCCTATGCGGCATCCACCCGGCTGGTGAGCCGCTGGGGAGCGCGGGTATGGGTGCCTTTGGTATTGGGGCTGGTGGCCCTCTACTGTGTGCTGGTGCCCAATGTGACCCAGGTGGAGTGGTTTTACCTCATCCAGCTGCTGCCCGGGTTGTCCACCGGTATTTTGCTCTCCTACTGTACTTCGGAAGCAATGGCGGAAGTGCCCGATGAGATGCGTTCCACTGCCATGGGCTTTTTTCAGGCGGTCTATGCGGTGGGGATGACACTGCTGCCGCTGTTGACAGGGGAGCTGGAGCGCCGGGTGAGTGTACAGGCTGGCTTCTATGTACTGGCCATGCTGGCGGCTGTGGGCTGTGGTGTGGCGCTGTTCTACTATGCCCGCCAGCGGCATCTGCTGGAGAGGTGAAACGAGTCATCCAAATCCAATACCAAAAAACTTGAAATACTACAAGACCAGATGGGGACAGATGTGGTATAACTAGAAAAAGAACCTAAAAAAGGCGGCGAAATAGATTATGAAAATCGGAATTGGGATTGATACCGGCGGTACCTGTACCGACGCGATTCTCTATGATTTTGAGGCTGGAAAGGTATTGGCCAGCGCCAAGGCGCTTACCACCAAGCAGGATTTATCCATTGGTATTTTAGGAGCGTTGGATCAGCTGCCGGTGGAACTCACCCGGCAGGCGGGAGTGCTGTCGCTTTCCACCACACTGGCCACCAACGCCTGTGTGGAGGACAAGGGCGGCCGGGCACATCTGGTGTTCTTTGGCGGCGATCCACGGGTGATTGACCAATCGGGCGCCAAATATGGGTTGCCTGCCTCTGATGAAATTTATCTGCAGGATTGCCGGACCAGCTTTTTTGGCGATGTGGAACAGGAACCGGACTGGGAGCTGTTCCGCAAAAATATCCCCCAGCTGACCGATGTGGACGGCGTGGGCATCATTGAGTTGTATTCCATGAAAAACAACGCCGTCATTGAGAAAAAGGCCAAGGAGATCTTTCAGCAGGAGTCGGACATCCCGGTGGTGTGCGGGTATGAGCTGTTTTCCGACCTCAACTGCCTGCAGCGGGGGGCCAGCACCCTGCTCAACGCCCGGCTCTTCCCGGTGATTCAGGACTTTTTGCAAGCCATTGATACCGCCATGGAGCAGCGGGATCTGCATCCCTCCATTGTCATCATGCGCAGCGACGGCAGCTTGATGTCCCAGAAATTTGCGTCGGTCCGTCCGGTGGAAACCCTGTTGTGCGGACCCGCTGCCAGTGTGGTGGGAGGTGCCAGATTGGCCCAGGAACCCAACAGTGTGGTGGTGGACATGGGTGGTACCACCACTGATTTGGCACTGATTCGCGACGATATGCCGGTGATGGCGGAGGATGGCGTTCACGTGGGACGGTGGAAAACCTATGTGAGCGGACTGTATGTCAAGACTTTTGGTCTGGGAGGAGATACCGCCATCCACTATGACGGCAAACAGCTTCTTCTGGAGCCCTATCGTGTGGTGCCCATCTGTGTGGCCGCTTCTCAATATCCTTCGGTGCTGAGCAATCTGAAACGGCTGCTGGCTGACTGCCATCCCCATTCACAATTTCTTCATGAACACTATCTGCTGGTGCGGGACATTTCCGGAAATGACCGTTATACAGCGGAAGAACAGGCATTTTGTCAGGCACTGGCCCAGGGACCTCTGCCTCGCCGGGAGGCGGCTGAAGCGGTGGGCAAGGATGTATATACCCTGCAGGTGGACCGCCTGCTGCGGGAAGGTGTGGTGCAGCTGTGCGGGTTGACCCCCACCGACATCATGCACATAAGGGGCGACTACACCGCCTACAATGTACAGGCCTCTCAGTTGGCGGCGGAATTTGTGGCTATGAATGTGGAAGTCACCATCCCCAAACTGTGTGAGATGGTATATGATGAAGTACAGCGCAAAATTTACCGCAATGTAGTGGAAGTGCTGCTGGAAAATCAGGACCCCTATTACAAGCTCCATGGTGTGAGTGAAGAGGTGGAGCGCTTTATTGATGAAAGCTATCGCTTGGCCAGCGGACAGCAGGCTCAGCCGTTGCTGTCCATGCCTTTCCGTACTGATTTCGCGCTGGTGGGTATTGGTGCGCCCATCGGGGTATTCCTGCCCAAGGTGGCGCAGCTATTGGGCACTCGGGCGGTCATCCCCGAATACCACCATGTGGCAAACGCATTGGGGGCCATTATGGGCAATGTGTGCGCGGACAGTTCGGTGGAGATTCGCCCCCAGTACACCCCCAAGGGCATTGCGGGATATATGGTGTATGGCCACACCCGCAATCAGGAGTTTGAAGCGTTGGCGGAGGCGGAACAGTTTGCGCTGGAAGAGGCGAAGCTGGCTGCGCAGCAGGAGGCGGAACGCCGGGGAGCCCGGGGAGAAATCACCGTAACGGCTCAGCTGCAGCAGCATGCAGTGGACACAAAAGATTCTCCCATTTATCTGGGGACCCGGGCGGTGGCTCATGCCATGGGTTCCATCGGTTTTTGAAAACAGAAGAAAAAAGGCCGCGGCAGGTGTTGCCGCGGCCTTTTTGTGCCGAGAGAGTCAGGGGCAGGTGTGGTAGAGGAAATCGGGCTCCCGGTTCATGGAAAATTGAACCGGCGTATCCTTTTCCATCAGGTTGCGTAAATCCACACACTGCACGCGATGATTTTGGTAGGAAGTCCAGTAAAAACGCAGGGATTCCGCGCACATGAGAGAGGTATATACCGTGTAGTCGAAGGGCTGCACATCGGTGTCCATCTGGGTGACGTGTCCCTGATGGGTCACTCGTACCATGCCCAGAGGAAATGCCGCGCTTTCAAACAGACGCAGCATGTGGGAAACGCCCTCTTCTTCGTTGCGGCCTTTGACGCCAAACTGCCGCAAAAAAGCCAGACGGACAAACCGTGAGGGAGAACTCCAGTCGCCGGGCAGTCCTTGGGCGCCGCTGCCCGAAAAACACTGTTCCAGCTGTTCTTCTCCCAGGGTCAGACAGTCGTAATCCAAATCTCGGATGCCGGCGTAGTTGAGCAGATTGAGCCGGTGCCAGCTGTAGCTGGGACTGTTGGTCATTACGCCCACAGTGCGACGGTAGATGCGAAGTCCGGTTTCATCCGGTTCCACCACAATCATTTCGCCGGTGGCATCGCTGAAGGACCAGTGCAGAGGCGGCACAGTACCCAGCAGAGGAACCGCGATGAGGGTCACTTGCTGCTGTAAGGTCTGCACGACCTCCTCTACTGTGGCACATTGGGCCAATAGGTGATAAACTGCGAAAGGCGGTTGTAAGGGTAGGGTATTGGGAAGGGCCTGGGCGGGGTAATGGGCAAATTGCCGGTAGTACAGCTGTCCGCCCATCAGGCCTTTTTCATTGATCCCCTCATACAGAATGGGGTTGGAGGAGGTGAGCAGAAATCCGGTTCCCACAGTGGCATAGGCAGCGGTACGGCGGGTTTCGGGGCGAAGACTGCCCTCCATACTGGTGCCGCAGGTGTAGTATTCGGTCCCTCTGGGCACGTAGGTGATCATGGTTCCATCCGCAAGACGGTTGAAATCATAGTTGCGTCCCCACAGATGTTTGCCGTCGGCGGTACTCCAGCTGAGAGCGCTGCATCCGGCATTCCAGCCGTCAGCCTGTTGCATGTTGCAGTTCATGGTTTTTCCTCCTGTTTCACAAAGGTAAGTAAGGGCCTTCTGTGTACAGTATACCACGATCCTTCAGAAAAAGCCGAATATTTTTCTTTTTCCTAGAGGTTGCTACTGTTCTCGATTGCGTATATAATAATGGAGAAAGGAGTGCGTGCGGATGGGATTTGTATCGGCAAAAGAGGCGGCAGAACAATGGGGATTGACCAAACGGCGGGTACTCACGCTGTGCAGAGAGGGACGGATTCCCGGAGCGCAGCTGGTGGATACCATGTGGGTGATTCCCGACGACGCCACAAAACCCGAGGACGGCAGATCGCTGCGGTACCGGAGTGAAGAGGGGGACGGTGGGGAGATTCGGCCCCTGAAACAATCGGTGCAAGCGGCGGGACATACCCCTCAATATCGCATGCACAAATATTTTGCCCGCAGACCCTACAACGTGTTTCAGCATTTGCTCAAGCATTATACCCGCAAGGGGGATGTGGTGCTGGACCCCTTTTGCGGCGGCGGAGTGACGGTATTTGAGGCCGCTGCCTTGGGGCGTAAGCCGGTGGGGGTGGATCTCAACCCGTTGGCGGCTTTTATTACCCGGATGCAGATGTTCAACGGCGAGGTGGAAGAACTGCGGGATTTTTTCCGCCGTTTTTTACTGGCCGAAACCAAGAAATACCGGGACTGGTATCGGGTGGAATGGGAAGATGACCATGGAGTGGCCTCCTGGATTGAATGGGTATATACCGTCCGGTGCCCGCAGTGTGGAGCGGTCATAGAACTGCTGGAGGAAAACAAGGTGTCCAACGGTGTGTACCGATGTCCCAATGTGCAGTGCGCCTGTCATGCTTCGGGAGTCAAACGGGTGCAGTGCGCTCCGGTGAGCAGCCACCCACTGCGAGCCCGGTATCAATCGGATAAAACGGGACAGTGGATGGTTCGGCCCATCGGGCTGGAAAATATGCCCGCCCTGGGGGAGCTGAATTTTGATGCGCTGGTGGATGCCCTTCCCTGCAAACCGGAGTTCGCCATACCGGTGGACTGGGACCGCCGGTATGAGGACAAGCTGGAGGAAAAGGGCATTCACCGGTACCCGGATTTTTTTACCCAGCGGAATTTTGCGCTCAACTGTCTGATTTTTCAGGACATCCTGGCGCTGAAGGGGACCACCGGGTCCCAGCTGAACGAGTATTTGTATTTCCTGTTCAGTTCGTCGTTGCGGTATACCAACAAAATGACCCGAGTGACGGACCGGTGGGAGGGTGGCAAGCCCACCGCCATGGACAAGCATGCCTTCTGGCTTCCCAACCAATATGTGGAAACCAATATTCTGGAGGTGCTGTCCCAGCGGGCAGCGGCCATTGTGAAGGGCTGTGAATACGCGGCGCAGCACCTGCCCAAAGAACTGATGCCCGCGTCCAACTATGAGGATTTCAAGCTGCACAACAGCTATATGGTGTGGCAGAGGGATTCTGCCCGGCTGCCGCTGCCCGATGAGTCGGTGGATGCCATCATCACCGACCCGCCCTATGGCAGCAATGTGCAGTATGCCGAGCTCTCCACCATCTGGAACGCCTGGTATGCCCTGTACAGCGGATTGGATCGCTGTGTATATAAGGAGCAGGAGGCGGTGATGAACCGCAAGAGCCATTATCCGGGGGCCAAAGGGGTGGAGGAGTACGAAGAGCTGCTGTACCGGGTATATGCCGAGGGGAATCGGGTGTTGAAACCGGGCGGCTATCTGGTGTTCACCTTCCAGAATAAAAACATCAAGGTGTGGGTGGCCATGCTCAAAGCGGTGGCCCGGGCGGGCTTTTACCTGCCCGAGGACGGCGTACTGTTTCAGGACTACATCGAGTCATACAAAAATACCGCCCATCTGCGCTTTTCGGGCAATGTGCAGGGGGACTTCATCTACTCTTTCCGGAAGGGGACTCCCGGGACGGTGGTGAATGGAGCCAAAGGGTTCTCGGCCATCATCCAGGAATCGGTGGACGCCACTCTTGCCCGGCTGTACAAACGCAGAAAGAGCTACTCCACCGCCGAACTGTACCAGAAGGTCCTCTCGGGCATGACCCGGGATTTGATGCAGTACATTCAGTGGTGTATGTCCACCGGGACACCCATGGAGGATATTTCCCAGTTTTCCAATGACTATCTGGAAAACCGGTTCAAACAGACATTGGTGTGGGAAGAGGGCTGTTGGAGAAAGGGATGACCATGCGCGAATTGCTTGCAACACAACCAATCTATGAATCACAGAAGCTGCAGCGTTTTTTCCTGTCGCTGGAATCCCGGTACCGGGTGGAGAGCGCTCGGGAGAAGTATCACAATCTGGTGAATTTTTCGGCCAATGCCTCGGTGCCCTATCATCAGTGGTTTGCCTACCGGGAGGGATTTTCCGCCCAGCTCATCACCCAGCTGATTGCCATGTCGGGGTGCGCTGCGGGAGAAATGGTGCTGGACCCCTTCTGCGGATCGGGCACCACCAATGTGGTAGCGGCGCTGAGTGGCTATCCCACGCTGGGGATGGACGTCAACCCCATGTCTGCCTTTCTCACCCAGGCCAAGGTGTCCCACTATCGGGAAGAGGATCTGCAAAAGGCTCTGGACTTTGCCCGGCAGAGCGGTCTGTGGGAGAGCGGAGGACAACCGGAAGCCTATGAGGAGGTACGCAAGTATTTTCAGCCCTGGGCCTTTGAGCAGCTGCTGCGCATCAAGGGATTTTTGGATACCCTGCCTTTTTGTCCGGCCCGGGATTTGCTGTTTGTGGCCTATCTCTCCATTGTGGTGGATTGCTCTGATAGAAAGCGGGATGGAAACGGCCTGAAAAAGCGCCCTTCCAAAGTGACCAATGTGGCGGAGTATTTCCGGCAGAAAGTGCAGCTCATCGTGGAGGATATCCGTTCTCAAAAGGGAGGCGGGGAGGCCGCGGGATATGGTGTTCATGACACTGCCTTTCATCTGCGTCAGCGGTTTGAGCAGTGCCGGCAGGGCGCAGATGCGGGGGTGATTATTTTTTCTCCGCCCTATGCCAATTCTTTTGACTATTTTGAATCCTACAAACTGGAACTGGTGCTGGGAGATTTTGTGCAGGGACTGGCCGGTATAGGAGGGCTTCGGCAACAGGCGGTGCGCTCTTTTGTGGGGGCCCGGCAGCAGGAGTCCTGTGATCCCTATGTGGACGCGCTGGCTCGGGAGATTGAAGAGGCCATTCCCCGCAAGGAACAGGAAACCGGCAAAAAGGACAGCCGGACCCGCAAGGTGCCGGGAATGATCCGAGGTTATTTTTCGGATATGCGCGAAGTGATCCATCAGTGCGGGCTGTGTCTGGAACGGGGCAAAAAGACCTACATTGTGGTGGATCAGTCCGCCTATGTGGGAAAGATTGTTCCCACCGATCTGCTGTTTGGATATCTGGGAGAGCAGGAGGGATTTTCGGTGGGCCGCATCATTGAGTGCCGCAAGGCACGCACCTCCACCCAGCAGCTCAGCCGGTATCCTTTTTTGAAAACCGCTTTGCGGGAGAGCATTGTGGAGCTGATCAAAACATGAAAAAAGAGCGTCTGCTAAGCAGACGCTCTTTTTTAGTACCCCTTGTACTGGGTGTAGTGACGCCGGAGAGAATCCAGCGGGCAGGTTTCAATTTCGGAAGATTTGTCCAGCAGCTGATCAATGAGGGCAGGGCCCTGAGGCAGCAGCTGTAAGATGTTCTTGGGGGTGGTGGTGTCAAAGATGTTGTCCCAGGAGGTCAGGTGATTCCAGATGTAGGTGAACTGGTTGTACACAGTGGTGCGGGAAGTCCAGATGTCCTCAAATTTCAGGGTGGTTTCAAACTTGTGGTTGAGGGCCTCCAGCACAATGCGTTTGTTGGCCTCACTGAGCACCTCGATGTTGGGGTAGGCACTGCGCAGATACTCCACCCGTTCCACTGCCTCCTGCTCACCGGCGGTGCCGAAGTGCCGGCCGATATACAGGGAGTACACAAATTCAAATTTGGTGATGTAGCCCAGTTGACGGATGACCCGGAGCGCCATGCGGTAGGGGAATCTGGGAACCCGGGTGATGGGGTCCAGCTCGTGGTATTTCAGCAGTTGTTCCCGGAAAATATCCACCCAGAGGTCCCGGAATTCAAACATGGCTTTGCCCACGTCGGTCACATGGAATTTCAGGTCCTTTTCGTTCAGGGCGCCGATTTTGACACAGTGGGAAACGTTGTTGTGGTCGATGGTGATGGCATCCCGGGGTAGACCCACCGCAAAGGTGGGATACTTCTCCAGAGTGGGAAGGATGAGGTTGCGGTAATAGGCGTCCACATTGTAGTCTCCCACTGTGCGGAAGGTGCGCTTGATGCCCGATGCCCGGGAAGTTTTGTTTACGATGAATTCCTTTTCGATGCGGCTGGGGTCTTTGTTGACCTCGGTGATGCGCAGGCTCAGGTTGTCAGCGAAATCTTCCACATCCAGCTGCTGGGACAGCTCCACCAAAATGGGAGCGTCGGGGTCCTGGGTGATCCGGCCCTTGCCTTTGGCGGCCCGCAGGTTGAGCTTGTCAATGTAATCCGCCAGAATCCGGTCCTGATCCCGCAGGGCTTGAATCACTGCATGGAGGGTGGAAAACTCCTTGGGGTCGATGTCCTTGAAGCTGGAAACCGAATCGGAGATGACCATGGGGATGATGATATAGGACACCTTGTCCGGGTTGTTTCTATCCTTTCGCAGGGAGCGTCCCACCGCCTGGATGATGTCGATCATGGAATTTTTGGGCTCGGCGAAGTACACCGCGTCGATGATGGGTACATCCACTCCTTCGGTGAGGCAGCGGGCGTTGGAGAGAATACCGCAGGGAGATTCAATAAAGGCATCAAATATCTCCTTGCGGACGCCTGCCGGCATGGAGCCATTTACATGGCCGGCGTAAATGTCGGAATGGTCCAGCGTGTCCGAAAGGCCTGCAATTACATCAGGAAGGGGAGAGCCATGTTCGGGCCGGATGAATTCCCTGGCGGAGGCGATGTTGCGGTGATAGGAAATCACCTTGCGGATGCCGATGTCCTCCATGGTTTTGGCCAGCAGCACCTGTTTGAACAGAGTCTGAGCATCCACCTGCCGGTCGCCTACCTGCAAAATCTGGTTTTCCTGGATGATCTGCCGAAGCTCGTTTTCCTTCATGCAGCACAGCACAATTTTGTAGTCGCTGATGATTCCTCGTTCAATGGCTTCCCGGAAGGGCAGTGAGGCAAAGGTGGTGCCGTACTGTTCTTCGTTGTCCATGGAAAAGACATCGTATTGCAGCTGTTTGGCCCGGCCCACAATGTGGGGATTGACAAACCGTTCGGTGGCGGTCATAAACAGACGTTTGCGGCAGGGGATGAACTCATCCCGCATGCCCAGAATGAACATCTCGGAATCCTTATTGCCTGCGGTCCGGTGGGCCTCGTCAAAAAAGGCAATGTCAAACACAAAGGGAGCAGCGCTCTGCAGAGCAGCCACAATGGCGTCCAGCGACTGATAGGTGGAGAAGATCACCTTGTCCCGGGGAGTTTTGTAGTTTAAGAAAGCCTGAATCTGTTCCGCGTCGGTGGTCACCGGCACATCCATGTGGAAGGGAGCGGGGTCGTCGGTTTCCCCCGCCGGGGACACCGCCACCGTTTGGTCGCTGCACACGCACAGATAGGCAAAGGGCTCCTGGGCCTGGGGCATCCAGGATTCCAACGTCTGCCGGATCAATGCCAGATTGGGCGCCACAAACAGGGTGGTGCGGCAGTGCAGCTCCTCTTTGATCCACAGGGCGGTGAGGGTTTTGCCGGTGCCGCAGGCGGCCAGCAGCTTGCCCCGTTCCCTGTGAACAAAGCCGTCCAGCACCTCATCGATGATCTCCTGCTGATGAGGCAGAGGGGTGTATTTGGGGATGGGAGCCGTCTCCCGGCCGGTGGTGGCAAAGGTGTGCAGCCAGCGGAAAAAGGATTCATTCAGTGCGGTAAGACTGTCTCGCAAAATGGTGAACTGATTCTTTTTCTTGTAGGACTGCCGGGGAAGGGTGTAGCAGTTGGCGAAGATACAACGCTGGGTGGTGTGTTCTGATTCAGCCCAGAAGGAGGTCAATTCATCGTAGGAGGGAGCCTCCTGCGCCGAGCGGAACTTCACCTGATAGGCCACTGAGGAGTTGTCATGCTGCAGAAACAGGCCGTCTACGCCGCTGTCCTTCTTTTCCAGATGATATTGCTGTTTGCGGGCGGGGGGAATGTCAGGCCCCATGTACAGTTCCCGAATCTGGTACAGGTCCTTGAAATAGGTGAAATAGGCAAAGGCAAACTGCTCAAAAGCGTCTCCCTTTTCCTTTTGGGTGGGAAGAGATTCCATTTTCCGCTCCAGCTCTTCCCAGCAGGAGCAGGGTTGTTTGAAAATGCTATGGAACGTCATAGGTGAATCCTCCTGATTCTGTAGTGATGGATGTGAGTGCCAGGCCGCAATACTGCAGCAGAGAGGTGCGGATGTACTCCACCGGCAGAGAGGGACAGTGGGTGAAAATCACCAGATCATCCCCGTCTACAATGGCTGGGGCATCCCGCAGCGCAAGATAGAGTGAAAGCCGGTCTTTCCACAGGATGGTGTGCACCCAATAGTGCCACTGAGGAGAGAGGGGAAGGCCTTCGATGGTGCGCTGGAAGTAGAGATTTTGCTGTTGGCGCTGCCGGTTGGCTTCTTCCCAGGGTAGCAGCAGGCCACTTTGGAAGTAGGTGCCGAGCTGTCCGCACTGGGGACAGTAGCGAGCGTTTCCAGGCAGCAGCGGGTGGTGTTCCGGTTGAGGGCACTGGTTGTACAGCGCTTGCCCGCAAGAGGGACAATGGGTTTGTCCGCCCCGGAACTGGGTGTTGCCGCAGGTGGGACAGTACAGCAGCCGGCCGTTGCGGGTGAGCAGCGGCGCGTCATAGGGGATAGGAGATGCCGTCTCCCAATGAGTGAGAGGTTCTCCGCAAACCATGCAGAACCTTTCACTGCCCTCCAGCGCGGCATGACAGCGGGGACAGACCTTTCGCTGCAGTCGGGTGAGATACTGCCCGGTGAACAGCCAGGGGTGAAAGCGCAGCAGCAGGGCGTGCTTTTCCCCTTCTCCCACATCCAGGTCCCGGTGGATGTCGCTGACGGTGATGTCCGCAGCAGCCTGTGAGAGGTCGCACAGTGCTATGATGTCGGCGGGGGCAAAGGCATCCATGGCCCGCAGCAGCGGGGTGGGAGCCAGCAGCTCCGCCGCAAACAGATCCGCTTCCCGCTCCAGCACATGATAGTCTGGACTCTCTTGCAGGGAAAAGGAGCTGGGCTGTGGAAATTCTGTCAGATGACCCAGTAAAATATGGCCCAGTTCATGGGCTTTGGTAAATCGGATGCGCTGAGGGGTCCGATCCTCGGTCTTGTACAGCGTGATGAAAAAACCTCCATAGGCACAGGTGAACCCATCGGCGGTGGAGTTTTCCCAAAAGGAGCTGGGCAGTTTCAATCCCGTTTTTGCTTCGGCCTCCTGAGCAGTCAATAGCAAGAAGCTGTATTGAGCGAACAATTCATCGATGGCGATGGGCAGTCTGCATTGCCCCGATTGCAACAGGCAGCGGCGAGCTTCTTTTCTCACCAGCTCCCGGCGTGGTTTGAGCGGAATGGCTTTACGCATGATGGCTCCTTTATTTGTCGTCCGGGCGGGAATATCCTTGGGTTTTCAGCAGGGTATCCAGAAATACCGCCATCTGATCCATGGTTTCCTTGGGCACATCCTTGGCCCGGTATAGTACATTGATTAGATCCCCTGACTTGGAAAGACCGGCCAACAACTCCGAGCTGCTGTCCCGGGCAGAGGTCACCAGATCTTCCGGTGTGTCCGTTTCCTGCAACAGGTCGGCTGGTGTCATGTGAAAGGCCCGGGCCACCTTGTCCAGGGTATCCAATGAGGGGTTTTTGGCGTTGTTTTCCAGGTCGCTCAAAGTGGTTTTGGAAACGCCGGTGCGCTGAGCCAGCTCCCGCAGAGAGATGTTGTTCTGTTTGCGCAGGTATTTGATTTTTTCTCCGATATTCATTTGACAAGCCCTCCTTGTACCACTATTATAGCATGGCTGTCCGCAAAAGTAAACCATAAATTCAAATAAAACGGACAAAAATAAATATTATTATGAATATTGTCCACTATTGTGATACAAATTGTCCATTTTTATACAGAAGCTCCGACAAGAAAGAATAAAAAAACCCCCGGTCCGCTGACAGACCGGGGATTGTTATTACAGTTGTGCGCGGGGTGCCAGATTCATCAAACGGCAGAGAAATACTGCCATTTCAGCTCGAGTGATGTGGCTTGTGCCCAGGAAGGCGCGGTTATTATCGCCCTGGGCAATGCCGGCACGGTACCAACGGTATACCACATCGCCGTAGGGGTCACTCTCTCGTACATCTGGGATAAAACCATCTGGAATTTCGTTGATGGGGGTCTTGTAGGAGTCGTCCACCGCCCGGTCCAGCAGGTCCACCATCTGATAGCGGGTGGCTGGTAATTCAAGCACTTGGGGCTTGACATCAGCTGAGGTAAACAGCCCCTGCTCCAGACAGTACTGGTAGGCTCCCTGGTACCAGGGCTGGCCTAGTGCGCTGGCAGGTACAGTTTTCCCATGGGTTTCGGCATGGAGCCGGGCGGTTAGAGAAACCACCTGGGACAATTGCAGCGCTGTTTCGGGGGAATAGATCCGTTCTCCCATGCCTTGTACCAGACCTGCTTCCGCTGCCCGGTTCACATAAAAGGCATACCAGATGCCTTCTGGAACATCAAGGAAGCCGCTGTCTTCCGGAACCTGATCAGGCAGGAAAAATTTCTCGATTTTCTGTACATTGGCTACGCCGCTGATCCAGGGCTCGGTCCACACCGATCCATCGGCATAGATCCGGGCTCCCTGGGTATCCGCGATGACCTTGCTGCCCGGCTGCTTGACCGGCACAGAGGAATTGTAGAAGTAGCCCCAGCCATACCAGCTGCCGTCCTTGAGCACAGCCATGCCACTGCGGGCTGAGATAACATCCCGTTCCAGAATCTTCACCGGTACGGTCTGGGCTTTGCACATGCCATCGGGATCGTAGTAGTCATAGCGGTCACCGCAGCCGGCTGCACCGTCTTCTGCCAGACCCCAGGACCAAAGTGCGCCGTTTTTGTCAATGGCCCAGCCGTTCTCGCTTTCCATGCCCACTTGGACCATTCCGTCCAAGATCTTGGTAAGGGGCTGGGGGCCGTCTCCCCGGAAGGAGATGTATTTATCGGCGCCGGTGTAACCGTCCGCTCCCCAGACCCACACCGAACCGTCGGTCTTGAGGGCCACATACCGGGAGGCGCCGGAGTCCACCATGGCCACATTGTCCATCACATGGTACAGGCCGATTTCGCCCGAGCCTCTGGTGCCAAGGCCGTCTTCGCCCAGACTTGCGGAACCCATGAACCACAGAGAGCCGTCGGTCTTGAGGGCCATTAGGCCAAAGTTACTGGCTGCCGCGGATTGGACGTCGTCCATGACCTTCACCGGGGTATCACTCTGATCGTCAAACTGGTCCATAAAGCCCAGTGCGCCCAGTCGTCCCCAGGCCCACAAAGTATTGTCTTCCCGCACAGCCACTACTACCTGTCTGGCGTCGACCTGCCGTACCTGATCCAGGACTTTGGTGGGCGGGGTATTGATATCGTTCTGAGACCATCTCCACAGCACATTGTCGGTGTCGATGGCATAGACCTCTCCGCTGCCAGAAGCACGACCCTGGAGATTGGCAGACTGCTTTATAGCTGCCTGGAGGGTGGAAGCCTGCCGGGGGTCCGAAAGATCAGTCGTTCCGGGAACAGGTGTGGGATCTGGATCGGGGTCGGGTTCAGGTTCAGGGTCAGGGTCAGGGTCAGGGGTTTCTCCGGATCCAATGGGATGGGCCTGTACACCCTGGTCATCGAGGGTATAGAAGGTGGGCGCGGATGCGTCGGTCACATACCACGCAATCTGATCTCCCAGCACAATGGGCTGGCAGTCGGACAGCGGTGCTTGGGCGGTCTTCACAGCCCCTACCGAGCCGTCTGCCGTATAGGGCGCGTAATACAGTGTGTCATCGGGGGTATAGGCGTTTTCCATTCCGTTCCATAGGATCCAGCCGCCGGAAAGACTGGTGGGGACCAAAATCGGAGTGGAGGCATCGTCCGAAGGCAGCTGGACGGTACGCACACGCTGGGCGAGGGTGGCCTCATCGATCAGCTGGCCGTTGACGATCATGTCGTCGGGCAGATCACTCTTGCCAATGCTGGTGAGGTAGACACTCCGATTGGTATAGCCACTTCCGGTGCCGTTGTCACAATAGGCGGTCAGATAACTGGTGGAGGTTTCGGCGAACCCGCCAATGGAGGCGCCAGTCTCGTTTTGCCCTGAAGGCCCGGGGAAAGTTTTCTGGCGAAAGGCCGTAATCAAACGCGGGTTCATAGAGGGGGAGTGGATAAACAGATCCTGTCCTGCGGGGTAATAGTATCGGGAGAGTACCATGCCCCGGGGAATGGCGTCGCCATGGTCCACAGCAACCAGCCGTCCTTCAGCATCCACCAGAATGAACTGGTTGAAGGAGTGGCTCACATAACCAAATTGCAGCATGGAAACGTCGGTGTATTGATCGGTGATCTTCATATCACGTTCCCGTACAGAAAAAGTCAGATTGGCCTGATGATTCACACCGTTGTGGGCATACATCTCATGACAGGTGCGGATGTAGAGGTACCCGTTATACTCATCGCAACGGAGAGAACCAGCATCAAAGGGGATGGTTGTATTGGCGCCGTACAGACTGGCTTGTCCCAGTCTTTTCCAGTCCTTGGAATACTGTACCACCCGGATCACTTCAGTGTTATCCGATTCCTGAGGGTTGGGCTGACCGAAGATCAGATAGTTTTCCGATTCTCCAGCATAAAAGCCGCCGAACAGGGACAGTTCCATGGGGATGGTCCGGCTGCCTGTCAGCTGGAATTGGCTGGTGTAGTCTTCCACCACGATTTGATTCTGACTTTGGATGTATTCCACACGGGAGATGCCTCCGTCACCGCGGTGGTAGAGGTAGGAATAGACCGGGTGAGACCAGACGGTGTAGTTCTGAGCTCCCCGATTGTCCGATACGGCTGCCTGTTGGGTATCAGCCTGCTGTGCTCCTGCCATTGAAATTTGCGACACAAACAACAGCAGCGCACAGCCAAAAGCTGCAAGTCGTTTGCAACACAACTTTTTCATAGAGATCCTCCCTTTATTCAAATGATACTTTCATTGTACCTCTTTTTGGGGGGAGTGTCCATGAGTAATAGTGCTGAGTTTCAGGCATGGAAATCAATCAAGGGTCAAGGTACATGTGTACCTTGACCCTTGATTTTTGTTTTGCCATTACAGCCATACCCTTGCGGCAAAGCCGCCTTTGAAAAAGCAGGTATTGGTGTAAAATTCATCTGGTGGAGCTGAGGAGAATCGAACTCCTGTCCAAAAACAGATTCATATGGGTTTCTCCGAGTGCAGCGCTTTCCTTTATCATTCCCTCTGCCGCACGCTGAAAGGCAAGCTTACGGTTTTGGTAGCTTCATGATGCATGGCACGGGCAAAGCTTACCGTACTCACGTTCACCGCTTAATCGACGCCCCGCTCAGGCCACGGTACTCCTGAGAAGGACGCTGACTGCTTAAGCAGCCAGAGCTACAGTATTTCTGTTAGCGTTTAATTTTTAAAGTAGACGTTTTAAAGTGGCCGCCCACCACTACTCGCTTACCATACTGCACCGTCTCTGTCGAAACCATTGCAGCCCCTTATCTGGGTGGGATCATTGACGGCTCTGGGCTTTCAGCGCCCGGTCAATGTTCCGTTTTGCATCCTTTTCGGCGATGGCCTGGCGTTTGTCGTGCAGCTGTTTGCCCTTGCAGACGCCCAGTTCTACCTTGACGTGGCTTCCTCGGAAATACAGACTCAAAGGAATCAGCGTCACGCCATCCTGCTGTACTTTGGAGAGCAGACGGAGGATCTCTTTTTTGTGCATCAGCAATCTGCGGATGCGCAGGGGATCTTTATTGAAAATGTTACCCTTTTCATAAGGGGAAATATGCATCCCGCGCACAAACAATTCCAGATGGTCGATGTAGCAATAGGAATCCTTGAGATTGACGCTGCCGGCCCGAATGGATTTCACCTCGGTGCCAAACAGTTCAATGCCTGCTTCGTATTTTTCCAGGACAAAGTAGTCATGGAAGGCTTTTTTGTTTTTGGTGATGATTTTAATACCGCCCGCCATGGTACGCCTCCTGCCAAATTTGATGTACTTACCATTATAGGCGAGGGGGGAAGGTTCGTCAAGAGTTGGGAAATAATTGTAATCATCCTGTAACAGGCACAAAAAAACCCCTGCACAGGGCAGGGGTTTTGTCAGGCAACCACATGGATTCGACGGGCATTGGTGTCGGCCGTCTGGAAAAATTCCATGGAAGTTTTGTTGAATTCTCCCCAACGCTCAATGTTGCACACATGGCCGCAATGGGGAATGACATGCACTTCACACTGGGGCAGACAGCCACACAGTCGGGAAGTTTCGGGGAGGAACAGATAATCCTCCGCTCCCATAATGTACAGGGCTGGAATGGGAGTTCCCAGCTGCCGCAGGGTTTGAATATAGGGGGAGAGATCGCGACAATCGTCCAGGAAGTTCAGCCAGGCACAAAATTCGGCATGTCCCAGTTTGACCGCCTCCCGCACAAAAATGTTGCGGGATTTGCTGTGATTGTGCCGGGGCAGCAAAATATGGGCAAAAAAGCGATACAGCCACATATAGGGCACACAGTTCTGGAGTCGTTGGGCAGTGCGCAGCAAAAAGTCGGTCTTGGCGTCAAAGCGAAGCACTCCTCCGCCCATGACCATGGAAAGAACTCGCTGGGGATACAGCCCTGCAAAGGCCACATTGATCATAGTTCCCAGAGAGAGTGAGGCAAAGTGGGCTTTTTTCACCTGGCAGGCATCCATTACCTGGGCGATGTCCCCACATACCTCTTCCATGGTACGGGTCAGCGGCGTGTTTTCCTGACGGGAAGCGCCGTGCCCATGCAAATCAATGGCCAGTACATGATATTGGGTGCGGTAATATTCCACTTGTTTCCCCCAGGTGCGGATGCTGCCACCCATTCCATGCAGCAGTACAATCCACTGGGCCTTATGATCACACAGATGTGTTTCGTAGTTCAGCAAGAGGTCATCTCCGTCCCTTCTCTGGCAAGTGTACACATACGTTTATCATACAGGAGCAAAAGAATCTTGACAACAAGAGATGACAGAAATCCTGCACGAAAATCCGCGAAGTTTCTTGTAGAAACAAACAAATGACCCGTCCTGTGCAATATGTCAAAGGGTAGAGGCCCTGGTTATGATGGGCCATACGGTGATGGAGCGCATACACTGAAGAGAAAGGAGGGGTCAGATGGAACATTTCCCCTGGCCGGAGTGAGCGGGCGTCCATAAAAGGAAGACCGCTTGACGGCCTGCCTTTTATTTTATATAGAAAAGCAGCCGCCATGGGTATCGCATCTGTGGCGGCTGTTGCGATATAGGTAAAAATAAAACCCGATAAAGTCATAATATTACAGTTATGTTACAAATGGGCAGTATCTGTTTACTATCTTTTTCCTTCTGTGGTATAGTGTGGTTGTAAATGAAATGAGGGGGGAAACCTCCAACAAAAAGCAATTCACACAGGAGGAATTGACATGAACAATCTGAAAAAGGCCCTGGCCCTGGTTATGTCCATGGCTCTGGCTGCCTCTACTCTGGTAGCAGGCGCTGCGTCTTATGATGACGTACCCGCTACCCACACCAATGCACAGGCCATCAGCCTGCTGGGCGATCTGGGCGTGATGGTGGGCGACGCCGGCACCGGTGATTTCCGTCCCGACGGCACCCTGAAGAGAAGCGAAGCTGCTGCTATCGTGTACCGTCTGCGTACCGGCAAGACCAATGCTGAAAACTTTGCTGGCGCTGCTTCTGAGATGACCGACATTGAAGGTCACTGGGCTGCTGGCTACATCAAGTACTGCGAAGCTGAGAGCATCATCAGCGGTTACCCCGACAAGACTTTCCGTCCTGACCAGGAAGTGACCTACGCTGAGTTCACCACCATGCTGGTGCGCGCTCTGAACCTGCAGGAAGTGAAGGAAGTTTCTACCATCGTTGACGGCGTGATCAACACCGAGAAGGTAGTAACCACCACTTTCCCCAACGGCTACATTGCCATTGCCGACAAGCAGGGCATCAACGACAAGGTAAGCCTGAGCACCAACGAGCCTGCTGACAGAGCTTCTGTGGCTCAGATGGCTTACAACGCCATCTTCGAGGCTGATTACCTCAAGACCATCGGCGAGCGTGACAATATCTACACTCTGTCTGAAGAAGTGTTCAAGCTGACCAAGGTTTCCGATACCATCGTGACCGCTGTGGGCGATGTGAAATGCGTTTCCGCTTCCGCTGCTGATACCGATGAAGTGACCTTTGATAGCGCTGTTGGTACCGAAAAGAATGTAGAGAGCGGCCACTCTCTGTCCGGCTCTTACGAGTTCGCTGTGGATCCCGCTCTGGTGGGCCAGCAGGTAGACGTGTACTACAAGAACAAGGATGGCAAGAAGACCATTATGGCTGTGGTGCCCGCTGACGGCAACATCGTGACCACTGTGAATGCTGCTGACATCGACGTGGACGGCACCACTATCAAGTACGTGAACGCTGAAGGCAAGACCAAGAAGCTGGAGAGAGACTTCACTCTGGGTAAGCTGATGGTGAACGGTGAGTATGTTGATTATACTCAGCTGAGCGGCGCCAACATGACTGATATTGTGAAGCTGCTGGATGCCAATGTGCCCATGACTGTGACCATCGTGGACAATGCCGACGGTGCCAATGACGTGGATGTGCTGAAGGTGGACGTGTATGCTACCGCTGAGATCTCCGCTGTGGAGAGCAAGGCTATTTATCTGACTGCTCAGGCTGAGAACATTATGACTACCGCTAACTCTAGCTATAGTGCTCTGTATAAGACCCTGGCAGATCGGGCCATCAATACTGCAACTAAGATTGAGCTGTATGACGATGACGACGAGCGCAAGAAGGAAGTAGAGATCTACGACGGCATTGCTGCTGAGGACAAGGTAGTGATCTACTACGGCGCAGGCGACGCTGTGAAGATCATGAAGGCGGAGAAGCAGTCCGGCACTCTGAGCCAGATCGACGATGATGTATACACCATCGGCGGCAAGGATTACAAGCTGATGGAAGGCTACGAAGCTCTGACCTCTGCCAGCGTGGGCAAGGCCATCGACTTCAGAGTGGACCCAGTGTACGGCTACCTGTACTGGAGCGACAAGACCGCTGCTGACGTGAGCGACTACTACTATGTGGCTTCCGTGGGCGTTGACTCCGGCGTGGAAGGCACCACCTACAAGGCTGTGGTGTACAACTACAAGGGCGAGAAGATCGTCATGGAAGTGAAGAATGCCACAGTAGCAGAAAAATTGAATGGCACCTTAGCAGAAAAATTGAATGGCACCTTTGTGGATACCACAGGGGGAGGCGAGGAAGGAAATGAGCCTGATGGCGTGGATGATGAGATTGTAGTCACCCAGGCTTACCATAAGGTTCTGA
>JBMNPT010000008.1:0-114854 GCA_050943735.1 Eubacteriales bacterium | reverse complement strand
ATACAGCGCGGTCAGAATTTCGCAGACGGACAGAGAACCGCCCGGATGGCCTGTCTGGATGCTGTGCAGTACGGTCAGCACGTCCTTCCGGAAAGTATTGCACAGGCTGTCCAGTTCAGCCTTTCTTGCCATAGTAATGCTCATGAGATTATTCCTCCATCTTTCTTCGTTCGATGTGTGACACTTACTCCTTTACAGGGGTCATCAGGATCTTGTAGCCTTCCTTCTTTTCGAAAGCTTCGAAGGCCTTCTCCCAATCCAGAACGGAGAACTCGGTCTGTCCCAGAGGCAGCAGGTTCACCTTGCCGCTGGCCACCAGGCCAATGGCCATTCTCCAGCTGTGGTTGCGGGAACCCATGGAGCCGCTGAAGTGCAGTTCCTTATAGCAGATCTTTTCAATATCAAATTCAATCTTCTTGCCGGTCAGGCCGATCTGGGTGAAGTAGCCTCTCTTCTTCACCGCGTTCAGAGCGCCGTCAATGCCGAAAGCGTTGCCGCTGCATTCCAGCACCACGTCCACACCGTAGCCGCGGGTCAGGCCATTGCAGAAGTCCACCAGGTTTTCCTTCTGTACGTTGACGGTGTAGTCAGCGCCCAGTTCCTTGGCCAGCTTCAGTCTTTCTTCGTCCACATTGGTGCCGCTGACGATACAGGTGGCGCCATGTGCTTTGGCTACCTGCAGAGCCATCAGACCAATGGCTCCAGGGCCGGAGATCAGCACTACGTCGTTGGGAACGATCTTGGTCAGGTCGTATACAGCGTGGCATACGCAGGCCAGAGGCTCCATCATGGCAGCGGAGGTGAAGTCCACATTGTCGGGCAGCTTATGTACACGGCCCTGGGGCACTACGGTATAAGTGGTGAAAACACCATTGTACCAGTAGCCCAGAGTTTTTCTCTCCACGCACAGGTTGTAGTAGCCTTCACGACAGAAATCACAGGTGCCGCAGTAGTGGAAAGCGGTTTCGCTGACCACCCGGTCGCCCTTCTTGAATTCGGTTACGCCTTCGCCCACTTCTTCCACGATGCCGGAGAATTCATGACCGGTCACCACGGGAGGACGTACGGGAATGGCAATGTCGCTGTGGTAGATGTGCAGGTCGCTGCCGCAGATGCCGGCCTTCTGTACCGCAATCTTGACCATTCCAGGTTCCGCTTTGGGTTCCGGAATGTCGCGGATTTCCATGTTGCCAGCTTCAGGTGCGTATTTCACAAGTCCCTTCATACAGTATATCGGGGGTCCGGGCGGACCCCCGCCTCCTTTCTCTATCTCTCAGATTTGCTTGACTTATTTGTTCACCACGTTGATGGGAGAACCGGCGATGTAGGCCTTTACATTGTCCACCGCACAGTCCATGATCCGCTGACGGCTTTCCTTGGGAGCCCAGCTAATATGGGGAGTGATGATGCAATTCTTGGCCTTCAGCAGCGGGTTGTCGTTCTTGATGGGCTCGGTGGAAACCACGTCCACGCCGGCTGCGGCCACCTTGCCGCTGTTCAGCGCGTCGGTGAGATCCTGCTCTACCACCAGAGGTCCGCGGCTGTTGTTGATGATGATCACGCCATCCTTCATCTTGGCGATGGTGTCCTTATTGATGATGCCCTGGGTTTCCGGGAACAGCGGGCAGTGCAGCGCGATCACGTCAGAAGTGGTCAGCAGAGTGTCCAGATCCACGTAGTCCGCAATGGCCTTGCCGCTTTCGCTCTGGAAGCTGTCGTAGGCAATGACCTTCATGCCCAGTGCCTTGGCGATCTTGCCGGTGGTCTGGCCAATGCGGCCAAAGCCGATGATGCCCAGAGTTTTGCCGTCCAGCTCGATGAGGGGGTAATCCCAGTAGCACCAGTCGATGTGATTGGCCCATTTGCCCTCCTGTACCGTCTGGCTGTGATAGCCGATGTGGTGACAGATTTCCAGCAACAGGGCAATGGCAAACTGACCCACAGAAGCGGTACCATAAGTAGGCACGTTGGTCACAGGAATGCCCTTCTCCTTGGCATAGTTGTAATCCACCACGTTGTAGCCGGTGGCCAGCACGCTGATGAACTTCATGTTGGGGCAGGCGTCAATGACTTTCTTGGTGATGGGAGTCTTATTGGTGAAGACAACCTCTGCGTCGCCAATGCGGTCAATGGCCTCCTGCTCATCGGTGAGAGAAGTACGGTCATAGACGGTCAGTTCGCCCAGTTTCCCCAGCTCGTCCCAGCTCAGGTCGCCTGGGTTTTCGGTGTAACCGTCCAGAATGACGATCTTCATGGCTTTTTCCTCCTTAATCCTTTTTGTTCCTATATAAATATGTATTGGAACCGAATCAGTTGGTGATGAGACCGCCGGTGATGTTGATGCCCTGGCCGGTCATGTTATCGGCAAAGGGAGAGGACAGATATACCACCATGTGAGCGATGTCTTCCGGAGTCTGGGGACGGTGCAGCGGAATGGCGGACATTCTCTGTTCCCAGTAAGCATCCACATCGTCGCCACGAGCCTTCATATCCTTCAGGAAGTTCTCCCAGATAGCGGTCATTACGATGCCGGGGCATACAGCGTTTACATTGATGTTGTAGGGAGCCATGGCCTTGGAGATAGCCTGGGTAAAGCCCATTACAGCAAACTTGGAAGCAGAGTATGCCACGTTGGTGGGATAGCCTACCTTACCGCTCATGGAGGACATGTTTACGATCTTACCGCACTTCTTGGGGATCATTACCCGCAGAACGGCCTGGTCTACCAGGTAGGTGCCCTTCACGTTGATGTCGAAAATGCGGTCATACATCTCTTCATCCAGTTCCATGAAGTGAACAGCCTTGGATACGCCGGCTACATGGTTCAGAATGTCAACGGTGCCGAATTCCTTCACGCAGGCGTCTACCATAGCGTCTACATCCGCCTTGGAGGACACGTTGCACTTGCAGTAGGAAGCAGGAGTGCCGTAGGTGCTCTTGATTTCCTCTACCACAGCCTTGGCATTGTCCTCATTGATGTCTGCGATGAACACTGTGGCGCCTGCCTTGGCCTGCATCAGGGCACAGGCCTTGCCAATGCCGTCGCCGCCGCCGGTGACGATGGCTACCTTACCGCTCAGATCGATTGCTACGCTCATGATTGTTCGCTCCTTTTTGATAGTGAGATAGTTTTATGTAACCCTCCGGGTGAGCGGAGGGAAATCGTCTGCAACAGGAATCAGTCCTCCAGCAGAGCCCAGGCGCGGTTGATAACCCGCTTGGTGTTGGCCAGTACGATGTCCTCGTCTTCGCCGGGACGCAGAGTCACTTCCATGGACAGTACATAGGGGTTCTCAGCATTGAAGAAGCCCTCTTCCTTCAGTACCCGGAAGAAGTCCAGCAATTCTGCGGTGTCGTTGGCGCTGTTGGGATAGCCAAAACGGGGATGCAGATCGCCGTAGCCGTCACAGCCTTCCTTCACCACTGCGTTGCCGATGTGGAAGTGGGTGATGTAGGGACGCAGGGTCCGCACCACAAACTGGCTGGTCTCATAGGTGGTGGGGAAGTGGCTCAGGTCTACCATCAGGCCGAAGTTGCTGTGGGTCATCCGCATGTCAGCTGCGAATTGGGCCGCATAGGGAGCAGGACCGATCAGCGCTGCCTTGTCCATGTCAAAGTCGAACACTTCCAGTTCCACGTTCATGCCCTTGGTGGCGGCGTAGTCGCACAGATTGCGGGTGGTCTTGAGCAGCTGGGCATAGGCCTGATCCTTGGTGGCAGCTTCCCACTTGCCCGCCAGGAAAGCGATGCCCTTGGCACCCAGATATTCCGCTTCGTCGATGGCTTCCATCAGGGTGGCTTCTGCCTTCTTGCGCTCTTCTTCGTCTACGGCGTTGGGATTCAGCTTGGGACCCAGCAGACGGGGCTGTGCGCCGTAGCACACCTTCAGATGAGACTGTTCCAGAATGGCCTTGGCCTCCTCGTTCTTTTCGCCGTAGCCCTTGAGCTCGATGGCGTCAAAGAAGTCGTCCTTGGCGATGGCCTTCAGGGATTCCATGGGATCCCGCTTGGGGAAGCTCATCCACTGGATGGTGCCCACTTGGAAATACTTGTGGATCGAATCTCTCATGACTGTACACTCCTTTATAATGGTATCATGAATTGGTAACTTTGGTAAAAAACAAAGGTGCAAATCCATCCTTTATTATACTGTTTTCTCAAAGAGAAAAACAGTCCGTTCCTTGACATGAGTATACAATATTGATTTTTTTAAGACCAATTATTTTTGGTTTATTTTTGTTGTTCGGTTTCCCCAGGCAACACGCCCGCTGAATCCGGGTCAAAATGCAGCCGGTGAATGGAAAATTGACGGCGAAACTGATTGGGCGTGGTTCCGTAGGTGGTCTTGAACAGTCGGAAGAAAAAGGACATGTTGGAAAACCCCACCCGGTAGGCCACTTCGTTGATATTCAGACTGGTATCGGTGATGAGATGCACCGCCCGCTGCAGCCGCAGAGAGTTGACATATTCGCTGGGGGTGGTGCCCAGAAAACGCTTGAAACTCCGGCAAATGTGTTCTGGAGTCTTATCGCTGATGCTGTAAATGTAATTGAGTCCCGCGATCAGGTTGGCATCATCCCGCAGGCCCACCAGGATTTCGTTGAACCACACCGGATATTTTTGCCTGGGGGCATTGGTGGAGGCGATGGTGGACCCGAAATACAGGATCACGATGTCAATGAGCAGACCCCGCAGATAGGCTTTGAGCAATTTTTTTTCGCCAGGGGCAATGTTGGCCAGTTCGTGCACCTTTTTCACCAGATGTTCAGTGCGGGATTCATCCAGCGTGACATAGGGGGGGTAATCTTCCTGCATGGCCTGGGTCAGTGTGTCGATGTCCACATAGGCCAGCATATTTTCCAGCACGTCGCAGGAAAAATTGATGTTGATAAAGGTACAGCTGGAGGGAATCGCGCGGGAGTGGATATCTTTGGGCCGCAGGAAAATAATGGAGTCTTTCCCCAGCATCAGACTCCGGTCGTTGACTTCAATATTCATGTAGCCTTCCAGAATGAAGGTGACTTCATAAAAATCATGAATGTGAGGATAGGGATATTTTACCGCGTTGAGCCCGTTCATATCGTATTGAAAATGAGTGTAAGGGTCCAACAAATCGTCGGCGGTAATATAATGAAGTTTCAAAAGTAACACATCCTTTATGGAAAACAGAGCACAAAACTCTGTTTAATGAAATCATACCAAAAAATACTGCTAAAATCAATTCAATCATATTAAAATCTTACCAAAAAGTCAAATGAGTATAATTATAATCAAATATCACTCTATATTTTTGATGTGGGGCAGTATATAATGTGGATAGTTTGGATAAGTTATCGCAGTGATTTCTCCAAATCTTGGAGCAAATGCACAAGACTTTGCCAGTTTGACGGGTGGGGCGCCCGGCAAACTGAAAAATGCCTGTGGATCCAGCGGGAAGCAAAGGGAAAAATTCGCTGTGACAACAAGGTTACAAATGTAAGGAGGAAACGATTGTTATGATGAAGAAGATTTTGGCTTCTGCTCTGGCCCTGACGACTGTGGCAGCTCTGCTGTCCGGCTGCGGTGGCGACACCCAGACTTCCACCAGCACTTCTGGCGGCGACACTCAGACCTCTACCAGCACCTCTGGTTCTGAGGATCCCAAGGTCACCATCAAGATCGGCTACGAAAACAACCCCGGTGAGCCCACCGATTTGGGTTGTATCAAGTGGGAAGAACTGGCTGAAGAATACTCCGGCGGTTCCATCGATGTTCAGCTGTTCCCCAGCTCTCAGATGGGCGCTAAGAAGGACATTCTGGAACAGGCCATGCAGGGCACCGGTGCTGTGACTCTGGGCGACGGCTCTTTCTGGATGGACTACGTGCCGGATATGGGCATTGTGGCTGCTCCCTATCTGTTCACCGATTCTGAGCAGTACATGAAGGTTCGCGCTTCTGACTGGTGGACTGACATGAAGGATCAGCTGGCTGCACAGGGCCTGTACATGGTTGCTGACAACTGGTTCTATGGTTCTCGTGAAACCATCGCTAAGAAGCCCATCACCAAGCCCGAGGACTTCAAGGGCATGAAGATCAGAACTCCCAACAACGAACTGTTCACCAAGGCATTTGAGCTGATGGGCGCTACTCCTACTCCCATGCCTCTGGGTGATGTATACACCGCTCTGCAGCAGGGCGTAGTAGACGGCGCTGAAAACCCCCTGCCCGTTATCTACGGTTCCAAGCAGCAGGAAGTGGTAAAGGATATTTCCCTGACCCAGCACATTCTGCTGTTCACTCAGTGGTGCGGCGGTACCGATTTCTTCAATGGTCTGACCGATGCTCAGCGTGAAGCCTTCCTGAAGGCTGGCGAAGAAGCTGGTGATTACATGACCGAAGAAACCATTAAGCAGACTGAAGAGTGCAAGCAGAAGTTCATCGATGAGGGCTGCACCATTCACGAAGACGTGGATGTGGCTGCGTTCCAGGAAGCTGTAAAGCCCATGTACGACAGCTTTGAAAACTGGACTCCCGGCCTGTATGACACCATTGTGGAGATCATGAACAGCTGAGGCTGTACCGGCTGAGGAATTCCTTAGATAGGTGTTTTGGCCTCTATTGACGTAGAGGCCAAAATTTTCTATAATGTAGAGGTGAACAAATGAAAAAAAATCCCATTTTGAACATATTGTTCAAACTTGATTATTTTGTGGCCAGCGCATGCTTCCTGGTCCTGGTGGGAATTACCATTTTGGGCGTTGTTATGCGTTATGTAGTTGGCCAACCCTTCCAGTGGCTGGAAGAAGTTTCCACTTCTCTGTTTGTGTGGATGGCGCTGATGGGCGCAGCATGTGCTGTGCGTACCGGCGGTCATGTATCCATTGACATGGTAGTGGATTTCTTCCCTCCCAAAGCCAGAAAAGTTGCAGACATTTTTGTGTTTGTGATTTTCATGATCGTTCTGGGCTGCATGATTTATTATGGCACCCTGATTTCCATCGATTATTCTGGTAAAGTGACCGCTTTGCTGAAAGTTCCCTATCGTTACATCAATATGGCTGTGCCGGTGGGTGCTGCTCTCATGATGATCAGTGAAGTGGTGATCTTCATTCAGAAGATGACCGGCAAGGTAGCCTATGACGACCGTACCGGGAAGGTGGAGGCTACTCCCAATGAGCTTCCCGAAGAAAAGGAGGGTGTGGCATGACCGGTTTGCAGTTGATCAGTATTGGCGCGCTGCTGATGCTGGTGCTTATGATGCTGAACGTACCGGTGTTTGCGTCCGTTATGGGTGCAACTCTGCTGTACTTTCTCTTTAATCCTGAAGTTCAGAACGTACTGTTCATTCAGCGTATTGTAGCGGGTATGGAATCCATCCCCCTGCTGGCTATCCCATTCTTTGTGGGTGCCGGTGTATTTATGAACTACACGGGTGTTTCGGACCGTGTAATGAAGTTCTGTGAAGTGTTCGTTGGCCATATGGCTGGCGGCCTGGCACAGGTAAACGTAGTACTTTCCACCATCATGGGTGGTTTGTCTGGTTCTTCTCTGGCTGACGCCGCCATGGAAGCAAAGATGTTGGTGCCTGCTATGGAAAAAGCTGGTATGCCCAAGGATTTCTCCACTGTGGTAACCGGTACTTCCGCTGTGCTGACTCCTATCATCCCTCCCGGCATTGCCATGATTCTGTATGGTTGTATCGCCAACGTATCCATTGGTAAGCTCTTCATGTCCGGTATCGGTCTGGGTCTGTTGGGCTGTGTATCCATGATGATTGTGGTAAATATCATCGCCAAGAAAAATCACTATCCGCCTTCCAGAGAGAGCAGAGCTACTCTTAAGGAAATCTGGGTTTCTTTGAAAGACGCTATCTGGGCATTGTTGCTGCCTGTGGTGCTCATTGGCGGCATTCGTCTGGGCATCTTCACCGCCAGCGAAGGCGGTGCTGTAGCTGTGGTATACACCCTCTTCTTGGGCGTAGCCATCTACCGTACCATTGACCTGAAAACCCTGATTATCGGCTGTAAGGAAACGGTGATCACCACCTCTTCCATCATGCTGATCATTGGTGCCGCTTCCGGTTTTGCTTGGGCTCTGACTTGGGAACGTGTTCCCCAGGCATTCACCGAAATGGTGGTTTCTGTCATCAGCAGTAAGTATGT
Source organism: Eubacteriales bacterium (assembly GCA_050943735.1). GTDB lineage: Bacteria > Bacillota > Clostridia > Oscillospirales > RGIG577 > JBMNPT01. The sequence goes on along the minus strand of JBMNPT010000008.1, from coordinate 106,713 downwards.
ATTCCTCATCGTAATCAACCTGTTCCTGCTGTTTGTGGGTATGTTCGTGGAAGGCAATGCCGCCATGATCGTGTTGATTCCGTTGCTCAAACCCATTGCGGATTACTATGGCATCAATGAAATCCACTTTGCTATGATGGTAATCTGGAACATGGCCATCGGTTCCATTTCTCCGCCTATGGGTACTCTGATGTATGTGTCCTGCGGTGTAACAGGGTGTAAGATTAAAGACTACATCAAGGCTTCTGTGCCATTCTATCTATGGCTGCTGGGCGTGTTGCTGGTGGTTACCTTCGTTCCGCCTGTCACTACTTTCCTGCCCGATTTGCTGTATTAACAGCGCGGCTCATTCCATAGCTACAAAACAGCCTCTTGCCGGCTTGGTCCGGCAAGAGTTGTTTTGCATACAAGTATAAACCAATATACGATCATTATGAGGTGAGAAAAATGAGTGGATTTGCATCCAAGTTAGTAAGCGACGTGAAACTGCCTAAGTTTTTTAAGGTAAAACAGGTATTTCCGCGTCCTGTTATCACCGCCGAAGAAATCCCCGGCATTGTGAACAAGCTTCTGTCTGAGGAAAAGTTCGCCAGCCAGATTAAACCCGGCATGCGTATTGCCATCACTGCTGGCAGCCGCGGCGTGGCCAATGTGGCTGTGACCACCAAGGCCATCGGCGACTTCTGCAAGTCCAGAGGCGCATTTCCCTTTGTGGTTCCCGCTATGGGCAGCCACGGCGGTGCCACTGCGGAAGGTCAGAAAGCCATCCTCACCAGCTATGGCGTGACAGAGGAATTCTTGGGCTTCCCGGTAATCTCTTCCATGGAAACCAAGGTGATCGGTTACACCGAGGACGGCAGAGATGTTCAGATTGACAAGAATGCAGCAGAAGCAGACGGCATCATCATTTCCTGCCGGATTAAGCCCCATACTGCATTTACCGGCCCCTATGAGAGTGGCATCATGAAGATGATGGCCATTGGCATTGCCAAGCAGGCAGGCGCTGAAAAGTGCCACGATCAGGGCTTCAAGAACATGGCCAAGAATGTGCCCATGTTCGGCAAGGCCATTCTGAAGAATGCCAACGTGCTGTTCGCAGTTCCCACTCTGGAAAACGCCTTTGACGAAACCTGCAAGATCGTGGCTATCAACCACGATGAAGTGGAAGAAAAAGAACCCCCCCTGCTGCAGGAGGCCTTTGGCTACATGCCCAGCCTGCTGGTAGGCCAGTGCGACGTGCTGGTGGTGGACGAGATCGGTAAGATCTTCAGCGGCGACGGTATGGACCCCAACATCACTGGTACCTTCTGTACTCCCTATAAGACCGGCGGTATCAAGTCCCAGAGAGTGTGTGTGCTGGATCTGGCTCCTGAAACCCACGGCAACGGCATCGGCGTAGGTATGAGCAATGCCACCACCCAGCGTGTGTACAAGCAGCTGGATCTGGATCAGATGTATGTGAACTCCATCACTTGCACTGTGCTGGACGGCGCCCGGATTCCCTGTGTAATGGACAACGACAAGGAAGCCATTCAGATCTGCGTGCGGACCTGTATTGAGATCGACAAGGAGAATCCTCGTATCGTGCGTATCCCCAACAGCCTGCATGTACAGCACATTATGCTGTCTGAAGCTTACTACGATGAGGTGAAGAACGATCCCCGGTTCGTGATTGAGAGCGAGCCTGAGTATCTGCCCTTTGATGAAAACGGCAACTTGACCGACATCGAACCCAGAGTGAGATAAGATAGTCTACATAAAACAGCAGCCAGATTTCTGGCTGCTGTTTTTTTGTGCAATCAAAAACACCGTTCTTCTTTTATAGAAGAACGGTGTTTTTCAGCAGGATTCCCGTACAATCAGTTGACTTTTCAAAATGATCTGCTTGATGGGCGCAGAGGGATTTTGCAATTTTTCAATGAGAATATTGGCGCCTGTCTGGCCGATTTCATATTGAGGCTGGCGCATGGTGGTGAGCGGAATACGGAAATAATCCAGAAAATCAATGTCATCGTATCCGCTGACCTGAATGTCCTCCGGAACCCGAAGTCCCCGTTTCAAAATGGCATCAATGGCGCCAATGGCGATGAGGTCACTGCCACAGCACACCGCTCCACTGGTCATTCCCTTGTCCAGCAGCCGGTTCATGGCGGCAAATCCATCCTCAATATAGGGGCGTGAGCTGAGGACATCCTCTTTTTTCATGGGTACCCCAAATTCTTTCATGGCCTTTTGGTATCCCTGCATACGCTCTACACCACTGGTGGAATAAGAGGGCAGTGCGATGAATTTCAGCGGCCGTACTTCTTTTTCCAGCAGATGGCGTGCGATTTCATAGCCGCCCGCAATGTTGTCGTTGGTGATGAAATCCACAAAATCGGCGGTGGTCCGCCGCATGAGAATCACAAAGGGAATCCCAAAATTGCGCAGGGTCTGCATGTCCTCCAGGGAGGTGTTCAGCGGTGCGGTGAGAATCAGCCCGTCAATGCGCTGGTTCATCAGTGTGGCGATGGACTGCCGTTCCGCTTCTTTATCCGCGTTGGTATTGGAAATGATGACGCTGTATCCATGGTGGGAGGCCACATCCTCAATGCCTTTGAGAATTTTGGCCATGAGGATCTGAGAGCAATCCGATACCACCACACCAATGGTTCGGGTTTCGCTGACCCGCAGACTTTTGGCAATGTTGTTGGGTACATATCCCAGAGAATCGGCCACCTGCAAAATGCGTTCCCGGGTTTCGGCAGACAGCCGGCCCCGATGGTTCAGCGCCTGGGATACCGCCATGGCGGAAACGCCCGCTTCCCGCGCCACATCTTTGATGGTCACGCGTTTCTTCTGCATGAAAATGGCCTGCCTTTCTATGTGGATTAACGTTAAATCTATTGTAACACACCCGGGGGGGAATGTCCAGACCGGGCAGGGGAAGGGAAAAGCAAATCCCCCCGCGATTGCGGAGGGATTGCTCTGTATAGAATATGTAGAGATAGAGATGCAGAAATTGTCAAATTACAGAGTGCGCAGCTTCTGCCAGCCGGTCTTGTCAAAACCGTCCAGAGTCAGCATTACAGCACCGTAGGTGTCAAACTGATCAACAGTCAGGCCGTCGGGCTCGTAAGCGCCAGCGTATTCGGGGATCAGCTTCATAACCTTTTCTACAGCTTCCATGTTGATGGGCTTGTCGTAGCCAGCTTCTCTCTTGATGGTGCCGGCAGCGTCAGCTTCTGCAACCTGCTTCTGTACCTTGGGGTGAATGGTCATTTCGCACTTGCAGCCAACCAGCTGTTCTACCTGCATGGGAGCACGGAAAGCAGCGGGCATTACCATAGAGTTGTAACCCTTTTCGTCATAGATCTTGCAAGCGCGCTTGCAGCAAGCCAGAGCAGCCCAGTCCAGTTCTTCCTTGGTCAGGCCCAGCTTTCTCTCTTCGTTCAGACCAGTCAGGTAGTCCTGCAGTCTGCCCATAACCATAGCGGCAGTGGACTTAGCGGGCTTCAGGCCAGCAGCCTTGGCTCTGGCGGCGCCTCTCTCATAAGCTTCTGCCACAGCGATCATCTGGGGAACGGTGGTGCACACGGTGGGGTTGGTGGGAATGCCCAGAGCAGCCAGTTCTTCCAGAACCACCAGGCCAGCCTTGGTGCCGGGGATCTTGATCATTACGTTCTTGGCAATGGCAGCCAGTCTCTTGCCCTGATCCAGCATAGCTTCTACATTGTCAGAAGCCTTGGGCTGTACCTGTGCACGAACGTAGCCGTACTGGCCATTGGTCTTCTCGTACAGGGGCATCAGCTTCTTGCTGATCATCTTTACTACGCACATCATGTGCTGCAGAGCGTTTTCATCGGGATCCAGACCTTTTTCGATCTTGGCAACATCCTCAGCCATCAGCTCGGGAGTGGTGGTCAGAGCTTCATAAGACAGGGGAGGGTTGGAAGTACAACCAACAGCACCGGATTCCAGAGCAGCTTCGATGTCGGGCATCAGAGCGTCGTCGTTGCAGTACTGTGTGGGGGTGTTGGCAGCCATCCAGCTCAAGTATTCGTTTTTCATGATGCATTCACCTTTCTTTTGATTGAATGAAATGGTTTATGATTTAACGTTAAATCAATTGTAGCACGAAGCAATAGGGTTGTCAAGGGGGTAAATGAAAAAAAGAAAAATTGAGAGACGAAAAAATAATATTTTTTTTGTGGGAAAGCCACAAAGATATGCCTGAGGGGAGAGGTGTGTTGGTTTTATTTCATTTATAGAAGGCAAATAAAAAAAGGTTGGGCAGTATAACGATAAATCAAATAAATCCTTGTTTGATGTGCCAAAATGGAAAAAATGGGATTGACTAAATGGACAGGGCCGCTATAATTTAAGTAGGGTCACCACTGATAAAAGGTGATTTCTGCCCGCGTGTGCGAGGTAGCCAACAGTACTACAGCGAAAGGAAGTAGTTGACAATGAAGATCGGATTTATCGGACTGGGCATCATGGGTAAGCCCATGGCGAAGAACCTGCTGAAGGCCGGCCATGAGCTGGTAGTTTATGATGTGATCAAGGACAATGTGGACAACGTAGTGGCCGCTGGCGCCAAGGCTGGCACCTCTGCCAAGGACGTTGCTTCTCAGTGCCCTGTGATTATCACCATGCTGCCCAACTCCCCCCACGTTAAGACCGTTGTAATGGGCGAGAACGGTGTGCTGGAAGGCGCCAAGGAAGGCACCATTCTGGTGGATATGAGCTCCATCGCTCCGCTGGCTTCTCAGGAAGTGGAGAAGGCTTGCGCTGCTAAGGGCGTAAAGATGATTGACGCTCCCGTATCCGGCGGCGAACCCAAGGCCATCGATGGCACTCTGTCCATCATGGTAGGCGGCGACAAGGCTGTATTTGACGAAGTATACGACATGCTGATGGTAATGGGCGGCAGCGCTGTGTACTGCGGTGCCATCGGTGCCGGCAACACCACCAAGCTGGCCAACCAGGTAATCGTGGCTGTGAACATCGCCGCTCTGGCCGAAGCTATGATGCTGGCCAAGAAGGCTGGTGTGGATCCCCAGCTGGTATTCGAAGCCATCAAGGGCGGTCTGGCTGGTTCTACCGTTATGAACGCCAAGGCTCCCATGATCCTGGACGGCAACTTCAAGCCCGGTTTCAAGATCGACCTGCACATCAAGGACCTGAACAATGCTCTGGAAACTGGCCACGGTGTGGGTTCTCCCCTGCCTCTGACCGCTGCTGTAATGGAAATGTTCCAGACTCTGCACGCCGACGGCTGCGGCATGGACGACCACAGCGCTCTGGCCAAGTACTACGCCAAGGTTTCTGGCGAAAAGATTGGCAAGTAATTGCTCTTACAAAAAAGACCTGCTTTTTGGCAGGTCTTTTTTTATGCAAAGGATAAGATGAAAAAAACAAGTGGCAAAAGTGAAAAAAATAGAGAGGCCATTCTGGGCAAATGGCCAAAAGCACAAAAAAATCTTGACTTTGATTTTGCCAGTTGTATAATAATAACAGATAGTTGTCATACAAGTAGACACTATACATCATATGATTTTATGCAGAAGGGATGATTTGACATGTCAATCGGACAAAACCTGGAAAAAATCTTTTCGCTGGAAAACAAGGTGATTGTACTCACCGGCGCAGCCGGCGGCATTGGAGAGGTACTGGCCAAAGGTTTGGCAGGAGCCGGCGGTGACATGGTTCTGTGCGACATCGCCATGGACCGGCTGGAAAAAGTGGTACAGGAAATCCGGGACGCAGGAGATAAGGCCAAAGGATATGAACTCAATGTGGCCAAGATGGATTCCATCAAGAGCTGCGTAGACCAGGTGATTGCCGATTACGGACGCATTGACGTACTCATCAACTGCGCTGGCATCAACAAGCGGGAAGGCTTCTTGGATGTGGAAGAGGAAACCTATGACCGTATCATGAACATCAATCTGAAGGGTCTGTATTTCCTGTCTCAGGAAGTGGCCAAGCACATGATGAAGGCCCACAGCGGCAACATCATCAATATGGCTTCTCACAACTCCGTAGGTATGCTGGGCGGCTGCAGTGTGTACGGCGCCACCAAGAGCGCTGTGACCGCATTGACCCGCTCCATGGCTGTGGAATGGGCTCAGTATGGCATCCGCGCCAACGCCATTGCCCCCGGACATATCCTCACCCCCCTCACCACTGTGACCTGGGAACATCCCACTCGCAGCAAATATCTGAAAGAACGCATTGCCATGGAACGTCCCGGCACCCCCGAAGAAATTGTGGGTGTGGCCATTATGCTGGCATCTGACGCATCCAGCTATATGTCTGGTATGATGGTACATATTGACGGTGGTTGTCTGGCAGGCGGCACACCCTGGAACTACGATACCAAATACGAGAGCAAGTATTGAGAATTGCGCGGTTGGCGTGCTGCCCCGCAAAATACGGGGGGAATCATGGAAATACGGCGAATTAAGCGGGCCAATGTGAGCGATCAGGTTCTGTCACAGATGAAACGCATGTTGGCAGACGGAGAATGGGCTCCGGGCGATCGGCTGCCTTCCGAAAAAGAACTGGCCGACGGCTTTGGCGTGAGCCGGGTAACGGTGCGCCAGGCCTTGCAGCAGCTGTATGCCTGGGGCTTGGTGGAAACCCGGTTGGGTGAAGGCTCCTTTGTGCGGCAGCCTCAGGCAGGCGACTATGTGAATGGTCTGCTGCCGGTGGTGTATCTGGGGCAGCGGTCGCTGCTGGAAGCCTTGGAATTTCGTCAGACCATTGAGCCTAAAACTGCACAGCTGGCAGCGGCCCGTATGACTGAAGAAGATGTGGATCAGCTGGAGCACATGTACCGCCAGATGCAGGCGGTCAAAGAGGATCATGCCGCCTTTGGCAAGGTGGATTTGGAATTCCATTTGGCCCTGTCCCGCATGACCCGCAATTCTCTGCTCATCGCCACCAACAGTCTGGTGGGCGAAGTGTTGGGGGCGGCCATGCAGCGAATCATAGAGGTGCGTGGCTGGGAAAACGGCTTGTATTACCACGGTAAACTGCTGGAAGCGGCTCGACGGCGGGATGGAGAGGCCATGTTTCACATTATGCAGGAACATGTGGATGACACATACCGGGGCATGGCAGCCCATCTGCGGCGGACAGATATGTAACATACCAGTGTTCATATTTTGTACAAATGTAATGATTGGCCTAGCTGATAACTGGCAAATAGTAAGAAAAATGTGAAAATGAATTGACAAAAGTATAAAAACGGCTATCATAGTAATATATCAGTTACAAAAAATGTTTGTTTTTTTGTATGGATCATTAAAGCCTGTGGGCTTTGATGATAGGGGGGTATCCCCTCGGGAGTTTTGTTCGATTAAGGAGGAAAAGAATATGAAAAAGGCAATTGGCAGTTTGCTGGCTCTGGCCATGGTTCTGTCCCTGGGACTGACCGGCTGCGGCGGTGACACTCAAACTAGCACCAGCACCAGCACTGACAGCAGCACCAGCACCAGCGGGGAAGATACCCCCAAGTTTGATGAGTACACCTTCTCTCTGGGCACCGCCTATGACCAGAAGGCTCCTGCTGCTATCGCAGGTCAGAAGTTCGCCGATGATGTGAACGAAAAGACCGGCGGCGCTGTGACCATCAACGTATTTACCAACAGTGCCATCGGTACCGAAAAAGACCAGTTCAGCGCTGTAGCTGCTGACGAGCTGGAATTCACCGTAGGCGGCATGCTGGTTCTGGATATGTACTGCCCCGAATATGGCTTCCTGATGGCTCCTTACCTGTTCCAGGATATGGATCACGTGAAGGCTGTTATGGATGAGTATTTTGATGGCATGAATGAAAAGCTCATCGAGAACAACACCAACCTGATCGGCCTGTGCTGGAGAGGTCCCAGACACACCTCTTCCAACCGGAAGATTGAGCATCCTGCAGATGTAAAGGGCCTGAAGATCAGAATGACTGAGAGCCCCTCTTGGGTATCCATCTGGGGTGCTGACGGCCTGGGCGCCACCACCATTCCTGTGGTACTGGGCGAACTGTACAGCGCTCTGCAGACTGGCGTAGTAGAAGCCTCCGAAGGCCCCTACGAACAGCTGGCTACTTATAAGTTCAACGAAGTACAGGATTACCTGATCAACACCGGCCACGTTATGGAGTGGTGTGGTCTGTACGCAAGCCAGGCTCTGCTGGATTCTCTGCCCGAAGAACTGCAAACCATCATCACCGAGACTGCTAAGGAAGATATGACCGACTACGGCAGCCAGCTGTGTGAAGATCAGGCAGAAGAATTCCATCAGCAGCTGCTGGATGGCGGTATGGAAGAGGTCAACATTGATGTGGCCGAATTCACCGAAGCCGTTAAGCCTGCACTGGATAAGTTCTTTGCTGACACCTGGACCATCACTACCTTTGATGAAATCCAGAGCTTTGCCAAGTAAATCCATCCGCATCTGAAAGAGTGGGGCGGGCTCAGGCCCCCCCGCTTTTTTTAAGGCAAGACTTCGAAAGGGGTATTTCATGAATACGATTTTCAAAATAAGAGATAAGGTGGAGATCGTGGTGGAAGAGGTAGCTGTCGCATTGATGGCACTCATCGCTGTGGTTATCGGCCTGCAGGTGCTGCTGCGTGCCATGAACATTGGTGTGCAGTGGACCGAAGAAATTGCTCGTTTTTCTTATGTTGGCGTGACATTTTTGGGCAGCGTAATGGCTGTGACTCGGGGACGTCACATTACCATTACCATGCTTCTGGATGTGATGCCCAAAGGCCTGCGCAAAATTTTTGAAGTGGTGATTCACATTGCCATGGCAGGCTTTATGGGTTGCTGCGCCTATGGTATGACTTTGATCATGGAAGCCAGCGAAGGCGTTCGTTCCAACTCCATGCCCTGGTTCCATCTCAACTATTTGTATATCATAGTGGAGATTGGCTGTATTATGATGATTTTGACCAGCTTGCTGCGTGCGGTAGAGCTGGCCATCAAAAAACCTGAGACCAGCGAGGAGGCGAAATAAAGATGGGAACTGCGTTGTTTTTGGTATTTCTGATTGTTCTGTTCATCGTCGGTATGCCCGTCGGTTTCAGCCTTGGTATCGCCTCTATGGTGGTTATGGCAGGTCAGAGAAGTGGTATTAAGTTTGGCACCATCATCCAGCAGATGATCGGCGGCGTGAATACCTTCACTCTGCTGGCTGTGCCGCTGTTCCTGCTGGCTGGTAAGCTGATGAACCTCAGTGGCATCACTGATAAGCTCTTCCATTTTGCCAGAATCGTTGTGGGCTGGTTGCCCGGCGGTCTGGGCCATGTAAACGTATTGGCCAGTATCATTTTTGCCGGTATGTCCGGTACCGCTGTATCTGATGCCAGCGGCTTGGGCGTAGTGGAAATCAAGGCCATGAAGGACGCTGGCTTTGACGGCGGCTTTTCTTGCAGCGTTACCGCTGCTTCTTCTACCGTAGGTCCTATCATTCCTCCCAGCCTTCCGCTGGTTGTGTATGGTACCATGTCCGGCGCATCGGTTGGTGCATTGTTCATCGCCGGTATTCTGCCTGGTCTGCTGATGGCTGCAATTATGATGGTGGTGGTGGCCATTTATGCCCACCTGAAGAGCTATCCCAGAGACAAATTCCCCACTTTTAAGGAATTTCTCAGCGGCTTGAAGGACGGCTTCCTGCCCCTGATGGCTCCTGTTATCATCCTGTTGGGTATTTACACCGGTCTGTTCACCCCCACTGAAGCTGCGGCAATTGTGGTGTTCTACTCTCTGCTGCTGGGCGTAGTGGTATATCGTGAACTGGACTGGAAAACCTTGCACGCTGTATTGAAGGAAACGGTGAGCGATGCTGCTACCATCGGTTTGATTGTGGCAGGCGCCACTCTGTACGGCAACGTAATTATCAAGGCTATGATTCCCCAGACTCTGTTGGAGCTGGTGACCAGCGCCATCACTTCCAAGTATGTGATGCTGTTTGTCATCAACATTTTCTTGCTGGTAGTGGGCATGTTCCTGGAAACCACTTCGGCCATCACCATTTTGATGCCGTTGCTGCTGCCCATCCTCAATGAAATGGGAATCGATCTGGTACACTTCGGTATCATCATCGTGCTCAACCTGATGATCGGCGTACTGACCCCGCCCTTCGGCATTGTGCTGTTTGTAACCTCCCGGATTGGCGATATTTCCATTCAGGGACTTACCAAGGCACTGCTGCCCTGGCTGGCGGCTCTGTTCTTCGCATTGATGCTGGTGACCTACATTCCGCAGATCTCCCTCATCATGCCGCAAATGGCTGGTTTGATCTAATCAGACGAAATCTCAAAAGACGCTTCCTCTGGAGGCGTCTTTTTTTATGGGGAAAGGGCTTCATTCCAGCTGAGGAATATGCTATCATACAGGTAGAGGGTAACGAAAGGAGAATGCATCATGTCCAAAGAAGTACTGCAGAAAATTCTGGATGAGAAAATTGTCGCCATTGTGCGGGGCATCCCCAGTACCCAGATCGAAGATCTGGCGGGCGCCATTTTGGCAGGAGGTATTCACTGCATTGAGGTGACCTTTGATCAGTCCAGTGAGGAAGCCGCTGCGGATACCTGCCGCTCCATCCGCCGGCTCAAGGAGCGGTTTGGGGATGAGCTGTGCGTGGGTGCCGGCACAGTGATGACAGTGGAACAGGTCCATCAGGCGGTGGAAGCTGGCGCCGAGTATATGATTTCCCCTAATGTATGTGAAGCGGTGATTCGGGAGACCAAAAAGCTGGACAAAGTGTCCATGCCTGGTGCATTCACCCCCAGTGAGGTGGCGGATGCCTATGCCTATGGTGCTGATATTGTGAAGATGTTCCCCGCCGCTGTGCTGGGTGTGGAGTACATCAAGGCCGTACGGGGTCCGTTGAAGCACATTCCTCTGACCGCCGTGGGCGGTGTCACCCCAGAAAATTGCATGGATTTCATCAAGGCTGGCTGTGTGGGTGTCAGTGTGGGCGGCGCACTGGTGAGTGCCAAACTGGTCAACGAAGGCCGGTTTGACGAGATCACCGCAGTGGCCCAGGCCTATGTGAAAGCACTGAGAGGGTGAGGTGACAGCCATGCAGAAGTATCATCTGTACTACGATTCCGGGACTTCCAACACCCGGGTGTACCTGTTGGATGAAAATTTTTCGGTGGTGTTCACCGACAAGCGCAATGTGGGTTCTAAGGATTCCACTCTGGCGGGCAGCAATCAGGTGCTGATCGACTGTCTCAAGGAGCTGTACGATGAGGCGGTGCAGCAGGCCGGCATTGGGGAAGAGCAGATTGATGCGGTGTACGCCTCCGGCATGATCACCTGTCCCGCCGGGTTGCTGGAGGTGCCCCATCTGCTGGTACCCATCACGCTGGAGCAGTTTTCCGGCAGTCTGGTGCGCTATCATGAGGGGACCCGTCTGCACCGGGATGTGTGGCTCATCCCCGGGCTGAAAACCGTAAGCGACGACATCGATCTGGTCAACAATGTGCGGGGAGAGGAAATTGAGATTTTGGGTGCCATGGATGAACTGGCGGCCCGTTATCCTGGAGAAAAGCTGGCCTATATTCTGCCCGGCTCTCACACCCATGTGATGTGTGCTCAGGATGATAGTGTCACTGGTATCATTTCCAACTGCACCGGTGAACTGTTTTACGCCATCAAGAGCGCTACTATTTTCGGGCCCATTCTGGCGGCGCAGACCCAGGGGCTGGATGAGGACATGCTGCGCAAAGGCCGGGAAAACCTGAAAAAATACGGTTTTAACCGGGCGTTGTACATCAGCCGGGCTATGAGTTTGTTTGGAGAAAGCGATGAACTGGGGCGCAAATCCTACGCCGAAGGGGTGATTACCGGAGGTGTGGCCACCGCGCTGGATTATTACTGTCAGCACCAGTGGCAGGGCTGCAAGCGGGCGGTACTGATCTCCAATGAATATATGTACCGGGTGTTCCAAGTCTTGCTGGAGGACAGCCCCTACATTAAGGAAGTGCTGTGGCTGCCCATTTCGGACAAAAAGAGCTACGGCATTGAAGGCCTGCGGAAGATTCTGGCCTGCCGGGCTCGGAAGGCAGAGCAGGTATAAGGCGCAAAGGAGACGGGAAAGAGGCGGACCGCCGGAAAGAGCGTGTTTGGCGGCTGCCTGAATGCAAACATACCCAAAAGAGACGTGCTTTGCAGCACGACCCGGGAGGAGTGGTTGTATGAAAAAGTGGCAAGCCGATGTATTGTGGATCATTGCCGGTTCGGTAATCCTGGGGCAGCTGGCATGGGAGCTGACGTTGAGAGTCATTGGCCAGATGGCCTATCAGCCCGGATGGGCGGACAGCCACTGGCCCACCATCACCCACGCACTGTTCAACATGGCGGGGTTGGCGGTGCTGATTTTGCTGATGCGGCGGCGACATCCCAGCCGCCGGCTGATGCTGGGCTGCGCGGTAGGTGTGGCTGTCTGTCAGGTGCTGTGCTGGGCGGTCATTGTGCTGGTGCAGCAGTATGGCACCTTTTATGGGTGGCTGCAGTGGCTTACTTCTACGCCGCTGTATGTGTACCAGTGGCCTTCCATGCTGTTGTGGGAGGTACCGCCGCTGCAGGGCATCCCGTACCTGTGGATGGTGCTGAATCTGGCCTGTCCCTTCCTATTGGTACTGGCCGGGGTGAAAGAGCCTGCCCACTCCCAGCTGAATGAAAACCCATTGGAAACTACATGAAAAAAGCCTGTGTCCTTTTGGACACAGGCTTTTTTGTATAGCTCAGTTGGAACGTTTGCCGCCGGTGCGGATGAGATTGCGCAGCAGCACATGGGTGGGAATGGTGCGATTTTCCATATCCTCTTCCCGCAGTGCTTCCACTCGATAGAGATGCCCATCTCGCATTTCATTGATAAACAGCGCGGCATGTCCCACTTTCATCCATTCGTGCACCCGCAGTTCCCGGTTGGTGTGGGCAAATTCCCGTTCAATCATCTCACCCAGTGTATCACCCAAATCCAGTGGCAGATTGGCGCCGGTGATTTTATTGAACTCTTCCACTGTGGTGGTGGCATCGAACAGCACTTCTCCCGATATGGTATTGGGGGAGTCGCTGTTGCTCAGGTATTTGCGGATGAGAAACAGGATGGCAATGGCAATGACACCCATGAGAATGTCAAACATTTTCAGATCATCCACTACCACTCGTTTGGCAATGACCACCAGCAATACTTCAATGGTACTGCCCGGTGTGTGTTTGGACAGCATCTTGACAAATTCCACCGCGATGATCAGCTGAATGCCAAATGCCAGAAATCCATCAAACGCCTGGGATGAGGTGGTGTTGCTGGTGAACGCATCGATGATTTGCTGGATATGTATGAACAGCGCCACACAGGAAATCGCAATGCCGATGAGCACCAAACTGGAGATTACCATTTCCAGTCCCGAAGCACAGCTGGAGATCTTGGCCCGGATCAGTCGTTTCATGGTCAAAATCCTCCTTCCTTTTCATGGTCCTATTGTATCATGGGCCAGGGCTCGGTGACAAGATGCCAAATTTTTTTGCGACGTCCGCAAAACTAAAAAAGTTCCCCGCAGATTCACCAGAAATTACCGAAGCACTTCTCACAGTATCTGACAAAAAAAGAATGGGATATTTGGACAAAGTGTGATATAATGATCAAAACAGCTCCTTTTCCATTGCGAAAAGAGGGCACATTTTGTGACAGATACAGCTGCGGCTGAAAGGAGGATGTATATGAGATCCAAAAATGGCAGACGCTGTTTGGCGGTACTGCTTGCCGGTCTGCTGGCGGGACAGTCAGTCCCCTATGTGGCGGGGGCGCTGCCCGACGTGGACACCCAGACCAATGCGTCGGCAGCCAAAGGGGCTTCCACTGTGGTGGTGCAGCTGGGCAATAATCAGATGATTGTGGATGGTATGGTGACAGCGGTGGATTCCTCTGATCTGGTGACCCCCATCATCCGCAATGACCGAACCCTGCTGCCATTGCGCGCGGTGTCCGAAGCACTGGGCTGTGAAGTGACATGGAATGCCAGCACCAGTGTGGCCACCGTATCCTATGAAGACAGCAGTGTGGAATTCTGGATCGATCACACCCGGATTCGGGTGGACAAAACCCAGGTGAAAGAAATAGATGTGGCCCCAGTCATTGTGCAGGAACGCACCATGCTGCCCATCCGCTATCTGGAAGAACTGGGCTTTGTGGTGGGCTGGGATGCCCTGACCAAGAGTGCTGTGGTGTCCAATCCCTATACCACCAACACCCTAGTGGTGCAGATGAAGAACTCCTATTCTATCACCGCCGATGAAGCCCAGGGCGGCACGATCATCCAGCAGCAGGATGGTCGCTATCTCATCCGCTATAACAGTCTGAAAGCCACCAAGGCCGCGGAACAGGCTTTTGCCAAGCAGGCTGGCGTGGAATATGTACAGCCTCAACGGATTTTGTACACAGCTTCTTACAATTCCTATGTGCCTGAAAAAATCGGGGCGGATGATTACATAAAGCAGATGGAAGAAGACTACTCGGATGAGCTGGTCAAGGTGGGCCTGCTGGATACCGGTGTGGAATGGGATCATGACTATTTCATCAAACGCATCAGCCGGGGAGAGATCGATCTGGTGGAAAAAGATAACAAGGCCGATGATGACAACGGTCATGGCACCCAGATGGCAGGCGTGATTGCCGAGCTCACCCCCGCCAATGTGGAAATTTTGCCCGTCAAGGTGCTCAATAGCCAGGGACGGGGCACTGATACCGATATTGCCGAGGGCATTCGCTACGCGGTGGAAGAAGGCGTGGACGTGATTGTGTTGGGCTGCAATGCTACTGTGCCAGAGTGTGAGGTGTCCGGGCCCATTGCCGATGCGCTGGACTATGCGGAGGATGCGGACATCCCAGTGGTGGTGCCGGCTGGCAATGAACGGCTCAATACCCAGTGGAGTGTCCTGTCTCAGGACAGCCGGGTCTTTACCACTGTGGCCAGTGATGAAGATGACCAGCTGAGTACTTTGAGCAATTACGGCTCCGATGTACTGCTGGCTGCTCCCGGTATGAATGTGAAAACCGCTACTTTGAACAACCGGTTTGGAGAGGTTTCCGGTTCGTCCATCAGTGCGGCGGTGACCGGAGCGATTCTGGCTATGTACAGCATGGAAGAACCTCGGGCAACCGTCCGGGAATACCGGGGCTTCCTGGAGGACCATGTGAACGATAAAGGCACCAGCGGAAAAGATGATTCCTATGGTTATGGTGTGCTGGATCTCAGCGGGTATGTGTCCAGCGATCCCGATGACCCCGAAGATCCTCAGGAGCCGGAAGATCCCGATGAAGAGAAAAGCGTAAAGAGTTATACCTTCCCCGGTACACCGGTGCGGGTACAGAAGGGGATGAGCATTGGCCTCACCATCCGTGAGGTATACACCGATGGAAGTTATGAAGATCTCACTTTTGAGGAGGCTTCCAAAAAGGGTGTGGTGGTTACCTCCAGCGATACCGATGTGGCCAAGATTTCCACAGACGGAATGCTTACCGGCATCAAGGTGGGAACTGCTTCCGCCCGCATTGAATATAAGGAAGGGGACCGCACGCTGGTCAACAATCTGGAGGGTGCCCTCCAGGTGACAGAACCCAAGGAGATGGACTACATTCAGTTTGTGCCCAGCAAGAATACCCTGGTGGTGGGCGATACCTTTACGGTGAAAGCCTATATGTATTACAAAGATGGCAGCCGTGAAGAGCTCACCGGCAGCATGTATTCTATCCGGTCCTATGACAAACTCATTGTGGACAAAATCAGCACTGGCGAGTTCTGCGCTCTCAAGGAAGGCATTGCCACCCTGGTTTTTGAAAACAGCATCAACTGGGGACAGGGTGTATCCATTGAAAACAATGTGGTGAGAGTGCAAAAACCCGCGGGTATGAGCGTACAAGTCAATGGCCTTATTTCGGAGGGCCTGGGAGGCAACAATGAGTACATCACCCTGGAGGACGCGACGGTAAAAGCCTATGACAGCGACGGCGAGCTGAGCCAGTCGGTGCAGGGCGCTAACAACGGAAAAGAGTATTTGCTGGATCACTTGCGCACTGGGTACTATACGGTGAAGATTGACAGCGAAGATTACAACACCTATAATATGGAAGCTCGGGTGAAGGATGGTGAAGTGGCCGACTATACTGTAAACATGACCCAGACGGTATACAGTCTCAGCGGCACCGCCACTCTGAATGGCAAGCCGTTGGCGGGCAAGGCGCTGACCTACACCCACAGCAAAGGCAAGAAAACTTATTCGGTGGTGACCGATTCCAATGGACGGTTCACCCTGCCGGAAAAATTCATTGATGGTACCCTTACCTTTACCTATGATGATGAGGACATTTCGGTCAAGGTACGGGCAGGCGATGTGACATTGGCGTACTAAAAAATAACAGCGGACCAGATTTTTATCTGATCCGCTGTTTTGCGTTCAAAAGGGCGGCGGCCATTGGCCGCCGCCCTGATCGTATCAGGTGGTTTCCTTTATCACCAGATGGGGCTGGATGTAGGTGACCGGGTCCGGGTGTCCGCCGTTCATGGCAGTGAGCAGTTTTTCCACTGCTTTGGCACAATGCTCCGTCACATGATGATCGATGGTGGTGATGGTGGGGGAAGTGAGATCGGTGATGTAGGAGTTGTTGAAGCCTACCAGCGCCATGCGCTCCGGGACGGGGATGCCTTCTGCCTGCAGGGCCTTGAGCAATTCGGCGCAGCAGAAGTCATTGGTACACAGAATGGCGTCTACCTGGGGGTGCTCCTGTTTCATTTGCCGCAGCAGTGTCCGGTAACTTTCCACCGAGGGTTCGGCGGACAGGGTGAGAGGCTGGGCCTCCAGCCCGTACACCGTTTTCATCCCCTGCCGGTAGGCCTCTTCCTTGGTACGGGAAGCTCGGTTCTGGTAGGGCTGGGGGTCACGCAAAAAGGCGGGTGCCTGCCGTCCCTGCTGTCGCAGATGGGTCAGTGCCTCCCGCATACCATGGGCTTCGTCGCACAGTACGCAATAGGTCCCCGGCGCTCCCACCGCGTTGATGCCCACCATGGGGATGGGACGTGTCAGCCGCTGGTAGGCGTCCGACAGGGTCTGGTCGGCATAGGAGGAACCCACCAGCACAATGCCGTCCACTTGTTTGGCGTACAGGGTGGCCAGATAGTGAGCCATCTTGTCCGGCTGGCCGGTGGTATTGCACAAAATGCAGTTGTAACCATGGGCCAGTAGTTCATTTTCCAGCAGAAACGCCGCGGTGGCATGGAAATTGTCCCGCACATCCGGCACCATGATGCCCACTGTCCGGGTCACATTGGTGGCCAGCCCCACTGCGATCTGGCTGGGGGTATAATTGAGTTCCGCCATCACCCGGCGGACTTTTTCCTGTGTTTTGGGGCTGACCTTACTGCTGTCATTGATGACCCGGGATACGGTGGCAGTGGATACGCCTGCCCGTTTGGCCACATCGTAAATGTTCATGGTCAACCTCCTTTCTGTAACCGCTTTCATTTATTATTATAGCCATCCGTTCTACGGAAGTCAACCAGACATGCCCGCAGGAAATTTCAGTGAAATATTGATAAATTTCACAAAAAATGCTATGATGAAATCAGATTACTTGCAATTTTAGCATAAAGGAGTGGGACAAACATGATCAATTTTGAGTACTATACTCCAACTAAGGTGATCTTCGGCAAGGACACCGAGCAACAGGTGGGCCAGCAGGTGAAAGCCTTTGGCGGTACCAAGGTGCTGGTGCACTACGGCAGCGAAAGCGCCAAGCGCAGCGGTCTGCTGGACCGGGTGTGCAAGTCCTTGGAGGCGGAAGGCATCGCCTATGTGACTCTGGGCGGCGTAGTTCCCAATCCCCGGCTCTCCAAAGTGTATGAGGGCCTGGAACTGGCCAAAAAGGAAGGGGTGGACTTCCTGTTGGCAGTGGGCGGCGGCAGCGTCATTGACTCCAGCAAGGCCATCGGCTATGGCCTGGCCAACCCCGACCACGATGTGTGGGATTTCTACAGCCGCAAGGCCGTTCCCACCGGCTGTGCACCTGTGGGTGTGGTTCTCACTCTGTCCGCGGCTGGCAGTGAAATGAGTAATTCCTCGGTGATCACCAACGAGGACGGCTGGCTCAAACGGGGCTACAACAGTGATTATTGCCGTCCCAAGTTCGCCATTATGAATCCTGAACTCACCTATACCCTGCCCAAGTATCAGACGGCTTGCGGTGCGGTGGATATTATGATGCACACCATGGAGCGGTACTTCACCAACACCACCGACGTGGAGCTCACTGACAAGCTGTGCGAGAGCGTACTCACCACCGTGATGAACAACGCCCGCATCCTGATGAAGGACCCCACCAACTATGCAGCCCGGGCGGAGGTTATGTGGGCTGGAAGCCTGTCCCACAATGGGCTTACCGGCACCGGACGGGTGACCGATTTTGCCAGCCATCAGATCGAGCACGAGCTGGGCGGTATGTTTGACGTGGCCCACGGCGCTGGTTTGGCTGCGGTGTGGAGCAGCTGGGCCCGGTACGTATACAAGACCAACCCCATGAAGTTCGCTCAGTTTGCCGTCAATGTGATGGGCTGCGAGATGGACTATGAAAATGTGGAAAATACAGCTCTGGCGGGCATCGAAGCCATGGAACGGTTCTATCATGACATCGAAATGCCCATTCGGGTGAGTGAAATGGGTATTGACCTCACCGAAGAGCAGATTCAGGAGATGGCCTACAAGTGCACCTTTGAGGAGACTCGTACCATCGGCGGTTTCCAGGTGCTGGGCAAAAAGGACATTGAGGAAATTTACCGGATGGCAAAATAATAAAAAGCGCCTGCACAGGCAGGCGCTTTTTTTCAAAATCAACGGGAGTTACAGGCTGTACAGAGTCTCGCCATCCAGCAGGACGATGCCGTTTTCCCGCAGCACCTCCTGGGTGCGCTGGGGATCAGAGGTCTTGAACACACCATAGGCTTTGTCGTCCCCTTTGAGCCCGAAGGCATATACATACTCTATGGCGATGCCTGCATCGGACAGCAGCTGTACGGTGTGCCCCATACTGCCGGGCGTATCCGGGAAGCCCACTGCCAGCACATCGGTGATGGATGCAGTACGTCCATTGGCCTTGAGAGCCTGGTAGGCTTTGTCAGGCTGGTCCACAATCAGCCGCAAAATGCCGAAGTCAGAGGTGTCCGCAATGGACAGGGCTTTGATATTCACCTGTTCTTCTTTGAGGATGCCGGTGATGTTGGACAGCCGCCCCTTCTGGTTTTCTACAAAAACGGAAATCTGTTTTACCATTTATTTCGCCTCCCTTTGCGTATCTGGTTGATTTTATTATACCATAAACCCCGTGGAAGTGGGCTGTTTTTTTGAAATTTATCCCAGGGGTTTTGCACCGCCGGGAGGGAAAATCTATTGCTTTCCCCAGTGGTTTGGGGTATAATACCTATAGAAGAAAAAGAAACGTTGTTTTATATTGTGAAACAGCAGTTCTTTCTGTACACGTAATTTCAACGAGGAGGAATTATCAATGGACAAGGAAGTCATCATTTCCCGCATTCGTGAAAAAGGTCTGGTAGCTGTAGTGCGTGCTACCACCGCAGAAGAAGCTCTCAAGATCACCGACGCCTGCCTGGAAGGCGGTTGCGCATCCATCGAGCTGACCTTCACTGTGCCCGGCGCACATCGCGTGATTGAAACTCTGGCCAAGAACTACACCCCCGATCAGATTATGCTGGGTGCTGGTACCGTAATGGACAGCGAGACCGCCCGTGTGGCCATTCTGAGCGGCGCGCAGTACGTAGTGAGCCCCTATTTTGACGAAAAGACTGCCAAGCTGTGCAACCGGTATCGTCTGCCCTACATGCCCGGCTGCATGACCCTGAAGGAAGTGGTGCTGGCCATGGAAGCTGGTGCTGATATCATCAAGATCTTCCCCGGCGAAGTGTTTGGCCCCAAGATTCTCAAGGCCATCAATGGTCCTGTGCCCCAGGCTCGCATGATGCCCACCGGCGGCGTGAGCGTGGACAACGTAGGTGAATGGATCAAGGCTGGCGCTGTAGCTGTAGGTGCCGGCGGTGCTCTGACCAGCGGTGCCAAGACTGGCGATTACGCTAAGATCACTGCCACTGCCAAGGAGTTCATCAAGAACATCAAGGCTGCCAGAGGCGAGTAATTCCCCAAAAGCACAAACGACCCCGAAAGGGGTCGTTTTTTTTATGGGCAAAAGGAACTGGCGAGGGGGCGGCGTGAGGGGAAAGGCGTCCGCAGGCCTGTGAGAGTCGGGCAATGAGAATACGGTGGTACGTGAGGGACTGTCACTGGGGAGGGATGTGAGAACATGAAAAAAGGGACGCATAGCGTCCCCTTTTTGATTTGGTTTAAGCGCGCTTCCACTTGACGCCTGCTTTGGTATCCTCTAGCAGAATGCCCATTTCCTTCAGCTGATCCCGGATTTCATCCGCACGCTGGAAGTTCCGGGCCTTGCGGGCCTCCTGCCGCTCCTGAATCAGCGCGTCGATGTCGCTGTCCAGCAGCTCCTGCTTTTTCTCGCAGGCAATGCCCAGTACGCCGCACAGTTCAGCCAGCAGTTCTTTGCAGAAGGTCAGCTGTGCCTTGGAGGGGGCGTTTTCTGGAGTGGCCAGGGTGTTGATTTCGCGCACCAGCTCAAAAATGGCGGAAATGGCGTCGGCGGTATTCATGTCGTCGTCCATGGCCGCGATGAATTTGTCCTTGTAGGCCAGGAAACGATCCTGCTCCACCGGAGCGTCGCTTTCCGGCGCGCTCTGCAGCATGAAATCCACATTGCCCATGCAGGTCTGAATCCGTTCCAGACCCGCTCGGGCCTGTTCCAGAATGTCTGCCGAATAGTTGATGGGGCTGCGGTAATGAGAGGACAGCATGAAGAAGCGGATGACTTCATAGGGGTAGATCTGGGCCACATCCCGCACAGTGAAGAAGTTGCCCAGAGATTTGCTCATCTTCTGGTTATCCACATTGATGAAGCCGTTGTGCAGCCAGTAGTTGGCAAAGGTGCAGCCATTGGCCCCTTCACTCTGGGCAATCTCGTTTTCGTGGTGGGGGAAGGTGAGGTCCAGACCGCCACTGTGGATATCGATGGTTTTGCCCAGATACTTGCCCGCCATGGCGCTGCACTCGATGTGCCAGCCCGGCCGGCCCTTGCCCCAGGGGCTGTCCCAGCTGGGTTCGCCCGGCTTGGCGCCCTTCCACAGAGCAAAGTCCATGGGGTCCCGCTTGACTTCGGTGACGTCGATCCGGGCACCCGCTTCCAGCTCTTCCAGAGGCTGGTGAGACAGCTTGCCGTATTCGGGGAAGGACTTGGTGGAGTAGTATACGTCATTGCCGCTCTGGTAGGCATGCCCTTTGTCGATCAGCGTCTGCACCAGAGCGATGATTTCATCGATGTTTTCGGTGGCCCGGGGATGAGTGGTGGCCTCATGGATGCCCAGTCCATGGGAGTCTACAAAGTATTCGGCAATGAAACGGTCGGCCAGTTCCCGAACGGTGATGCCCTCCTCATTGGCCCGCTTGATCATCTTATCGTCGATGTCGGTGAAGTTCTGCACAAAATTTACCTCGTAGCCCCGGTACTCAAAGTAGCGGCGCAGGGTATCGAACATGATAAAGGGCCGGGCGTTGCCGATGTGGAAATAGTTGTACACTGTGGGGCCGCAGGAATACATTTTTACCTTGCCGGGTTCCAGAGGCACAAATTCTTCCTTCTGACGGGTGAGAGAGTTAAACAGTTTCATGGTCTTGTTCCTTTCTTCCTGAATTGGGGGAGGTGGAGGCTCGAAGGTCATCCAATTCCCGCTGCATGGCTTCCAACCGCATGGTGAGCTGGCAGATTTGCTGTTGTACCGGGTCCGGAATGTGAACCTGGTCCAGATCCCGGTCGGGGTCTTTTTTACCCTTGGACACCACATGGGCCGGTACGCCCACCGCTGTGGAGTCGTCCGGGATGTCGTGCAGCACCACCGCGCCTGCGGCCACCTTTACATTGTTGCCAATGACCACCGGTCCCAGTACCTTGGCACCGCTGCCCACCATCACATTGTCCAGCAGGGTGGGGTGACGTTTGCCCTTGTCTTTGCCGGTACCGCCCAGTGTGACCCCCTGATACAGGGTGCAGTTGTCGCCGATCTGGGTGGTTTCGCCGATGACAATGCCGCTGCCATGGTCGATGAACAGGCCATGGCCGATGGTGGCACCGGGGTGGATTTCCACGCCGGTGAGAAACCGGGCGGTCTGAGAGATGAACCGGGCCACAAAATACCACCGGTGCCGCTGAAAAAAGTGGGCAATGCGGTAGTAGATGATGGCGTGCAGGCCGCTGTACAGCAGCAATACCTGCAGCGCGCTGGTGGCGGCCGGGTCCCGCTCCTTGATGGCGTAGATGTCGTTTTTGATCTCCTGAATGATCACAGGAATGCTCCTTTCGCGGGGGCCGGAAACAAAAACGCCCCTGATTTCCCGGTCAGGGAAGTCAGAGGCGCATTGGCGCGGTCCCACTCTGTCTTATAGCTCCAGACGCGCGAAGGCGTCCTACTACCTGTGCCCGATAACGGTGGCAAACCGTGGCGGATTGGGCCAACGCTCCGGGGCGCACTTCCGATACAGACAGCCACAGGACCCTTTCACCGGGCGGGTCCCTCTCTGAGAGGCCATGTGCACGTACTCTTCCCCATCATCGCAGGTGATTGTATAGTATCAGTATAGCATAAAGCTGAGGTTTTGCAACACCCAATTTGCGGAGGTTTTACAGCAGTCAGTTAGAGCATGCCGGCCAGGATTCCAATGCTGCACACCAGGATGGTGCCTGCACCAAAGGTGGTAATGACCTTTCGGAGCTGGGTGCCGGTGTGAAAGGTGCGGTCCAGCAGAGGCGCACACAGGATGCAGCACAGGCTGACCAGCATCAGCAGGCTCAAAAAGAAGGTCATGTGTCACCGCTCCTTTCGGGTGTTTACAGCCGGGTGAAGTAGGTTTCAAACTCAAATTCGCTCTTGTCCCGAGCATAGCGGTAGGCATCCCATTCCTTGTACTTGGCTGCCAGGAATTTTTCCAGCGTGACCTCGGGCAGCACCCGGGCAATGAAATCACTGGCCTTGACGGCATCCAGCGCCTCCCGCAGATTTTCCGGCAGGGGGTCCAGTTTATCCAGCACGCCGGTGGGAGCGTTGTACAAATCAAAATTACAGGGGCTGCGTAGAGTCATTTTCTCCTGAATTCCGTCCAGTCCCGCGTGGATGAGCAGGGCAAAGGCAATGTACTGGTTGCAGGAGAGGTCGGGGCTGCGCAGTTCCATACGGGCATGCTCTCCTCTTTCCGGAGGAATGCGGATGAGCTGGCTGCGGTTCTCGTGTGACCAGCTGATCCACCGGGGAGCCTCAAAGCTGCCAAACCGTTCATAGGAATTGGTGGCAGAATTGAGGAAGGCGGTCATCTCATAGATGTGGGCCAGGATACCCGCGATGAAGCTCTCCGCTTCCTGACAGTGCCGGTCACTGTCATTTTGGAAAATGTTGGTGCCATTGCGGTTGAGGGAGAGATTGACATGCAGTCCGCAGCCGCTGTGGTTTTTGAAGGGCTTGGGCATAAAGGTGGCGTGCAGCCCACCCTGGGCGGCCAAGGCACGTACCACTGTTTTGAAAGTGGTCAGATCGTCTGCAGCGGTCAGCGCGCTGCCGTATTTGAAGATGATCTCGTTTTGTCCAGGGCCTGACTCATGCAGAGAGGTCTGGGGGGTCACCCCCATCTCCTCCAGCGCCAGGCAGATTTCCCGGCGGATGTCCTCTCCCTTGTCCAGGGGAGCTACATCCAGAAAGCCTGCCGAGTCATGGGGGATGCGGGTGGGCTGTCCGGCCTCATCCAATTGGAAGAGGTAAAAGTCCGCCTCGGAGCCGATTTTCACATCATAGCCCATCTCCTCTGCCCGGGCAATGGCGTGCTTCAGGATCATCCGGCCATCTCCCTCAAAGGGGGTGCCGTCCGGGTGCTTGATGTCACAGTAAAAACGCACCACCCGTTCCTGACGGGTGCGCCAGGGCACCACCGCCATGGTATCCGGATCGGGGAAGAGATACAGGTCCGATTCTTCCACATTCATGAATCCGCTGATGGCGGAGGCGTCAAAGGCCACGCCGCTGCGGAACGCCCGGGGCAGCTGACTGGCCATGATGGCCACATTTTTCACGTGGCCAAACATATCACAAAAAACCAGACGAATGAATTTTACATCATTTTCTTTGACGAATTGCAGAACTTCCTGTACGCTGAGATTCATAGTGTCACACCTCCAAAAACCCGCTGCCGGCAAGCGGCAGGGATTACTTCATCTTGATGTAATCGTCCCGGTCGGGGCCCACCGACACATAAGTGATGGGGCAGTTTACGCTGCGTTCGATGTAACGGATGTAGTCCAGCGCGGCCTTGGGCAGATCTTCCACCTTGCGGCACTTGCTGATGTCACATTTCCAGCCGTCCACATATTCCACCACCGGCTTGCAGGCTTCCAGCTGATCGCCGAAGGGGAAGTCGTGAATGATCTGGCCGTTTAACTCATAGGCGGTGCACACCGGAATCCGATCCAGATAGGACAGCACGTCCAGCTTGGTCAGTGCGATTTCATCGGCGCCCTGCAGACGTACGCCGTACTTGGAGGCCACCACGTCAAAGGGACCCACACGACGGGGACGTCCGGTGGCAGCGCCGTATTCGCCGCCCGCTTCACGCAGACGCTCTGCCTCTTCGCCGAACATCTCACAGGTGAAGGGGCCGCCGCCTACGGCGCTGGAATAGGCCTTCATGATGCCGATGGTATTGGTGAGCTTCTGCCCCGGAATGCCGCTGCCGATGGGCGCGTAAGCCGCAATGACGGGAGAGGAAGAGGTGTAGGGGTAGATGCCGAACTCGATGTCCCGCAGTGCGCCCAGCTGGGCCTCAAACATCACCTTTTTGCCCTGCTGTACCTGCTGGTGCAGATACAGGCCTGCGTCGCAGATGAAGGGCTTGAGCCGGTCACCGT
Organism: Eubacteriales bacterium; assembly: GCA_050943735.1. Classification (GTDB taxonomy): domain Bacteria; phylum Bacillota; class Clostridia; order Oscillospirales; family RGIG577; genus JBMNPT01. The sequence continues at coordinate 81,647 of JBMNPT010000008.1, read as the reverse complement.
ACTCTTTCAGCCAGGCTTCCATTCCCTCCAGGGTGATTTCCGGCGCGTTGTAGGCATCCCGGATCATCAGGTTTTTCCAGTCGATGATTTCCTGCAGACGCTTGCGGGTGGTCTTCGGATAGAGCAGATCGCCCATACGGATGGCCTTGCGCAGGTATTTGTCGCTGTACACCGGGCCGATGCCCCGGCGAGTGGAGCCCTGCTTGGCATCTCCCAGACGGTCCTCTTCCAGACCATCCTGCATCACGTGGTAGGGCATGCAAATCACTGCACGGTCGCTGATCTTCAGGTTTTCCGGGGTGATCTTCACACCCTTGGCGGTGAGACGGTCAATTTCGCCGCACAGATGCTGGATATCCACCACCATGCCGTTGCCCATCACACAGGTCACCTCCGGACGCAGAATGCCGGAGGGCAGCAGGTTCAGAATGAATTTCCCCAGATGATTCACTACGGTATGACCGGCGTTGTTGCCGCCCTGGTACCGCACCACGATGTCATAATCCCGGGACAGCAGGTCCACCATACGGCCCTTGCCTTCGTCGCCCCAGTTGATTCCAACAATTGCTGTAAGCATAACGTTTCCTCCAATTGTATTGATTCTATCAGAACGGAATAACTCCATGTTATATTGTACCTTGTTTTTTGTCGTTTGTATAGAGGGAATGGACTCATTTTGGCTGGGAGAATTGACAGCCCGCCGAAAAAAGGGGTACAATGGAGAAAATCATGAAATGGGGGAATACAGGATGGATTCCATGGATACCAGACGCTTTTTGCTCAGCGGAGTGTCGATTTATAAAGATGTAATGCGAGACCCGATCATCGCCGATTTTACCCGGCTGCTGGGGAAGGATTTTACCACCGCCCATGAGGCCGCCGAACTGTACGGCTCGGTGTTTTACGCCCTGTGCGAAAGTCCCTTTGGCGGCAATCTGGCGGATTACATTTACGATAAGGTATTGTACGCCGAAAATCTTTTTACCCTGGAGAGCGCCCGGGGTGGGTATGAGCAGATGCCCCAATGGGAAATTCAAGCCGCCGCAAACGATCTGTCTGCTCTTTCCCAGGCGGCCTACACCACTTCGGAAGAGGTCAAAGCCCATCTGGCCCAGCTCTTCCCCCAGTATGCCGATCTGATGGACCGGCTGCCCGATTTTCAGTCCCAGCACAAGGCCTTCCGGGAGGAGGGAAACTGGGGCGAAAAGGTGTTCAAGTTCGCTCAGCTGTGCGCCAACAACGGCTATGGCCGGTACAGCCGGTATAAGGCCTTTTACCTGGATACCGATGGCTGTGAGCCCACGCTGCGTCCGGTGCTCAATCCCGACAACATTTCGCTGGAGGACCTCAAGGGCTACGAAGTGCAGCGCAAGATGGTCACCGACAATACCTTGGCATTGCTGCGGGGCATGAAGGCCAACAACATGCTGCTCTATGGCGATCGGGGCACCGGCAAATCCTCCACCGTCAAAGCGGTGGTCAACGAATACTGCGGGCAGGGCCTGCGGCTGGTGGAGGTATCCAAGGAAAATCTGAAATATCTGGGACGAGTCATCGACATGCTGGCGGGCATTCCCATGAAGTTCATCATTTTCACCGATGACCTCACCTTTGCCGAGGGGGATGACAGCTACACCGCCATGAAGGCAGTGTTGGAGGGTTCTGCCAACAAGCTGGGGGACAATATGGCCCTCTACGCCACCACCAACCGGCGGCATCTGATTACCGAGACCTTCTCCTCCCGTACCGGCGACGACATCCATCTCAAGGATACGCTGGACGAGGCGGCTTCGCTGGCCGACCGCTTCGGCATCACCGTCACCTTCTCCTCCCCCGGACGGAAGGGGTATCTGGAGATTGTGCAGCAGCTGGCAGAGGATCGGGGACTGCAGGTGGACCCGGACGAGCTGGCCGCCGCCGCCAACCGTTGGAGCGCCAAGCGCACCAGCTTTTCTCCCCGGACAGCCCGGCAGTTCATCGACTATGTGGAGTCGCAGAAGGCCCAGGGGCTGGACATCTAAAACAGAACAAGAGAAAACGGCTGTGGGAATTTCCCACAGCCGTTTTTTACTGCCTTCCAAAGGGTCAGACCATATAGCCGCCCTTCATGGGAGAAACTGCGTGCTCCGCGAAAATTTTCAGCACGCCGCTCTTGTACTTGTTGTCGTGAGGCTTCCAGGCCGCCTTGCGCTGGGCCAGAATGGCCTCCATTTCCTCGGGGGTCTTGTGCTCGCCCTTGACGCCCACAATGCGCAGAATCCGCTGTTCCACATCCAGCTCGATCAGGTCGTCGTACTCCACCAGGGCGATGGGGCCGCCTTCCGCCGCCTCAGGAGAAACGTGTCCGATCACCGGGCCCTTGGAGGCGCCGGAGAACCGTCCGTCGGTGATGAGGGCGATGGTACGGCTCAGTTCGGGGTCGGAGGAAATGGCTTCGCCGGTGTAGAACATCTCAGGCATACCGCTGCCCTTGGGGCCTTCGTATCGGATGAACACCGCTTCACCGGGGTGGATTTCCTTGCGCAGCACCGCCGCGATGGCCTCTTCCTCCGAGTCGAAGGGACGGGCCTTGAGGGTGGCCTTGAACATTTCCTTGGGGCAAGCGCTGTGCTTGATCACTGCGCCTTCTGGAGCCAGGTTGCCCTTGAGAATGGCAATGGTGCCGTTGGTACCGATGGCGTGGTCGAAGGGACGGATGACATCCTGCCACTGCAGACCGGTCTTTTTCAGGTGCTCGTCGCACTTTTCGTAATAGCCGCTCTTCTTCAGATCCTCCAGATTTTCGCCCAGGGTCTTGCCGGTGACGGTCATCTGATCCAGGTGCAGCATGGATTTGATCTCTTCCATGATGCGGGGAACGCCGCCGGCATAGTAGAAGTATTCGGCGGGCCACTTGCCGGCGGGACGGATATCCAGCAGGTAGTGGGCACCCCGGTGCATCCGGTCAAAGTAATCACTGTCCAGGTCGATGCCGAATTCGTGGGCAATGGCCGGGATGTGCAGCAGGGAATTGGTGGAGCCGGAGATGGCGGCGTGCACCATGATGGCATTTTCAAAGGACTGCAGGGTCACCATATCCCGGGGCTTGACTCCCTTGACCGCCAGCTCCACAGCCTGCCGGCCCGCAGCCTTGGCAAAGTCCCGCAGATCCTGACAGGTAGCGGGCATCAGTGCGCTGCCGGGCAGCATCAGGCCCAGGGCTTCCGCCATGATCTGCATGGTGGAGGCGGTGCCCATGAAAGAACAGGCCCCGCAGGAAGGACATGCGTGATGCTTGTAATAGGTGAGCTGTTCCTCGCTGATCTCACCCCGTTCGTACATGGCGCTGTACATGCCGATCTGTTCCAGAGTCAGCAGATCGGGACCGGCTTCCATTACGCCGCCGGTGACCACGATGGAAGGGGTGTTGATACGGCCAATGCCCATCAGATGGGCGGGAACCGCCTTGTCACAGCTGCACAGGAACACCGCCGCGTCAAAGGGCGAGGCGTTGTTGTGAATTTCAATCATGTTGCAGATGGCGTCCCGAGAAGCCAGGGAATAGTTGATGCCGTCGTGGCCCTGGGCAATGCCGTCGCAGATATCGGTGGCAAAATACCGGGCGCCCCGGCCTCCGGCTTCCGCGATGCCTTTGCAGGCTTCTTCCACCAGTCCAAAGAGGTGGCCGCTGCCCGGATGGCTGTCGCCAAAGGTGCTTTCCACCAGAATTTGAGGTTTGCTGAGATCTTCTACGGTCCAGCCCATACCGATTTTGAGGGGGTCCATTTCGGGGGCCAGTTTGCGTACGTCCTGACTGATCATTGAGGGTTCCTCCTTTGTTTCATTCATATTTCTATAAAGAAAGATTTTGCGCGCGATGTGGATTTCAGCTTCGGTCCAGATTGCGCCGGTTGCGGGCGATGTGCACCAGCATGGCGTCCCGGGCGGCGAATGGATCGTGGGCTGCGATGGCTTCCAGCACTTCCCGATGGGAACGGTTGGTATCCTGCAGCACACCCAGTCCCGAAGCCTGTACATTGAGATTCAAAAACAACACAATGGTTTCATTGATAATGGGCATCAGATTGGATACCACGCAGTTGCCGCTGAATTCCGCGATTTTCTGGTGAAACAGCAGGTCCTTTTCCAAATGGAGGGAAGCTTCATTGCCCAACTGCTCCATCTCCACACACAGCGCTTCCAGTTGAGCCACCTGTTCCGGGGTGGCATGCTGTGCCGCAAATCCCGCAATGGTGGGCTCGATGATGCTGCGCACCGTCAGCAGATCTCCCGCCATTTTGCGCTGATCCGGAATGAACTGCAAGCCCAGAGGGTCGTCAGCCACGCCTGGCCGGGGGGCGATAAAGGTCCCTGCGCCTCTGCGGATTTCCAGCACATGCCGGGCGGTGAGCGCTTTGATGGCTTCCCGCACAGTGCTGCGTCCCACCGACAGCAGCTGGGCCAGCTCATATTCATTGGGAAGCTTGTCCCCCGCCTGTAGGCCCTTTTGCAGAATCAATTGGATGATCTGATCGGTGACTCGCTGGGTGAGAGAGGGATGTTCCTCAGCTGTGTGAGTGGGGAGAGTTTCTGACATAATGGTATCCTTTCTGTATTGTGTCTTCCTGTTTCCTATTATAGTGGATTGGCGCATAAAACACAAGAGAGGACACAAAAAACATCTGACGTATTTTAGCGAATTAAATCAGGAAAATATAGGGAAATGTCAAATATTACACTAAAAACAAAAAATATTTAGGTAAATCATCTAATTTTGGGCGGGATGAATGATAGCGGATTGACTTTGTATACCGGTGGTGATATGATGACCTTAACGATGGGTTCCTTTGTGCAAAAGGGACGAGGTCAGTGTTTCATGTGTACAGGTTTCATAGAAGAGGAGGAGACAGCTATGAAGGCAATCAAAGTGGCAGAACCGTTCAAACTGGAGATCGTGGAGGTGGAAAAACCCCGCATTCAAAAACCGGGTGATGTTCTGCTGCGCGTGATGGCTGGCGGTATTTGCGGCAGCGATCTGGGTATCTACAAGGGCACCAATTCTCTGGCAACCTATCCCCGCATCATCGGCCATGAGTTCTCTGCTGTGGTGGAAGAGATCGGCGAAGGCGTGGAAGGAATTGCAGTGGGCGACAAGGTGGCGGTAGATCCTGTGGTGTACTGCGGCAAGTGCTACGCCTGTACTCATGACCGGCACAATGTGTGTGAGTCGTTGGAAGTGATGGGTGTACACCGGGATGGCGGTTTCTCTCAGTACCTGGTGGCCAATTACAAGAGCCTTTTCAAAACCAGCATGGACGTGCCTTTTGAAACTCTGTGTCTGGTAGAGCCCTTCTCCATCGGCGCACAGGTGAACTGGAGAGGCCAGATTTCTGAGGGAGATACAGTACTCATCATGGGTTGCGGCCCCATCGGCCTGACCATTCTGCAGGTGGCCAAGATGAATGGCGCCCGGGTGATGATGACCGATCTTCTGGACAGCCGTCTGGAGCTGGCCCGTTCCATGGGCGCCGATCTGGTGGTGAACACTGGCAGCACTCCCATGGAAGAAGCTGTGAAGCAATTCACCGATGGTGTGGGCGTCAATGTGGCCATTGATACGGTATGTCAGCCCACTACACTGGATCAGGCTTTGCAGGCAACCAGCCAGGCTGGCCGTATGGTTTGCCTCAGCACCAACAACAAGCCCGCTGCCATCGATCCTTCCAACATCACCAAAAAGGAACTTACCATCACCGGTTCCCGTCTGAGCAACTTTAAGTTTAAGGATGTAATCCGTTGGATGGAAGAGGGGAAGATCAAGCCCGAACTCATCCGCAGCCATGTCTTCCACTATACTGAAATCGACAAAGCCATGAAGCTGGCCATGGAACATCCCGATCAGGTGTGCAAGATCGTCATTTCTTTTGCAGATTAAGGATTGAAACAGGCCACTGAGGGGAACCATGACGAAAGAGGAGCGAATCGCGCTCTGCAACAATGAATGAGGAGGAAAAAGAATGTTAACTGGACCATTGCTGATCGTAGTATTCCTGTTTTCCATCGCATTGCTACTGCTCAGCATCATCAAGTTCAAGCTCAACGCCTTTGTATCTCTGCTGGTAACCGCTTTGGTGACCGCTTTGCTGGTGGGTATGCCCCTGAGCGACATCGGCAGCACCATTTCCGGCGGCTTTGGCAGCACCTTGGGCAGCATCGGTCTTGTGACCGGCCTGGGCGTTATGCTGGGCAAATTCATGTTTGAATCTGGCGGTATCGAAAACATGGCCACTGCCATGCTGGCCAAATTGGGGGACAAGCGTTCTCCCCAGGCTGTGGCATTTTCCGGATTTATCACTGGTATTCCGGTATTTGGTGATGTGGTGTACATCATGTTTGCCCCCATGCTGCGGGTGCTGTCCAAAAAGACCGGTATCTCCATGGTGTGGTACGCCTGTGCCATCTCCACCGCCACCACCTGTACCTTTGCACTGGTACTGCCCACCGCTCCGCCTCTGGCTGTGGCCGGCGAGCTGGGCATCGATGTGGGTATCTTCTTCTTCTACGCCCTGATCTGTGCCTTTATTGGTATGTTCTTCGGCGGTATTGTATACGGCGGTATCCTGAACAAGCAGGACCAGAAGAACAACCACCACTATACCTTTGAAGACCTGGATGAGGAAGAAGCCATTGCTTCTGCCAAGGCGCCCGACCGCAAGACCATGGGTGTGGGTCTGTGCCTGTCCATCCTGCTGGTGCCCATCATTCTGATTCTGCTGGGCAGTTTTGGTCCCATGTTCCTGGGCGACGAGGGTACTGTGGTATCGGTGCTCAAGTTCCTGGGCGACAAGAACACTGCTATGCTCATTGGTGTGCTGTATGCCGCTCTGGTGGCTCGGCCCTATCTCACCCGTCCCATCGGTGACATCATGACCGAGGGCGCCGATCAGGTAGGTCTGATTCTGCTCATCACCGGCGCGGGCGGTGCTTTTGGTAAAGTGCTGCAGGCCACCGGTATTGCCGATTATGTGGCTGGTACTCTGGTGAATTTCAGCATCCCGATTCTGGTGCTGTGCTTCCTGATCTCTCAGATCATCCGTTGCGCACAGGGTTCTACCACTGTGGCTCTGATGACCACTGCCGCCATCCTCAATTCCACCATTATGGCCAGCGGGGTGTCTCCCATCCTGTGTGCCATCGCCATTTGTGCCGGTGGTATTGGTCTCTCTCTGCCCAATGACTCCGGTTTCTGGGCCATCAGCCGGTTCTTCCGTATTTCGGTTACCGATACCATCCGCGGCTGGACCCTGGGCGGTTTCGTTTCCGGTGTATCCATTCTGATCGTGGTTTCTCTGCTCTCTCTGGTGCAGAATTCCCTGCCCGGTCTGATGTAATTTTCAGTAAACAAAAAAGGAGACGCACTAATGTGCGTCTCCTTTTTATTTATGCAAAAATCACTCATTTTCCAGTACGGTAAAATTGTATTGGCTGATGCCGCTGGTGGTGATGATCTGGCCTTCATCCATGATGAAAATTCCCTCTGCGTAGGGCAGACTCTCCAGCAGCGATAAGCCATCCGCCTCTCCCAGTGTGAAGCAGGCAGTGGAGAGCGCATCAGCGCTGGCACCATCCGAGGAGAGAATGGTTACACTGGCCACATGATTTTCTACCGGATAGCCAGTGTGGGTGTTCAGAATATGGTGATACCGTTGGCCATCTACCTCGATATATCGTTCATATACACCGGATGTGACCACGTTGGCACCAGAAACATCCAGTGTAGCAATCACCTGGGTGGGGTCCGAGGGAGATTTGACTCCGATGCGGTACCCATCGCCATTTTTATCTCCCACCGTCTGGATATTCCCGCCTAAATCCAACACTGCGTTTTCCACTTCCTGCTGTTGGAGGTAGGCGCCCATCTGGTCGGCGATGTATCCCTTAGCAATGGCACCCAAATCCAACTGCACGCCGGCGGGCACTTGGCAGTAGTATCGTTCTCCCGCCTGATAGAGGTGAATTTGCTGATAGTCCACCAGCGTCAGCGCCTGGGCCAGTTGGTCCGGGTCAGGCAGCACCGCATTTTCTTCCTGATGGAAATCCCACAGGGCTGTGACAGAGCCGATGGTGATGTCAAAAGCTCCGCCGCACAACTGGGAATAGTAGTTGGCCTGTTCGATGAGCTGATAGGTGATGGGATCGATTTCCACCGCTTTGCCCTGGGCGTGGTTGATGCGGTAAATATCGCTTCCTTCAATGGTTTTGGACAGCAGAGCTTCCCACTCCTGACACAATTGCAGAGATTCCTGTACGGCCTGCTCATCCTGTGCATCATAATAAGTGACCTGGATGACGGTATCCAAGGCCAGAATGGTCTGGGTCATGGGCTGCTGGGAAGCACATCCGGTGTGTGCCAACAGCAAGCAGCAAATAGCCAAAGCAGCAATACGTTTCATGCGCAATTTCCCCTCTGGGGCTCCTTTCTGAGGATGTTATTTGCATTATAGCGGAAAAATGGCGGAAAAGCAATCGCTCTGCTTTGCCACCCGGTGTGTTTTGTGGTATAATGGCCTCCGAAGGCTATGGCAAAAAGGAGAAATTCATGGAATATCGCGCATTTATCCGGAAACACAATCTCATATTGGCTCCCATGGCAGGGGTGACGGACAGTGCGTTTCGAGTGGTGTGTCAGCAGCAGGGGGCAAAGCTCACCTATACCGAAATGGTGAGCATGAAGGCCCTGAGCTTTGGAGATAAAAAGACTCGGAGGCTGTTGGAGCTGGACCCCGCAGAACAGGATGTGGTGGTGCAGATGTTTGGCAGTGAGCCGGACGTGATGGCCCGGGGCGCAGAAGAACTGTGTGGGATGGGCTGTTTCAGAGCCATTGACATCAATATGGGCTGTCCCGCTCCCAAAATTGTCAACAACGGTGAAGGGTGCCGGCTGATGACCCAGCCAGAAAAGGCGGAGGCCATTATACGCCAGGTGGTGGCTCATTCCACCCTGCCAGTGACGGTGAAATTCCGGAAAGGATTTACCCATGAACAGGTCAACGCGGTGGAATTTGCCCAGATGGCCGAAGCGGCCGGTGCCAGTGCTGTATGCGTTCATGGACGCACTCGCAGTCAGTTTTACGCTCCTTCGGCGGATTGGGACATCATCGCCCGGGTGAAACAGGCCGTTTCCATTCCGGTGATCGGCAACGGTGATGTCACCACGCCTCAGGAGGCCAAGGCTTTGCTGGAACAGACTGGCTGTGACGCTATCATGGTGGGACGGGCAGCTCTGGGAAACCCGTTCCTCTTTGGACAGATCGCCGCCTATCTGGAACGGGGAGAATTGCTGCCGCCTCCCACGCCTCTGGAGAAAATCCAGGTGGCCCGGCAGCATCTGCGGCTGATGGCCGAGAAAAAGGGCGAACGGGTGGCCATGCTGGAGGCGCGAAAACACATCGCCTGGTATTGTAAGGGATTGCCTCACAGCGGGGTGATCAAAGCCGCGGCCAACACCATTGTTTCGCTGGAAGATATGGAACGGGTGCTGCGGCAGGCAGAAGAACTGTACGGCTGATTGTATTCCGACCGAGGGGAGGTGGTACCTTTGGAGGATCAGCGAGTGGAACAATTGAAACGGGGAGATCCGGCGGCATTTGAAGAGCTGGTTCGAGAATTTGAGCCAAAGGTACGCCGCACCGCTCTGCGGATGCTGGGAGAGGAACAGCTGGCCTGGGACGCTGCCCAGGAGGTGTTTTTGAAAGTGTGGAACTCCATAGGGCGCTTTAAGGAGGAGAGCAGTCTCAGCACTTGGCTGTATCGCATCACCGTCAATGTGTGCATTGATTTTCAGCGGAGGCAGACCCGGGAGCGCAGCCGATCCCTCAGTATGGAAGCGGAAGAGGGACAAAAGGCATTGGACCTGCCCAGCCGGGAAGGCATTCCCCATCAGGAGGCCGAGCGGGAGGAAAAACGCAGGATTTTACGGGAGAGCATTGCCCAGCTGAATGAAAAACATCGCACTGTACTCATCCTGCGGGATGTACAGGGAATGTCGTACAGCGAAATCAGTCAGATTGTGGGGTGCAGCGAAGGCACCATGAAATCCCGACTCAATCGGGCCCGGGAGGCTTTGCGGGAGCGATTGGAAACCAACGGATATTTTTCTGATTCATAGGGAACTTTTTCGTATTCGGATTCGTCTAACAACATAGAACACAAGAAAGGAGGGGAGCTGTATGCAAACCCCATGTGCAAAATGGCGGGAAATCATCCACATGGAGTTGGATGGATTTGCCTCGCCTGTGCAACAAAATCTGTTGCGGGAACATTTGGAACAGTGCCCCGCCTGCAGAACTTATTATGAAGAAATGCGACAGGTGCGGGACGCCCTGGGTCAGTGGGAACAGCCTCCCCTGGAAAACAGTGAAGAGTTTGTGCGCCAGGTGATGAGCCGGGTGAAACAGACAGAAGTCACCCCCATTTCTGCTGGACGGCATCGCCGTCGGTGGGTGGCCTGGGCTGCTTCTGCGGCTGCGGTGTGTCTGGTATTTGTCTATGCCAGCAAGCTGCCTCAGGAGAGTCAGCCTGTGGTGGAGAATCCCTCCACTGTGCAGACCACTCCTGACAGCTCGGTGGGTTCTTCCCAGCAGCGTGGTGTTCAGGAAGGGAGCGATTCGCCCGATGGTCAGGTTCAGGCGGAGCCTCCGGTGAACAATATGCCTGAAACAGAAGTCCCAGAATCTTCTCAGCAGCCCGCTGAACAGACGAAGGGGAATCCGCCTGTGGTGAAAAATCCCCCTCCTGCAACGGTGCAGAAGCCTCCTGTCAAAGAAACTCCCAAACCCACACAGCAAAGTGGTACTCCGGCAGTGTACAACGGAGAAGAAGAGGATACCTCTCAGGAACAGGAAGAAAAGGATTCTGTGCAGAAGCAAAATGAAGTTCTGCAGCAGGAATTGATACAGCAGTGGAAAGAAAAACTGCAAGAGGTGAAGGAACTGCTGGAAGAGCTGCAGCAACAGCTGACAGAGAGTCAGACAGTGGTGCAGCCCAGTGAAGAGCCATCAGAAGATCTTCCTCAGGAAAACCAGGAAAATCCACCTGAAAACAACGGGCAAGAAGTTCTGGAAAGCAGCCAATAAAAAAGACGCGGGTGATTCCCGCGTCTTTATTTTTGTATATAGGGCCGTTTGATGCGGCACATTTTGTCGGTGCAATGCTGACAGCTGAGAGATTGGTTGGACCCTTCCCAGAAGCGTTCTGGATACCGGCTGATCATGTATTCCCAAAACAGCAGTACCACCAATCCCATCAAAAACAGGCTCCAGCTGAAAAAACTGCGGATGAATAACATGGGAGTATACATCATAAAAAATCCCCAGTTATAAATCCGGCAAGTGACACAGCACCGGTTTTTATTGATGTATTGGAATGGACACCAGAAAAGCACACACACCAGATCGCATACGCAGAAAAAGAAGGACAGTACCAGCAATTCCCGGTACTGAATGATATGCAGCAAATACAAAAGGCCAAAAAAGGAATTGGCCAGCATCCACAGCAGCATGGTCACCGCTGCCCGTCGATTGGCCAGCATCATGGATTTGAGCAGGCGGTATTCGTCATAGGGTTGGGGCTGATAATGCCGCCGGTATTGTTTGCCGCAGCCCAGCTGCGCATCCAGCTTGGGAATCAGTTGGGTCAGCATTTCAAACATGAGAAGCAGCCATAGCAGATGCATCCACCAGGGCGAAGTTTCCAGTCGAAAGGTGATCATATGCTCCAGCAAAGGGCTATAGCCCAGATAACTATACACCACCGCTCCCAACAAAGCGGTCCGTATGGCCAGCCGGATGCAATTGAGGGTGAACATGGGAGAAAGCTCCTTTCTCAGAGTTGCGCCTAAGACATATCTTCTTCATTATATACTACTTTTCCACGGAATTCCAGACAAATGAATAAAATGTAAATTGTGTGAGGGAATTGTTGACAGAGGGGAATTGTATGATAAAATGAAAACGATAGTTCATAAAAGTGTACTAATTTTGGGAGGGGAAAATGAAACAACAGGAGGCCATTTTGGGAAAAATATTTGCCCAGCTGCCCCGTTTTTTCTGGAAAGTGAGTAAAGTGGAGTGGCCCGCCAAAGAGTACAGAGTCAATGTGATTCAAATTCACATTTTGGCGGCATTGGTAAATCAAGGCAGTCTTTCCATGAGCAGTGTGGCACAGCGGCTCAATATGAGCAAACAACAGGCGACACAGACTGTTAACCGAATGGAAGAACTTGGGGTAATTCGTCGGGAACAGGATCCCCAAGACAGACGGCGGATCAACATTGTATTGAGCGACAAGGGAATGGAGGTGGCCCATAAACTGCAGGAGATTATGACTCGTCAGGTGGAAAAGGCTTTGGCGGTATTGAGTGAAGAGGATCGGCGAGAGTTGGAAGATTCCATTGATCGGATGAATATGATTTTAAGTAAATTATGAGGCAAACAGACAATTGGAGGAACGATATGAACAAAGCAACGCGGTGGACCGCGGCGGTGATGGCAGGTATGTTGTGTATACTGCCTCTCACAGCCTGCGGCGGGGAAGTCCAGGAAGAAACCCAGGAAATTGGCATTGCCGTTTCTCTGCAGCAATTGCAGCGGGGAGAAATGGAGGATTACATACAGGTTTCATCCAAAGTAAGTGCTCAAAATGAGGTAATGGTACTGCCCAAAGTGGCCGGGCAAGTGGAAAAAGTCCAGGTGCAGCCCGGCGATGCGGTGCGGGAAGGACAGGTGTTGTTTGTCATTGATGATACCGATTACGCGCTGGCATTGCAGCAGGCGCAAGCGGGTGTGGGCACCGCTCAGGCAGGGCTCAGCAGCGCCCAGGCACAGTATGAGTCCACAGTGGGCGGCACTTTGCAAAGCCAGCTGCTTCAGCTGGAGAGCGCCATGGAGAGCACCCAGCTCCAATACGATGAGCTGATGCGCAATCTGGAGCGGACCCGTCAGCTGTATGAAGTGGGTGGAGCTTCCAAAACCGATGTGGAAGCCCTGGAAACCCAGGCGCAGCAGCTGCAGCAGCAGTTGGAGAGCAGCCGGCAGACCTATGAGCTCACCCGGGACAAAATTGCAGCCGAGAGCGCCAAGGCGGCTGCCGCGGGTGTGGGCAGTGCCCAGGCCGGGGTGAATCAGGCCCAGGCTGCCTATGAGAGCGCGGCCAATCAGGTGAGCAATACCCAGGTGAAGGCTCCTATCAGCGGCGTGGTGGGTAGCTGTACCGTCACCGAAGGCTCCATGGCCTCTCAGAGCAGTGTGGCCATGACCATTGTGGATATGGACCGTGTCAAACTCACCATCAATGTGGCTGATTCGGTCATCAATAAAATTCAGGTGGGCAGTCAGGTGTACATCACCATTGACGCCCTGGATGGACAGCAGTTTGAAGGGACGGTGTCCACTGTGGCGCCCGCCGCGGACAGCCAAACCATGCTCTATCCGGTGGAAATTTACATTGACAATGCCCAGCATCTCATCAAGCCCGGCATGTTTGCCACAGTGCGGCTGGTGCTGGAAACCAAGACAGATGTGATTTCTCTGCCGTTGGATGCCGTCATTGAGAAAAATGGCGAAACCTACGTTTATGTGGCTGGCGAAGACGGCCGAGCCAAAAAGGTGATTGTAACCACTGGCATGGAAAACAGTGAAAGCGTGGAAATTCTCTCCGGTTTGGAGGAGAATGACCGGGTGGTGGTATCGGGACAGGATTATCTGGCCGATGGTACCCTGCTGGAAATCATAGAGTAACGCAACTCCTGAAGATGCGGAAACAGACATGTGGCAGTAAAGGAGAAGCGACGCTATGAATCAACTTATTAAAACATGTATCAAACGACCGGTCACGGTGCTGATGGTCATGTTCATCGTACTGATGCTGGGCGGTGTGTCCCTCAGCCAGATGAAACTGGACCTGATGCCCAAAATGGAAATTCCCGTGGCCATTGTATATACCAGCTATTCCGGTGCCGGTCCGGAAGAAGTGGAAAATCTGGTCACCAAAACCATCGAGGGTGCAGTGGCCAATGTGGAAAATGTGGATACCATCATGTCCAGCTCTTCTGAGGGCACCAGTATGGTAATGATCCAGTTTGTGGATGATACCAATATGGACAATGCCACCAACTGGCTGCGAGAAGGCGTGGATATGGTCAAGGGGTATTTGCCCGAAGGGGCTGACAATCCCACCATCATGAAGCTGAACATGAACTCCATGCCCATCGCCATGATGACCATTCAGTCGGAAAATCTGGACGCCAATGAACTCAAAGCACTGGTGGAGGACAAGATTGAATCCCGTCTGGAGAGCCAGGAAGGCGTGGCCTCTGTGGATTTGTACGGTGGCAGCGAAAAGGAAATTGTGGTGGAACTGGACCAGGACCGCATGGAGGGCCTGGGGCTGGAAATGTCTACTGTATCTCAAATCTTGGCTGCGGAAAACACCAACATTCCCGGCGGCAGTGTGGACTATGGCGACAAGACCTATACCATCAGTTCCAAGCTCCAGATGAAAAGCCTAGAGGATGTAAAGGAAACCCCCATTTCTCTGCCCAGCGGCACAGTGATTCAGCTGCAGGACATCGCCAACGTTCAGGAACGGCAAAAAGATGTGAGCAGCTATAGCCGGGTCAATGGCGAAGAGTGTATCATGCTCAGCGTGACCAAGGCCAGTGACGCCAATACGGTGGAAGCAGTCAACAACATCAAAAAAGAACTGGAGAGCATCAACAGCGATTACAAAGAACTCACCTGTGAAATGGTCAACGACCAGGCAGAATATATTGAGCTGGTAATCGGCGGATTGGTGCAGAATATCTTCCTGGCCTGTGGCTTGGCCATCTTTATTTTGTTTATCTTCCTGAAAAACGTGGGGCTTACCGCCGTAATCGGCGTGTCCATCCCCATGTCCATCATCGCCACCTTTGTATTGCTGTATTTTTCCGGCACCACCCTCAACATCCTCTCCCTGGGCGGCCTGACGCTGGGTGTGGGCATGCTGGTGGATAACTCGGTGGTGGTCATTGAGAGCATCTACAGCCACCGCAACGCCGGTATGGGCAAGGTGGAAGGAACCTATGAAGGAACTCGGCTGATGACCAATTCCATTGTGGGTTCTACTTTGACCACCGTGGTAATCTTTGTGCCCTTTGCCTTTGCCACCGGCCTCATCATGGATATGTTCCGGGATATGGCTATGTCGGTTATCTTCTCGCTGCTGGCCTCTCTGGTGATGGCCATGACGGTGGTACCCATGCTGGCTGGCAATGTGGTCAACAACATCCACCGCAATCATGCCCCCAAACAGCTGAATTTCATCAATCGATTTATCAGTTGGGTGGATCGGACCATCAAGTACCTGAATGTGATTTACTCCAAGGCTTTGGCGGTGGCACTGCGCAAACGCAAAAGTGTGCTGGCAGGAGCGTTGGCGCTGTTTGTGGGCTCTTTGTGTCTGCTGCCCTTTATCGGTATGGAACTGATGCCCGCGGCGGATGAAGGTTCCATTTCCATCAGTGTAAACATGCCTAAAGGAACCAATTTGGAAACCACCAATGAGGTGACTGCTCAAGTGGAGCAGTTCCTCACTACCATTCCCGAAGTGGAGAAGGTTTCCACACAGGTGTCGGGCAGTTCCAGTGGTTCTATGCTCAGCAGCGGTGGAGGTTCTATCACCGTCTCTCTGGTGGACAAAAATCAGCGGGATCGCTCTACGGATGATGTGGCGGACGCGATTCGGCAGGGTACCCGGCAGATTCCCGGATGTGAAATTTCGGTGAGCGCCGCGAACTCCATGATGGGAGGTTCTTCCTCTCTGGGCAGCGCCGGCATCTCTCTGGAGGTGCGAGGCGAAGATCTGGATGTGCTGCGGGATGTGTGCGACCAGCTGATTTATCAGATCGAAAAGGTGGAAGGCACCCGCGAAGTCACTTCTTCTCTGGAGGATGCTTCCAAAGAGGTGGCAGTGCACATCGACCGGGATAAAGCCCGGCAATATGGATTGGTGGGAGCCAATATCGCCTCAGGCATCCGCACTGCGGTGGACGGCACAGTGGCCACCACTCTGAAAAAGGACGGCGATGAGGAAGACATCCGGCTCACCTATCCCAACAATCACATCACCGATGTGGAAAGTTTGCAGTATATCACCATTCGCACTCCCATGGGAGGCTATGTGCCCCTGTCTGCTGTAGCGGAGATCTCTCTGGAAGATACACCCACCAGCATCAGCCGTATGGATCAGGGCCGATACGCTACAGTGAGCGCCTCCATCTATGGACGGGATACCGGTAGTGTCAGCCGGGATGTGAATCACATCATTGAGACAATGAACTTGCCCACTGGTTACTCAGTTTCTCAGGGCGGTTCAGTGGAACAAATGATGGATGCTTTTGGCAGTATGGGATTGGTGCTGGTCATGGCCATTGCACTGGTGTACATGGTGATGGCCGCTCAGTTTGAATCGCTGCTCTATCCTTTCATCATCATGTTTACCATGCCTCTGTCCACCATTGGTTCCTTTTTCCTGTTGTTTATCACCGGGCAGACCCTCAGTATGCCCTCCCTCATCGGTTTCCTCATGCTGGTGGGTATCGTGGTAAACAACGGCATCATTCTGGTGGATTCCATCAACCACCAGCGCAAAGAATACAACATGCAGGTGGAAGACGCCATTCTGGAAGCGGCTCCCAAGCGTCTGCGGCCTATCCTTATGACAGCCCTCACCACCATTCTGGGCATGTTCCCCATGATTTTCTCCATGGCGGATGGTGCCGAAATGCAGCGCGGTATGGGCCTGGTGGTGGCCGGCGGCCTCACCACTTCCACTTTCCTCACCCTGTTTGTGGTACCGGTGTTGTATGTGTATTTCAATAAACTGCCCGCCAAGTGGAAAAAACGCCTGAGCTGGGTCAATCGGAAAAATAGAAAAAAGGAGGTTGTGACCAGTGAAACAACACAGTAAACGTTGGCTGGCACTGGGCCTGGTTGCGGCATTGGCCGCCGGAACCGCCAGTGTTTCCGCATTGGATCTGTCCATGGACAATTATTATGAAGTGGGCAAAGAACATGCTTTTACCATTGCCTACAACAATTCCATGAACGATGCGGTCCGGGAGGATATGAGCGAAACCATGGTGCCCGACGGTATGGGCGGGTATACCTCGGCCTATTACACCAGCAGTACCCTGGTCCAGAAACGCATTCAGGATATGCAGAATGAGGACGCCAATGAAACGGCTCCCTATACCATTGGCAATCTGCTGGCCAGCTACTACACCGCGCAGATGAGCTACGCGGAGATGGAAGTGAATCAGGCTCTGTTGGAAGACAATATCGCACTGATGGAAACCATGGTGCAGTTGGGCATGAAAAGCGAGCTGGAACTGCTGGAACTGAAAAACAGCTACAATCAGCTGCTTAACGGCAAACTGGCGCTGGAGAGTTCACTGGCACAACTCAAGGGCACACTGGCCACCCAATTGGGTGTGACGGTGGAGGAGCTTAACATTCTGGAGCTGGAGGATTTCAGCCAGGAGGATCTGGCTGGTATGAAAGAGCGGCTGGAGAGCAAGCAGGATGTGGGCAAGGCGGTAGAAGCCAACAATTCTCTGGCACTGATGCGGTACCAGGCCAGTCAGCTGGGCAATCATCAGTACACGGTGATGCGGCGGCAGATCGAAAATACCACCCAAACCTTGCGCATCAGCTATGAGAGCGCCTGCCAGGATATGATGAATAAATATGATTCCTACCTGGTAGCGCAGCAGATCTATGAAAAGCAGCAGGCAGATTTTGCAGTGACGGAAAAGCAGTATGAGCTGGGAATGCTTTCGGACGTGGCGTATACGGCAGCAGTAGAACAACAGAAGCTCAATGAGCAAGCGGTGCGGAGCGCCGCGCTGGAACTGCGCAAAGCCGAGCTCAAGGTGGATGCCTTCAATGAAGGGGTATGGCTGCAGACCAGTAACTGAAAATAGCATAGCTCCATTAAAAGCGGCTCTTACGAGCCGCTTTTTTGCGCACCTGGGGGTGTACAAGGGGTCGGGCACTATGGTATAGTGATGGTAACAAAAGGGAAATGGGGGAAATGAGTATGGCCGGGCAAAGGGCATGGAATCCATATGCAGTGCTGAAGATGATGGTGACGGTACTGGTGGTGTTGGGCCATGTCACCATTTTCTACGGCGGTGCGGGGGTGATCACACCCCGAAACGGCTCTCATCTGCTGGGGGAAATCGCCTGGTATATCTATTCCTTTCACATGCCTCTCTATATGTTGGCGTCTGGTCTGGTATATGGCGTGTGCCTGGAAAAGCCGGGGCGGTACCAACAGGTGTGGCCCACCATTACCCAGAAAATCAAGCGGCTGCTGGTGCCCTATTTCCTCTTTGGAATTCTCTATGTGGCGCCGGTGATGGTGCTGCTGGGATTCACCCAGCAGAGCTTTGGAGTGTATTGCTGGGAGGGCATTGTGCTGTCCCTCAATGCCCGTCATCTGTGGTTTTTGCCCGCTCTGTTCCTTATTTTTGTGGCGGCCGCTCTGCTTCACAAGCTGCCCCTGCGGGGATGGGGATGGACGGTTGTCGGCTTTGGAGCGTTGGTCTGGCTGGCCTGGCTGGCTCCCTATGTGAAAAATTATTTCCAGGTGGCGCAGAGCTGTTACTATGGCATCTTTTTCTATATGGGTGTGGTGCTGCACCGCCACAGGGAAGAAGTGATGGGATTTTTGCACCGGCACTGGCTTCTCTGGCTGATACTGGGAGCCGCTACGGTGGCGCTCTATCCCTGGGAGGGCTTTACGGTGAAGATTGTCCGAGCGCTGGTGGCTGCGCTGTTTTTCCTGGGGCTGGCGGAAAGGCTCTGCCGCACCAAATGGCTGAATCATCCGGTGGCCGACCTGCTGGATCGGGATGGTTTTGGCATCTACCTGTTCCATCCCATGATTCTCTATGGAGTGTTTTATTGGCTGGGGCCCAAGGATATCCATGCCTGGCTGCTGGCGGCCGGGGCGACGGTGGTGGCATTTGTGCTCTCTACTCTGTGTACAGAGGGACTTCGGGCGTTGGGCCTGGGGTGGATGATGGGGGAAAATTTCCCAACAAGAAAAAAAGGATGATAGGCACCGGCGGAGCAGAACGTCTCTTCTGCTCCGCCGGTTTTTGTATGGGGGTTGACAAAGCACATACCTTGTAATACAATATACTAAACTACATTGCATTACAAGGTAGGTGAGGAAATGATTCCTTCGCAGATGCTCAAAGGGACATTGGAAGGGTGTATTTTGGCCATCATTGGCCGGCAGGAAACCTATGGGTACGAGATTTCCCGGCAGTTGGAAGAGTATGGCTTTGGGGCCATTGTGGAGGGAACCATCTACCCCCTGTTGCTGAGACTGGAAAAAAACGGGCTGATTACCGCCCGGTATCGCCAGTCCGAGGTGGGGCCCAAACGCAAGTACTATCGTCTCACACAGCAGGGGGAGATGGAGCGGGACGCTTTTTTTGCCCATTATGAGGAACTCACCCGGGCGGTGGAACGGCTGAAGAACCATACAGGAGGTGCGGTATGAATCGGAAAACCAAAGCGTTATTGCAGGAAAACCAGCGGCTTGCTCAGCAGCTGGGTCAGCAGAATGAACAGGTCCTCACCGATGTGGTGGTGTACCTGCGGGGGAGTGCGCTTTCCACCTGGCAGCAGGAGCAGGTGCATCGGGATATTTTGCAGATGCTACTGGAGGGGGAGGCCCGGGGTGCCTCGGCCAGTGAAGTGATTGGAGAGGATTATCGGGCCTTTTGCGACAGCGTGGTGGAAGAATTGCCAAAGCCCGCTCCCTGGCGGCGGTGGGTGTCGGCCCTGGGTGGGCTTTGTCTGGTACTGGCGGTGGTAGCGGGCATTCAGGCGATTTTTTCCGGCATCGAGGCATTGGCCGGGGCCAAAGGGCAGTGGCCGATGCTGTCCATGACATTGGGAGAGGGACTCAGCTGGCTGCTTATTGTACTGGCCGCCACAGCGGTGGTGCAGCTGGTGTGCCGCACCAGCTTTGAACAACGGCCGCCCCTGCAAAATTGGAAGCTTTTTGTGCTGCTGGTGGCGTTTTTCATTGTGGTGACTGCCCTGCGGGTGTGGATTACCGGGCCCGCGCTGGTGCTGCACTGGAGTGTGTGGCTGGTGCTCATCGCGGTGCTGCTGGGGATTCACTGGACGGTAGAAGAACTGGTGGATTGAAAAAGAAAAAGCAGAGGCAAACGCCTCTGCTTTTTGTATTCAGTTGGAGAAAATCAGCGATCCACACGAGCGCTGCCGCCGCCCATCAGCTTTTCCACTTCAGCCTTGGAAGCCATGGAGGTATCGCCGGGAGTGGTCATAGCCAGTGCGCCATGAGCTGCGCCGTAGTTTACAGCCTTCTCAGCGTCGCCGGTGGTCATCAGACCATAGATCAGGCCGGAAGCAAAGCTGTCGCCGCCGCCCACACGGTCCATGATTTCCAGACCGTCGTACTGGTTGGCCTTGTAAATGGTGCCGTCAGCCCAGCAAAGAGCGCTCCAGTCATTGATGGTAGCGGTCTTTACGGTACGCAGGGTGGTGGCCATTACCTTGAAGTTGGGGTAGGTCTTTACCACCTGGTCCATCATCTTCTTGTAGCCTTCGATGTTCAGTTCCTTCAGGTTGGCATCGTTGCCTTCCACTTCAAAGCCCAGGCAGGCGGTGAAATCTTCCTCATTGCCGATCATCACGTCGATGTACTTGGCAATTTCCTTGTTCACTTCCTGAGCCTTGGCCTGTCCGCCGATGCTCTTCCACAGAGAAGGACGGTAGTTCAGGTCGTAGGAGATCACAGTGCCGTACTGCTTGGCCTTCTTTACGGCTTCGATGCAGGTTTCAGCGGAAGATTCGCTCAGAGCGGCAAAGATACCGCCGGTGTGCAGCCAACGGGCACCCAGTTCGCCAAAGATGTAGTCCCAGTCAAAATCACCGGGCTTCACCTGGGAGATGGCGGTCAGGCCGCGGTCAGATACGCTCAGCGCGCCCCGCTTGCCATAGCCCCGTTCCACAAAGTTCAGACCATTGCGGACGGTACGGCCCACGCCGTCAAAGTCCACCCATTTGATGAGGCTGGTGTCCACGCCGCCCTGCATGATGCAGTCTTCTACCAGCACGCCTACGTCGTTCTTAGCCAGCGCGGTGATGACGCCGGTGCGCATGCCAAAGCACTTTTTCAGGCCTCTGGCCACATTGTATTCGCCGCCGCCTTCGGAAACCCGGAAGTTACGGGCCACCTTTACACGATATTCGCCGGGATCGAACCGCAGCATAACTTCGCCCAGGGAAAGTTCATCAAAATAGCAGTCCTTCTTGTCTCTCAGCTTCAGATCCAGCATGTTTTGAAATCCTCCTTTTGAATGATTGGTGACTGAAATTTTCTCAGCACTGACAAAAAAGCCCGCAGCACGGGGAATCCTCCGGGGGTATGTCCTGTGGGCGGGTCAGTGATATCCTGTTGGCTTTATTTTACCATAGATTGCTGGGGGATTCAATGATTTTCTCAATTTAATTTCAAATCACGTAACGGCGTTTTACAGAATAAAACACAAAAACAAATGGATTTTTTGCCCCAAACGCCACGATTTTCCATGGGATTTGTGGTATAATAACCGCAGCGGCCCTGTGCGCCCAAGGCGCGCAGGGGGCCGGCGAAGCCGGAGAACCATTGCGGGGCAATGGCCGCCGCTGCGGGCACTTTGCCCTTCCACCCATGGGAAAATCGGGGGGGAGGCGCGGGCAGGGAAGGGAGTACTAGCCATGAAACTGGTCATCTTTGATGGAAACAGCATTATCAACCGGGCGTTTTACGGCATCCGGCTGCTCTCCAATCGGGAGGGAGTCTATACCAACGCCATCTACGGTTTTTTGAATATTTACCTGAAATTTTTGGAGGAGCTGAAACCGGACTGTGTCTGCGTGGCTTTTGACCGCCGGGAACCCACCTTCCGCCATGAGAGGTATGAGGGGTACAAGGCCCAGCGTACCGGCATGCCGGAAGAGCTGGCCATGCAGCTGCCACTGCTGAAAGAGGTGCTTTCTGCTATGCGGGTACGGCAGCTGGAGCTGCCCCGGTACGAGGCGGATGACATCATTGGCACTGTAGCCCGCATGTGTGCGGAACAGGAAGTGGAGTGCCACATTGTCACCGGGGACAAGGACGATTTGCAGCTCATTGGCCCCCTGGTAAAGGTGCAGCTGATCACCACCCGTATGGGGCAGACCACCACCACAGTGATGGATGAGGAGAGCTTTCGGGAGAAGTACCATCTGCCGCCCAGCGGGATGATTGACCTGAAGGCGCTGATGGGGGACAGCAGCGACAACATTCCCGGGGTGGCGGGGATAGGCGAAAAAACCGCCCAGCGCCTCTTGGAGAAGTATGGAACGGTGGAAGCCCTGTATGAAGCGCTGGAGCAGAGCGACGAAAAACCGGGTGTGAAGAAAAAACTGCTGGAAGGACGGGAAATGGCATATCTGAGCTATGAACTGGCCACCATCGACACCCATGTGCCGCTGGAATTCCGGCTGGAAGAGGCCGCTCTGCAGTCCTATGACCAGGGGGCTCTGCGTCCTCTGCTGGAAAAGCTGGAACTCAAACAGCTCATCACCCGGATGTGCAGTGAGCCGGCGGAGCCGGAGCCAGCACCCTGTGGGGTACAGGCGGACTGGGAGCCATTGGAGCGGCCGGAACAACTGGCCAAGTGGGCCTGTGTGTGCGCGGCCCGGTACGATGGCGGCTGGGGATTTTCCGATGGAAATGAGGTGCGGCTGCTGGCCCGGGAACGGGAGGACTATTCCCCATTGTTGGCCCAGGTCTGCAAGCTGGAAGGCCCCTGGTATGTGCATGACTGGAAGAGTTTGTTGGTGGAGTTGCAGCAGCTGGGCATAGAGCCCCCCTCCTGTACCTTTGACATTTTTGTGGGGGCTTATCTGGCAGATCCCTCCCGCAGCAGTTATGAGCTGGCGGAGCTCAACCGGCTGTATTTGGGAGTGGACATTCCCCTGGACAAGAAAACCGGTCGGGATGAAGCGTATATTGCCGCTGGTCTGCGGGGAATTCCCCGTCTGGCGGACAGGCTGATGCAGGAAGTGGAGGACAACGGTCAGCACCAGCTGTACTATGAAGTGGAACAGCCCCTCTGTGAAGTACTGGCCGATATGGAAAACCGGGGATTTGCGGTCAACGCCTCCATGCTGGAGCAATTCGGTCAGCAGCTGGACGGTGGCATTGAGGCAGTCCGACAGCAGGTATATGAGCTGGCGGGCGAGGAATTCAACATTCACTCTCCCAAACAGCTGGGGGTCATCCTCTTTGAAAAACTGGGGCTGCCGGTGATCAAAAAGACCAAGACCGGCTACTCCACCGATATCGACGTGATGAACAAGCTAGTGCGGTATCATCCCATTGCCGAGGCCATTGTGCAGTACCGCCAGCTCACCAAACTCAAGTCCACCTATGTGGACGGTCTGTTGGCGGTGCTGGGGCCGGACGGACGGATTCACTCCTCCTTCAACCAGACCATCACCCAGACCGGACGGCTGTCTTCCACCGAGCCCAATTTGCAGAACATTCCGGTACGGCTGGAAATGGGCCGGGAGGTACGCAAGGTCTTTGTACCTGAAGAGGGCTGCGTATTGCTGGATGCGGACTACAGCCAGATTGAATTGCGGGTGCTGGCCCACATCGCTCAGGATGAAACCATGATCGACGCCTTCGCCCGGGGGGTGGACATCCATGCCCTCACCGCATCCACCGCCTTTGGCGTGCCGCTGCAGGAGGTCACTCCCCAGATGCGCAGCAGTGCCAAAGCGGTGAATTTCGGCATTGTCTACGGCATCGGAGATTTTTCGTTGGCGGAGGACTTGCATATTTCCCGCAAAGAAGCCAAACATTACATTGACAGCTATCTTTCCACCTACCACGGTGTGCGGGAATACATGCAGCAGGTGGTGGAGCAGGCCAAACAGGATGGGTATGTGACCACGCTGTTCGGCCGCCGGCGGTATATTCCGGAGTTGCAGAGCAAAAATCACAACATTCGGGAATTTGGCAAACGGTGCGCCATGAATACCCCCATTCAGGGAACGGCCGCGGATATTATTAAAATTGCCATGGTGGAGGTGTACCGGGAGCTGAAAGCTCGGGGGCTGCGTTCCTATCTGGTGCTGCAGGTGCACGATGAGCTGATCATCAACACCTGGCGGGAAGAGCTGGAAGAGGTACAGGCCATCTTGCGGGATAAGATGGAACATGCCTGCCAGCTGCGAGTGGCGCTGGAGGTGGACATGCACACCGGTGACAGCTGGTTCAGTGCCAAGGGGTGAGGATATGGAAATACGAAATATGCAGCCGGAAGACGTGGATGCGGTTAGCCGTCTGGAACAGCAGTGCTTTTCCGATCCATGGAGCCGGGCGCAGCTGGAAGAGGAACTGGAAAACCCCGACGCCTGCTGGCTGACAGCCATAGAAGGCGACCAGGTGCTGGGGTATATGGGCATCCGGCTGATGGGGCCCGAGGCGGATGTGATGCAGGTGGCGGTGGCCCCGCAGGCCCGCCGGCAGGGCATCGCCCGCCGGTTGGTGCAGGCCATGCTGGAGCAGTGTGCCGGACGCGGTGTGGAGCGGCTCATGCTGGAGGTGCGGGAGAGCAACCAGCCTGCCCGGAGGCTGTATGAAGAGATGGGATTTATAGAGGAAGGCCGGCGCAAAAAGTATTATCGGCAGCCGGTGGAAGACGCTGTTTTGATGAGCTGGTGGAAGAAGGGAGTGGGCTGATGGAAACTCTGTTGAACTGGGCCTGCTGGATTTTGGGCGGTGGGCTTTTGTTTCTGTATTTTCGCGCGCGCAAACGGTATGCGGAATTGAGCCGGCGGCTCAAAGCGGGAGAACCGCTGGAACAGGAGATGAAGGAGCAGCAGCGGGAAGTGGTGTGGATCTCCATGGGGATCTGCTGCTGTATGATGGGCGTGATGGTGCTCAACTGAGGAGGAAGAACGATGAGGATATTGGCAATTGAGAGTTCCTGTGATGAAACCGCCTGCGCGGTGGTGGAGGATGGTCGGCGCATCCTCTCCAATGTGGTGGCCAGCCAGATTGAAATACACAAGCTGTATGGAGGGGTGGTGCCTGAAATCGCCAGCCGCAAGCACAGTGAGTGCATCAGCCAGGTGGCGCAGCAGGCCATTGAGGAGGCTGGGCTGATCCTGCGGGATATGGATGCCATTGCAGTCACCTTTGCGCCGGGGCTCATCGGCGCGCTGCTGGTGGGGGTGAATTTTGCAAAGGGACTGGCGGCAGCTACCGGCAAACCCCTCATTCCGGTGCATCACATCCGGGGACACATCGCCGCCAACTATTTGGAGTACCCCCAGCTGACTCCGCCTTTTTTGTGTCTGGTGGCTTCGGGGGGACACAGCCACATTGTGTGGGTCAAAGACTACACATCCTTTGAGATTTTGGGCCGTACCCGGGATGACGCCGCGGGAGAGGCCTTTGACAAGGCAGCCCGGGTGCTGGGACTCAGTTATCCCGGTGGGGTGCAGATCGACCGGCTGGCCCGGCAGGGCAATCGGGATGCCATTGCCTTCCCCCGGGTGCAGTTCAAGGACGCACCCTATGATTTTTCCTTCAGCGGGGTGAAGACGGCGGTCATCAATTATGTACACAACCAGGAGCAAAAGGGTCTGCCGGTGAATCGGGCCGATGTGGCGGCCTCCTTCAACGAGGCGGTGGCCGGTGTGCTGTGTGATAAACTGGCTCGGGCGGCCCGGGAAACAGGAGCCCGGACAGTGTGCATTGCAGGGGGCGTGGGCGCCAACAGCATTTTGCGGGAAAAGGCCCAGCAGGCCGCCAAAGAGGAGGGTTTTACCCTGTGTATTCCGCCGCTGCATCTGTGCGGAGACAATGCGGCTATGATCGGAGCCCAGGCTTATTACGAATTTTTGGCGGGCCATGTTGCAAATAGTGCTCTCAATGGACGGGCACAACTACATATTGATTTCTGCTAAACGGCCCCAAAACGGCGGTGCCCTGTGGCTTCTGTGGATGAACTGTGACGCTAAATGTCAACAAAGTGTGAACAAAAGGCGTAGTTTGGCGGTTTTATCTGTGGATAACATTGTGGATACTGTGGATACCCGGTGGAAACTCTGCAAACATACCAAAGATTGTGCATGAAAGCTGGCAACCAGATGGGTGCAAAGACATCGTTACAGGATTGACAAAGTGCTAGAAGTTTTATACAATAAAAGCAGAACCAACCACAGCGAATTGGGGCACTTTGTAAAGAAGGGTCCCTCATGGCTGCCAACATAGCCGGCGGAGTAACCTTCCGGCCAATTGCCGGTCTACAGGACCGTTTAGAAAGGGTGAATCAGTATGAGCAAAGACAGAGTCTCCATGGCCGTTGTCCGCCGGCTGCCGCGGTATCATCGCTATTTGGGCGAATTGCTGGCCAATGACATCACCAAGGTGTCGTCCAAGGACCTGAGCGAAAAAATGGGACTCACTGCCTCTCAGATCCGCCAGGATTTCAATTGCTTCGGCGGGTTTGGCCAGCAGGGGTACGGCTACAATGTGGAGATTTTGTACAATGAAATCGGCAGCATTTTGGGGCTGGACCGCATCAAAAACGCCATTTTGGTGGGCGCCGGCAATCTGGGCCGCGCGCTGAGCAATCACATCAATTTCAAACGCCGGGGTTTTCAGCTGGTGGGCATTTTTGATGTGAGCGACGCAGTGATCGGCCGGACCATCAATGGGGTACCGGTGCGGCATGTGAGTGAAATTCCCCAGCTGGTGCAGGAAACCCGGGTGGATATGGCCATCCTCACTGTACCCAAGGGAGAGACCATCGCCATTGTGGATGAGCTGATTGGTCTGGGCGTCACCGGTTTTTGGAACTTTTCCAATATGGATATCCAGCGGGATGGCGTGTGTTTTGAAAATGTGCATTTGAGCGACAGCCTGATGACCCTGTGTTACGGGATGTCCAACGAGCCGTAACAGCATCCCGCGGACCTTACTGGTCTGCGGGATTTTTGTATCTTCCCGCATTGACAGGGGAGAAAGACTGTGGTACAATCAATTCGTAATTATGAATGCTATTCGCATATACGAAAGGCGGCGAGGAAATGGCGGACCATAAACCCACTTGGCGGGTGATTCAGGTGTTGGAGCTGGTTTCCCGCTGCCGGCAGGGATACACCCTCAGCCAGATTTCCCATGAACTGGACATTCCAGCCAGCACACTTACCCCCATTCTACACACCTTGCGGGATCACAAATATCTGGCTTTTCAACCCGATACCCAGCGATATCACGCAGGAGTGGGGCTATTCGAAGCAGGCAGCCGTTACACCAGCGGCAGCGACGCCTATGAAAATGTGGTGTCACTGATGCGGGAAGTGGTGGAAGCCTGCGGGGAAACCTGCCATCTGGGGGTGCTAGAGGGCGGCAGTGTGCTCTATCTGGCCAAGGTGGATTCCCCCAATCCGGTACGAATGGTGTCCACCATCGGGCGGCGGATTCCCGCCTATGGCACCGCCATCGGCAAGGCGCTGCTGCGGGACACTGATCAGGCAGAGCTGGAGGCTCTTTATCCCCAGGGATTAGAGCCATTGACGCCCCACACCATCACCAGTGTGGACCGGCTGCTGGAGGAGTGCCGGGAGGTGCGGCGCAGCGGGTTTGCCTATGAACGGGAGGAATCCGACCGGGATGTGTGCTGCGTGGCGGTGCCGGTGGAAACAGAGGGCCGGGCAGTGGCCGCTCTCAGTGTGACGGTGCCGGTGTTCCGCTGGAACGAGGAGAAAATGCGGCTGATTCGGCGTCTGCTTGCGGACGCCGCAAAACAGGCCAGCAGATATATCATTCATTTGAATATTTGAAACAAAGGAGAGATGATCATGCCGGAAGTAGTGACCTTAGGTGAAGCTATGGTGTTGTTTGTTCCCAGAGACAGCGGGTCTCTCAAGTATGTCAGTGAATTCCGCAAGCGGTATGCGGGTGCGGAGAGCAACTTTGCCACCGGACTGAAAAAGCTGGGGCATTCCACCGGCTGGATCAGCAAGGTGGGAGACGACGTATTTGGTGAGTACATCATCAAGGAAATCAGCGGGGAAGGCGTGGATACCAGCCGCGTGGTGATGGACCCCACCCATCCCACCGGTGTGATGTTCAAGCAGATCAATGAGGGTGAGGAAACCACCGTCATGTACTACCGGAAAGGCAGTGCCGCCAGCACGCTGGTGCCGGAGGACATCGATGAGGATTACATCCGTGATGCCCGGGTGGTCCATGTGACGGGCATTACCCCCGCGCTCAGTGATGACTGTGCCCGGGCCACCATGCACATTGTGGATGTGGCCAAAAAGGACGGCGTGCTGGTCAGCTTTGACCCCAACATCCGTCTGCGGCTGTGGAGTCGGGAAAAGGCCAAGGAAACCCTGCTACCCATCCTGAAAAAGTCGGACATTGTGCTGATGGGACTGGACGAGGCGGAAATTCTGCTGGGCACCCGGGATGTGGACACCATCATCGGGCAGCTGCGGGAATTCGGCGCCCGTTCCATGGCCATCAAGCTGGGCAGCAAGGGTGCTGTGGTGGCTGACCGGGGTGATCAGATCATGTCCGATCCCCATCCCGCCAAAAAGGTGGACCCGGTGGGCGCCGGCGACGCTTTTGACGCAGGTTTTCTGTGCGGTTTCCTGGAGGGCAAATCCCTGGAGCTGTGCGGAAAAATGGGCAATATCATGGGCGCTTTTGCCATCAGTGTGCGGGGTGACATGGAAGGATATCGTCCCAGAAGAGAACTGGATCGGGTACTCAATCACATCGAAGCGATTTATCGCTGACAAAACAGTGCAAAAAGACGGGGAAGAGCTTTCTTCCCCGTCTTTTATTTGGCCTAACTGGCGGCTTCTGGCGGTTGACATTCCAATTTGACACTCCTATAATAGAACATACAGACGCAAAAGGGCGTCTGTCCGCGGCAGAGTCGCGGATGCAATGGCGGCGGCGTTCGTAGTGCCGCGTCGAAAGGAGAAGAAAAAATGATCAAGATCAAACTGGCAGACGGAAGCGAAAAAGAGTACGAAAGCGGTGTGTCCGCAGCGCAGGTGACCAAGGACATCAGCATGGGGCTGTATCGGGCCGCCATGGCGGTGCAGATCAATGGCACTACCATGGACTTGAACACTCCGCTCACCACTGATTGTGACTTCAAAGTGCTGACCTTTGATGATATGGAGGGCAAAAAGACCTTCTGGCACACCACTTCTCATGTGCTGGCCCAGGCGGTCAAGCGGTTGTACCCTCAGGTGAAGCTGGCCATTGGCCCTTCCACCGACAATGGATTTTACTATGATTTTGACACCGAGGAGCAGTGGACCCCGGAGGAGCTTTCCCGCATTGAGGACGAGATGAAGAAGATCGTCAAGGAAAAGCTGGCTCTCACCCGGTTTGAACTGTCTCGGGAAGAGGCGCTGGCCTGGGCCAAAGAGCAGGACGAGCCCTACAAGGAAGAGCTGATCCGTGACCTGCCCGAGGACGCTGTGATCTCCTTCTACAAACAGGGTGATGAGTTTACCGACCTGTGCGCCGGTCCTCATCTGCAGGACATCTCCGGCATCAAGGCCATCAAGCTGCTCAGCGTCACCGGTGCCTACTGGCGGGGCAGCGAGAAAAACAAAATGCTGCGCCGGATCTACGGCGTTTCCTTCCCCAAGGCGGCTATGCTGGAAGAGCATCTGACCAAGTTGGAGGAGGCCAAAAAGCGGGATCACAACCGACTGGGCCGGGAGCTGGAGTACTTCACTACGGTGGACTGCGTAGGTCAGGGCCTGCCCATCCTGCTGCCCAAGGGCGCGCGGGTGATTCAGCTGCTGCAGCGCTGGATTGAGGACGAGGAACAGAAGCGCGGCTATCAACTCACCAAGACTCCTCTGATGGCCAAGAGCGATCTCTATAAAATTTCCGGCCACTGGGATCACTATCTGGACGGCATGTTCATCATTGGCGATCCTCATGATGAGACCAAGGAGTGCTTTGCGCTGCGCCCCATGACCTGTCCCTTCCAGTATCAGGTATTCCTCAATCGGGGCCGCTCCTACCGGGATCTGCCCATGCGTCTGGGCGAGACCTCCACGCTGTTCCGCAACGAGGCCTCCGGCGAAATGCACGGCCTGATCCGGGTGCGGCAGTTCACCATTTCCGAGGGTCATCTGATTATCCGTCCCGACCAGCTGGAAGAGGAATTTAAGGGCTGTCTGGATCTTGCCAAATATTGCCTTGGTACCCTGGGCCTGTTGGAAGACTGCACCTTCCGGTTCTCTCAGTGGGATCCGGCCAATCCGGAAAACAAGTACGAGGGCACTCCCGAGCAATGGGATGAAGCTCAAAGCATCATGGGCCGCATTCTGGATCATCTGGGTGTGGACTACACTGTGGGCATTGATGAGGCGGCTTTCTATGGTCCCAAGCTGGACATCCAGTGCAAGAATGTGTTCGGCAAGGAAGATACTCTTGTAACCATTCAGATCGACCTGCTGCTGGCCAAAAAGTTTGGCATGGAATATGTGGACCGGGATGGCAAGAAGGTCAATCCCTATATCATCCACCGTACCAGCATGGGCTGCTACGAACGTACCCTGGCTCTGCTGATCGAAAAATACGCCGGCGCTCTGCCCTGCTGGATGTGTCCGGAACAGGTACGGATTCTGCCCATCGCCGACCGGCACAACGACTACTGCGATCAGGTGAAGGCCGCTCTGGAAGCTAAGGGCATCCGGGTGACGGTGGATACCCGCAGCGAAAAGACCGGCTTTAAGATTCGGGAAGCCCAGATGGAAAAGATCCCCTATATGCTGATCATCGGCGACAGCGAGGTGGAAAAGGGCGAAGTGTCTGTGCGTCTGCGGGGCCAGCAGGCAAACCGTGTGATGTCCTGTCAGGACTTCGTGGCGGAAATCGTGGACGTAGTGGACCGCAAGGTCATTGGGTGACGAATGATGACAGCCAGACAGACTTCTTCTGCCCGCCGTTCTCCCCGCAGCCGTCTGTGGCTGCTGGGGGTGTCGGTGCTGCTGTTTCTGCTCACCGCCGGGTATTTACACCTGCGCAATAGCTCGGACTTTTTGTGGCTGTACAGCCTCAACTATATCAATGCCGCGGCCATTGCGGTGGCCTGCCTGCCCTTTGTCATTGAGGCGGGTATGAAAAAGCAATGGGGCCGGCTGGCTCTGGGCGGCGGTGTGATCACCGTGATTCTGGTGCTGTTTGCCATGACGACGCCCCGGGTGACCTTTCAGCAGGCAGCGCAAAAGGTGGCCGATGAATATGGAGCGGCGTACTGTTTTTCGCTCCCCACTTTCCAGCCCAAAGACTGGAGCAGCCGGGAGAGTTTGCAGGGTGTTTATTACTTTGTGGTAAAGGCCGCCACCAATTCCTCCCCCGACGTGGAGCCTTCAGAGATATATGTGACGGTACATCCTCGCACCGGCGAAATGCAGGTGGACGACAGCGACTATATGCGCCAGAGCATTGCCACCTACCGAGCGGACAGCGGTGATGAACTGCAGCTGGTGGCACAAGCCGCGGCTGTGGAGCAAACCGCCTCCTGATACAGAAAAACGCATAAAAAAACCTCTTTTGCACAAACTGGCAGTGAAAGATCAGCTGTGTAAGAGAGGTTTTTTCTATGAGACGAAAATGGATACAGGTTTTGCAGGCCGTAGTGCTGCTGACCCTGACATTGCTGCTGGCCGCAGGATGTCAGCAGGCCCAGCAGGATGCGGTGGAAACGGCGGTGATCACCCTAGGCAGCCGGGGGGAGACCGTTCGGGTGATTCAGAAAAAGCTGACCAACTGGGGGTATTTCAACGGCACCATCGACGGCATTTACGGGGAACAGACCCGTAAGGCGGTCATCTATTTCCAGCAGAAAAACGGACTGCAGGCAGATGGAGTGGTGGGCCCCAAAACGTTGGCGGCTCTGGGTATCCAGGAGGATGGCAGTGCCCAGACTGGGGGCACCCAGAGTGTCAGCGCTAGTGACCGTAACTTGTTGGCCCGGGTGATCAATGGAGAGGCCCGAGGAGAGCCTTTCACCGGACAGGTGGCGGTAGGAGCGGTGATACTCAATCGGGTGGAGCACCCCTCCTTCCCCAATACCATTGCCGGCGTGGTGTATCAACCCCTGGCCTTTACTGCTGTGGCCGATGGGCAGATTGACGCTGAAATGGAAGAGAGCTGTTACCGCGCAGCCGATATGGCGCTGAGCGGCGCCGATCCTAGTGGCGGTGCCATTTACTACTACAACCCCAAAACAGCCACTAGCCAGTGGATTTACAGCCGCCCGGTGATCAAAACCATCGGCAGCCACGTCTTTGCCAAATAGTGAAAAACGCCGTTCCCATTTGGGAACGGCGTTTTTGTCAACCTGGACGGGTGACATTTCGCATCCATCGACGGCTGCGGAATCGCCACAGCACCAGGCACAGTTTGATGATGTCGTCGCTGCGTAACAGCAAATAGAGTACAAAGACTGGGGCGCCCAATTTGAATCCAAGAAACCCCAGAGGCAGACAGCCCAGATAGATGGGGCCGGTGTCCGCCAGAGTGGCGAAAAAGGTATCGCCGCCGCCCCGCAGGACGCCGATGATGCATACCGTCTGCACACCCCGGGGAATGGCGATGAGCACTTCCACCAGCATCATGGCAGACAGAGCCTGCATGGTGGCCGGTTCAAAATCCAAAAGTTCTGCGGTGATGGGCAGGCCCACCAGTATGCGGAGAAACAGATAGATCAGCAGGGACAGTGCTCCCATGATTGCGGCGAATACCAGCATATACCTAGCCTGCCGGTAGGCTTCTTTGGGATTGTTGCGTCCCATTTCCATGCCCACCAGCACTCCGGCGGCCCGGCCGATTCCCAGCACATAGGCATTGACCATCCGTTCCACAATCAGGACAAAATTGTAGGCGGTGACCACAAATTCCGAAGTGTGTCCCAAAATCACTGAATACAGAGAGGTGCCGAATCCCCACAGGAATTCGTTGCACAGCACCGGCATACCATATCGGATGTAGTCCTGAAACAGTGGGCGGTCAAAATGAAACAGGTCGCTCAGACGCAGCCGCACCAGACTGCGGGGGCCAAACAGAAAGTAGGCCACCAGAGCGAATTCCACCATTCGGGCGATGACGGTGGCAATAGCGGCCCCTCGGACTTCCAGTGCCGGAAAACCCAGCAAGCCAAAGATGAGGATGGCGTTGAGTGTGGTGTTGAGCACCAGCGCCAGCACATTGATTTTGAGGGGCAGCTGGGGTGCGCCGATGGATACCACGATCCCCAGATAGGTGGTCGAGAGGGTCATAAAAAAGTAGGAGAAGGAGGCAATGCGTAAATATTGGGCACCCATTTCAATGAGCAGGGGTTTGTCGGTATAAAACCCCATCACCTCCTGGGGAAAGAAAAAGAGCAGCAGGAAGATAGAGATTCCCACCACCAGCGCCATGGACATGGCGATGGAAAGCACTTTGCGGATGGCCTCCCAGTTTCCCACGCCGTAGTATTGGCTGGTGAGCACACACGCTCCACAGCTGAGGCCGAAAATAATCATGGTACTGATAAAAAAGGGCTGATTGGCCAGTCCCACCGCCGCCACCGGATTTTCACCAAACCGGCTAAGCATCAGGGTGTCCATCATATTGAGGCAGTTGACTAGTACATTTTGCAGCGCGATGGGAATGGCAATGATGCAGATATGCCGCAAAAGCTGAAAATTGATGAGTGTCAAGGGTTTCATCAGTAGATACTCTCTCCTTTTTGCAACTTCCGCACCATTATACCACAAGCCGAATCCAGGGGGAAGAGGGGGCTGAACAGGCTGATTTGGCACGCCGGCCACAACGATGAGTAAAATGGCAAAAATGCAGGAATTTATTCATAATAATGGAATTAACTTTCATAAAAAAAGAATAAAATGGAAAAATTATTGGTTTTTTACCGGGAAATTCCGTACATTTCTCTGAATTATGATTTTTTATATGAAAAACCTTGCAAATTTTGCAACCTTATTATATAATGTTGGCATAGCGGAACCCCCCGGGCAGCATAAAATAGCCCGGCACCGCATGGGTACAATGATAGAGATAGTATGCGTAAAGGAGGAAACAACAATGGCGTTGAAGAATGCGTATCTGAAGAATGTGTATGAAACTGTACAAAAGCGCAATGCCGGTGAAGCGGAATTCCAGCAGGCTGTGCTGGAAGTGCTGGAATCTTTTGAGCCGGTGCTGGAAGCCCGTCCCGAGTTGGAGAAGGCTGGCATCATTGAGCGCATGGTGGAGCCCGAAAGAATGATTCAGTTCCGCGTATCTTGGGTGGATGATTCCGGTAAGGTCCAGGTGAACCGCGGTTTCCGTGTACAGTTCAATTCCGCCATTGGCCCCTACAAGGGCGGTCTGCGTTTCCATCCTTCTGTCAATGCTTCTGTGATCAAGTTCCTGGGATTTGAGCAGTGCTTCAAAAACAGCCTCACCGGTCTGCCCATGGGCGGCGGCAAGGGTGGCTGCGACTTTGACCCCAAGGGCAAGAGCGACGCGGAAGTGATGCGTTTCTGCCAGTCCTTTATGACCGAGCTGAGCCGTCACATTGGCCAGTTCACCGATGTGCCCGCCGGTGATATCGGTGTGGGTGCTCGGGAAATCGGCTTTATGTATGGTCAGTACAAGCGTCTCAAGAATGAGTTTACCGGTGTGCTCACCGGCAAGGGCTTGACCTACGGCGGTTCTCTGGCCCGTAAGGAAGCCACTGGCTACGGTCTGTGCTACTTCACCCAGGAGATGCTCAAGCACAAGGGTACCAGCTTTGAAGGAAAGACAGTAGCTGTTTCCGGCAGCGGCAATGTGGCCATTTACGCAACTCAGAAGGCCACTCAGCTGGGCGCCAAGGTGGTGACCATGTCCGATTCCAACGGCTTCATTTACGATGCAAACGGCATCAATCTGGACGTGGTAAAGGATATCAAGGAAGTCAAGCGCGGCCGTATCAAGGAGTATGCGGATCGTGTGCCCGGTAGTGTATACACCGAGGGCAAGCGGCCCTGGGGTGTGAAGTGTGACATCGCGCTGCCCTGCGCCACTCAGAATGAGCTCAACGAAGAAGACGCCAAGGCTCTGATCGCCAATGGCTGCAAGTTTGTGGCAGAAGGCGCCAACATGCCTTCCACTCCCGAAGCAGTGGCTCTGTTCCTCAACAATGACGTGTTCTTTGGCCCTGCCAAGGCTGCCAATGCGGGCGGTGTAGCAACCTCCGGTCTGGAGATGAGCCAGAACTCTCTGCGTCTGTCCTGGACCTTTGAAGAAGTGGACGAACGTCTGCGCAACATCATGGTGGACATTTTCAAGAATGCCGAAGAAGCAGCTGCCCGGTATGGCCATAAGGACAATCTGGTTATGGGCGCCAATATTGCCGGCTTTGAGAAGATTGCTGATGCCATGCTGGCTCAGGGAGTAGCCTACTGATTTTGTTGTGGCACACTCATAAGTGAATCATAAAACGGCGCTGGTCTGTTTGGACCGGCGCCGTTCTTTTTATGTATGCAATGTGGGGTATGAAATCTCCTTCTTTGGCACATGCTATGAAAAAAGCCAAAGGATGTGAACAGATTGACCAAACGGGATCAGGTGCGGGCGGTGAGTTATACACTATGCGCCATTGCGGTGCTGTGCGGTGCGGCAGTGTATCAGTATCATCGAGCCGAACAATATCGACAAGCGGTGGAAGCCAGTTATCAGCGGGCTTTTTATGATTTGGTGGACTATGTAAAAACGGTGGATGCCACCTTGGAAAAAGGAATTCACACCAGTTCGGTGGATCGGCTGGTGGAGTTGTCCAATCGACTGTGGGCAGAGGCGGGCAGTGCCAAGGCCGCCATGGGTCAGCTGCCCCTCAGCAGCGTACAGATGGATCAGCTCTCCCGCTTTATGAGTCAGGTGGGAGACTATACCCTGACAGTGGCCCTCAAGGCTGCCCGAGGAGAAGAACCTTCCGCGGAACAGCAGGCCACCTTAGATACTCTTTCTCAATATGCCAGCTCTCTGTCCGGCGCATTGGGCACCATGGAGCAGCAGGTGAACGACGGAGAATTGACAGTATGGGAAATTCGCAGCATGACCCGGCAGAGCCAGGACGGCTTACCCGCATTGGCGGATGCCTTTTCGCAGGTGGAAGGAGAGTTTGTGGATCTGCCCACACTGGTGTATGACGGTCCCTATTCCGACCATATGTCCCAGCGGGAGAGCGTATTTTTGAAGGACCAGCCTGTGGTGTCTGAGCAGCAGGCACAGGAACGGGCCGCGCAGCTGCTGGGGGTATCTCCTGAGGAATGCACCATGGAGGGAGCAGGAGAGGGAAATATGCCCACTTTCAGTTTTGTCCATGAGAAGGAAGATGGTCAGCGAATGTATGTGGAAATCACCCAACAGGGCGGATATCCGCTGTCGCTGCTCAACAGCCGAACAGTGGGAGAAATTCGTCTGTCTCATGATGGGGCGGCCCGTAAGGCGGAGGAATTTCTGCTGCAGCAGGGGTTCACCGATTTGCGGCAGCGGTATGCGCTGCAGCGGGATGGAGTACTGACTCTCAGTTATGCCGCCATGCAGCATGGCTACACCTGCTATCCCGATCTGGTGGAGATTGGTGTGGCGCTGGATGATGGAGAAATCGTCTTTTTGCAGAGTGGAGATTATCTGATGAATCACCATCAGAGGGAGATTGAGCCGCCGGCCATCAGCCGCGCCGAGGCAGAACAATCTCTCAATAGCCGGCTGACTCCGGTGGGGTATGAGCTGGCGGTGATTCCGCGTCCCGATGGAAGCGAAGTGGTGGTACACGGCTTTTTGTGTACCAATCAGGAGGATCGCAAATATCTGGTGTATATCAATGCCCAGACCGGCCGGGAGGAAGAACTGCTCCTGCTGGTGGAAGACGACAACGGCTCCCTGGCCATGTGAAAAAACCCCTCCCGGTGGGAGGGGTTTTGTTTTACATTTTGATGCCGCAGGGATAGGCGGGGTCGCTGTCAAAGCAGCGATTCTGCATCATATAATCATAGAAGCGATATCCTCCGCACAGGTTGCTGCACCAGAAGCCATGCTGGGTGAGGATACGGCAGGCCAGATAGCTGCGCAGAGCGCTCTGGCAGTTGACGTAGATCTTCTTGGAGGGGTCCAGTTCCGCCAGCCGGTCCCGAAGTTCATCCAGCGGGATATTGACCGCGCCTGGAATGGAACCCCGGGCAAATTCTCCGGTGGTGCGCACATCCAGCAGAATCACACTGCCATCCTGGGGCAGCTGCTCCACTTCGTCCCAGTGATGCTGCCGCACCAGACCGGTCCGCAGATTTTCAATGACAAAGCCTGCCATGTTGACCGGGTCTTTGGCAGAGGAATAGGGAGGAGCATAGGCCAGATCCAGCTCTTCCAGATCGGCAGAGGTCATGCCCGCGTGAATGGCAGTGGCTAGTACGTCGATTCGCTTATCCACCCCTTCAAAGCCCACAATCTGCGCACCCAGAATCTTGCCGGTCTGGGGGTCGAAAATGGTTTTGATGGTCATATCGGTGGAGCCGGGGTAGTAGGTGGCGTGAGAAGCCGAGAAGGTAACCACCTTGTCGCAGGCAATGTCGCTGGCCCGGGCAGTTTTTTCACTGATGCCGGTAGCGGCGATGGTCATATCAAACAGCTTCAGTACCGAAGAGCCCTGAGAACCGGTGAATGCGCGGTTCAGGCCGCAGATATGGTCGGCGGCGATGCGGCCCTGTTTGTTGGCGGGACCGGCCAGAGCGATGAGAGCGGGCTTGCCGGTGACAAAATGACGCACTTCCACTGCGTCCCCCACCGCGTAGATGTCGGGCTGAGAGGTCTGCATGTGCTCGTTGGTGACGATGGAATCCTTGGCGCCCAGCTGTAGGCCTGCATCCTTGGCCAAATGGGAATCGGGGGTCACACCGATGGCCAGAATGACCACGTCGGCCGCTACCGGTTCGCCTTCCTTCAGCAGGGTATAGATCTGTCCATCCCGCTCTTCAAAGCCCACAACTGCCTGATGGAGCCGCAGGTCCACCTGCTGGGTACGCAGATAGGCATGCACCAACGC
Source organism: Eubacteriales bacterium (assembly GCA_050943735.1). Classification (GTDB taxonomy): domain Bacteria; phylum Bacillota; class Clostridia; order Oscillospirales; family RGIG577; genus JBMNPT01. The sequence continues at coordinate 43,417 of JBMNPT010000008.1, read as the reverse complement.
CGCCATATCGGAATCCAGCGGAGGCATCACCTGGCCGCTGCGCTGCAGAAGGGTGGTCTGGATGCCTGCATGCACCAGATTTTCTGCCATTTCCAGGCCGATAAAGCCACCGCCGATCACCACCGCTTTGCGGGGCGCCAGCTGGTCCAGGGTTTCCCGGATGCGGAAGGTGTCCTCTACGGTACGCAGGGTGAAGATCCGGCTGCTGTCGATGCCCGGCATAGAGGGCCGGACGGCCTTGGCGCCGGGAGAGAGGATCAGCTTGTCATAGGATTCGGTGTATACCTCGCCGGTTTCCAGGTTTTTCACCTGTACGGTTTTGGCGGCCGGGTCGATGGAAAGGGCTTCCTGATGCACTCGCACATCAATGCGGAATCGAGATGCAAAACTCTGGGGAGTCTGCAGGGTGAGTGCCCGTTTGTTCTGGATGGTGCCGCCGATGTAGTAGGGAAGCCCGCAGTTGGCGTAAGACACATAGCCGGTACGCTCCAGAATGACAATTTCTGCCGATTCGTCCAGCCGCCGCAGACGGGCCGCCGCAGTGGCGCCGCCTGCCACACCGCCGATAATCAATACCTTCATGTCAGTTTCCTCCTTGTTGCAGCGGTCCCTGATATCCCATCAGACCGCCTATGTTGGTTGCGGTATATCCGCGTTTTCTGAGATGAGAACAGGCCTGTGCGCTCCGGCCTCCGCTGAGGCAGTAGACAAACAGGGGCTGTTCGGTGGGAAGGGAAATGGTGTGAATCTCAGCCAGAGGAAGATTGAGACTGCCGGGCAAGTGACCCTGCTCATATTCCTCGGGGGTACGCACATCCAGCAGGATGGCGCCGGGGGTGGATTGTGCTTGCTGCAAACCCGCTTTCAGAGAAGAACCGCGGGAAAATAAATTCAAGAAACTCATCAAAATCCGCCTTTCTGGTCAAGTGATTTTTTATGAGTTTACTGTACCATACAGCCCGTCCCCCGCTCAGTGATTCAGTTACCATTCCGGTGGAGTCTGTTCATATAAAATATATCACTTTTTCCCCCGTTTGTGTTATAATATTAAAAATATCTTTTGCGGAAATGAGTGATTCACATGAAGATCCAGGAATCGGCGGAAAATTATCTGGAGGCCATCCTGATGATAAAAGGTGAAAAGGGCAAGGTCCGTTCCATCGATGTGGCCCGGCATATGAATTTTTCCAAGCCCAGTGTGAGCCGGGCTATGAGTTTGCTGCGGGAAAATGGCCACATTACCATGGATGAGGAAGGGTGGCTGGAACTCACTGAGAGTGGCCAGGCCATTGCCCAAACCATTTTTGAACGGCATCAGCTGCTGACTCAATGGCTGATCCGGTTGGGAGTGGACCCTCAAGTGGCGGCGGAGGACGCCTGCCGTATGGAGCATGACATCAGTCCACAGACTTTTCAGTGTCTGAAGGATCACATTGCCGGCCATTCTCCCCGAGAGTGAGGAGAATGGCTTTTATTTGACCTGTGGTTGACAAACAGCAGCGGCTATGTTATACTTTGGTTAGCAAACGCTAACCAAAGTGAAATCGGTGGCACAAAGGAGGTTTCTATGAGCGTAGTCATCATCGGAGGCAATGAGTGTATGGAGGGCCGATACCGGCAAATCTGCAAGACCTATGGGTACAAAGCCAAAGTGTTTACCAAAATGCCCGCCAATTTCAAAAAACAGATCGGCTGTCCCGATTTGCTGGTACTCTTTACCAGTACGGTTTCTCACAAAATGGTGGGCAGTGCTCTGCAGGAGGCGGGAAGGAGTGCCGCAGCGGTGGCGCGCAGTCATAGCAGCAGCGCCTGTGCGCTGCAGGATATTTTGCGCCGGCACAGGGAAAACGGCGCGTGTTTTTGCAATTGAGTTAGCAATGGCTATCGTAAGGCTGCCCAAATGGGCAGCTCTTTTTTATGCAGATTATCAGATGGGTTTGTTTATTTTGTTGTTTGTTATAAGTGAAATCCAGTGAGAATGACGGAAAAGAAGGGATTGCATTTTGGCAGGGAATGGCCTATGATACAAGTATAGGTAGAATTGTACTACAACAAAGGAATTTTGACTGGTCCTTGGGAAAGGATGCAGAGGAGTTGGAACGGTATGCCCATCAAATCCATCAAAAAAGCCAGTGTCAGCGATCAGATTTTCGACCAGATGCTGTCTATGATTTCCGCGGGAGAGTGGAAGTGCGGAGAAAAAATTCTGTCGGAAAATGAACTGGCAGCCATGTTTCAGGTGAGCCGTAATTCGGTGCGGGCGGCTCTGCAAAAGCTGAGTGCACTGGGGCTGTTGGAGTCCCGGCAGGGAGAGGGCACCTTTGTCAGCAATGAATCCGCTTCCAACATCTATTTTAATTCTCTGCTGCCCTCTCTGATGTGGGGGAATTTTGAGCTGCAGGAGATTCTGGAGTTTCGTAAAATCATTGAAATTGAGACGGTGAAACTAGCGGCGCAGCGCGCCACACCCGAAGAAATTCAGGAATTGCAGGAGCTGGAGGACCGCATGCGTCGGGAAGTGCAGGAAAACCAGCCCTATGACAAGAAGAAATTTGCCAGGGATGACATGTATTTTCATGAAACCATTGCGCGGTGTGCCCGCAACAGCGTGCTCAATCGGGTGTATTCCATTGTGAAAGACGCGTTGGTGGTCAATCAGGTGTTGATTCAGGACATTGTGGGGCCCAAATACACCTTTGTGTACCATCCGCAAATCATTGAGGCCATCCGCAACCGCGACCCGGAGCGGGCGGGCAAGCTGATGGAGGAACATTTGGATGTGACCATCTCTCAGGCCCATCGGCTCAATGGTGAAAAACGCAAGTGAAATGCAAAAAGGACAGACTCTTATGAGTCTGTCCTTTTGGTTTGTTGAAGGGAGAATCAAACCCCCAAATCATTTGAATTGAATCAGCTTGTTCCAGCCGCTTTCCACAAACTGGGTGGCGGTGCGGTTGGTGGGGCCAAAGGTGATGAACTCTTCGGGAGCCATACCATCTTCGTTGAAGGCCTTGCGGAATTCCGCCATGGTGGACAGCCGGTCAATGACATCCTGGGCGATGGGCACATCGATGCGCATTTCCTGGGCGGGATTGGCTTCCAGCAGCATTTTTTCAATGGAGGGAGCCACCGACATCACCATGTTTTTGGCGCCTGCCAATTCGGTCACGTGATAGATACCCCGGCCAGCGGCGGGCATGAGCAGGGTCTTGTATCCTCTTTCCATGAAGATGCCATAGGCCTTCTTCATGCAGGCCAATCCTGCCTGGATGATGTCGCTTTCGGGAATGTTCAGCTGGTTGTCCGCAGCCACGTCCCGGAGGTAGTCGTCCAGACGGCCTACCATCAATACCGCTACACCTACACCGGGCTTTTTGCCGGCTGCCACTGCCCGCTTTTCACCGCGGATCTGTGCTTCCGCAGCGGCGACCATCTGGGGAACCGAGAAGCTCACAGTAGAAACCATGTTGTAGCCGGAGGCGATACCCTCTTCAAAAGCCACCAGACCTGCCTTGGTAGCGGGAATTTTGATGAAAATGTTGGGTGCAAAGGTGGCGATGGTATGTACCTGCTGGGTCATCAGCTCCGCGTTGCCTGTTTTGGCCGGAGTTACCTGTGCGCACACACCGCCTTCACCCAGTCTGCCTTTTTCGTAGATGGGCGCCAGCATGTTGGCATAATAGCTGCCCAGACGGCGTTCCAGTTCCAGTGCCTTGGCATCGCCGGTGAGCTCAGGCAGATCCTTGAGTACATCCGCCCAGCTGGCCGGGTCGGCATACAGGGAAGAGGCCATCAAAAAGGGATTGGTGGTCATACCGGTGGCGCCATTTTTCATGGCTGCGTCCATATTGGCCTGTACCGCCGAATCATGCCACCAAATGGTGGGGGTTTCCTGGCTCATCCACTGCAGATAATTCTTAGACATGTTCAAAACCTCATTTCTCTTGTTAACTTTAACGTTAAAATGATCTCTACATGTTTATAGTAACAGCAAAAAAAACCATCGTCAAGGGAGAAGCAAAACAAATGGCCCGGAAATTTTTGTACAACTTGATAAGTACTCCACAGGAAAATACTGTGGATTGACAGAAGACCTTGCAAAATCATGCAATTTCCTGTATTGTGATAAGTAAGAAAGGGAAAGAAAGCAGGAGGGAATCCCAAAATGGTGCAGGGAAAGGAAAAACGCGCTACGATTAAGGACATTGCCAAACAGGCGGGGGTGTCCAATATGGCGGTTTCTCTGGCTCTCAATGGTAAGCCGGGGCTTTCGGCGGAAACAAGGGAAAAAATTTGCCGGGTGGCCAGAGAACTGAATTATGTGCCCAACAATGTGGCACGCAGTCTGCAAAAAGATCAGACTCATACTTTGGGAGTGGTCAATTCCAACACATCAGCCACTGTGTTCGGCAAGGTCTGGAGGGGCATTGAACAGACAGCCGAAGCAGCGGGCTATACCACATTGATTGCCAGTACCGATGAGCGATATGATCGGGAACAACAGGCCATCAACAACTTGCTCAACCGCCGGGTGGATGGGCTGTTGATCATTGCGCCAGTGAGTATGGGTGTGCAGGAGATCAGACGGATTCAGGAGTTTGGCATCCCACTGGTATTTTTGCTGCGGCGGGATGAGTACAATCTCACCGATGCCTGTCTCAATGACAATGTGGGCGGCGCCCACCGGATGATGTGTCATCTGCTGGAGCAGGGATGCCGGACCTTTTTGTTTCTGGCTTTGCCTGCGGTCATCACTTCAGGAACAGAGCGTATGATGGGGTATGCCCGGGCGTTGAAGGAGCATGGAATCGAGCCTCGGGACCAAAAGTTTCATATTACAGAGCCCAACATTCAGGCGGGCTATGAGGCCATGCGTCAGGAGTTGGAACAGGGTACTCAGGTGGATGCGGTGGTATGCGCCTGTGATATGATTGCCATTGGCGCACTCAAGGCCCTACGGGAGGCACATATTGGAGTACCCGACGCAGTGCGGGTGGTGGGCTATGATGATGTGGAATCGGCGGAACATCTCAGTGTGCCGCTGACCACTGTGCATCAGCCCTATGAGGAGATTGGCCAGGTGGGTACACAATTGCTGCTGGAGCGGATGAAAGATCCTTCTATGCTGCCGCGGCAGGTGATTTTGGGCAACCGGCTGGAACTGAGAGCGTCTTCCATGAAAGAGAAAGAATGACTCATCCAAAGAGCCGAGGCTTTAACGTTAAAGAGCAATACACATAAAAAAGAAAAGCCGGTCCTATGGACCGGCTTTTCTGCTGATATTGTGTAGGAGGAAAATGTGAAAATTACAACTGTCCATTGACCCGGCGGAAGGCATCCCGGAACACCATAACCTGTTCCAGCTGAGGCCAGCTGCCGTTGTAAATGGCGTCAGCACACACATCCAGCGGATGGTTGCCTGACTCTTCGATGAGCTTGCGTACCCGGTCTTCCATCTGTTGGGGCGTGGAGCCAAATACGTCATCCAGCGCATTGAGAGAATACTGGAGCAGAACGTTTTCCTTGTGGGCTTCCGCTGCCTTGGAAAGACTGGTCCAGGCGCTTACGTGCTGCATTCCAATTACGTTGAGCTCCTTGCCGATGTCATCCAGGAAAGGAGTCATGGTGCCGCAGCTGTGGTAATAATCCAATCCATTGTAGAATTGAGAAAGCTGTTTTTCATAGGGAAGTACAAATTCCCGATAGAAAGGTACGCCAAAAAGGGCGCCATCCACTTCGTCTTCGAAGCAGTCACTGCTGTGGTTGATGCGGTATACGCAATATTTCCAGGTGTAGCTGTGGTCGGTGGGATCAATCCCCAGGAACTTGCACCGCTGTTTTTCAAAAGAAATGCGGGCATCTACCGCAAACTGCATCAAATCGTGGAGAAATTCCGGATTGTCATAGCTGTCCATGAAGCATTCAGTGAAGCCACGCAGCATGTTGGCGATGCTCCAAGGGCCCCGGGCCCAGCCGGGCATGAATACCCGGAAGGGTTCTCCGAGAATTTCCTGGAACGCCTCATACATGCGATGTACATGAGGCATCTTGCCGGACTTGTAAAAATCGGGCATGGGGATTTTCTTGAGATCATCGTATTCGTGGATGATGGGATGACCGTAGCTTGGCTCTTTGCCTTCGCCTTCGATCATCTCCACACCCAGCATATTGGGCTCCAGAGCACTGGCGTAGTCAATGCCGATGTCCAGGTCAAAGGGGGTGTCATCCCGCAGCAGATGGAATACCACCAGTTTCCAGCGCAGCTGGGCGGTTACGGAAACTTCCGGATCGGTGAAATAATCCATGGTCTTAAAGCCCAGCGCATTGGCGTACAGTGGACGCCCAATGCCAAATTTCAGCTTTACACGGTTGTTGTTGTTCAAAAGCTGTTTGTTTTCGTCGCTTTCCAGCGTAGCCAAAGCCATTTCCTTGAGGCGGGGCAGGTCGGCGGCGAGAATCTGTTCTTTTGTAAAATACATATCGTTCACTCCTTTTGTCAGCTTAGAATCCCATGGCGGCAGGCAACCAGGTGGTGAGAGGCGGCCAGAAAGCGGTCAGCAGACCGGCCAGCATCAGTGCCGCAAAGAAGGGGAATAGATAGGGAATACATTTGGTAAAGGAGGTCTTGGCGATGGAAGCGCCGATGTATACCAGCACGCCCACAGGAGGAGTGATGGCGCCAATGACCAGCATTACGATGATGACAATGCCGAAATGGATGGGATCAAACCCAAATTGCTGTCCAATGGGATAGAGCACAGGGGTCAGAATGACCAGTGCGGCAGTGGTTTCCATAAAGCAGCCTACAAACATCAGCACCAGAATGATGAGAATCATGATAACGGTGTTGCTGTCGGTCATACTGGTGAGGGTGTTGGCCACTGTCTGGGGGAACTGTTCCTTACTCATAATCCAGCCAAACAGGTTGGCGGAGGATACAATGAACATCAGTTTGGCACTGGTGAAGGCCGAGTTGGCCAGAATGTCCCAGAGCTGCTGGAGATTCATGCCGCGATAGAGGAAAAGACCTACCAGAACAGAGTATACGCAGGCAACTGCGGCAGCTTCGGTGGGAGTGAACGCGCCGGAGAGAATGCCGCCGATGATGATAAGAGGCATCACCATGGCCGGGATGGCACCAACAATTGTATTGATTACATATTTTGTGGTGATGGCTTCCCGGGCATATTGGCCGGTTTCAGGATGCTTGGCTCCATAGCGATAGCAGATGACCATCATAAACAGACCCATGAGGATTCCAGGAATGGCACCGGCGATGAACATGGCGCCTACAGACAGACCAGTGGCTGCGCAGTACAGGATCACCAACACAGAAGGAGGAATGATGGGACCTACCACGCCGCCTGCGGCTACACAGCAGGCACTCCATTCCTTTTGATAGCCCGCGTCTACCATGGAGGGAACCATCATGGCGCCGATGGCGCTGGTGGTAGCGGCAGCGGAACCGGAAATGCTGGCGAAGATCATGCTGGCCACAACGGCCACCATGCCCAGACCACCCTTAATCCAGCCCACCAGCAACTGAGCGAAGTTTACCAGACGGCGGGATACGCCGCCCACTTCCATCAGATTGCCGGAGAGGATGAACAGCGGAATGGCCATCAGAGAGAAGGAATCCAAACCACCGAACATTTTGGCGGGGATGGTGATGATGGCATTGGGCATGCCAACCAGCAGAGATAACAGAGAAGAAATAGCGGTGCAGAAAGCGATGGGCACACCCAGAATCAACAGCACCAGGAAGGAAATAAACAGTACGGCAATCATGATTCGGAAGCGCCTCCTTTCTTCAGCTTGGCATAGTCACGGAAACGAATGATGATGTTGCGCACCTGATAGAAAATCATCAGGATGGCGCCCACCGGCAGAGCCGCGTAAATATAGCCCAGAGGAATGAGCAAAGCGGCTGATTTCTGTCCCATATTGACTCCGGAGATTTCGAATCCGAAGTACACCAGGAAAACCAGGAAGGAAATGCACAGCACATCAATAACGGTTTGCAGAATAAGGTTGGCGGTGGGATTCTTTTTGCAGATATCAGGCACGATGTCCAGCCCCAAATGAGCGCCGGTACGGGTGCTTTCCGCCATGGCCACAAAGAACATCCAGATGAACATGTAACGCATTAGTTCTTCTGACCAGGTGAGGGAGTTGTTGAAGACGTAGCGGCAGATTACCTGGATAAAGGCAATTACCACCACTGCTGCAAATACCAACGCCGAAGCATGATAGATGAACTTTCGCAGCAGTTTTTCCATAGAGTTTCACTCCTTTCGGGAAATCGCGGCAGGCCATATGGGCCTGCCGCGGTATACAAATCAGATTACTTGGCGGCTGCGATAGCGTCTACAATGGCCTGAATCTCAGAGTCGCCTCCGATGAAATCGGTGTATACCGATTCGCACATGGCCTTGGCAGCTTCCTTATCGCATTCGATAAACTGCATACCTTCATCGGCCAGCATTTGCTTGTATTCATCGGCCTTGGTGGTGGCAGTTTCGCGCTGGAAGGTCTCACTGTTGTCAGCAGCGGTCTGCAGCACCTTCTGCTGCTCTTCACTCATAGAAGCCCACAGAGCTTTGTTGATTACCAGAGAACCGTCGGTCCAGATATGTCCGCTCTCCAGGCAGTACTTGGCAACTTCCTGGATCTTATAGGTATAGGCGGTTTCGCTGGAGCCTTCCATGGCGGATACTACATCAGACTGGATGGAGAAATACATCTCGTTGGCAGCGATGGGAGTGGGGTTCGCGCCCAGCGCTTCAAAGGTACTCACATATACGGGGGATTCGGGAGTCCGGATCTTCAGGCCCTTGAGGCTTTCGATGCCAGTCAGCTCCTTGGAGGAGTAAATGTCACGAGGGCTGCCGTCGTACCAGCACAGAATCTTCAGGTTGCTGTTGGCTTCCAGACCGTCGGCCAGCTGCTGACCCACTTCGCCGTCCATTACGTTGTAGAAGTGTTCGGTATTTTCATACTGGAAGGGCAGTACCATGGCGCCGAAGGGAGCGTAGTAGTTGGAGTACAGACCCGATTCGCCAAAGGCGATTTCGATGGTGCCCAGGTTTACACCTTCGATCAGCTCACGCTGGCCGCCCAGCTGTGCGGAGAAGGAAGTGGCAGCGGAGAAGCCCACGCCAGCGTTGTTGATTTCATCAGCCAGCTGTGTCATGGCCAGAGGCTGAGAAGCTTCGGGAGCCAGATGGCTGGCCAGTGTCAGCTTCACTTCGCTGTTGGTAGAACCGCCACCGTCAGAAGTAGAGGTAGAAGTAGAGGTAGAAGTGGAGGTGTCGGTGGAAGTGTCGCCGCCGCAGGCTGTCATGGAGAGAGCCAACAGAGCCGCCAGGGTGGAAACCAGTGCTTTTTTCATAACAAATACCCCATTTCTTAAAAAATATTTTGGTTTTTGAATTTTAGATGATAACGATACTACAAAAACGGTAAAATAAAATGTGGTAACGTTACCGCACGCCTACATTGTAGTCGTTGTTCCCTATAATTGTCAATACACCTGCAAAAAAATCTACAATATGACAGAAGGATTTTAAACAAAATTGGTAATATCGTTAAAAAATTAAAAAAATTGTCTAAAAATAGTACCATTATATATTGGAATAGTGATAAGAATTTGAGTAAAATGATAACGATACCAGAAGGAAGAGAATTGACTTTTTTGGCAGGAATGGTACTATAAAAACAGTAAATATACAGCAAAGAGAGGAGGTGACCCGATGGTTTCCATCAAGGATGTGGCCCGGGAAGCAGGAGTTTCTGTTTCCACCGTATCCCGGGTGATCCGCGAAAACGGATATGTGGCACAGGAAAAAAAGGAACTGGTGCTGGAGACCATCAAAAGGCTCAATTACAGCCCCAGTGCGGTGGCGCGCAGCCTGGTGAGCCGTCAGAGTAAATTGGTGGGAATGGTGATTTCCACTGTGCAGAGCCCCTTTCTCACCGGTCTGCTGGCAGGCTGTGAAGAGATCCTCAAACAAAACGGCTATATGATTTCCATTTTGCATACCCATGAAAATCCTGAAATTGAGGCTGAAGCGGTGCGAAAATTGCTCAGCTGGCGGGTGGATGCCATCATCTCCTGCCCTTCCTTCAATTGTCCTCCATCGGTGTATGAAGCCGCTGCACAGCAAATACCGGTGGTGTTTGTGGGGCGTTATCTGGCGGTGAAAAATGCCCACAGCATTGAGTCTGACAATGTGAACGGTGCCAAAAAGGCCATGGACTATCTGGTAGAACTGGGACACCGGCGGATCATTCTCCTCAATGGACCACTGTGTATTTCTACCAGCGTGGGTCGTTGGTGCGGCGTGCAGCAGTCCATCGAAGAAAACAATCTGGACCGGGATCAGTTGATTATCCGTTTTTGCAACAACACAGTGCAAGGCGGCTATGAAGCTATGATGGATATTTTCCGGACAGTAGCGCCCCTTCCTACGGCGGTGTACTGTGACAACAACCAGTTGGCAGCCGGGGTGTTCAAGGCCTGTGAGCAAGCCGGCATTCTGGTGCCTCACCGACTGTCAGTGGCGGCTTACGATGGGTTTGATGATACAGTGCTGGGAGATGTCATCCGTCCCCATGTCACCGCCAACATTCACCCTTCGGCATTGATGGCTGAAATGGCGGCCAACATGGTGCTGGAAGCCTGCCGGGATCGGGAATCCTGGAAGCAGTCACCTAGACACACCGTATTGCCTTTGGAATTTAGGGTGCGGGAATCCACAGCCCCTCCGGCGCAGACATTTTGAAAAAATCAGAGGAAAAGAGGAGAAGCGCAGTGTTTGATTTGACAGGAAAACGGGGCATTGTAACAGGCGGGTCCAGCGGCATTGGACTGGAAGTGGCCCAGGTACTGGCGGAAGCAGGCGCACAGGTATATGCCTGGAGCCGCAGCGGCGCTCCGCGGGATGGCAGAGAAATCCACCCGGGGATTCATCACCTGCAGGCAGATGTGAATGATTACCAACAGGCGGCCCGGCTGGTGGAAGAGATGGCCGCAGAAGGTGGCATTGACTTTTTGGTGAACAACGCGGGCATCACTTATAAATGCAGAGCGGAACAGTTCCCTGATGAGGAATTTGACCGCATTTTGCAGACCAATGTGAAAAGCCTGTTCAAGCTCAGTTGTCTGTGTTATCCCCATCTTAAAAAGGCGCCTGCCCGGGGCCGGGTGGTGAATATTTCCTCTATGGCGGCCCATTTGGGCTTCAGTGAGGTGGTGCCCTACTGCATCAGCAAATCCGCTGTGCTGGGGCTCACTCGGGGTCTGGCAGTGGAATGGGCAGAGGATCACATCAATGTCAATTCGGTGGCTCCTGGCTGGTTCCCATCGGAACTCACCAAAAAGGTGATGGACCCTCAGCGCCAGCAGAAGATTCTAGCTCGCATGCCGGTGCACAAATACGGTCATCCCCGGGATATCGGAGCAATGATCTGTTATTTGCTCTCTGATGAAGCCGAGTACGTGACCGGACAGGATATGGCGGTAGACGGCGGCGCACTGGCCTTTGGATACTGAGGTTTGTGTGAATTGGCTGAAAACGGCTGATAAAAATTGAGATTTTTCAGTAAAAGGATTGAAAAACAGGCGGCGGCTGTGCTACCATGCAAGTGGTGGAAAATGACAGCGGCCGCCTGTTTGATACAGTGCTGCCTTGTTTGATTGTATGTCTGGAGGAAACAAATCATGAAAATGCGTGAAATTGGAAAATCGGGCATTGTAGCGTCTGCCATGGGCATTGGCACCTGGGCTGCCGGTGGAGATGACTTCTGGGGCAAACAGGATGACTCCATCCCGATTCAGGCCATCCGGGCGGCCATTGATGGGGGCATCACTTTGGTGGACACCGCGCCCGCTTATGGTTTCGGCCACAGCGAGGAAGTGGTGGGCAAGGCATTGGAAGGCATTCGCGACAAAGTGGTGCTGTCCACCAAATGCGGCCTGTGGTGGGAAGACGACGAGGGCGGCATCCACACCCAGCGGGACGGCCGGACGGTATACCGGAATCTGAGCCCCCGGGCCATGCGCATTGAGCTGGAAAACAGCCTGCGCCGCCTGAAAACCGATTACATCGACATCTATATCACACACTGGCAGTGCATCGAGCCCTTTATGGTGCCCATTGAGGAGACCATGAACCAGCTGTTGGAATTCAAAAAAGAGGGCAAGATTCGGGCCATTGGCGTGTCCAATGTGGAGCCCTGGCATGTGAAGGAATATCTGAAATACGGACAGGTGGATTTGATTCAGGAGAAATACAGCATGCTGTCCCGCCGGGTGGAGAAAGAGCTGCTGCCCATCTGTGAAAAGGAAAAAATCACCATGCAGGCTTATTCTCCGCTGGAGCAGGGGTTGCTGACCGGACGGTTCCGCATGGATTATCAGGTGGGAGACCTGGAGTACCGCAAGAAAATCGAGTGGTACCAGCCTGAAAAACGAGCCAAGGTGGTGGCCATGCTGGACGGCTGGCAGGATTTGTGTGACAAGTATGACTGCAAACTGTCCAATTTGGTGATCGCCTGGACCATGGCACAGAGCGAGCAGATGAATGTACTGTGCGGTGCCCGCAAGATTCACCATGTGGAGGAGAATCTAAAGAGTGCGGCACTGCAGCTGGATGCCGCCGATGTGGCTCGGATGCGTGCCGACGCAGAAAAAGCCACCCGCTGACGCAGAGGATTTCGGCCCGTCCCGGCAACCCCGGGACGGGTTTTTTTACTGGAAGGAGGAAGAACAGATGCTGTTGCTGGCAGATGATCTCACCGGCGCCAACGACGCGGCGGTACAGTTTTCCAAACGGGGATTTTCGGTGGTGGTGCAGGTGCTGGAAGGATCGGAAGATCGAAAAATGCCCGACTGTGACCTGTTGGCGGTGAACACCGATTCCCGGCCGCTGCTTCCTCAGGAGGCCCAACAGCGGGTGAAACAGACTCTGCTGGCACTGGGGACCGAACAGCCCATCTACAAGAAAATAGACTCTCTGCTGCGGGGCAACCCGGACAGCGAGCTGGAAGGGGTGCTGGAGGCGCTGGGGGATGCTCTGGCCATTGTGGCGCCGGCCTATCCCGAAAACCAACGTACCATGGAGAAAGGCATTCTCCGTTGGCCCGGGGGAAGCACCGATGGATTGGCGCTGTTCCGGCAGGGAATGACCGGCCGGGTGGAACCGCTGCCGCTGCAGCAGGTGCGGCAGGGGCCGGACAAGCTGGTGGAGTGGCTCCGGCAGGCCCGGCAGGCAGGGGTGCAGACACTGGTGGCTGACGCAGTGACTAGGGAGGATCTGGCCAGTGTGGCCCAGGCGGCCGAAAAATTGCCCCGGGTGGTGCTGTGCGGCTCGGCCGGACTGGCAGGAGCGGTGGCGGACCAGCTGGCGGCCCGGATGGGATTGACACCCAAGTTTGCCCCAGAGGAAGAAACCGATGGAGCGGTGCTGACAGTGGTGGGGTCCCGGAACCGGGAAACCGCCCAGCAGGTGGAAGAACTGCGGCAGCGATTTGGGCTGCAGCCAGTACTGCTGGACACAGACGCTCTGTGGGAGAACCCTAAGCGGGAGTTGGAACGATGCCTGGGAGAGCTGCGGCGGCAGCTGGGGCAGGGCAGCCGGGAACTGCTGTTGGCGGTGGACAGTTTGTACAAGCCCTTTCAGATGGTTCTGCGGGATACGCCCGAGCAATATGAGAAGGCCCGGCAGATTGTGGAGCAGTTGGGAGAAATGGCCCGTCAGCTGTGTGTGGATGAGCGGGTGACCGGCGTGGTGGCCACCGGAGGGGACACTGCGCTGCAGGTGTGCCGGGCTATGGGCACTGGCCGCCTGACCCTGGAGGGTGAGGTGGCGCCGGGCATTCCGGCGGGCCGGATGCTGGGCGGCGCCCGGGATGGTCTGCGGATGGTGACCAAGTCGGGCGGATTTGGGCAAGAGGATGCACTGGTGCGCGCGGTGGAATATCTGCGCGGGAGAGGAGAACACAATGGAAACTAGACCTGTCATTGGAATTACCATGGGAGACCCTGCGGGCGGCGGACCGGAACTCACCGTGAAGGCGCTGCGGAGAAAAGAACTGTATCAGCGGTGCCGTCCGCTGGTGGTGGCGGATGCCGCCATGATTGAGGACGCCATTGGGATGGTGGGGGCACAGGAGCTCAGTGTCCGTCGGGTCAGCCGGGTGGAAGAGGCTCGGTTTGAGTACGGGGTGATCGATGTATACCACATGGACCTTATCGACCCGGCCAAGTTTGCCTACGGGAAAGTGTCCGCCATGTGCGGTGAGGCGGCTTTTCAGTGCGTGCGCAAAGTGATTGAGCTGGCCATGGAGGGACAGGTGGACGCCACCGTCACCAACGCTCTCAACAAGGAGGCCATGAATTTGGCGGGACATCATTTCTCCGGGCACACCGAGATCTATGCCCATTACACCAACACCCCCAAGTACACCATGATGCTGGCCCATGAGGATTTGCGGGTGGTGCATGTGTCCACCCATGTTTCTCTGCGGGAGGCCTGCGATCGGGTGAAAAAGGACCGGGTGCTGGATGTGATCCGCATTGCTCATCAGGCTTGTAGGTCTTTGGGCATCGAGCAGCCTCGCATTGGAGTGGCGGGCCTCAATCCCCACGCGGGAGAAAACGGAATGTTTGGCACCGAGGAGATTGAGGAGATCGCACCCGCCATTGCCCAGGCCCGCCAGGAGGGTATGCAGGTGGAGGGTCCCATTCCTCCCGATTCTCTGTTTTCCAAAGCCCGGGGCGGCTGGTATGACATTGTGGTGGCCATGTACCACGATCAGGGGCATATCCCTCTCAAGGTGGTGGGCTTTGTCTATGACCGGCAGGCGGGCAAATGGAGCTCGGTCAGCGGGGTCAATGTGACGCTGGGACTGCCCATTATCCGCACTTCGGTGGACCACGGCACCGCCTTTGATCAGGCTGGGAAGGGAATCCAGAACGAGACCAGTCTGGTCAACGCCATTGACTATGCCATCCGTATGGCGCTGCACCGGCAGGCATAAGGAGAGAGAGTATGGATTGTGCGCGGTTGACGGCACAGGGATGCTGCACCTGTGATTCTCTGTGGCAGGCACTGGAGCTGCCGGAGGAAGGAGCCTGTCTGGTGGGGGGCGGCGGAAAAACCACCCTGCTCTACCGGTTGGGCTGGGAACGGCATCGCCAGACGGGGCGGGTGCTACTCACCACCACCACTCACATCTGGCGGCCGGAGGGATATCAGGTGACCGGGCTGGAAGAGCCGGAAAAGCTGCGGTGGGAAAAGGGACCGGTGGTGGCGGGCCTGCCCGCGGCCGCGGGCAAACTGGGGCCGCTGCTCCAGGAGCGCCGGCGGGCGGCGCAGGAGCTGGGGTGTACCATTCTGGTGGAAGCGGACGGTTCCCGAGGGCTGCCCTGCAAAGCCCCCGCCGCCCATGAGCCGGCGCTGTGGCCCGCCAGTCCGGCGGTGATCGTCCTGCTGGGGCTGGATGGATTGGAAGGCCCCATTGGAGAGGTTTGCCACCGGCCGGAACGAGTGTGCGCTCTGCTGGGGAAAACGCCTGACCAATGGCTTTCCCCGGCAGAAGCGGCGGCTCTGCTGACCCATCCGCTGGGTGGGCGAAAAGGAGTGGAAGACCGGCTGTTTCGGGTGGTGCTCAACAAGGCGGATACCCCTGGGCGAAGAGCGGCGGCAGAGGAAATTGCCGTACAGCTGCGGCAAAGAGGAGTGGAGTGGTGCGTTCGCACTGCGTTTACAGAGGAGGAACGGGATGAACTGGTACGCGGAATTGGCT
Organism: Eubacteriales bacterium; assembly: GCA_050943735.1. Taxonomy (GTDB): domain Bacteria; phylum Bacillota; class Clostridia; order Oscillospirales; family RGIG577; genus JBMNPT01. The sequence continues at coordinate 27,607 of JBMNPT010000008.1, read as the reverse complement.
GACTGGTGCGGCAGCGAGGGGGTACAGAGTTATACGGTGCTGGAGGGCCCTCATGCCGGGTGGAAGGCGGCGATTGGGACAGGAGAACTGCGCTGTGTTCCGGACCAGAAAAGCTGGTGGCAGCAGCGGCTCGCGGATTTTGCCCATCCGCTGCCGGGCGTATACCGGTGGGGAGAGGACGAGGTTTTTGGAGAGCGGCTGTACCGGGCACCCCAGGTGGTGATTCTGGGGGGAGGGCACATTTCCAAAGCCCTGTGCACCCTGTTGGACCTGCTGCGCTGGCCGGTCACGGTGGTGGAGGACCGGGCGGAATTTGCCCGTCAGGAGCGATTCCCCCAGGCCCGGGTGCAGCAGATGGAGTTTTCGGAGTATTTTGCACAGCCGCAGCAGCCGGGCAACTGGTATTACGTCATTGCCACCCGGGGACACGCCCACGACGCCCTCTGTCTGGAAGCCATTTTGCGCCGGCCCTTCGGCTATGTGGGTATGCTGGGCAGTCGCAAAAAAATTGCCCGCACCCGGGCGCTGATGGAGGAAAAGGGGATTGCAACTGAGGTCTTTGATCGAGTTCACACTCCCATCGGGCTGGACATCGGCGGGCAGACGCCGGAGGAGATCGCGGTGAGCATTGCGGCGGAGATGATTCAGGAGAAAAACCGGGTGGGGCTGGAATGCTATCTGGACGAGCAGGTGGCGGAGGCTCTGCACCAGAGCGGGCCTGCTGTCTTGGTCCGCATCGTGGCCAAAGAGGGCTCCGCGCCCCGAGGCGTGGGCGCCCGAATGCTGATTCGTCCCCATGATACGGTGGGGACCATTGGCGGAGGAAAGGTGGAATTCACAGTGGTGGAGGAAGCCCGGCGGCTGTTGGAGCAGAAAGGCGGCTGTGTGTGCCGCAGCTATGCCCTCAACAACGAAGAAGCGGGGGCATTGGGGATGTGGTGCGGCGGCCGGCTGCGGGTGGCTTTGGAGCCCATGGAGGAATGAGAGATGAGAGTGTGGATCAAAGGTGCGGGAGATCTGGCCAGCGGTATTGCCTGCCGGCTGCACGCCTGCGGGTTTTCCATTGTGATGACCGAATTGCCGGTGCCCACTACGGTGCGCCGGACGGTGGCCTTTTCCCCGGCGGTGTATCAGGGAGAGGCCCGGGTGGAAGGAGTCACCGGAGTGCTTTGCCAGGATGTGGAAGCCTGCCGCCGGGCGGTGGCGGCGGGGTACATCGCAGTGATGGCCGATCCCGCCGGGGAGCGGGCACGCCTGTGGGAGCCCCAGGTGGTAGTGGACGCCATCATCGCCAAACGGAATATGGGGACCTCTCTTTCGGATGCACCGGTGGTCATCGGCGTGGGACCGGGATTCACCGCGGGGGAGGACTGTCAATGTGTGGTGGAGACCATGCGGGGGCACGATCTGGGACGCTGCTTGTACCGGGGTAGTGCCCAGCCCAACACCGGTGTGCCCGGTGAGATCGGAGGCTATACCACCCAGCGGATTTTGCGGGCGCCCGCGGAGGGAATTTTCCGGGGGGCGGTGTCCATTGGTGACACTGTGCAGCCGGGACAGATCACCGGCTATGTGGGGGAGAGTACCATGCGCTCCCAGATTGGCGGCGTGGTGCGGGGCCTTTTGCAGGACGGCGTGCCGGTGTGGCAAGGCATGAAGGCGGGGGATGTGGACCCCCGCTGCCGGCGGGAAAATTGCTTTTCGGTATCGGACAAGGCCCGGGCCATTGGCGGCGGGGTGCTGGAAGCCCTACTGCACTTGTCCGGTTTACAGCTGTAAAAAAAGCCTCTTATGCCAGTTGGCATAAGAGGCTTTTTGCTGTAGTGAGAGTCATTCCACCACCAGAGGGCAATCCCCCTGGGGCAGCACTTCGCCGATGATTCGGGCCCAGCCGGTGAACTGCTCCATCCGGGAGAGGTACTCCCGGGCCGCCTGGGGCGGCAGAGCCAGCAGCAATCCGCCGGAGGTCTGAGGATCAAACAGCAGGTCCACCCGGCTCTGGGAAAGCGGACGGCTCAGCACGTACTTCTCCCGCAGGTAATGCAGGTTGTTGTACATTCCTTCGGGCAGCAGTCCCATGGCGGCCAGCTCTTCGGCCTGGGGCAAAAAGAGCAGCTTCTCACTCCACAACCGGATGGTACAGCCGCTTCCCTCCGCCATTTCGCAGGCGTGCCCCATCAGCCCGAAGCCGGTGACATCGGTACAGGCATGGACGATTACCTCCCGGGCGCACTCCGCCGCCTGCCGGTTGAGGGTGGACATGGAGGCCGCCGCCGGCGCAAATTGCTCCTCGGTGAGCAATTCCGCCTTGTGGGCGGTGTTGTACACCCCCACTCCCAGCGGTTTGGTGAGCACCAGCAGGTCCCCCGGACGGGCGGTGCTGTTGCGCAGGATGCGCTGTGGATGACACAGTCCGGTGACACACAATCCATATTTGGGCGTGGGGTCAGAGATGGTGTGCCCGCCGGCGATCACCACACCCGCCTCCTTGGCTTTGGAGGCGCCCCCTTCCAAAATGTCGCGCATCACCTGGGTGGGCAGGCAGGCGGGAAAACACAGCAGATTCATGGCGGTGACCGGCGTGCCACCCATGGCGTATACATCGCTGATGGCGTTGGCCGCGGCAATTTGCCCAAATAGAAAGGGATCATCCACCATGGGCGGGAAGAAATCCACCGTCTGCAGCAGGGCGGTGTGGTCGTCGATTTGATAGGCCAGCGCGTCGTCGCTGGTTTCATAGCCCACCAGCAGACGGTCGCTTTTCACCTGGGGCAGCCCGGACAGCACCTGGTGCAGTACTTCCGGGGCCAGCTTGGCTGCACAGCCGGAGGTTTTCACCATACTGGTGAGTTTGACAGCGTCAGACATGGACAGGGCTCCTTTCAATGGGGGTGGCGATAGACCACCCGGGGTGGGGTTTCGTCGGTGAGATAGACGGCGTCCAGTTCATCCAGCACCGGAGGCAGCTGCAGCTGCTCCTGACAAAAGCGCACACAAGTGCCGCAGGAAGAGCTGAGAAACCGGGGAACGGGCATCAGCTGGGCCGATTTTCCCAGCTGGCGGGCAAAATTCAGCGCGCCGAAATGAGAAAAAAAGGTGGCGATGTATTCCATGGCGCTCACTCCCGGGTGAGCAGCAGCTGGAATTCCCCGTTTTCTCCTGAGCGTTCCACCCGGTAGTGGGAATACCCGGCAAAACGGGTCACATTTTCCACTGCTACAATGTTGTCCAGCAGGACGGTGCACTGGTCCGGGTGGGAGGCCAGCGCCTTTTTGGTCAGCAGTACAGGTTCGGGACAGGAGTGTCCTCTGGCATCGATGGTCAACATGGCATGGTCCTCCTTCATTGATTCTTTTTGCAGCCCAGCAGGGCGATGATTGTGATAACCACCAGAGCGATCACCACCGCGATTTGTCCCCGCAGGGTGGGGCCCTCCGCGGAGGAGGCCAGGGCGAAGTTATGGGCAAAAGCGCCTCCGGCGATCAGTCCCAGTACGGTGATGGCGGAGTCGGTGTTGCCCTCACCGGCCAGCACCAGCTGCCGCAGGGGACAGCCGCCCAGCAGCACGCTGCCAAAGCCCACCGTCACCATGCCCAGGAAATTCCACAGACCGTCGGTGTGGGCCACCGGCTGACCGGCAAAGCCGGGCACAAAGCCGCCGGTTGCCAGATTGGCCACCAGAATGGTGGCAAAAATGGCAACAAATCCGGTGAGCAGGGTGGTGTCCCGGAAGAGCATCAGATCCCGGATACCGCCCACCATGCACAGACGGGTACGCTGGGCCAGCGCGCCAACCACCAGACCGGCCGCCAGAGAGAGCAGCAGGGGGGCGTGCTGGGAGCCGGGACCGCTCTCACTGAAAAAGAGCAGGGCGGGCGCCGCAGCCAGCAGGACCAGCAGCACCAGCTGCACCACTGGGAAGGCCGCGCCTTCTGCAGTGGAGAGGGGATAGGTACGGCGCAGGGTGTATCCCCGATTGAGGAAAAACACACCGGCTCCAATGCCGCACACAAAACCGGCCAGACCCAGCAGGGCGTTCCAGTCACCGCCCGCCAGCCGGATGATCATGCGGAAGGGACAGCCCAAAAACATCAGGGCGCCGATCATCACAAAAAAGCCCAGAATAAAACGGGTGAAAGGCGAAGCACCGCCCCGAGGGACAAATTCCTTTTTCCACAGGGCAATGCCGCAGGCGCCCAGCACCAATCCGATGATCTCCGGCCGCAGGTATTGTACCACTTCCGCCCGCTGCAGGCCCAATGCTCCGGCGGTATCCCGCAGGAAACAGGCGATGCAGAAGCCCATGTTAGCAGGATTGCCCTGCCACACCAGCAGTACCGAGATCAGGCCGATGACAACTCCGGCCAGCAGCAGATTTCTTTTTTCCGTACGCAATGAAAAACCTCCCAACACACAGCCGTAAGGCTGGTTTCTTTTACCCATTTATTGTAGCATTGCGAGGCCGGGCCCACAACAGCAAAAAGCCGATAAACCACAAAGATTTATAGATGTAGTCTATCAATTGGGGATTGAGAGACAGGCGGTTTGGTGCTATAATAGAGCCACAAGTGAGCGTACAGGAGAGGAGGACTTCCATGCAGAGCATCAATCTGGATCAGGCCAGCACCAGCTTCCCCAAGGCGCCGGGAGTGGTCCGCGCCATGACGGATTATCTCATCCACAACGGCTGTAATATCGGTCGGGGCGGCTATTCTCCCGCCTATGAGGCGGGCAGCCGGGTGCTGGAAGTGCGCGCTGCTCTGGCCGGGCTGTTGGGCTGTCCCAAGCCCCAGCAGGTGGTGTTTACGCCCGGAGCCACCTTTTCGCTGAATCTGGTGCTCAAAGGTCTGCTGCGTCCGGGGGATCACGCGCTGGTGAGTTCCGTGGAGCACAATGCGGTGATGCGGCCGCTGACCCAGCTGGCCCGGCAGGGAGTGCAATGGGATCGGGTACCCTGTGATGAGCAGGGGCGGCTGGAGGCAGATCGGGTGGAGGCCATGCTGCGGCCCAATACCCGGCTGGTACTGCTCACCCATGCCTCCAATGTGTGCGGGACCATTCTTCCGGTGGCCCAGGTGGGGCATCTGTGCCGGCAAAGGGGAATTTTCTGTGTGGTGGACGCCGCTCAGACCGCTGGGATCCTGCCCATTTCGCTGGAAGAGATGGAACTGGATGGAGTGGCTTTTCCGGGCCACAAAGGTCTGCTGGGCCCCCAGGGAATTGGCGGTTTGGCCCTCAGTGAGCCGCTGGCCCAGGCGCTGGAACCGCTGGTGAGCGGCGGCACCGGCAGCCTGTCCGATCAGGAGGAGGTTCCTCCCTTTTTGCCTGATCGGCTGGAACCCGGCACTCTCAATTTGCCGGGAATCTTGGGATTGGGAGCGGCAGTGGAGTATTTGATGAGCCTGCCGGAGGACAGCGTGCGGCGGCGGGAAGAAGAACTCACCGGCCGCCTGCTGCGGGGAATCGCCTCACTGCCCGGTCTGCGGCTGGCAGGACTGCCCGGCGTACAGGGCCGGGTGGGGGTGGTGTCGGTGGAATTTTTGGAGATGGACAACGCCCAGGCAGCCTGGCGGTTGGAGCAGGAATTCGGCATTCTCACCCGGGTGGGGATGCATTGTGCCCCGTCGGCACATCGGACGCTGAAAACCTATCCCCAGGGAACGGTGCGGCTGTCGGTGGGGCACCAGACTACCCACGAGGAGATTGACCGGGCGGTGGAAGCGCTGACCCAGCTGACAAAAGGAGTGTAAGGAACATGAAATGCATCAGAACAGAGGACGCGGTGGGGCATGTGCTGTGCCATGACATCACCCAGATCATCCCCGGCGTGGTAAAGGACGCCCGGTTCCGCAAAGGGCATATTGTGACGGCGGAGGACATCCCGGTGCTGCTCTCTCTGGGAAAGGAAAATCTGTACGTGTGGGAAAAGCAGGAGGGCATGCTGCACGAAGACGAGGGAGCTCAGTGGCTGTGCCGCCTGTGCCGAGGAGAGGGAATGGAGCCCACTCCAGTGAAAGAGGGCAAGATTGAACTGATCGCCCAGATGGACGGCCTTTTGAAGGTGGATGGGGACAAGCTCCGGGCGGTCAACTCGGTGGGAGAGCTGATGATCGCCAGCCGGCACGGCAACACACCGGTGAAAAAAGGAGACAAGCTGTGCGGTACCCGGGTGATCCCGCTGGTCATTGCCAAGAGCCGTTTGGAACAGGCGGAAACCCTCTGTCAGGGTGGGCCGATTTTCCAGCTGCTGCCCTTCCGGCCCAAACGGGTGGGAATGGTGACCACCGGCAGTGAGGTGTATCACGGGCGCATCAAGGATGCCTTTGGGCCGGTGGTGAAAGCCAAGCTGGAAGAGTATGGCTGTGAGGTACTGGGGCAGACCATTGTGGACGATGATCCCCAGCGCACCACCGGAGCCATTCAGGATTGGCTGGCGGCAGGGGCTCAGATGGTGGTGTGCACCGGCGGCATGAGTGTGGACCCGGATGACCGCACACCGCTGGCCATCCGCAACACAGGAGCGCGGGTGGTGAGTTACGGAGCACCGGTGCTGCCCGGAGCCATGTTTTTGCTGGCCTACACAGAGGAGGGGGTACCCATTGTGGGGCTGCCCGGCTGTGTGATGTACGCCCGGCGCACCATTTTCGATCTGGTGCTGCCCCGGCTGGTGGCCGATGATCCGGTGACGGCGGAGGAGCTGGCCCGGCTGGGAGAGGGCGGTCTGTGCCTGAACTGTCCGGAGTGTCACTACCCCAATTGCGGATTTGGAAAGGGCTGGTAATCATGGGAGAGAAACTGACGCATTTTGATGAGCGGGGCCAGGCCCGGATGGTGGAAGTGGGGGAAAAGCCCTCTACCCACCGGATGGCGGTGGCTCGAGGGGTCATCCACATGCAGGAGGAGACCTTTGACACCATCGCCCGGGGCGGGGCCAAAAAGGGAGATGTGCTGGGCGTGGCCCGCATTGCGGGCATTATGGCCGCCAAACGCACCGGGGAGTGGATTCCCCTGTGTCATCCGCTGGCCCTTACCGGCTGCGAGGTGGAGTTTCACATGTTCCGGGAGACCCTTACGGTGGAAGCGGTGTGCACTGTTCGTACCTTTGGGCCCACCGGAGTGGAGATGGAGGCCCTCACTGGGGTGAGCGCGGCACTGCTCACCATCTATGACATGTGCAAGGCCATGGACCGGGGGATGGTGCTGGGCGAGATCTGCCTGATGGAAAAGGACGGAGGCCGGAGCGGCCACTACAGACGAAACGAATGAGGTGAAGGGAGATGCGGGACGGCCTGGGCCGGGAAATTGAATACCTGCGGGTGTCGGTGACCGACCGGTGCAATCTGCGATGCCGGTACTGCATGCCTGAACAGGGCGTGGAACCCTTGCAGCATGCCCATATTCTCACCTACGAGGAACTGGTGCAGGTGTGCCGGTGTGGGGTGCGGTTGGGACTTCGCCGGGTAAAGCTCACCGGTGGTGAACCGCTGGTGCGGCGGGGCGTGGCCCGTCTGGCCGGGATGCTGCGGCAGCAGGCGGGGGTGGAAGAGGTGACGCTCACCACCAACGGGGTGTTGCTGGCGGAGCAGGCTCAGCCACTGTATGAAGCCGGGGTGCGGCGGGTGAATGTGAGTCTGGACACCCTGCGGCCCGACCGGTTTGCCTATATCACCCGCAGAGAGGGGCTGGAACAGGTGCTGCGAGGCATGGAAACAGCCCGCCAGGTGGGATTGGAAGTCAAGCTCAACTGTGTGCCTCAACGGGGGATCAACGAGGATGAATGGGTGGCCTTTGCCTCTCTGGCCCGACGGGAGGGCTGGACGGTGCGCTTTATCGAGCTGATGCCTTTGGGAGAGGGCGTAACGGCCCGGGGCGTGCCGGGAGAAGAGGTGCTCCATCGGCTGCGTCAGGCGTTGCCCGGGCTGGAACCGGTGGACCGGCAGCTGGGCAACGGACCGGCCACCTATTGGGGCTGGCCAGATGGCACCGGCTATGTGGGGTTTATCAGCGCGCTGCACGGGCCTTTTTGTGACCGGTGCAACCGGGTGAGGCTGACGGCAGATGGCCAGCTTCGGCTCTGTTTGGCCAGCGAGGAAGGGGTGGACGTACGGGCCTTACTGCGAAGCGGTGTGGGGGAGGATGCTTTGTGCCGGGCCATGGAAGAAGCCATTGGGCGTAAGCCGGCGGGGCACCAGCTGGGAAGCAGACCCCAGCGTGACCGGCGGATGAATCAGATTGGAGGTTGAGAGGAATGGGACGGATTGTGGCGGTGTGTACCAGCCCGGCGCGGGGCACTCCCAAACAGAATGTCCACCGGGCGGAGTTGGTGGAAAACTGGGGTATCCGGGGAGATGCTCACGCCGGAGAATGGCACCGGCAGGTGAGCTTGCTCTCTCATGATCGGATTGAGGCCTTCCGGGATCGGGGAGCCCAGGTGGAAGACGGTGCTTTTGGGGAAAATCTGGTGGTGGAAGGCATTGATTTTGCCGCATTGCCGGTGGGTACCCGCCTGCGCTGCGGAGAGGTATTGCTGGAGATGACCCAGATTGGCAAAGAGTGTCACAGCCACTGTGAGATTCACCGCCGGATGGGAGAGTGCATCATGCCCACCCAGGGGGTGTTTGCCCGGGTGCTGAAAGGCGGCTGGGTGCAGGAGGGAGAGGAGATGGAAGTATGTATCGAGTAGGCATTGTGGTGGCCAGCGATCAGGGTGCGGCCGGCCTGCGGGAAGACCGCAGCGGCCCCGCCATTCAGGAGATGCTCCCTTCCGACCGGTATCAGGTGGTGAGTTTGAAGGTGCTGCCCGATGACCGGCTGCTGTTGGAAGAGGAACTCCGGCGTCTGTGCGATCTGGAGGGCTGTCAGCTGGTGCTGACCACCGGAGGGACAGGCTTTTCTCCCCGGGATGTGACCCCGGAGGCCACTCTGGCGGTGGCGCACCGGATGGCGCCCGGTATTGCGGAGGCCATTCGGGCAGGCAGTATGGCCTATACCCCTCGTGCGATGCTCAGCCGGGGGGTGAGTGTGCTGCGGGGACAGACTTTGATCATCAATCTGCCCGGTAGCCCCAAAGCAGTGCGGGAGAGTCTGGCACTGGTGCTGGACAGTGTGGAGCACGGTCTGGAAATTCTGTTGGGCCGCACCGATGAGTGCGCCCGGTGAACACAGGGGAAAGGGGGGAACACCATGGATTTGCGGCAGTTGGAGGCCTTTGTGCTCATTGCCCAGGGCAGTAGTTTTTCGGAGGCCGCCCGGCGGCTGTATCTCACCCAGCCCACCGTCAGCGCCCACATTGCGTCGCTGGAACGGGAGCTGGGAGAAAAACTACTGGAACGTTCCACCCGGTCCGCGCGTCTGACCCCTGCGGGGGAAAAGCTGTATCGTACCGCCCGCAGAATGATTGCCCTGCGAGATCAGGTGCTGGAGCAGTTCGGTGTGCCCCAGGAGCCCCAGGCGCAGGAGGTGGCGGTGGGGGCGTCCACCATCCCTTCCAAATACATGCTACCTCAGCTATTGGCGGATTTTCGCCGCAAATACCCCGATTGTTCTTTTCGGGTGGTGTACGGCACCAGCGCACAGCTGTTGGAACAGGTACGCAGCCGGGAGATTCCTCTGGCGTTGGTGGGGCTCATGGACCCCACCCGCCTGGAGGGTTGTACCGCTCAGCCGGTCTATGTGGACCGGCTGGTGCTGGTGACGCCCAACACCTTCTATTACCGAGCTCTGTGGGAGCAGCAAGCGCCGTTGGAACAACTGCTGCAGGAGCCGCTGATCCTGCGGGAGTTTTCCTCCGGCGCCCGCAAAGAGGCGGAAAACTATCTGCACAGCATGGGCGTTGAGGAGCAGCGGCTGCGGGTGGTGGCCCGCATCAATGATCAGGAGACCATCAAACGGGCCATTGCTCAGGGGGTGGGTATCTCCATCATGACGGGAAAAGCAGTGGAGGAGGAATGCCGGGAAGGACGACTGTTATCCTTTCCGTTGGTGCAGGGGAAGGTGGAGCGGCCCATCTATCTCATTCACGATCCCCGGCAGCCCATGGCCCGGTCTGAGCGGATCTTTTTTCGTTTTGTGCAGGAGTACTATAGTGCCCAGCGCGTAAAAATTCCCGGGGAGGGGGTTGACAGCGCGAGGGGAGTTTGTTATACTGAAGCCACAAACAACCAAACCAATGACGCAGAAGAGTAGACGGAGAAACACCCACAGAGAGCGGCAGGGGCTGAGATTGCCGCGGTTTGCGCATCCGAACGAATGGACTGCGGAGGGCAGGACGAACGGTGAAAACTCAGTAGTGCCTGACGGGAACTCTGTCCGTTATCAGTGGAGCGCAGCTGTTTTGGCCGCGAAATGAGTGGACGCGTTGCGTCAATCCGGGTGGTACCGCAAAAGACCGTATTCAACAAGGCTTTTGTCCCAGAAAGAATTTTCTGAGACAGAGCCTTTTTTATTTTCCCTTTTGGGAGCCAATGATTTGAAAGGAGTGCATGAACCATGGCAAAGATTCCCCACAGATTTTACTTAAGCGAAGATGAGATGCCCAAGCAGTGGTACAATGTGCGGGCAGATATGAAAGAACAACCCGATCCCCTGATCAATCCCGCCACCATGAAACCTGCCCAGCTGGAGGATCTGTATCCGGTGTTCTGCACCGAGCTGGCCCGTCAGGAGCTGGATAGCACCACCCGGTATTTTGACATTCCGGAAGAAGTGCTGGAGATGTACAAAATCTACCGTCCCTCTCCTCTGATCCGCGCGTACAATTTGGAAAAGGCGCTGGATACTCCCGCTCGTATCTATTACAAATTTGAGGGCAACAACACTTCCGGCAGCCACAAGCTCAATTCTGCCATTGCCCAGGCCTATTACGCCAAGGAGCAGGGCTTGACCAGTCTGACCACCGAAACAGGCGCTGGTCAGTGGGGCACCGCTCTGTCGGAGGCTTGCAGCTACTTCGGTATCCCTCTGACTGTTTATATGGTGAAGGTATCCTATGAGCAGAAGCCCTTCCGTAAATCGGTGATGCAGACCTTTGACGGCAAGGTGATTGCCAGCCCCAGTGAAACCACTGAGATCGGCCGGAAAATTCTGGCCGAAAATCCGGGGACAGGCGGCAGCTTGGGCTGTGCCATCAGCGAAGCGGTGGAAACCGCTGTGAAAACCCCCGGCTGTCGGTACGTACTGGGTTCGGTGCTCAACCAGGTGCTGCTGCACCAGTCCATCATCGGTCTGGAGAGCAAAAAGGCCATGGAAATTCTGGGCGAATACCCCGACGTGGTCATTGGCTGCGCTGGTGGCGGCTCCAACCTGGGTGGTCTGATCGCTCCCTTTATGCAGGATAAACTCACCGGTAAGGCCAACCCCCGCATTGTGGCGGTGGAGCCTGCATCCTGTCCCTCTCTCACCCGGGGCCGGTATGCCTACGATTACTGCGACACCGGTAAAATCACTCCTATGGCGCGGATGTACACCCTGGGAAGTGGGTTCATGCCCTCTCCCAACCACGCCGGCGGCCTGCGGTATCACGGCATGAGCCCCATTCTCTCCAAGCTGTATCACGATGGGTATATGGAAGCCACTTCGGTGGAGCAGAGTAAGGTGTTTGAAGCTGCTGTGTACTTTGCCAAGAAGGAGACCATCCTGCCCGCTCCCGAATCGGCTCATGCCATTCGTGCGGCCATTGATGAGGCACTCAAGTGTAAGGAAACCGGCGAAGCCAAGACCATCCTCTTTGGTTTGACTGGTACCGGCTACTTTGACATGACTGCGTACTCTGCCTATTTGGAAGGCCGGATGACCGACTATATCCCCACCGATGCGGATTTGGAAAAGGGATTTGCCTCCCTGCCCAAACTGCCCGGGATTCAGGAGTAAATAAGAAAAAGAAAAAAGACGCTGCCCGCTGGCAGCGTCTTTTTATTTTACAGTTTCATGATATGGATAGATTTGGAATGACCGATAAAACAAAAAATCCGAACAGATTCCTTAAGGAATTTGTTCGGATTCTTCAGTAGATGGTCGGAGTAGCGGGACTTGAACCCACGGCCTCTTGACCCCCAGTCAAGCACGCTACCAGCTGCGCTATACCCCGATCTTGTGCTGAATCATCAGCGCTTGATTAGTATACCGCAATTAGACAGGGTTTGTCAACCCTTTTCTGAAAAATATTCTAATTTAGATTAAAACAGGATTTTTTTCTATATTTCCAGCTGTCCATGCACCTTTTTCGCAAAATTTTCATATGGATACAGCACAATACTGTAAGGAGGCGGCTCCATGATTCAATTGCTTATGACGGCCTTACTGCACTGTTTTTATCTGGCACTGTACATATCGGGCCAATCTTCTTTTCCACGCCCGCTCTCTCCCAAAGAAGAACGGGAGTGTTTCCTGCGTATGAAAGAAGGCGACGTGGAAAGTCGAGACCGGCTGATTGAACGCAATCTGCGGCTGGTGGCTCACATGGTGAAAAAATATTACAGTTCCCCCTGTGACCAGGAAGATTTGCTCTCCATTGGTACGGTGGGGCTCATCAAAGCCATCCGGTCTTTTGATATTGAAAAGGGAACCCGATTTTCCACCTATGCGGCCAGATGCATTGAAAATGAAATCCTGATGCATTTTCGCGCCTGCCGCAAACTGCAGGCCGAAGTCTCTCTTTCAGAGCCCATTGACAGCGATCGGGAGGGCAACAGTCTCTCCCTGGCGGATGTGCTGTGCAGTGAGGACAACATTGATGAACAGGTGGAACTGCAGCTTCAGAGCAGTCAACTATACCGGCTGGTGGAAGAGGTTTTGACTCCCAGAGAGAAGGAGATTCTCTCCATGCGGTATGGGCTGTTTGGCCGAATTCCCATGACCCAACGGGAGGTGGCTGTCAAAATGGATATCAGCCGCTCCTATGTATCCCGCCGCGGCTATTGTAAATGAAATTTACAGCCCCAACAGACTTTTTACCCCGATGACAACCAGCATGACACCGCCCAGTATCTGCGCACGACTGCCCAGCAGATCTCCGCAGCGGCGCCCCAGCCAGATTCCTATCCAACTGCACACAAAGGTGGTACAGGCAATGATGCAGCAGGCGGGCAGGATGTCCACCTCCATGGCGGTGAAGCTGATTCCCACACCAAAGGCGTCGATGCTGGTGGCCACCGCCTGTAAAAACAACACACCCAGGGAAAAACCGGTTACCTGGGAACATTCCTCCTCTCCCGGATGCAATCCCTCCCAGATCATATTGCCGCCTATGAGGCCTAAAATCACAAAGACACACAGGCCCGAATAGCGCAGCAGCAGATTGGAAAACAATCCCCCCAGTAAAAATCCCAGCAGTGGCATGATGCCTTGTGCCAGGCCAAATGCCAGAGGCGGTGCCCATGCCCGGAGCCGGGCGCCTTTGGGACATACCATTCCATGGGTCATGGAGATGGCGGCGGCATCCATGCTGAGCCCCACTCCCAACAGCAGAATTTCCACAAATTGTGCAGCGTTCATAACAATCCATCCTTTCGCATTTGTACCATGAATATGGAAAAGAGGGCAAAAAAAGAAGACTCGCGCGGCAAATACACCGCTCACGAGTCTTGTTCTTTCAGCCATACCAAGTCCCCTGTTGGACTGATGTGTTGACATGGCACGCAAAGTCGCGCAAACTACTCCCTCATAGCAACTATGCATTATCATAGTGGAAAAGCCGTTGTTTGTCAAGCGTTTTAATCTTGCAATGGCTCCGGGGATGCCCTATAATGGTGGTGCGATGAATCGAGAAAAGGAGAACACGATGGAACGAGTAAACAGTGTGCCGGCCCGGGATGGATTTTGGATGCCGGCGGAATATGAACCCCACGACGGCTGTATTCTCATCTGGCCGGAACGGGCTGATTCCTGGCCCTATGGGGCGGTGGCGGCCCGCAAAGCATTTTGTCAGGTCATTGAAGCCATTGCCCGGTGGGAAAAGGTGACGGTGTGCGCCAGCGATGCCCAGTATGACACCGCCCGGCGGATGTTGCCCTCTTTTGTGAGGGTGGTGGAGATGTCCAGTGATGACGCCTGGGCCCGGGATTGTATGCCAACCTTTGTGCGCAATGCCCAGGGGCAGGTGCGAGGGGTGGACTGGCAGTTCAACGCCTGGGGCGGACTGGTGGATGGTTTGTATTTCCCCTGGGACAAGGACGACCGGATGGCGCGGAAAATGTGTGATCTGCTGGGGGTGGATGTCTACGACGCCCGGCCCTTTGTGATGGAGGGAGGAGCTCTCCATGTGGACGGAGAGGGAACAGCCATGGTCACCGAGGCCTGCCTGCTCAGTGAGGGGCGCAATCCCCAGATGAGCCGTCAGGAAATAGAAGAAACCCTTCGGGCATATCTGGGGGTGGACAAGGTGTTGTGGCTGCCCAGAGGCATTTACAACGACGAGACCAACGAGCATGTGGACAATGTGTGCGCTTTTGTGCGGCCTGGCGAGGTAGTGTTGGCCTGGACCGACGATCCGGCGGACCCTCAGTATGAGATGAGCCGGCAGGATCTTGCCTATCTGGAGAGTCAGACCGACGCCCGGGGAAGGAAGTTGACGGTGCACAAGCTACCGCTGCCCGCTCCGGTGACCATGACCGCCCAGGAGTGCGAAGGGTTGGGGCTGTGGGATGGCGAGCCCACCCGGGAAGAGGGAGAGCGTCTGGCGGCGTCTTATGTGAATTTCTACATCGCCAATGGCGGCATTGTGATGCCGGCCTTTGACGATCCCATGGATGAAGTGGCGGCAGAAATCCTGCGCAAGCTGTTCCCCGATCGGGAAGTGGTTTCTGTGTATGCCCGGGACATTCTGGTGGGCGGTGGAAACATTCACTGCATCACCCAGCAGATTCCGAAAGGAGGATGGAAATGAGAAAGGTGACACTGGCGGTGGTTCAGATGGACTGCCGGAACAATCCCCTGGAAAAGGCGGAGCAGCTGACCCGCGAGGCGGCGGCCCGGGGAGCCAATGTGATTTTACTGCCCGAACTGTTTGAGGGCCCCTATTTCTGTCAGGAAAAAAAGTATGAGCATTATCAGCTGGCCACTACGTTGGAGGAAAACCCCGCGGTAAATCGGTTCCGGGTGGTGGCAAAGGAGCTGGGTGTGGTGATGCCCATCTGCTTTTACGAGCGGGCGGGGAATACCACCTTTAATACCGTAGCCATGATTGACGCGGATGGAACGGTGCTGGGCATCTACCGTAAGAGCCACATCCCCGACGATCATTTTTATCAGGAAAAGTTTTATTTCACCCCCGGCGATACCGGTTTCCGGGTGTGGGACACCGCCTTTGGCAAGGTGGGGGTGGGCATTTGCTGGGATCAGTGGTTCCCGGAGGCGGCCCGGTGCATGGCCTTGATGGGCGCTGAGATGCTGCTCTATCCCACTGCCATTGGTTCGGAGCCCATTTTGGAGTGCGACAGTATGCCCCACTGGCGCCGGTGCATGCAGGGACATGCGGGAGCCAATCTGATGCCGGTGGCGGCGGCCAACCGGGTGGGCGTGGAGCAGGTGACCCCCTGTCAGGCCAACCAGCAGCAGAGTTCCAGCCTGAATTTTTACGGTTCTTCCTTTATCGCGGACAACACCGGGGAGCTGGTACAATCTGCGGGACGGGAGGAAGAAGGGGTACTGCTGCACACCTTTGATCTGGATGAGCTGGAGGAAATGCGGCTCAGCTGGGGTGTTTTCCGGGACCGGCGGCCTGAGCTGTACGGTATCCTCACCACCCATGGAGAATAAAAAAGAACGGAAAGGAATTCCTTTCCGTTCTTTTTTATTGCGTTTTACAGGAAGTATTTCACGCCGCTGGCGAAGATCTTCTGGTCCTTGTCGCCAGGGATGTTGCGGCCTACACCGGGGCCCATCCGCTCGCTGTGACCCATCTTGCCCAGCACCCGGCCATCCGGACTGGTGATGCCCTCAATGGCCATCATGGAGCCGTTGGGATTGTAGCGGATATCCATGGAGGCGTTTCCTTCCAGATCCACATATTGGGTGGCAATCTGTCCGTTTTCCTCCAGCTGACGCAGCATTTCGGGGGTGGCCACAAAGCGGCCCTCTCCATGGGAGATGGGAATGGCGTGGATATCGCCCACCGATACGCCGTTGAGCCAGGGAGATTTCACTGAGGCAATGCGGGTGTATACATAGTTGCTCTGGTGCCGGCCAATGGTGTTGTAGGTGAGGGTGGGGCAGCTGGCGTCCATCTCACGAATTTCTCCAAAGGGCACCAGGCCCAGTTTGATCAGCGCCTGGAAGCCATTGCAGATGCCCAGCGCCAGACCATCCCGCCGGTACAGCAGATCCATGACTGCCTGGCTGACCCGGGGATTGCGCAGGGCGGTGGCGATGAATTTGCCACTGCCATCCGGTTCGTCGCCGCCGGAGAAACCGCCGGGAACCATGAGGATCTGCGCCTGCTCCAGTCCTTTCACAAAAGCGTCAATGGACTCGCCAATGTATTCCGGTTTGACGTTGCGGAACACACAGATGTCCGTTACCGCGCCGGCTTCCTCAAACCGCCGGGCGGTGTCGTATTCGCAGTTGGTGCCGGGGAACACCGGGATAAACACCCGGGGCCGGGCCACATGAATGGAGGGAGAAGCGGTGCAGCGTCCCTGGAAAGACAGGGTATGGACCTCCTGGGTGGGGGCTTTTTTCTGCACCGGGAAGACCTTTTCCAAAGGCTGCTCCCACAGGTACCGCAGAGCGTGTACGCTGATGGATTCCCCATCCAGCGTGATGAGCCCCTGAGCGGTGGTGACGCCAATCAGCGGCAGATCCAGCTCCTGGTCGCTCTCCAGCAGCACACAGCCATAGCCCACGTTGAAGATGGTGTCGTCCGCCTTTTCATATTGGAAGCCCAGCGCATTGCCAAAGCACATTTTGGCCACTGCTTCGGCGATGCCGCCCGCAGTGAGGGCGAAGGAGGAGAGCACCCGGCCCTGAGCAATGAGGCTTTCCAGCAGAGCGTACTTTTCCTTGGCGTCTGCAAAGTCAGGCAGACGGTTTTCGTCATAGCGGATGGGCAGCAGATAGACCCGACTGTCGGCCTTGGTGAAGTGGTTGCACACCACCTTGTCCGCCTTGGCGGTGGACACCGCGAAGGAACAGAGGGTGGGAGGCACGTCCAGATCCATAAAGGTACCGCTCATGGAGTCCTTGCCGCCAATGGCTCCCACACCCATTTCGATCTGGGCGGTGAGGGCGCCCAGCAGGGCAGCGAAGGGTTTGCCCCAGCGGCGGGGATCGGTGCCGGTACGCTCAAAATACTCCTGGAAGGTGAGCCAGCAGCGGCTGAGAGAGCCGCCGGCGGCGATCACCCGGGCGATGCTGGCCATTACTCCGTAAATGGCGCCATGGTAGGGGGATACGCTCATGGCATAGGGGTCCATGCCATAGGCCATGAGGGAGGCATCCTGGGTATGCCCATGCAAAACCGGGAAGAGAGCGGCCATGAACTGGCTCTGGGAAAGCTGGCTCTGCCCGCCGTAGGGCATCACCACAGTGCCCGCGCCGATGCTGCTGTCAAACCGCTCCACCAGTCCCTTCTGGGAGCAGACATTCAAATCCTGCATCAGGGATTCATACCGCTCCTTCAGAGTTTCGCCCTTGACCTGGATGGTGCGGGTGAGCCCTCGCACATCCACCTCGGGCACCGCCATATCGGTGTGCTTGGGTGCGCCGTTGGAGTTGAGGAATTCCCGGGAGAGGCTGACGATTTCCACATCGTTCCACACCATGGAGAGCCGGGGCTTCTGGGTGACGGTGGCCACTACGGTGGCCTCCAGATTTTCAGCGGCGGCCAGAGCGATGAAGGACTCCACATCCTGGGGAGCCACCACCACTGCCATTCGCTCCTGGGATTCGGAGATGGCCAGCTCGGTACCGTCCAGACCCTCGTATTTCTTGGGGACGGCGTTCAGGTCGATGCGCAGGCCGTCGGCCAGCTCGCCGATGGCCACCGACACACCGCCCGCGCCGAAGTCATTGCAGCGTTTGATGAGCCGGGTGGCCTCTCCATTGCGGAACAGCCGCTGCAGTTTGCGCTCTTCTGGGGCGTTGCCCTTTTGCACTTCGGCCCCGCAGGTGGCCAGGGATTCCAGCGTGTGGCTCTTGGAGGAACCGGTGGCGCCGCCGCAGCCATCCCGTCCGGTACGGCCGCCCAGCAGAATGACAATGTCGCCGGGCTGGGGCACTTCCCGCTTGACGTGATCCAGCGGTGCGGCACCTACCACTGCGCCGATCTCCAGCCGCTTGGCCACATAGCCCTCGTGATAGACTTCATTGACATGACCGGTGGCCAGGCCAATCTGGTTGCCATAGGAGGAATAACCCGCCGCGGCTGTGGTGCTGATCACCCGCTGAGGCAGCTTGCCCTCCCGGGTTTGGGCCAGGGTTTTGCGGGGGTCTCCTGCACCGGTGACACGCATGGCCTGGTACACATAGCTGCGGCCCGACAGGGGATCCCGAATGGCTCCGCCCAGACAGGTGGCCGCGCCGCCGAAGGGTTCGATTTCGGTGGGGTGGTTGTGGGTTTCGTTTTTGAACATCAACAGCCAGGGCTCGGTTTTGCCGTCCACCTCAATGTCCACATGGACCGAGCAGGCGTTGATTTCCTCCGATACATCCAATGCGTCCAGACGGCCGATCTTCTTCAGGTATTTGGCGCCGATGCAGGCCAGATCCATCAGGCACATATCCTTGTTTTTGCCGGTGTACAGCTCATCCCGCAGCCGGCAGTACAGCTTGAAGGAATCTTCAATATAGCCGTCGGCAATTTCCACCCCGTCGATTTTGGTGAGGAAGGTGGTGTGCCGGCAGTGATCCGACCAGTAGGTGTCGATCATGCGGATTTCGGTGATGGTGGGGTCCCGGCCCTCTTTTTGGGCAAAGTATTGCTGGCAGAATTTCAGGTCGTCCAGATCCATGGCCAGTCCCTTTTCCCGGAGGAATGCTTCCAGCTCGGTCTCATCCAGCGATACAAAGCCGGTGAGGGTTTCCACGCCGGTGGGCACCTCAAAGGGCAGATCCAGTGTCTGGGGCAGCTCCATGGAGGCCTCCCGGGCTTCCACCGGATTGATGAGATAGTGTTTGACCCGTTCCAACGCCTCATCGCTCACCTGGCCCACCAGATGAAATACCTTGGCACTGCGCACCAGCGGTCGCTGTCCGCCGGTGAGGATGGCAATGCACTGGGCGCAGGAATCCGCCCGCTGGTCGTACTGGCCGGGCAGGTATTCCACCGCAAAGGTACGTCCCGGCTCTTCCAGAGCAGGCAGCTCAGAGTAAACCAGATCCACCTGGGGCTCCGAGAAAATGGTGCCCATGGCCTGATCCAGTACCTCCTGTGCGGCGCCTTCCACATCATACCGGCAGAAAAACCGCAGACCGGTGATTTCGGTCATGCCCAGATTGTTCCGGATATCAGCCAGGTGTTTCTGGGCTTCCACGTCAAAAGTGGGTTTCTTTTCCACAAAGACTCGGGTAACACGACTCATATTTTCCATCCCTTCCTGTTGGTGCGACGGCGTTGATCTTTCTTCGATAGTAAAATTGTAGCAAAGCGGTGGAGATTCGTCAATAAAAGAAGCGGCGGTTATACCAGCCTGCCGGTGAGAGCGTCCCCCTCCACGCCGGTGATGAGCACCTGGCGCACCTGGCGGGAAAGCGTCTGGGGAGAAGATACCCGCACCGGGTAATATTCCGGGGAGAAGCCTTCATAGAGATCTCCCTGAGGGAACATTTCAAACAGCACCGGAAGGGTGCGTCCCACCTGTTTTTCCAGCAGCCGGCAGCGGATGAGACCGGTTCTTCTGCTCATTTCAGCTGCCCGGCGGTGTTTTTCGTCCCCGGGGATTTGTCCGCTCATCCGGGCGGCGGGAGTGCCTTCCCGGGGGGAGTAGGGGAACACATGACATTGGAGAAATTCCATCTCCTCCACAAAGGCGGCAGAGAGGGCAAAGTCCTCAGGAGTTTCTCCGGGAAAGCCCACAATCACGTCAGTGGTGAGGGTGGCGCCGGGCAGGGCCTGCCGCAGCAGTGCGGCGCTCTGACGAAACTGCTCCGAGGTATAGTGACGGTTCATGGCCCGCAGAGTGCGGTCACAGCCGCTTTGCAGGGACAGATGAAAATGGGGACACAGGTGCCCAAGCGCCGCCAGACGGGCGGCCCGCTCTGG
Source organism: Eubacteriales bacterium (assembly GCA_050943735.1). Taxonomy (GTDB): domain Bacteria; phylum Bacillota; class Clostridia; order Oscillospirales; family RGIG577; genus JBMNPT01. The sequence continues at coordinate 7,413 of JBMNPT010000008.1, read as the reverse complement.
TGTGAAATAGGAGGGCTCCAGGCTGCCCAGCCGCAGCCGGAAGGTGCCAGGCAGCCGGTCCAGAGCTTCCAGCACATCCAGCAGCTCCGAACCGGTGTCCTTTCCGTAGGAACACAGATGAATGCCGGTGAGCACCAGCTCCACAAAGCCCGCTTCCAGCAGACGCCGGGCCTCGGAGAGGATTTCCGGGAGAGGACGGGAGCGCACCGGTCCCCGGGCATAGGGGATGATGCAGTAGGAGCAGAAATTGTCACAGCCGTCCTGGATTTTCAGACTGGCTCGGGTGTGTCCCTCAAAGGCGCCGATGGACAGAGCTTCAAAGTCTCTGTGCTGACGGGCATCGGACACCTGGGTGAGAGGACGGCGCTCCGCCAGGAACCGCTCCACCAGAGAGGGCAGCTCCGCACGGCCGCCGGTGCCGGTGACAATGTCCACCCCGGGGATGGAAGCGGCCTGCGCTGGATGGGTCTGGCTGTAGCAGCCGGTGACGGCCAGCACACAGCCGGGGTTGTCCTGACGGGCCCGCCGGATGATCTGCCTGCATTTGCGGTCGCTGATACCGGTGACAGTGCAGGTGTTGATGACGCAGACATCGCAGTCCGGTCCGGGTGGGACGATGGTGTGTCCCCGTTGGCGGAAGAGCTCTTCCATGGCCTCTGTTTCATATTGGTTCACCTTGCAGCCCAAAGTGTAAAATCCGATCTTCAATGGTGGTCCTCCTCAGAAAAATGACGGAATTTCTCCGCAATCCAATAATTTGATTATATAAAAAACCACAAGTTAGTACAATATGAATATTGACTTGTCAGACGAAAATCAGGAAAATAGAGAGAGATAGTTTGATCGTCGGCAAGGACTGATGAATCAATACAGGCGAAAACCAAATGATAAGGAGTATGCGCGTATGAAACAGGTAATGATCGTGTTGGGATCGGTACGGGATGTCAAAGCCTTTGTGAGCATCGCGGAGCGGTTTCCCGGTGAACTGGATCTGGTGAGCGGCCGTTATGTGGTAGACGCCAAGTCCATTATGGGGATCTTCAGCCTGGAACTGGGCAAACCCATGCGGCTGGACATTCATCAGGATGACTGCCAGGCATTTTTGACCCAGATCGATCGCTTCCTCATCAAGGAATAAGCTGGAAAAAGAAAAAGAAAATGGATGGGCAACACATCCGGACAGTAGGAGAAAGAGATGGAGTTTACATTTTTTGACGTAGTTACGCTTTTGGGCGGTCTGGCACTGTTTATTTACGGTATGGGCGTAATGGGGCAGGGCCTGGAAAAAGTGGCCGGTCAAAAACTGCACGCAGTGATTGAAGCGGTTACGGGGAATATCTTCAAATCGGTGCTGGTGGGCGCGGCGGTGACCGCGGCCATTCAGAGTTCCAGCGCCACTACCGTTATGGTGGTCGGATTTGTCAATGCGGGTATCATGAACCTGCGGCAGGCAGTGGGTGTCATCATGGGTGCCAACATCGGTACCACCATGACCGCTCTGCTCATCAGTTTGAACAGCATTCAGGGAGGCAGCTTTATATTGCAGCTGCTCAAGCCCACCACGCTGGCTCCTCTTGCCATCATTGCCGGCGTGCTGATGGCTTCGGCCGCCAAGCGCCGTAAAGTCAAGGAAGCCGGCCAGATTCTGGTGGGGTTTGGCGTGTTGTTCACCGGTATGCAGATCATGGAAGGTTCTGTGAGTGGCTTGCGAGATCTGCCTCAATTCCAGGCAGTTTTTGCCACCCTCACCAATCCCATTCTGGGTGTGCTGGCCGGCGCAGGCATCACTGCGGTGATTCAGAGCTCCAGCGCATCGGTGGGTATTTTGCAGGCAGTGGCTACCACCGGCGCAGTTACTTATGGCAATGCCATCCCCATCATTATGGGTCAGAACATTGGTACCTGTGTGACCGCCATGCTCTCCAGTATTGGCGCCAGCAAAAACGCCAAGCGTGCGGCCTTTATTCACCTGTATTTCAACCTCATCGGTTCCATTATCTTTTTGGTGGGTATTTACTCCATCAATGCGGTTTATCCCTTCCAGTTCTGGGAAGAGAACATCAGCAGCTTTAATATTGCCCAGATTCACATCATTTTCAACGTAGCCAATACCATTTTGATGATTCCCTTCTCTTCCATGCTGGTGCGCCTGGCCAACGCCACCGTCAAGGACGACGGGCAGCAGGAGCAGGTGTCTACCTCTCTGGATGAGCGTTTCCTCAAAACTCCCGGCGTGGCATTGGAACAGTGCCGGCGGGCTGTGGAAAAAATGGGCGCTCTGTTGCAGGAAAACTATGGAATGGGTATGAACGCCATCATGCAGCGAGACATCTCCTGCATCAATACGGTGGAGGAAAATGAAGCTCATATTGATAAATTTGAGTTTAACATCAGCCAGTATCTGGTAAAGCTGAACGAGACAGCTCTCAATGATTCGGAGCGCAAAACCGCCAACGTATTGCTGCGGATGGTCAATGACTTTGAACGGATCGGTGACCATTGCGACAATTTTGCGGAAACCGCCAACGATATTATCACCAATGAAGTGGTCTTTTCCAAAGGAGCTCGTCGGGAACTCAGCGGCATGTTCGACGCGGTTCGGGAAATGTTGGATCTCACCATGGAGGCCTTCGGCAAAAACGATGTGGCTGCCGCCCGTCGGGTGGAACCGTTGGAGGATATTGTGGACCGTTTCAAAAACGCTCTGCGGGATGCCCATGTACAACGTCTGAACAGCGGAAAATGTACGGTGGAAAGCGGGGTTTCCTTCCTGGAAATCGTGGGTGACCTGGAGAGAATTGCGGACCACTGTATGAATGTATCGTTCTATGTGCTGGAGAGCAACAATTCCGCCAGCCTGGACATGCATGAGTATTTCCATAATGAAACTCGTAAAAATCAGCCTGAATATCTGGCTTATGTGAAATATTACGAGGATAAATATTACAATGGCGCCATTCGGTAAAAGTTTTATTTGCCAAGTGCCTGGAAATCACATATAATAAAGGTAAACCGCATAACAATGAACCACGTTGTTGTGCGGTTTTTTTGTATCGTATGGCACAGGTAGCAGAGAGCAGGAAGGAGCGAAGCACCATGAAACGAAGGCTGACAGCCTTTTTGCTGGCGGCGGCGATGCTGCTGTTTTCCGGTCAGGTATGGGCGGAAAATGATGAAGAGCAACAGGCCCAGACCTCGCAGACAACGGAAGAAACACAGCAGACGGAGCAGACAGATCCGGGCCAGAGTGGATTTTCGGTCAATGCCAAAAGCGCCATTTTGGTGGATGTGGATACCGGTTATATTATGTATGAACAAAACAGTCAGGAACAGGTGGCTCCAGCCAGTATTACCAAGGTCATGGTATTGTTGCTGGCCATGGAGCGCATTGACGCCGGACAGATGAAAATGGATGATATTGTCACCATCGGCCCCAATCCGCCAAAGATGACCGGTTCCCGGGTCTGGCTGGGAGAGGGAGAAAAAATTTCGGTGAGTGATCTCATCAAATCCATCATTGTGGCCAGCGGCAATGATGCAGCTTTGGCCATGGCTGAATATATAGCGGGCAGTGAAGCGGCCTTTGTGGAAATGATGAACACCCGGGCAGCTGAACTGGGCATGGAACACACCCATTTTGCCAATGCTCATGGACTGGATCAGGAAGAGCATTATACCACTGCCTATGACATTGCCATTATGTGCCGGGAATTGCTGCGTCATGAAACCATTTTGGAGTACAGCACCATTCGCAAGGATTCCCTGCGAAACGGCTCATTTGATCTTATCAACACCAATGGTCTGTTGGGCGAATATGAGGGCGCCAACGGTCTGAAAACCGGCCATACAGACAATGCTGGCTACTGCCTGGCGGGGTCTGCCCAGAGAGGAAACATGCAGTTGCTCTCTGTGGTGATGGGAACTGCGGATGCAGAACAGCGGGATCAGCAGAGCATGGCGCTGCTGGATTATGGCTTTGACAATTTTGAACGTTTGGAAAACCTGGGACAGGGGGAAACCCTGGATCCTACGGATATCAAAGGCGGTACCCAGAGTAAGCTGCCGGTGGCGGTCAGTGGAACTGCCAGCATGATCATTCCCAAGGGAGGACAGGAGAGAATTAAGGCAGAAGTCACTATGGAGAAAAATCTTACCGCTCCCGTGGAAAAGGGTCAGGTAGTGGGACAGATGGTGTACCGGTTGGACGGCCGGGAGATAGCTTCCATTGACATTCTGGCCGATGCTGATGTGGAAAAAATGACGTTTTCCTATGCATTCCAGAAGCTGTGGAAGGCGCTTACCATGCAAAATGTACTGACTCTGAAATAGGCAGGAAAGATGTTGGATTTGGGAAGAATGACAAAAACATCTTGAAAAAGTACGGCGTTTGTTATACAATAAAAACAAGCCAACGGGTTCTGTGTTCTGCTCATGCAGAAGGAGAACAGGCGTTGCGGCTGAACGAAACGCCGTTTGGAAAACAGAAGGAGGATATGCAACATGATTAAACTCATTGCAGGCAACAAGGGTACCGGCAAGACCAAGACAATCATTGAACTGGCCAATAAAGCACTTTCCAACGAGAAAAACCACGTGGTAGTCATCGAGAAAAGTGATAAGTTGAGATATGATATTTCCCACAAGGCGCGGCTCATCAGCGCTAGTGAGTACAACATTGCGGGTTATGACATGTTTGCCGGATTCCTGTCCGGTCTGGCTGCCTGTGATTACGACATCACCCACCTGTTTGTGGACAGCGTCAACAAAATCACCGGACAGACTGACGCAGAAGGGCTGGAGGGCTTTGTGAAAAAGCTGGAACAGCTGGACAGCCATACAGATATCGAAATTACCATTGCTGTGAGCATCGATCCTGCGCAGCTGGGCGACGTGGCTAAAAAGTATCTGTAAAACCAATTGGTACAAAGCTGGGGGAGATGAAACGATCTCCCCCGCTTTTTTGCACCATTGCAGGCAATTTTGTGGGGTGAACTCTTATGCATACATCATCGGCGGGAAAACAGCCTGACTTTCTGGGTGGGAAGATCGGGCCGTTGCTTATGTCATTGGCCATACCCGCTATTTTTGCGCAGCTGGTTAATGCGCTGTACAATATTGTGGACCGGATCTACATCGGCCGAATCCCCGATGTGGGAGAAGCTGCTCTGGGCGGCATTGGCGTATCTTTTCCCATTATCATTCTGATTTCCGCCACCACTGCCCTGTTTGGTATGGGCGGCGCACCTTTGGTTTCCATTAAAATGGGAGAAAAAGATCAGGCTGGCGCAGAACGAATTTTGGGAAATTGTTTTGCCGCTCTGCTGGGTGCGGGCGTATTGCTCATGGTTGTATTTATGGTGGTCAAACGGCCCGTTCTGTGGGCTTTTGGCGCACGTGATCCCGAAATTCTGCAATATGCCATGGAATATTTGGGGATCTATCTGTGGGGCACCGTATTTGTCATGATTAGTCTGGGCATGAACAGCTTTATCAATGCCCAGGGATTTGCCCGGATAGGCATGGCCACTGTGGGCATTGGTGCAGTCTGTAACATCATTTTAGACCCCATTTTCATCTTCGGCTTTGGCATGGGAGTGAAGGGCGCTGCCACCGCTACGGTGATTTCCCAGCTCTGCTCCGCCATTTGGGCACTGCGCTTTCTGTTCGGCCCCAAGACAGTACTGAAAATTCGAAGAGAAAATCTCCGACCGGAGTGGAAGCTGCTGATGAAAGTAATGGCATTGGGGTTTGCGCCTTTTGTCATGCAGTCCACCGAAAGTCTCATTCAGGTGGTATTCAACAATTCTCTGGATATCTATGGCGGCAAAATGTATGTGAGCAGCATGACCATTCTCACTGCCTGTATGCAGATGGCCTCCATGCCGCTGCAGGGACTGACCCAGGGTGCACAGCCTATCATTGGCTACAACTACGGTGCTGGCCGGTACGACCGGGTGCGCACTGCCGTCCGGTGGAGTCTGGGATGCTGTCTGACGTTGTCCATCAGTACCTGCCTGCTTTGCACATTGGGCTCTCATTGGGTGGCGGCTATTTTCGCAGAACCCGGACCTTTACGGGATCTGGCAGCCTATGAGATGCGGATCTTTATGGCCGGCGTGGGTATCTTTGGAGTTCAAACTGCTTGCCAGAACGCATTTTTGGCGCTGGGGAAGGCCAAGGTGGCCATTTGTATGGCGCTGTTGCGTAAGGTGGTTATTTTGATTCCGCTGGTGCTGATTCTGCCTCGCTTTGCGGGATTGGGTGTGCAGGGGGTGTACATTGCCGAACCGGTGGCGGATATTCTGGCGGCGACTACCACTGGTATTTTGTTTAGTTTTACCTATCGCAAGTTGGGCAGAATGGAAAAGGGATTGGAAGAGGGTCCGGTATAAGGGATCTTTCTTGCTATAAAAGTGGTTGAATTGGATATATGAGAAAGGAGTAAAGGGATGCGTATTCCAAAGCATCTTGGGGTGATCCCCGACGGAAACAGACGGTGGGCGCAGGCTCATGGCATGGCCAAGAGTGAAGGGTATCCCAGCGGGATTCAGCCGGGCGTGGATCTGGTGAAAGAGGGGCTGCGGCTGGGAATCCGTGAGTTTACCTTCTATGGATTTACCGCAGAAAATTGCGGCCGGCCGGCTTCTCAGCGGGAGGCGTTTATTTCTGCCTGTGTGGAAGCTGCCAAAGCGGTGCAGCAGTGCGGCGTTTCGGTGCGGGTGATCGGCGATACCAAGGGCAAGTATTTCCCCGAGGAGATGAAGAGCTGGACAGGACCTCATAAGCCGGACATGCCTAAAGTCAATTTGCTGATGCAGTACAACTGGCTGTGGGATGTGGAAGGCTTGCGGAAAGAAGGCAATTACCGCAGCGCGGACCTGCCTCGGATGGAACTGGTGATCCGGTGGGGCGGCCGGCGGCGTCTGTCGGGATTTTTGCCGCTGCAATCGGCGTATAGTGACATCTACGTGGTAGATACACTGTGGCCGGATTATACCAATGAGGAGCTGCATGCCGCTCTGGAATGGTATGATAAACAGGATGTTACCATGGGCGGATAAAAAACTCGAAAAAAGTAAAAAAAAGAGTTGACAAGAGGGAGCGGGGCGTGGTAATATAACTGAGTCGCTTGACGCAGGCGGCTCGCAGCCAGGCCCCAAACCAAGCCTGCTGGCATCCGAAGGAGACCCGGAAGGGAAGAGAAAAGGATGGCAGGTAAGGAAAAAAAGGGTTGACAAACTCTGGCGAATGCGATATACTAATAAAGCTGCTTCTGAGAAGGAGCGGACGCGAACATTGAAAACTGAACAATATTTCAAGGATTCATTCACGAATGAAAGACTCTGTTGATTACTTTGAGCGCACTAAAAAGTGCAAACCAGACAACAGTAAAACGATGTCAGAAATCGTTTT
>JBMNPT010000007.1:0-123811 GCA_050943735.1 Eubacteriales bacterium | reverse complement strand
TCACTTGTATTTTGACAACTGAATAAATCATTCACTAAGACTTTAATTCTGATGATTTTAGCCACCTTATCGGGTACGCCGTGACTTCTGCATTGCAGAACAGCGAGAACTCCCGGTATAAGTAATATTAAAGGCTTTAGCGAAAACAATTTAATCATACAAAAAAGGCAATCCGTCAGGGTTGCCTTTTGTAATACCTGAAAAACCTTGAAATCAAGACGAAAAACCATTATAATATTTGAACGCAGATTATTTATTTGCATAAAAGAATGCTTAAACTTAAAATGCGTTTCCTGTGATTTATGGGTTACAGATTAACTCAATGATGTTTCCCATATTTCTTTGCATTTGCTAATACCCTGCTAAAAGGAAGGCAAAAAACCACGAAAAATTAGCAGGTTTTGGACGAGAATTTATTGACAGCAAAACCTCGGAAAAGCCAGTAAAATCAAGGACTTTCGGGGATTTGTAGGGAATCGAAAATGCCCCTCGGGGGCTTCTCCTAAGCGACAGGCCACTGGTTCGAACCCAGCCGGGGGTGCCAATTACCCGCGGAAGTCCTGGAAATGGTCTTCCGCGTATTTATTTGCAGAATCTCAAACCATATAAGCGTGAGAACGTTGTCCTTCATAGCACAGAACTAACCGGTCTTTGCCGGAGTCTCATAAGCTGAATGACAGCATCATATCGCATAACACAACATTACCTGCGACATCTGCTCTAGAATAAACCACCCGCGCAAAGACACTTCTATATCAAGTATGTATTGCCACCACGCACAGTTCTGTATTTACCCTCACTACTCCTCCTTTTTAGATTATGATACGTTCCGTTGAAAACCGCCACAGCATCCCCTTAGGAATCTCTCTTTTGGATATGATTCATCTTTATTAAACCAATACCTTCAGTAGCCCAAATCTACAGTGGAAAATAATTGCATTACTTGTTGTTTCTCTCCGAAGTGTGTATTATATGTATAGACCAATTTATGCCACATTTTCTCTCCTGGCTATATTCAAAACACATTCCAATGAGAAAGGAGCCGCCATGTTAGCCTATACATACATTGAGCAAGGAAAATTTCAGCTGATGGAAAAGCCCAAACCAGTGCTGCTGGATGAACGGGATGCCATTGTAAAAGTAACTCTAGCCAGTATTTGCACCAGTGACCTGCACATCAAACACGGCAGTGTGCCCCGCGCTGTACCTGGCATCACTGTAGGGCACGAGATGGTTGGCATTGTGGAACAGGTAGGGTCTGCCGTCACCGGAGTGAAACCCGGCGACCGGGTGACTGTAAATGTGGAAACCTTCTGCGGCAGTTGTTTTTTCTGCCAACATGGTTGGGTGAACAACTGCACCGATTCCAACGGCGGCTGGGCCCTAGGCTGCCGCATCGATGGCGGACAAGCAGAATATGTTCGAGTCCCCTGCGCCGATCAGGGGCTGGATAAAATACCCGATTCCGTCACCGATCTGCAGGCTCTGCTGGTGGGCGATGTACTGGCCACCGGCTACTGGGCAGCGCAAATTTCCCAGATCCAAAAAGAGGATACGGTTCTCATCATCGGGGCTGGGCCCACAGGACTGTGCACACTGCAATGCGTAAGACTGTATCATCCCCGGCGAATCATCATCTGTGACGTGGATGAAAGCCGTTTGGCCTTTGTGCGCAGCCATTACCCCGACGTACTGACCGCCCCTCCTGAAGACCTAAAGGAATTTGTCCTGCGCCACAGCGATCATGGCGGAGCGGATGTGGTGCTGGAAGTGGCGGGCAGTGAAAACACCTTCCGCATGGCCTGGGACTGCGCCCGTCCCAACGCCATTGTCACAGTGGTGGCCCTCTACAACAGCCCCCAGCTCCTGCCGCTGCCCGATATGTACGGCAAAAATCTGACCTTCAAAACCGGAGGTGTGGACGGCTGCAACTGCGCGCAAACCCTACGGCTCATCGCCCAGGGAAAGCTGGACACCACCCCGCTGATCACCCATACCTATCCTTTGAAGGACATCTCCGAAGCTTACGACTTGTTTGAGCACAAACGGGATTTCGTAATCAAAGTGGCCATTGCTGTTGAGTGAACCACTCCCGTCTTCGGCATTCCCGCAACATAAAAAAGCCGGTATCATACGATACCGGCTTTTTTGTCATGCCATTCCTCTTTTCATTTTTCATGCACCCTGATTTTCCGGATACTCATAGCTTTGTCCCTCACAGATGAGCGTATAGGTGATTCCATCATCTCCGCCAGCCAGCATGAGTTCATCCCACCGCTCTTTGGTGCCGTCGAAATAAATGGTATCCCACCCGTCTGAGTTTTTATACAAACCCGAATCTTCTATATTGAGTATGTCTGCCGGAATGGTCAGCGTTCGAATGGCACTCATCCAAAATGCTTTCTTTCCAATGGTTGTGAGAGTCTCCGGAAGCTCTACGGAGGTGAGCCACCGGCATCCAAAAAAGGTTTCCTCTCCCACCGTTTTCAGAGATTGCGAAAGTGTTACCTCTCTGAGCGCAGAGCAGGAAGAGAAGGTTTTGGTGAGTACCTCCACGGTATCGGGGACTGTCACCTGCTGCAGAGCGGTGCATCCCTGCAGTGTTTGTTCCAGTTCTGTCAAATTCGGATTTTCCGGGAGAACCACGTCCACCAGTTGAGTACAGCCCGCCAGCACGCCAGAGCCCATTTTTTCAATGGAATTGGGCAGCCGGATCTCTTTCAAATATTCATTGGACATGAAAACAGATTCCCCCAGCTCTCGCACTGTGTCGGGAAGAGTATAGCTGCCGAAATAGCACTTCGCAAAAGCATACTCTCCTATTTTCTCAACACCATTGGGAATTTCCATCGTCTGACCAGAACTTCCGTTGGAACCATAAAAGGCATAGTCCGCGATCTCCCGCAGGGTGGTGGGCAATTGAATGCTGTTCAAACCCGCGTCTCCGAAACAACGGTATGGGATGGCTGCCAGCTGGGTCAGTGAAAGATCCAGATTTCTCATTGTGTCCACCATGCTGAACGCATACCTTCCCATGGATGTCAATGTGGTTGGGAAGACCGTATCTCCCAGGCTTGTGTTTTGGAACGCATATTCACCAATGTATGTGATCCCCTCGCTCAGTGTGGCTTTTTCCAGGGAAGTCATATTTCGAAATGCAGCATCGCCAATGGTGGTTGCGCCTTGCTGGATTTCCACTTCATTCAAGCCCGATATGCTTCTCCAAGGTGCGTTTCCGGTCTTGTTCAAGTCTGTAGTGGAAGATTTCCCATAGTTATACATGGGGCCTTCGCCGTAGATGATCAGTTTGGTACCCTCGGCCTTCCAGTACAGAGTGGGGCCACAGGAACCGCCTACCTGCAGCATCACGTTTTTCTGGTTTTCTTCATCCGCGTTCACCTGTACTGTGCCGCTGTATGGCGCGAAACCGTCCTTGGCAACCTTGATGGTATAGGTGCCGGCGGTCAGTTCGTCCCACACGGTCACACCGGTTTCATCGGTTGTGCCCCAGGCAACAGGATCAGCCGCTTCTGCATCCTCATACAGGGACACCTGCGCACCCTGGATGGGCTGGCTCTCTTCATCGGTTACCGTCACAGTGAGATTGGCAGATGCCTTTTCCATCACCGCATCGCAATCCGCATCTCCATCGTATACCGTAACGGTTTTATTTACAGAATTGTACCCAAACTTGCTGAACACAACCGTATACTCTCCCGCCTCCAGTGGATCGCTTTGATAGGTGCCGTCCGACCCTGTGGTGCACTGTTTGGATACGCCGTCCCGAGAAATGGTGACCAGGACGCCGGAGAGAACACTGCCATCCGGGCCGGTAACTGTACCTGTGATTCGGCTGCCGCTGATTTCCAGCACCGCGTTATGGACAGCGTCCGCTGTCAGCGTAAGCTCTGTGGTATAGGTCTTGTATCCGTCCTTTTGAATTTGGAGGGTATAGGTCCCTGTGGGGATTCCCTCCACCAGATACTGCCCATCGGTGGCTGTGGTGTCGGTGAGCGTCTTGGTACCGTTTGTCAGCGTAACCTGAGCCAGAGCCACAGGCGAACCGGAATTCTTTTCTGTGACAGCGCCGCTCAGGCTGACCCCCTGGCCAAACAGCGTTACGATTTCCTTGCCGGTTACCATGATGGTTTTTACAACAGGATTTCCGTCAATGGTTGCCTTCAGATGGTAGTTGGCCCCACTGCACAGCCAGATGGTTTCTCCGCTGGAAATGGTGGCTTTGGGCTTGTGGTCATTGCCATAGGTGATTTCGATTTGCGCCTCGGCGTCCTGCCCATCCAGGTGTTTGGTCAAAATGGTGATGGGATAGGATTTGTTGGGGCAATCCGCATTGACTTCAAAATGGGGTTGTCCCTTGAACATGCTGTCTTCGCCGTTGATGGCGGAATAGTAGAAAGTGCAGAGATCAATGGTGGTGTCAGCCAGCGTGATTTCCACCAGAGAACCCTCGGCCCATTCACAGAGCTTATAATTCACCGAACCTTTGATTTTGGCGTTCAGATCCACTGCGCCATCCACGCAGAGATCGCAGGCATGTTTGCTTTCCGGGTCCACAGAAACACTCTGATCGGTATCTCCATGCAAAGACAACATGGACTGGCCGGAAACCCCGGCTGATAGAAATTCGCCGGGCACTTCTACCCCCACAGCCAGCTTGGGGCCTGCACCGATTTCGAATTTCCCCGCAATTTTTGCCTCGATGCCATTGTTGGCGGTATTTCTGGTTTTTTGAGCGCCATCCACCGTGGTATACCGATACCCAGCGCCCACCTCCAGTTTGACCTGAAAACTGCCTTCCGCTGTGATATCGGCCGTTACCGGGAAGGTCACTTCCACATCGGCCATGAGAGGCGTTGTGCCTATGGGAACCTCTACATCCAGCAGTTTTGCCGGATCGGTCATGGTGCTGGTCCCTACACTTCCCGTCACCGTACCGGTGATGTTGGTGGAAAGCGTCTGGGTCAGTTCGGCCTCAAAGTAATCTTCTCCGAATCTCTCTTTGTCATAGAGCAGCTTTACTTTCAGCTTGAACGAGCCATTCACGTCCACTTGCAAATGGTCCTGAATGGTGAACCCGGTATTGATTTTGAAAGGTGTGATGACCGTTTCTTTATCTGTCCCCTGGGCCGCCCGGAGCATGAATGTATCGCCCGTCTGCTCCACCTCTCCGCCGGAGAGAAATACATCAATTTTAATAACATCATAGAAATCACTGAGATTGGCGCTGTTATCCAGCGTCACTGTAACGGTATTGTCTGCATTTTGAGTGGCAGTCAACACTTTCACCGGAATGCTGGCATGGGGGTCGTCGGGAATCCCAGGGGTACGATCCACCAGCAGCATCAGCTCATCTCCTGCTGAAACCGCATTTCCCGCAGGCAGAGTGTACGACCCGTCGGCATTTTCTACAGACAGATCTTCCACCATTTTTACGTCATCGGCCACCACAGCCAGTCCTGCGTCGCCATAATCAATGACCCTCTCGCCAGCCGCTTCCAAAGATTCCACGGTTTGATCTTCGTATTCCTTATATGCGCTGGTGTACTGGAGAGTTGTATAGGAATTGCTCAGTGCTTTTCCATTTTCATCCTGTAACACCGCCACCAGAAGAAATGTGGGAGGCACTATCTTTGCAGCGGTAACGGTCGCTGTGGACATGGTCATACTGCCGTCGTCCTGGGGAACCGAAGCGGAAACCGGCATTTTCATGGACATGTATTCTATCTTGCCATCCTCGCTGTACAGCCGGACGACCAGCTCGCAGGCCGCCGCACCGGAATATGTAACAGTGAAGGCATCACCTGCCCGTTCCACTGCGGTTATGGAATAATTGTCAGCATCGCTGCCCTCAATGCCCTCCAGCTGGTTATCCCCCTGATCGGGATCGGAACCTCCCGACGAACCGCCGCCTGAGGAACCAGAGGAATGAGAGCCATCATCTTTGCCATCGTCAATACTTTCCTGGAGTTTGACCAGCCGCATCAGCATGGCAGCTACCTGCGCCCGAGTCGCCTCACTCTGGGGAGCCAGCAGATTGCTCTCCACACCGCTGATAATCCCTTCACTGACCGCCCAGCACATGGCATCGGATGCATATGCGCTGATTTGTCCCGCATCCAGGAAATCATCCAGTTTGCTGCTGTCGATTTCCGGACTGTCCATGTAGCGATACAGAATGGCGGCCAACTGCTCCCGGGTGATGGGGTCATCCGGGCCAAAACAGCCATTGTCATAGCCGCTTACCAGGTGATTTGTGCTGGCCCAGCCAACCGCAGACTCATAATAGGAGCCCTCCGCCACATCAGGGAAAGAAACCTCGGCATCTTGGGCAGGGCTCTTCTCCATGCGCCACAGAATGGTCACCAGCATAGCCCGGCTGGTACTGGACTGCGGAGAAAAGGTATCTTCATCCATCCCCTGCATCAAGCCCTTCTCTTCCATAAAGTGAACCGCGTCATAGTACCAGTCATCGGATTTGACATCCACGAACTCTTTTTGAGGTTTTTCCATCACTTCCACCGCGGAGGCCGGGTATATGACACTCCACAGCATACAAACAGCAAGAAAAACGCTCAATAACCTTTTCATAGCCATTCTCTCCTTTTGCGGGGGCCCATTCCCGCCTGTGCGGTACACAGCCCCCAATTTTTACTGCATACTACACAAAAATTATACCCTTCGTTACCGATTTTTTCAATACCTACTCAGAATTTAGGAAATCTGTATTTATTTTATCTATCCATTCATTTCTATGTTTTTGTTCCAAACAATCAGTTCTTCCAAACTCACAAAGAGCTCTGGAAATCCAGAGCTCTTTGTCATATGATTATGTTTTTCTCCATTTCAATAGCCACGCCGAATTGGCAATGACCAACACCGATCCCGCGTTATGAACCAACGCGCCCACCACCGGATTTAAGGTGCCCCTCAGCGCCAGCACAATGGCCACAAAATTCAGCGTCATGGAAAAGACCAGATTCCACCGAATGGTACGCATCATGCGCCGGGACAACGCCAGCAAATGCGGCAGTTCCCGGATTTCATCATTGACCAGCGCCACGTCTGCGGCCTCCACCGCGATATCACTGCCGATTCCGCCCATGGCAATGCCCACCTGCGCCATCTTCAAAGCTGGCGCGTCATTGACGCCGTCCCCCAGCATACACACCATCTTGCCCTGTTGCTGGCTCTGTTCAATATAGCTCAGTTTGTCCTCCGGACGGCACTCCGCATACACCTCCCCAATGCCCAGCTGCTTGGCAATGGACTGAGCCGCCTGAGGGTGATCTCCTGTGAGCAAGACTGGCAATACATCCACTTGGCGCAGCCCCTTTACAGTTTCCGCCGCGTCCTCCCGCAGAGTATCCGCTAGGGCCAGCAATCCCACCGGCTGTCCATCCCGGGCAATATACATCACCGTGCACCCCTGTGACCGGTATGCTTCCGCCTTTTGGAGCAGCGATTCTCCCAGAACCATGCCCGCTTCCTCCAGCAGCCGTTCGTTGCCCGCCAAAACCGGATGCCCTTCCACCCGGCAGGACACCCCCCGGCTGGGCAGCATTTGAAACGCCTCTTCCCCAGGGGGATTTTGTCCCTGACGCTCACGGTACGCCGCCACCACTGCTTTGCCCAGCGGATGCTCGGACAGACCTTCTGCGGCCGCCGCACAGGCAAAAACTTCCTCCGGGGCCATCTCTGCCTGTACACTCTCCACTGCTTTCACCTGCAGACATCCCCGGGTAAGGGTTCCTGTTTTGTCAAAGGCAAACACCTTCACCGCCGCCAGCCGCTCCAGCGCATCCCCTTCCCGCACCAGAAACCCATGCCGGGTGGCATTGCCCATGGCCGCCACAATGGCTGTGGGGGTGGCCAGCACCAGTGCACAGGGACAAAACACCACCAGCACCGTCACCGATCGAATGATCTCGCCTGTGACCATCCAGGCCAGCACCGCCGCTGTCAGAGCAATCACCACGATCCAAGTGGCCCAGCGATCCGCCATCCGCACAATTTTGGCCTTGTGTGCGTCTGCTGACTGCACCAGACGGATCATCCGCTGCAAAGAACTGTCCTCTCCCACCCGGGTGGCTTCCATCTCAAAGGCCCCAAATTGATTCACCGTCCCGCTGGAAACCTCATCTCCCGGCTGTTTATCCACCGGCAGCGATTCACCGGTCATCACCGACTGATCAATGGAGGTATTGCCTTGCAAAATTCTCCCATCCACCGGTACGGTTTCCCCAGGCAGTACCCGCAGCCAGTCTCCCACCTGCACCTCCTGGGCGGGAATCACCTCTTCCTTCTCTCCCGTCAGGCGCCGGGCAGTACGAGGGGTGAGCCGTATCAGTTTCATGGTGCCTGCTCTGGCCCGTTCCACCGTCAGGTCCTCCAACAACGCCCCCAGCTGCATGATAAACGCCACTTCTCCTGCCGCAAAATGCTCCCCGATGATCACCGAGGCAATCAGCGCCATGGATATCAGTACATCCGCTTTGATGTCAAAAGCGGTGACCAGTCCCACCACCGCTTCCAGCACAATGGGCACACCGCACAGCACAATGGCCACCCACGCAGGATCAAAAGGCAATCCCGGCAGGTGGAGCATACTGAGCAGCAATGCCACTCCCGAAACCACCAGACAAATGACATCTTTTTTGACCCCGCCCCATTCCAAAAAGGCTTCAATCTGTTTCATACGCACCTCCTATACCCTATGGGGTATATTTGCATTATACCTATAGGGGTATATGTTTGTCAAGAGAGCAAAAAATAACCGGGAGAAGTTCTCCCGGTTTCTTTCATCGCATGTTGGCAAATCGCTCTACCGCCTTGGTAAAACTGGCAATGGTCTGATCGGCGTCGCCGTGCTCGATGCCATCCCGCACACAGTGCTGAATATGGCCTTCCAGCACCACCTGCCCCACTCGGTGCAGCGCGGATTTGGCCGCGTTGATCTGTGCCAGCACATCTTCACAGGGGACATCCTCATCCACCATGCGGTCAATGGCCTGTACCTGACCGATGATTTTTT
The DNA here is from genome assembly GCA_050943735.1 of Eubacteriales bacterium. GTDB lineage: Bacteria > Bacillota > Clostridia > Oscillospirales > RGIG577 > JBMNPT01. Next base: position 114,759 of record JBMNPT010000007.1, on the reverse strand, counting down.
TCAACCGACGGTGCAAATTGTCAGCATCCATACATTTTCGCATTTTTCACACCTCCATACCACCTGGGGTATGCATTCAGTATCCTTCAGATTGCCCCATTTGTCAAGATAAAGTTTCCTCCGGCAAGCCCGGCTGATAAGCCCGGGTCTGGAACCAGAAATCCACCCCGTCCTCTGTATTGTCCACGCCGCAGCTGCCTCCATGGGCCTGCAAAATGGCCCGCACAATGGACAGTCCTATGCCGGTTCCTCCCATGGACCGGCTCCGGGCCTTGTCAATGCGGTAAAATTTTTCCCAGATTTTATCCATCTCTTCCAAGGGAATGTTCTCTCCCTGATTCCACACATGCACCCGAATTTCTCCCTCTTCCTGCTGACTCCACAGCCGGATTCGGCCTCCCTGGGGGGTATGGTGAATGGCATTGGTGAGATAGTTGTACACCACCTGCTCCATCATGTCATAGTCGGCCCACAGCACACCCTGCAGTCCGGCGCTGTCCACCTGAAGCTGCTTTTCCTCTGCCAGCACCCGGGTTTCTCCCAGAGCCTGCTGCACCATTTCTCCAATGTCCACTTCGGTGAGCTCCGGCGGTGTATTGCCCAGCTCAATACGGGACAAGTCCAGCAGCTGCATCACCATGCGGTTCATGCGGGCTGCTTCTTCCATGATGATGTCACAATAGTAGTTTTTATCCTCCTCGTTTGAGTTGAGATTGACTCGCAGTCCTTCCGCATAGCCCTGTACCAGTGCAATGGGGGTTTTCAGCTCATGGGAGATGTTGATGATGAACTCCCGGCGCATATCATCCACCCGGCGGCATCGTTCAATCTCCTCCTCCAGGCGCAGATTGACACCCTTAAGCTCCCGGAAGGCATCCTCCAGATAGTCGGAAAGCTGATTGAGACTGCGTCCCAATTGACCCACTTCATCTTCCTGATTCCCCTGATATTTGCGGGAAAAGTCCAGCGTGGCCATGGAACTGGCAATGTCTTTCATCTGAATGAGAGGATTGCAGAAGTGCCGGGTGATGGCCAATGCCAGCATCAACCCCACCGCCAGAGCGGCCAGTCCCGCCAGCAACAAAAAGGTCTGGCTGATCTGCACCGTTTCTTCCAGGTTGGCCAGGGGAATGCCGATCATCAGGATATCATCTCCCTGCAAATAACCCACCAGCGACAAAAAAGACGCTGCTCGGTGCGGATCTTCCAAACTGGCGAAGGTATATCCCTTTTCCGCCAGTTCCTCTTCATCGTATTGAAAAGGATCTTTCTCAAGACCCTCTGCCATTTTGGGGAACTGCTTATCGGGAGGGGGCATTTCGCCCCGGAACATGGTATTGTATTTTACCTGAACCTCCTCCCCTTCCCGGTGCAGAATGGTCATGGAAATTCCCCGCTGATATTCCAATTGGGAAAGAGCATCCTCGATCTGCTGCGGATCGCCCTGATACGTGGCATTGACCTGCTGGTATACCTGAATGAGCATCGCCTGCTTTTCATACCGGTAATAGCGGTCCAGACAACACAGATTGAGCAGGGCAAATACCCCAAACATGGCCGCAGCAATGAGCAGAGTCCCTGCCAGCAATTTGCTGCGGATGGACCGGCCCCAGCGAAAGGCGATCATTTTCTCACTCCTTTCCTTCCCAATCAAAACGATACCCATAGCCCCGCACCGTCTGAATATAGCTGCCGCAATCTTCCAATTTGGCACGCAGCTTTTTCACATGGGTATCTACGGTGCGCAGATCCCCAAAATAGTCATAGCCCCACACACTGTTGAGGATGGCGGAACGGCTCAGCGCCATTCCCCGGTTGTTCTTAAAATAGATGAGAAGTTCATATTCCTTGGGAGTCAGATTCACCGTCTGTTCCCGCAAGTGCACTTCCCGGCTGTTCTCGTCAATGGAAAGAGGGCCCAAAGTGGTAATTTCCTGTTCTTTTACATCCCGGCTGCGGCCCAGCAGACTGCGCACTCGAGCCGCCAACACCAGCGGCGAAAAGGGTTTGCCCACATAGTCGTCCGCTCCCAGATCAAATCCAAACACCTCATCTGCCTCTTCGTTGCGGGCAGTGAGCATCATCACCGGCAGATGTTCCGGCCGGCTGCGAATCTGCCGCAACACGCTCCAGCCATCATAGCCAGGCATCATAATATCCAGAATCACCAGGTCAATCTCCTGCTCTTCCAGACGCTGCAACGCCTGCCGGCCGTCTTCCGCTTCCACGATCTGATGCCCATCCTTACGGAGGAAATCCCCCACCAGCCGCCGAATCCGCGCCTCGTCATCCGCCACCAAAATGGTTGCCATCTCTTCCTCACCTCCTGTCTGTATCATAGCAGATTTTTCCCCTTCCGGTCAATTTCATTTGGGAGTGGCCAGCAGCACCCGTACCCGGCCGCCCTGAGACTGTGCCTTATCGTAGTGCGCTGTAATGGTATACTCCTGACTGTCCACAATCTGGCTCAGGGTGGACTGATAATACTGATTGCCGTCCCGGATGTACACCAGCACATTGTCCGCCAGTCGGAAGCTACCCGAGGAAGTCTGTACCGATAGACTGGTAACGCCCGTCACCCCGGTGAGCATGGTCAAGTTTTGAATGTAGTCAATCTGACCGTCTTCCATGGTGAAACAAGCCGGTCCGCTGCTCACCTGAGAAAATCCGGTGGTGGTGAGGCTCATGCTCTGACCGTTCACATTGCACTGGAAAACCCGAGTGGTGGTGGTGCCTGTGCTGTCAGACTGCTGTTTCTTTTCCACACTTTCCACCACACCGTAGGAACGGCTGTCCCCCGTTACATCGTCTAAAATCAGATCGGTGATCTCTCCGGCGGAATTGGTCTGATAGTAGAGCACGCTGTCACTGCTGAGACTCACCCCGTCCAGACGGGACAGAGCAATCTTAGTCACTGTACTGTCCGCCACATCCACAATGTTGGCGGCTGTAGCCACCTTTCGGCTGCCAATGGTATAGGAAGAGCTGTTGACCGTTCCGGTGAGGCCGGCATTGCTCAGATGCTGGACCTGCGTGGTGCCACCCGACACCTGCACTTTCACCACATCTCCTTGGCTGTAGCCCGACACGCTGTCCACCTTGAATTCATAGCTGCCGCCATCGGTGGCCACCACCCGGATATACCGTCCACTGTAGGGATTGCCATTGCTGTCGGTATAGTTTTTGGTGCCCACTTCCACAATCACACCAGCCACCGTCTGTTCCGCTGCAGTGGCATCCACCGCGCTGACCACTGTGCCATCTTTGCCCAACAGCAGCGTCACTGTATCTCCGATGTGGAAAGTGCCCACCGAAGAAAGCTGATAGGCCGCGGTGGAGTTGCCCAACTCATAGGAAACCCCCGCCACTGTCACTGCAGTGGGATAATCGCTGTTGGGAGAAGCCGATTCATAGGTTCCACTCACTTTATTGTTGTACGCCCATACGGTGGACATGCTCTGGGAGTAATAGAGCACATCATAGGCGGCAATGGCAGACGCCTCCACCCGCACACCATTGCGATAAATGTGCTGAGGAGTAAAGGGAATGCCCATGAGACCACCAGTGGAGATGATGGGCCCCGTCATGGTGTCATTGATCACATGGGTCAGGCTGATCTCGTCGTTGGCGTCCACCTCATAGCCCAGGGTGGTGCAGTAGATAACTCCTGTATCTTTGGTTTTGGTGTTGAGCAGATTGTACAGGAGATACATACAATCCTGTCGGGTGAGGGTGCTGCCCATACCCGCGCTGATGTTTTCATCCATCCCCAGCGACTCATACAGCGCCATCTGCCCATAGGGGAAGGAACCGGGGAAGTCCGATGTGGTATAGCCTAACAGTTTCAGCGAAGCGGTCACCGCCTCCTCCAATGTGATGGTGTTGTCCGGCCGGTAGGTGCCATCCAGATATCCAGTCACCCATCCCTGTTCCACTGCCGTTTTGATATAACTGGCCGCCCAGTGGGTATAGGGAACATCCCGGAAGGGGGAGGTATTGGCCACTGGGGAAACACTGTCTTTGTAGACGGAGGCACACACCAGCATCTTGGCGAATTCTGCCCGAGTCACCGCATTGCTCAAATGCAGCTCCCCGTTTTCATCTCCGGTCATAATCTCCAATGCACCCACCACCTGAATCACCGCATCCTGGGTGGTTTCCAGTGCGGAAACCGGTGCGGCCCATGGGATACACAAAGTCAGGCACAACAAAAGTGCCGTCAGTTTTTGTTTCACAATCTGTCCCTCCATCTCGTATCAAATCAATGTACTGTCAGTCGCTGCGCAAAGCGTCAATGGGGTTGAGCCGGGAAGCTTTGCTGGCAGGCAGATATCCAAAAGCCACACCAATACCCACCGACACACCAAAGGATAGCAGAATGGCTCCCAAGGATGGGACCGCTTCGATGCCGATGATACTGCCGGCCACCAAAGAGATGACGATGCCCAGCACAATGCCCATCACGCCGCCCAGACTACTGGTGGTTCCGGCCTCAATCACAAACTGCCGCATAATGTCCCGGCGCTTGGCACCCAGCGATTTTCGGATGCCGATTTCCCGGGTACGCTCGGTCACCGACACCAGCATGATATTCATAATACCGATGCCGCCTACCAGCAGAGAGATCCCCGCAATGCCCACCAACACCATGGTCATGGTGCCGGTCAGTTCATTGACATTGTCCACCATCTCCGCCATGCTAGTGACGTTGTACAAATCCTCATCTTCATAAGTACTGTAGAGGAAACCCTCCAAAGTGGCTTTGGCCTCATCCACATGCTCGGCATCGATGGCACACACCTTGTAACTGTTGATGGTACCCATCCAGCTGAGTTTGCTGGCCATAGTGTAGGGCAGGTATATGCAATCGTCAGCCGATCCCTCTTCGGAATCCTCTTGTTCAGCCAATACGCCCACCACAGTGTACACATTGCCGTTGATTTTCAAAGTCTGCCCTGCGGCCTGGGTGGTGCCGAACAGCTGTGCCGCCACATAGGTGCCGATGACACACACCTTTTTACGCTGTGAAATATCCAGATATTGAATAAATCGTCCATCCATCACTTCCAGGGTGTTGAGCTTGTCATAATCCTCTCCCACCCCAGTGATGGTAACAGTCTCTGCCTCTGTCGTTCCATTTTTTACAGTGGCTCCCATCACCGTCACAGTGGGAGAAACCCCCTGGTACAGCCCGGGCTGCCCGTCTATAAATTCATACATATCATCCACCGAAACAGAGGCACTGTCCCGGCGGCCCATGAGAGTCACCGTCATGGAATTGGTCCCCATGCTGGTGAACATATCGGTCATGGAGGTGGTCATACCCTGCATCAGGCTGACCAGCACAATCACCGATGCCACACCGATGATAATGCCCAGCATGGTGAGCAGCGAGCGCATCTTGCTGCTCATAATGCTGTTCCACGCCAGTTTGAATGCCTGTTTGAATCCCATCTTGCCCCTCCTATACCTTATATTCACTGGCTGGGCCGTCAAAAATCACCTTGCCGTCCGCCAGCCGCACCACCCGTTTGGCTTCCAGGGCAATGCCGTTGTCATGGGTGATGAGAACAATGGTATTTCCCTCGTCATTGAGTTCCTGCAGAAAGGTCAGCACTTCCCGGCTGGTACGGCTGTCCAGTGCGCCAGTGGGCTCATCCGCCAGAATCAAAGAGGGATTGCCCGCCAGTGCCCGAGCAATGGACACACGCTGCTGTTGGCCGCCGGACAGCTGGCTGGGCAGATGTCGCCATTTGTCAGCCACCCCCACCCGTTCCAGCGCTTTCATGGCCAGCTCGGCCCTCTTATGCTCCGGCACGCCGGCATACAGCAGCGGCAGCTCCACATTTTCCCGCAGATTCAGTTTGGGAATCAGATTGTACTGCTGAAAGATAAACCCGATCATCCGGTTGCGAATCTCCGCTAGTTCATCGTCGGTCATATGGCTCACGTCCTGACCCTTGAGGATGTACTGGCCACTGGTGGGGACATCCAGCGCGCCGATGATGTTCATAATGGTGGATTTACCGCTGCCGCTCTGGCCCACAATGGCCACAAATTCTCCTTCGTACACCTCCAGACTTACCCCATCGGAAGCCCGCACCTGTGTATCGCCCATCTGATAAATCTTATAAATGTCCTTCAATTGAATGAGAGGAGTTTGCATCATCCCATCGGACCTCCTCCCCCAGGACCTCCGGCAGGCATACCGCCGCCACCGGCAGGCATTCCTCCGCCCATGGGCATTCCTCCGCCCATGCCGCCCATGCCACCCATGGCAGCACCGGTACCGTCATCTTCGCCCGAAGAAGAAACCACCTTGGGCACGCCTACCACGTCACCTTCTTCCAGGCCACTGAGCACTTCCACATAACTGTCATCACTGATGCCCAGTTCTACTTGTACGGCCCGGTATCCTTCAGGGGTTTCCTGTGCGGCAATGCTATTCATACCGTCTGGCATTTCTTCTTTTTCCTCACCAGTCTGAGGCACTTCTTCTTCGGTGGTCGTCTGCGCATTTTCTTCATTTTGCTTTGCTCCAGTGGAATCCTTGACGTAAACAATATTGCCCCGTTGAACCGCACTGGTGGGAATGGCCAGCGTGTCCGCACTTTCGGCAGTGATGATCTCCGCATTGATATTCATACCCGGAATCAAATCCCCAGTATCTTCAATGGTCACTGTAACCGGATAAGCAGTCACACTGTTGCTGGTAGTACCGCTGATGCTGATATTGGTAATGGTGCCAGTGTACTCCTGTCCCTCTAATGCATCAGTGGTGATTCGTACCTCCATACCCACTTCCAGACTGCCCACGTCCAACTCATCCACACTCATGTCAAAGGTGAGCTTGGACAGATCATAGATCACACACAACGTTTTACTACCGTTGGTGTTGTCCAGCGTATCACCCGCCTTAGCATCCTTGGAAATTACTGTGCCGCTGATGGGTGCGGTGATACTGTAATCATCCAAACTGTCGTACTGACTTTCCAGGGAAAGCTGTGCATCCTGCAAGCTGATCTGGCTGTTTCTCACCTGATTGTCAATGGAGTCGCTGCTCAACGTCACCACCACACCGTTTTTAGACACATAATGTCCTTCCGGAGCCTGTATGGAAGTTACTGTGCCACTGGTCTTGGCAGTAACGGTCCGCTGAGACTGATAGGTAAAATTGGCGCTGCCATTACAGGCAATGCCATCAATGGTGGCAGTGGCCACACTGTCTTCGGTCAGTCCGCCGGGGTTATTCACCTCAATGGTCACATACCGTACAATCTGATACCCGTTCAGCACCTCATCCACCGCTGTGATATCAGTGACGGTGCCGCTGAGTGTTTCAAAACTGCCGTCCATGGTCACCTGGGCGCTCTGACCGATCCAGAATGTCTGAGCGTCCGCCGAATTGAATGGGAGCTTCAACTTCATAGTGCTGCTGTCCAGAATCTGGGCAATCTGAGCACCGTTTTGCACCTCGTCCCCCACTTCCACAAAGAGCTCCTGTACCATCCCCGCTTCGTCAGATTTCACCTGCAAGTCGGATAGAGTGTCCAGGGTTTCCTCATAACTCATCTGCGCCTTTTCCACATTGAGCTGCGCCTTTTCTATGTTGTTTTCCGCATCGCTGGAATCGATCTGATAGAGCAGATCTCCCTCTTGTACAATCTGACCTTCCTCAAAAGGCGCTTCCAATACTTCGCCCTTCACCAGTGCCGTCACCTCATACTGATCCAACGGCTGCAATGTACCGGTATAGGAAAGCGTGGTCTGAATGTCCCTGCGTTCCACCTGTGCGTCTTCATAGCTGAGGCTGACTGGCGCTTCCCCTCCCGCAAAAATGCGAAAAGCTGCGGCTCCCGCCACCACCACCGCCAATCCTGCGGCAATGAATCGCTTTCCTTTTTTACCAGGGAGCTTCTTGCTCGTTTTCCATTCTGTCAATTTGCCCATCAAGGGCATCTTGCGCAACCATGCTTTCATTGTCACGACTCCTTTTTCCATAAGAATTCCTCATTGGCTGACACCCATTATATCGGTGGTTTGTGACCGTTTTGTGTTCACCTCATGATGGAACGGCAAAACCTGTGCGCTCAGGCAAACAAAAAAAGCGGGCCGGTAATACCGACCCGCTTTTGCGGAGTGTTCTTTACAGATTGTTTTTCAGGAAGGTCTCCAGTGCGGTGGCCGCTGCCTCTTCGTCAGCGCCCTCCACTGTCACATTGAGGGTTTCACCCTGTTTGGCGGCCAGTCCCATCACCGCGAACAGCCGCTTGGCATCAGCGGATTTACCGCCCTTTTCCAGCTTGATAGCAGAAGTGAATTTGGCAGCCTCCTTGACCAGCAGGCCGGCGGGACGGGCATGGATGCCCTGTGCATCCTGAATGGTGTACGCAAAGGTCTTCATAGGGGAGTTCCTCCTTTATTATAGATGATACTTGTATTGTATACTCAATCGTTGTTCTGTTCAACCGGCTTTTTCAAAACAGCCAGCAGCAGCATGCCCACCACAGAGCCGATGACCAATGCGGCCACATACTGCAAGGGGTTGGTGATCACGCTGATGACCCACATACCACCGTGAGGCGCCATGATGGAGCATCCAAAAGCCATGGAGAGAGCACCTGCCACCGCACTGCCCACAATGCAGGAGGGAAGCACCCGCAGTGGGTCCGCCGCGGCAAAGGGAATGGCGCCTTCGCTGATGAAGGACAGACCCATGATATAGTTGGTGACGGTGGTCTGACGTTTCCGGGGGGTGAAACGGTTTTTGAAGAAGGTCATGCACAGAGCAATAGCCAGGGGGGGCACCATACCGCCCACCATGACGGCCGCCATGATGTCATATTCTCCCATGGACAACGAGGCGATGCCAAAGGCATAGGCTGCCTTGTTCACTGGGCCGCCCATATCCACGCTCATCATACCGCCCACAATGAGTCCCAGCACCACTTTGCTGCTGGTGCCCATGGATTGCAGACCTGCGATGATGGCGTTGTTGAGTGCGGCCACCGGAGGATTGACCACCAGTAGAATGATGGCGCCAATGAGCAGCACTCCAAAGAAGGGATAGAGCAGCACCGGTTTGGTACCTTCCAAGCTGCGAGGCAGCTTATCAAAGAGCTTGCGCAGCCCCACCATCAGGTATCCAGCGATGAAGCCCGCCAGCAGCGCGCCCAAAAAGCCGCTGCCGCCGCTGTTGGCCAGATAACCGCCCACAAAGCCCACTGCCAGACCGGGCCGGTCCGCGATGCTCATGGCAATGAAGCCTGCCAGCACCGGCAGCATAAAGCCAAAGGCCGCATCGCCCACCGTTTTGAAGAAAGCCGCCACCGGAGTATTCATACCATAGTTTGCGTAATCGATGGACGGATCATCCAGCAAAAAGGCCAGAGCGATCAAAATACCGCCGCCAATGACAAAGGGCAGCATGTGAGAAATACCATTCATCAGATGCATGTATACCTGACGGCCCAGGCTCACCTTTTCGGGAGCGGCGGCTTCGGTCACCGCTCCGCTGTGCTGATACACCGGCACCTGGCCGCTCACCGCTTCTTCCAGCAGCTGCTGTGCCTTGTGAATTCCGTCGGCCACCTTCACCTGAATGACCCGCTTGCCATGGAACCGAGCCATCTCCACCTGTTTGTCAGCTGCCACAATGATGCATTCACAGGCGGCAATTTCCTCCGGCGTCAGCACATTTTTGGCGCCGCCGCTGCCGTTGGTTTCCACCTTGATGGAAATGCCCATGGCCTTACCCACTTCTTCCAGCTTTTCCGCAGCCATATAGGTGTGGGCAATGCCGGTGGGGCAGGCAGTAACAGCCAGCACCCGATACCCCTCCTGGGCCTGCTGCTGGGCTTGCTGCTGCTTCTCCTCCTGGGCATCCTGACCAAACTTCTCCTGTTCCGCCTGGTCAATGCGCTGCAAAAACTCTTCCGGAGTGGAACAGTGCAGCAGACTTTCCCGGAATTCCTCATCCATCATCAGCACCGACAGATTTCCCAACAGATCCAGATGCAAATTCATCGCATCCATGGGCGCCGCAATGGCAAAAAACAGCCGAGTGGGTTCACCGTCCAGCGATTCATAGTCCACGCCCTCCGGCACCACCATGGCCACCAGCTGGGCCTGCTTCACCGCGTCGGTTTTGGCATGGGGAATGGCCACACCTTCTCCAATGCCGGTGGTTCCCTCGGCTTCCCGCTTGCACAGCCCATCCCGATAAGCGTCACGATCCTTCAATACGCCGGTTCCATTCATCAGATCCGCCAGCATCTCAATGGCCTGCGCCTTGTCGGTGGGGTGCCCATCCAACAAAATTCCCTCTTTTTGCAACAGGTCGGTAATCCGCATTTTCACTCATGCTCCCTTCTATTTCACAGCTGCCCCAAGACAGCTTCCACTTGCTCTTTGGTAGCCAGCCCCGGCGAAAAGGCGCTGGCGCTTCCAGTGGCTACACCCATACGGAAAGCCTCCTGATACTGGCCCGTATGCAGGTATCCTGCCAGGAATCCTGCCACCATGGAATCCCCAGCACCCACCGAATTGACCACCTTGCCTTTGGGGGCGGGACTCTGATACACCGAGCCGTCTTCCGCCACCAGAATGGCTCCGTCCCCCGCCATGGACACCAGCACATTGACCGCGCCCATCTCCTGCAGCCTCCGGGCATAGCGGACAATGTCCTCTGTCCCCTGCAGCTGCACCTCAAACAACTCCGCCAGTTCATGGTTATTGGGTTTGATGAGGAAAGGCCGATAGGGCAGTGCCTTTTTCAACAGCTCCCGGGTGGCATCCACCACAAACCGTACTCCCCGGTCACTGAGCCGCTGCATGATCTGCTGGTAAATGTCATCGGGCAGGGTGCTGGGAATGCTGCCCGCCAGCACCAGAATATCTCCCCGTTCCAGGTGGTCCAGCCGCTGCAGCAGCTGCTGCACTGCCTCTGCGGGAATGGCGGGGCCATCCGCGTTGATCTCGCTTTCCTCGCCCCCCTTGAGTTTTACATTGATTCGGCTGAAGCCCTGGGGCAGCCGAATGAAATCGGTCTGACAGCCCTGCTGCTCCACCCCTCGGATGATTTCCTCGCCGGTGAATCCGGCCGCAAATCCCAGCGCCACGCTTTCCACGCCCAGATTGTGCAATACAATGGACACATTGATGCCCTTGCCGCCGCAGCTGAGGCTCTCCGATGTACTGCGGTTGGTCATGCCGGGTACAAACTGCGACAAATGCATGACATAATCCAGCGATGGATTGAAGGTCACTGTATAAATCATGGTTGTTCCACCTCCGTGATTTCCGTTTTACTGGCCCAAATGTCGTCCTCCGCCCGATCGGTGAGAATCACCGCATCGGACAGCTGGCCAAAGGTCACCGACGACACCACATGAAACTTGGTGTGGTCCGCCAGCACAAACCGTTGCTGACAGCGGCCCATGGCCACCTCTTTCACCATGGCTTCCGCCGCATCCGGCGTGGTATACCCGCCTTGGGTGCTGATGCCGTTGGTACCAAAAAAGCCCTTGGTGAAGTGATAGCGCTGCAGTCCCCGGATGGTATCACTGCCCACCACCGCTTCGGTGGCGGCTTTCATTTCACCGCCCAATAGCATCACCCGCAGCCCCTTTTGAGCCAGTTTTTTTCCATGGCCAGCGGCATTGGTCACAAAGACGGCCCGGGTGGGACCTATGTATTCCAGCATGGCCCCGGTGGTGGTTCCCGCGTCTATGAACACAAAATCGTCGTCCCGGATCAGAGAGGCCGCATACTGGCCGATGGCGTGTTTTTCCGGGGTGGAACGGGATTGCCGCACCTCCACCTGTTCATCCACCATCTGATAGCCGGCCGGCAGAGCGGTGGCCCCGCCGTGCACCTTGATGAGCCTTCCCTGTTGATGCAGGGTGGTCAAATCCCGCCGGATAGTGGATTCCGAAGCACCCAGCAACTGTGTGAGCTCTGTCACAGTCACTGCCTGCCGCTCCTCCAACACCTCCAGAATGATGTGAAACCGTTCTTCCGTCAACATGACCTCTCACTCCTTGTCATCATAGTACCATCTTTTTCGTTCAATATCAATCATTTTCAGTCATCTAATCAGCCAAAATCAGTCAATCAGTTTTGTGAATTGTGCTCAATTCTGACTGTTTCTTTCAGTATAACACAGAAATCAGTCAAATTCCATCACGCCGATGACGCTCTCTTTTGCAGGGTTTCCATTTTTCTCTTGTGACATTCTATTGTCCGCTGTATAATAAAAAATATGTGCTGACCATTTGGGAAAGGGAGAAAATTATGGAAATATTGTTGGGAACCGTCCTGCCCCTGCTGGGTAAAATTGTCATCATGGTGGGAATCGGTTTTTATATGAAAAAACGGGGCGCCATCAGTGAGGATTTTCAGAAAAACCTCACCGATTTTTTCATGGGTGTGGTAGTACCCTGCTGTGTACTGGCCACCTCCGGCAACGAATTCACCAGCGACATGTCGGACGGACTGCGGTATACCTTTGTGATGGGGATTGGATATTACATAGTGAGCATCTTGCTGTTCGGTCTGCTGAGCCGTCATCTGCCCACCAGCGAGGCCAAACGCAAAGCCTTTCTGGGCTGCTGTGTCTTTGCCAACGTGGGATTCATCGGTTTTCCAGTGGCCCAGGAGATCGGCGGCGACGAAGCTATGCTGTATGCGGTGGTGCACAATGTCTTTTACAATCTGTTCATGTTCAGCTATGGCGTGACCCTGTTTTCCGGCAGCGGAACCCGTTTGGACTGGAAAAAAATGCTGCTCAACCGTCTGACAGTGGTGTCAGTGACGGCGCTGGCCATTTTTCTCTCCCCCTTCCGCCTGCCTGGCGTGATCCAGGACAGCCTGGACACAGTGGGTGGAATGATGGTTCCTCTCTCCATGATCCTCACCGGCTGCGCCATGGCCAAAATGCCTTTCCGGCAAATCATACAGGATGGTTATGCCTATCTGGTTTCCCTGATCCGTCTGCTGCTGGTACCGCTGGTGCTGTACTTCATCCTCCGTGCAGCCCATATCGGCGGTATGGCGGCAGTGACGGCTATTGTCATCCTGGGACTGCCCGCCGGCTCTCTCAATATCATTCTGGCAGAACAAAACGGAGGAGATTCCACCTTTGCCAGCTGTGCAGTCACCCAAAATCTGGTGCTGATGCTGGTGACTTTGCCCTTTGTCATCATGCTGGCCATGACCTTGCTTTGAATGTACTGAAAATAAATCCACAGAAAGGACGATACCCATGAAACCCACTGTATTATTCACCCAGGCCATTCCCCTGGATGCGCAAGATTTTTGCCGCCGGTTTGTGGACGCCCATTTCCCTCAGCCCGAAGAGGGTGCCCTCTCTCCGGAAGAAATCATCCGTCTGGCTCCCTCTTTTGACGCTTTGTGCCCATTGACCGGACCGGTTCCGGCCTCTCTGTTGGAAGCCTGTTCTTCCCTGAAGGTCATTGGCGTCACCGGAGTGGGGTATGACCACGTGGATTGGCAGCGGGCCACCCAGCTGGGTATCGCGGTCATCAATGCCCCCACCGCAGTCACCGAAGCCACCGCCGAACTGGCCATGGGGCTGCTGCTGGCCGCCGCCCGTACCATTCCCCTGTTGGATGCCAAGGTGCGCCAGGGCGGATGGAACACTGACATGTATGAATCCTCCCAAACCGAGTTGTTTGGCCGTACCCTGGGAATCATTGGCTGCGGACGAATTGGACAATCCCTGGCCCGCCGGGCGGTGGCCATGGGAATGACGGTTCTCTATCACAACCGCCGGCAGCTGTCCACTCAGCTGGAACAGCAATATTCCCTCACCTATGTACCCAACATGGATGATCTGCTGGCCCGCAGCGATGTGGTAAGCCTGAACCTGCCTTATACCCCGGAAAATCATCATCTCTTTGACAATGCCCTTTTCTCCCGTATGAAACCCGGTTCCTATTTCATCAATGTGGCCCGGGGACAACTGGTGGATGAGGAGGCTCTGGTGCGGGCACTGCAGCATGGTCCTCTCAAAGGCGCCGGGTTGGATGTATATGAAAATGAACCTCACGTCAATGAGACCCTCAAAACCCTTCCCAATGTGGTGCTCACCCCGCACACCGGCACCCAGACCTATCAGGTACGGCTCAACATCCTGCAGGAGTGTCTGGAAGGGATTGTGGAGTACCTTTCCGGCGGCACTCCTCATAATCTGATCAATCCCGCTGTCAAAACATAATAAAAAGCCTGTACCTTTTGGTACAGGCTTTTTTGTTTGTACAATTACTTTTTCCAGAAGCTGGGGAAGAACAGTGCAATCACTGTATAGATTTCCAGACGTCCTGCCAGCATCATAAAGGACAAAATCCAAGTGGTCAAATCCGAAAAACCGCCATAGTTGCAGGTGGGACCTACCACGCCAAAGCCAGGACCCACGTTGCCCAATGTGGCCGCAATCATCATGAAACCGTCAAAAATGCTCACATCTTCCAATGCGGTCACTGCTGCAGTTCCCAGCATCATGAAAATGGCATACATGGCCAAGAAACCAAAAATAACATTGATGGTTTCTTCCTTTACAGGCTTACCATTTACCTTTACTGGAGCCACTGCCCGGGGATGCACAATCTTGGTAATGGACTGCTTCACCACCTTCAATGCCACCAGCACACGGATGCTCTTGGGACCGCCGCCGGTAGAACCTGCACAGCCGCCAAAGAAAAACAGCACAAACAGCACCGTCTTACTGAAAGAAGGCCACAAATCAAAATCGCAAGTGGCAAAACCAGTGGTACTGATCACAGTACCCACCTGGAAATAGGCATGCCGCAATGCATCGCCCACTCCTCCGGCAAACACCTGCCGGGCCACCAGATCAATGGTGATGAGCAACCCGGAACCCAGTACCACCAGGAAGAAAAAGCGGGTTTCTTCATCCCGCACCACTTCCCGCCAGCGGCCCCGCAGCACCAGATAGTACAGGGAAAAGTTCACGTTGCACAAAAGCATGAAAATGGTGATGACCCATTGACTGAAGGCACTGAATCGAGCGGTGGAATCGTTGTAAATGCCAAAACCACCAGTACCCACTGTACCAAAGGTATGGGTGGAGGCTTCAAACCAATCCATACCACCCAGCATCAGCAGTACAATTTCCACCAGAGTAAATCCCATATAAATGAGATACAGGGTCTTGGCCGCGTCTTTCACTCTGGGCATGATCTTTTCAGAAACCGGGCCGGAGCATTCGGCCTTCATGATCTGGAAAGAGCCCACATCCAGTCCGGGCAAAATGGCTACGGTAAACACCAGAATGCCCATGCCGCCCAGCCAGTGGGTAAAACTGCGCCAGAACAACATGCATTTGGACAAGGCTTCCACACTGCTAAGTACCGAGGCACCTGTAGTGGTAAAGCCCGAAACCGTCTCAAAAAATGCTTCAGATACATTGGGAATGTACCCCGACAGATAAAAAGGCGCTCCTCCAAAAAAGGAGAAAAGAATCCAGCCAAATGTGACAATGGCAATTCCATCGCGTACCAGAATAATGGTGCGGCTTTTATCCTTTTTTTTCCATGCGCAGCTGCCGGCAAAGCCAACTGCCACACAGACCAGCCCCACGCCTAAAAAATAAATGTAATCCTGCTCCCCATAAAACAGTCCCACCAGCATGGGAAGAAGCATGGATACGCCTTCAATCATCAGCAATTTACTGATGATCCGGCTGACAACTCCAATATTCACTTTCTACTCCCTCTACTTTCTCCTCACTGGCGATCAATTTCCACACATTTGCGGAATTTAGGCAGGGTATTGGTCATGGAAAATACCACAAAACGATCCCCGGGCTGAATTACCGTATTGCCATTGGGAATAATCACTTCATTATTTCCCGACAACATGGCCCCCACTACATTGCCCTTGGGGATATTCACTTCACTCAATGGACGACCCACAATGGGCATCCCAGCATCGGCTATGTATTCATTCACCTCTGCCTTGCCCCCCAGCAGCAGAGATACGGACAGGATTTTTCCACCCCGTACATATTTGAGGATTTCACTGGCCGTAATGTCAATGGTAGAGAAAATAGCATCCACACCCAAACTCTCAATGATATCAGTGTAGTTGTTGCGGGATACCTTGGCCACCACCTTGGGCACGTTCATCTGCTTGGCTCCCAGGCACATCAGCAGATTTTCCTCATCGTACCCAGTGGCACCCACAAAAGCATCCATGGAAAAGATTTCCTCTTCCATCAATACCTTGTTGTCGCTGCCGTCGGCATTGAGCACCAGCACATTGCTGCCCAGATTTTCCGCCAAAAAGGCACACTGCTGAGGATCACGCTCAATCAGCTTGATGCGAATGCCCTTGAGCGACAGCCGCTTTGCCAGATGATAACCCACCCGGCCGCCGCCTACAATCATTACATTTTTCAGAGTTCCTTCAATGGCTCTTCCCATAGATCCGGAAATCTGATCCAACCGGTCGGTCCGGCCCATGATGTACAACACATCATTTTCTTCAATGACGGTATTGCCATCGGGAATGATCAGGTCGCCTCCGCGGCCAATCCCCACCAGTACAAATTCCCGCAGACCTTCAATGTCTTTCAGCGGACGGCCCACCCATTTGGGAATTCGTTTGGCCAACACATCCACCAGACTCACCCGGCCCAACGCGAAATTGTTGGTGTGAAAGGAATAGTTTTTCATCAAATATCCGGAAATCTGCTTGGCAGTGGAAAGCTCCGGATTCACTGCCAGATCAATATCCATCAAATCCTGAATGAAACTGCGGTGTTCCACATATTCCATATTGCGCATCCGCACCACCACATTGTCACAGCCCATCCGCTTGAGCAACGTACCGCAGATGATATTTACCTCATCATTGCCGCTGCACGCCACTGCCAAATCATAGGACGGCACATCCAACTCTTTCAGCGAGGACACGTGGATTCCGTTGGCATGCACTGTCATCACATCCAGATGGTCACTGATGTGTTCCAGCACTTCCGGCCGTTTATCCACAATGGTGATGTCCGCATCGTCGGCCAGAGCCAGCGAAGACGCCAGCTTATAGCCCAGTTTGCCTGCGCCAATTATCAGCACTTTCATGATGTTTTGTTTAACCCTCCAAATATCAGTTGGTTTTCTTTCATCAAAAATTTCGGTTCGCCTTACACGGGACTGGTTTCACCCCTCTCTTCTAATTTCCTACTATACTCAATTCCCCAATAAAATACAAGGGTTTTATGCAAAATTTGTCTGCACCGACAAAAAGAAGTTGTCACTTCAAAATCCACAAAAAAGTCTGCGGAAAGAGTTCTTTCCACAGCCCTTTTTGGATCAATAATCTGCGTATTCGCTGTCCAGTGAATCGTCCTTTTCCACCCAATCAGCCACAGACAGAATTTTGTAATTTTCCCGATCCACCCGTACAATGACCTTTTCAATTCCCGCATTGATGATCATGCGCTTGCACATAGCACAGGAACTGGCATCTTTCTCCAACTCCCCGGTACGGGCATCCTTGCCCACCAGATACAGCGTCGCTCCAATCATCTGGTCCCGGCTGGCGGAAATGATGGCATTGGCCTCCGAGTGCACACTGCGGCACAATTCATACCGCTGCCCTCTGGGCACCTGCAAACTCTCCCGCCGGCATACCCCCAGATCACAGCAGTTTTTTCTGCCTCTGGGCGCACCGGTATATCCAGTGGATACGATCTCATCATTCTTTACAATAATAGAGCCGTAATTGCGGCGCAGACAGGTGCCACGGCTGGCTACCGTTTCGGCAATGTCCAGGTAATAATTGATTTTTTCTCTGCGTTCCATGGCATACCCTCCTGTCTGGTGAACTTCTTCAATTCTACCATGTTTCCCTTTGCTAATCTACCATCGTTTTGCCATATTTCCATCCTTTTGCAAGGGGAAATGCAGCATTTCTTACAAAATTACACCGCCGCCCAACACCTGTTCTTCCTGGTAAAACACCACAGCCTGTCCGGGCGTCACTGCCCGCTGGGGTTGATCAAATTCCACCCGCAGCCGGTCTTCTCCCTCCGGAGTGACAGTGCATGCCGCCCGAGGCGCCTTGTACCGCACCCGTGCGGTACAGCGAAGGGGAAACTGGGGCGGACGCCCCGCGATCCAATTCACCTGTTCGCACAGCAGCTGACCGCGATACTCCTGGCCCTTTTCCCCCAGCACAATGGTGTTGTTGTGGGGGCGGATTTCCAGTACAAACATGGGCTTGCCAAAGGCGCCCAGGCCCTTACGCTGTCCCACTGTATAATGGATGATCCCCCGGTGCTGCCCGATGGTCTGGCCCTGCTGGTCCACGAAGGCTCCGGCGGGGTACTCTCGCCCGGTCATACGGCAGATGAACCCGGCATAATCGTCATCCGGAATGAAACAGATCTCCTGACTGTCCTTTTTATGAGCCACCGGCAATCCCATTTCCTGCGCCATGGCCCGGATTTCCTCCTTGGGGTAAGGTGCCAGAGGCAATACCACATGGGCCAGCTGCTGCTGGGTGAGATTGTACAGCACGTAACTCTGATCCTTGGCGTCAAAAGGCGCGGTGGACAGGGTATACTCGCCGTCCCGGCAGCCAATGCTGGCATAGTGACCGGTAGCCAGGGCATCAAAGCCTCCCGCCAGCGCCTCTTCCATCATCAGGCCAAATTTCACATGCCGGTTGCACAAAATACAGGGATTGGGCGTCTTGCCCTGTTCATAGCTGTGGATGAATGGCTGCACCACCTGCTGATAAAACCGCTCCCGGCTGTCCAATACATAATGAGCAATCCCCAGATGGGACGCCACCCGGGCGGCGTCCTCCGCCTCGTTGCCCTCGGCTCCTTCCCGCCAGGTGCGCAGAGTGACCCCGGTGACCTCCCAGCCCTGCCGCTGCAGCAAGGCCGCGCACACGCTGGAGTCCACTCCGCCGCTCATACCCACCAGCACTCGTTTTGCTCTCATGGTCTGTTCTGTCATCGTCCCTCCTTCAGCCGGGTGGCATACGCCACCGCCAGCTGATCACACCGCTCATTGTACGGATGGCCCGCATGGCCCTTGACCCACACGAACTCCACTTCATGAATCTCCAATAAATCCAGCAGCCGGCCCCACAATTCGGGATTCAGCGCCGGTTTTTTATCCGACTTCACCCATCCCCGGGCCCGCCAGCTTTTGGCCCAGCCCTTGGTGATCCCGTCCACCAGATATTTGCTGTCACTGGTGAGGGTCACCCGGCAGGGCCGTTTCAATGCCTCTAGCCCCGCAATAGCCCCCATGAGCTCCATCCGGTTGTTGGTGGTGGGATTTTCTCCCCCGCTGAGTTCCTTTTCATGAGGACCCATCACCAGAATCGCTCCATAGCCCCCCGGCCCGGGATTGCCCAGGCTGGAGCCGTCGGTATATAGCTGCACCTGTGGTTTTTGCTGCATCTGCTTCTCTCCTCCATCCCCAGGGTCTGTGTACTACCCAAATACTATCAGAGCCGCCCCCATCTGTCAACGCTTCCGCTCCCTGCCAGATTGTGGTATAATAACGGCAAACCATCTCACAAAGGAGGTGTCTGTGTGCTGCACGATTCCATTCAGTATCTGCGGGGCGTGGGCCCCAAAAAACTGCTGGCCTACCAAAAACTCAACATCTCCACAGTGGAAGATCTGCTGGGCCACTTTCCCCGCTCCTATGAGGACCGTACCCGCATCCTGCCCATCGACCAGGTTCCGTTGGGCGAGCCCTGCGGATTTGTGGCGTCGGTGGCAGGACCGGTTCGCCTCACCCGCATCAGCGGCGGCCGCCAGATGTGCAAAGTGTTGCTGGCTGATGAGTCAGGCGCGGTGGAAGCCACCTTTTTCAACCAGCCATACCTCAAGACCTCCCTGCGGCCCGGGGAGCGATACCTCTTTTTCGGCCGGATGGGCGGCAGTCTGCTGCGCAGAGAAATTGTCAGCCCTCAGTGGCAGCGGCTGGAGGAAGGGGTTCCCACCCCCGCCGGGGAAATTCTGCCCGTCTACCCCTGCTGTGAGGGGCTGACCCAGAAAGAGATCCGCCGGCATGTGGCTCAGGCACTAGAGCAAAATGGCGACCAACTGGAGGAATACCTTCCCTCTCAGCTGGTGCACAGCCATAGCCTTCTGTCCTATCCGGAGGCCATCCGGGCCATTCATCATCCAGCCAGTTTTGCCCAGCTGGAGCAGGCCCGGCAGCGGCTGTGTTTTGACGAGCTGCTGATTCTCTCCACCGCCATGCTGCGGCTCAAGGGCCGGCGTCAGGCCCTGCGCAACCAGCGGGTGGTGCCCATGGCGGATTTGAAGCCCTTTACAGACGCTCTTCCCTACCAGCTCACCGGAGCCCAGCAGCGGGCCATCGAGGAAGTGCTGGCCGATATGGCCGGTCCGGTGCCCATGAACCGTCTGGTGCAGGGAGATGTGGGCTGCGGCAAAACCATGGTGGCCTTCGCCGCTCTGTACGCTGCGGCTCGGGGCGGCTGGCAGTCCGCCCTCATGGCCCCCACCGAAATTCTGGCCCGGCAACACTATGACAATCTGTGTCGCCTGGCCCCTGCACTGCATCTGCGGGTGGGCCTGCTCACGGGCTCCATGACCCGCCGGCAAAAGCAGCAAATCAAAGCCCAGGCCGCCGCGGGAGAGCTGGATGTACTTATTGGCACCCACGCGCTGCTGCAGCAGGATGTGCATTTTGCCCGGCTGACGCTGGTGGTCACCGATGAACAGCACCGTTTTGGGGTGGACCAGCGCAGCGCGCTGGCGGACAAGGGCGGCGTTCCCCACATGCTGGTGATGAGCGCCACCCCCATTCCCCGCAGTCTGGCCTTTGTGCTGTACGGCGATCTGGATTTGTCGGTGATCGACGAACTGCCCCCCGGCCGCCAGCCGGTGGAAACCCATCTGGTGGCGGAAAACCGTCGTGAGGGGCTGTATGGATTTATTCGACAGGAAGCCCGCCAGGGCCGGCAGACCTTCTTCATCTGTCCGCTGGTGGAAGAAAGTGAAAAAATGGATTTGCAGGCAGCTACTACCTTTGCCGCTCAGCTGCAGCAAGAGGTCTTTCCAGATCTGCGGGTGGGCTGTATCCATGGCCGCATGAAACAGGCCGAAAAAGGCCTTATTATGGAACAGTTCGCGGCAGGAGCATTGGACATTCTGGTGTCCACCACCGTAATCGAAGTGGGCATCGACATTCCCAACGCCACCGTACTGGTGGTGGAGGATGCCGGCCGATTTGGCCTCTCTCAGCTGCATCAGCTGCGCGGCCGGGTGGGACGAGGTTCCCATCGCTCCTGGTGCTTTCTCATGGGCCGCCAGCTGAGCGAGACCGGCCGCAAACGCCTGCAGCTGCTCTGCTCTTCCCACGATGGGTTTGTCATCGCCCAGGAAGATCTCCGGCTGCGTGGACCGGGTGACTTTTTTGGAAACCGCCAGCATGGCCTGCCTCAACTGAAAATCGCTGATTTGTTTGGCGACAGCCGCACCATCGCATTGGCCCGGGAATGCGCCCAACAATTGCTGGACGCAGATCCCGCGCTGGAGCAGCCCCAACACCATGGATTGCGAAAACGATGTGCCCGGTTGCTGGCAGCCATCCAGCGGGCCAACACATTCAATTAAAAAAGCAAAAATTGCCATGTGTATTTTTCCGCCCACGACACACAATACAGGTGTACTCGGAAGGAGGTGAGAAACACATGGCAAACTACAGCAGCAACAAGCCTGTAAACGCCAACGCCAAGGAAGCGCTGAATCAGTTCAAGTACGAGGTGGCCAACGAGCTGGGTGTGAACCTGAAGAACGGTTACAACGGTGACCTGACCTCTCGTCAGAATGGCAGCGTGGGCGGCGAAATGGTAAAGCGTATGATCGCCCAGGCGGAACAGAATCTGTCCGCCGGCCAGACCATGCCCAAGGCCAACAACAATGGCTAACCCCCTGACGTAACAGGGATAATGCTCCCATCCCGTCCTTATGGACGACATGAGAGCAATAAAGGACGGGATCTTCCGCAAACGCAGAGGAACCTCGTCCTTTTTGTTTTGTCTTTTTATTGGATCTGACGGCTCTCAGCGGGAATGTCAAACTGAGATTGATCCGGTACCGTTTCGGTATCCCACAGCGTGGTCTCCAATGTATAACTCACCTGACCCTCCAACCGGCTGGTCACCTGCAGCGGAATGCCGCTATCCATGGAAAACCGGTATTCATCTTCCAAGCCCAGTTCCTCATCGGCCACTGTCAGACACAGCACATTGCCATCGCTGCCGCTCTCTATCCGACTCTCCACAATCTGCTCCTGAGAAATGGGATAAAAATCACTGATTTGCGCCAACGACAGCAGTTGGTCCACTCCGCCGGTCCAGGGGATCTGATAATAGGTATACCCTGCGGAATCAAATACATACAGACTGTCCTCCTTGCAGATGAACAGTCCATTGCGCACCCCGCCGCTGACAATTTCCAACCGCAATTTCCCATCACTGGCAATCATCCGGCTGGTCTGACTGCGGGTCTGCGCCCCACTATAATAGGTAATCACCGCTTCCCATGTAAACCGCTGAGGCCGGAAGGTGCTATCCAATACCTGCTGGATATTTTCCTCGCTTACTTCCAGCCGGCTGACTTCTCCCCGACCCTGGTTTTCTTCCACCTGAGGCATGTCAATGTTGCCAAATCCCTGTCCAATGCCGCCCGGCACCGCGCCCGTACATCCAGAGAGCATGGGCAAAAGCAGCAAAGCAGCCAAAGCCTGTTTGATGGTCATTCCTTTCACCCGGCTCTCCTCCTCTCTCACTTTTTCCGGTCCTTGTCCTCCATTTCCAGAATCATGAAGGCCACAAAGGCCATCACGATCACCGTCAGCAGCAAAATCATGGTCTTGATGGCACCGCTATTGGTGAGGAACACCGCACTCACACCCAGCAATACACTCATGGCATACAAAATCGCCACTGTCTGCTTCTGGGAAAAGCCCATGTCAATGAGCCGGTGATGCAGATGTCCCCGGTCAGGATGCATGGGACTCTGGCCTTTGGCCAACCGCCGGATAATGGCAAAAGCGGTATCAAAAATAGGCAAGCCCAAAATCAGGAAGGGTACCGCGAAGGAAATCACTGCGGAAAATTTGAACAACCCCTGAATGGAACTGGTGGCCAGCATGTAGCCCAGGAACAATGCCCCTGTATCTCCCATGAAAATTTTTGCGGGATTGAAATTGTAGGGCAAAAATCCCAGACAGCCGCCCGCCAGCGCGCCCATGAGCATGGCCACCTGCACGTCGGACACCTGAATGGCAATGATCATCACCGCCATGGAAGCAATGCAGGAAACGCCCGCAGCCAGCCCGTCCAGGCCGTCAATGAGGTTGACCGCATTGGTGATGCCCACAATCCACAGCACCGTAATGGGAATGGCCAAAATACCGAAACTGATAAACTGGCCGCCCCAGGGCAGGAAATTGGTGATCACCTCAATGCGCACACCGCCCAGCACCGGCATACAGGCCGCCACAATCTGCACCACCAGCTTGAGACGGGCACTGAGAGCATACATATCGTCAAAGGCGCCCAGCGCCACAATGATCATGGCGCCCACCATAATGCTGAGCATCTGGGGTGTCATGGGCACAAACAGCAGCACCGCCACAAAAAATCCCAGGAAGATCGCCAGTCCGCCCAATCGGGGAATGGGCTTTTTATGCATCCGACGGGCATCCTTGGGCACATCAATGGCTCCCAGATAACAGGCCAGTCTTTTCACCATAGGGGTGGCAAAAAAGCTCACCAGCACCGCCACCCCAAAGGTAGCGATGCACCACAGGTCATGATTGGTGTTGCCGAACACAATATCACTCCTATCTCTTGAGCCCCAGCAAGCCCACCTTACGGTAGACCTTATCCACTACCCGCCGGGTGATCCGAAATGCCTTTTCCGCATTTTCAGCCATCAGGCCTTCCACGTACGGCCGGTCCGCCATCAACTGCTGATACCGCTCCTGAATGGGCGCCAGACCATCGGCTACCACTTCGCCCACGGCCAGCTTGAAATCGCCATAGCCCCGGCCTTCAAATTCACGCTCAATTTCTTCGTAGTTCTTGCCGGTGAACACACTGTAAATGGTCATCAGATTGTTGATGCCATCTTTGCCTTCGGCATAGCGTACCTGGGCTTCGCTGTCGGTCACCGCCTTTTTGAATTTCCGCAGAATCACATCTCTGGGGTCCATCAGCGCCACATAGGAGTTCACATTTGGATCCGACTTGCTCATCTTGCGGGTGGGATCTGCCAACGAATAAATCTTGGCGGAAGCCTTGGGGATGTACCCCTCGGGCACCACAAAGGTATCGCCATACAGCCCATTGAACCGGTTGGCAATGGTGCGGGCCAGCTCCAGATGCTGCTTCTGGTCCACTCCCACCGGCACCATATCGGCGTTGTAAATGAGAATGTCCGCCGCCATCAGCGCGGGATAGGTAAACAGTCCGGCATTGACATTTTCCGGATTTTTCTGACTCTTATCCTTGAATTGGGTCATCCGGGACAGCTCGCCAAACTGGGTATAGCAGTTGAGAATCCAGGCCAGCTGACTGTGGGTGGGTACATGACTCTGCACAAACAGCATGGTCTGCTCCGGGTCCAGCCCACACGCCATCAAAATCACATAGGTTTCCAACGTCCGGCGACGCAGATCAGCCGGCACCTGCCGCACCGTCAGCGCGTGGAGGTCCGCCACAAAATACCGGCGCTCATAGTTGTCCTCCCCGTCGTTTTGCAGATCCACCCAGTTTTTCACGGCGCCCAGATAGTTGCCCAAAGTGATCTGTCCGCTGGGCTGGATGCCGCTGAGAATAATCTTCTTTTTGGTCTCTTCCATCTCCATGCCCTCCGTGTCACTTGCTCAAAAAGGCGTGCAGCGCCTTGCCCAGAATTTCAGTACCCTTGACAATCTGCTCGTCGCTGGGAGTGGAATAATTGAGCCGGAAACTATTGCTGGGTGCACTCTCATCCACATTGAAGGCGATACCCGGCACCACTGCCACGCCCTGATCCTTCACATACTGCACAAAACCCAGCATGTCGCTGCCCTCAGGCATAGTGCACCACAGGAAGAGTCCGCCCTCGGGAGTGGTATAGGTCACTTCCGCCGGGAAGTGCTTGCGAATGCCCTCCAGCATGAGCCCGCTCTTGTGACGGTACAGCGCCCGAATCTTCTGGATGTGACCATCCATGTCGTACTCGCCCATGAATTTGTCAATGAGAATCTGGAAAAACAGATTGGTATGTACGTCGCTGGCCTGTTTGCCCACCGTCATCTTGGCAATGAGAGGCTTGGGAGCCAATACAAAGCCCACCCGGATACCGGCACTCATCACCTTGCTCATGCTGCCGCAATAGATCACAATGCCTTCGGTATCCATGGACTTGATGGTGGGGATGTCCTCCCCCTGGAACCGCAGCTCGCCATAGGGGTTGTCCTCCAGAATGATGACCCCATACTTGACGCACAGGTCATAAATGGCCTTGCGCTTTTCCAGGCTGGTGCAGGTGCCCAGCGGATTCTGGAAAGAGGGAATGATATACAAAATCTTCACGTTTTCGTTGTCCCGGAAGGTGGCTTCCAGCTGCTCCAGATCCATTCCATCCTCCTGCACGTCCACGCCCC
The DNA here is from genome assembly GCA_050943735.1 of Eubacteriales bacterium. Lineage (GTDB taxonomy): Bacteria > Bacillota > Clostridia > Oscillospirales > RGIG577 > JBMNPT01. The sequence continues at coordinate 89,059 of JBMNPT010000007.1, read as the reverse complement.
GGAGCTGGACCGCATAGGACCGGAAGGTATTGAGGGCGCCGATGAAGGAGGGATTTTCGCTCACCACAATGTCCCCCTCATTGCACAGCACCTTGGTGGCCAGATCAATGGCCTGCTGTCCGCCGCTCACCACAATGAGGTCATCCTCCAGCGTACCCATGGCAAATTTGTCCTTCAGACGGGCTTTGAGCTTTTCCCGCAGAGGGGCATAGCCTTCGGTAACGCCATATTGCAACGCAAACCCGCCCATTTCAGTAAAAATCTGATTGCTGATCTCCTGCATCTGGGCGATGGGGAAGGATTCCACTGCGGGATTGCCCGCGGAGAAGGGAATCACATCGGCGCTGGAGTTTTTCAAAATCTCACGGATGGCCGAGGGCTTGAGCCCGCCGATCCGCTTGGAAATCTTATATTCCATTGTTCTGTACCTCACATTCTTGATGGTTCCGGGCCACAGGCCCAGTTTGCTATCTTATAGTGTACCACAGCGCCCTGTTTTTTACAATGGATTGCCCAGTCATTCCCACAAAAAACAGGGCCGAATCAGTCCACAGGCAGACCGATTCGGCCCCATCCAAAGGGAAGAAAGAAAACAGCTTATTTGGCCCGGAAGGTATGACATTCCGTCTGGCCACTCTGACTGGCCCCCATCCCGGTGATGTCCACCGAGGGTGCGCTGCACATATGATTCCGGTTGTAGGCACATCCAGTGGCGGCACACTTGATGTCAATGTTGAGATTGGCCTGAGAATAGGCCCCCGGCACCGCTCCGCTGGTGGGTTGATGTCCCTGCTGTACGAAATTCCGGCAGCTGGTATCGCAGGCCTTGCTGGCCTCCTGGCCCTCCACCTTGATAATAGGCCGGCAGCAATGCTGCTCACAGTTGTTGGCACAGTTGGTCACATTACATTGTAAAGACGGCATATTCATTCCTCCTTCGATTGATTCCCTAGAATTGCTTCATTTCCAGTATGCCCCTCCCAGCTCCGGGTTAAACCTGCAGGCAGAGAAAAACCTCCGCAAAAACGGAGGTTTTTCCCCTGTAAGGGGTCGATCATGAAAAAGATGTTGAAAAAGATGGGATCGCAGCGCACACCCGCTGCATTCCTAGTATGTCCTTTCTCGCTCCCACATAAACCCCCAATCGGAAAATTTCTCAAAAAAATCTCCCGGCCTTTTGCGGTCCATGGTATAATAAGAACATCTCATCCTCACAGGAGGTCTGTCCACTATGAAAATTACCGGTCATACCCAGGTGTATTGCGTGCTGGGTACCCCCATTGCCCACAGTCGTTCTCCCCTCATGCACAACACCGCTTTTGAAGCGCTGGGGATGGACTGCGTCTACACCGCCTTTGATGTAGCGGAACACCAGATGGACGCCGCAGTGGCGGGACTGCGTCAGCTGGGGGTACGGGGATGGAACATCACCATGCCGGACAAGCACCGCATGGCCCAGCTGTGCGATCAGCTCTCCCCCGCCGCCCGGCTCATCGGAGCGGTCAATACCGTATGCAACCAGGACGGCATCCTCACCGGTCACAATACCGACGGCGTGGGCTTTATGCTGGCCGCCCGGGATGCGGGTGTGGATCTCCGGGGGAAAAAGCTGACCATTCTGGGGGTGGGCGGAGCTTCCACCGCCATTTACGTGCAGGCAGCGCTGGATGGAGCCAGTGAGCTCTCCCTCTTCAACCGCCAAAGCCCCTCCCTGGAACAGGCCCGTCCCCTCATCCGGCAACTGGAAAAGGAAACAGGCTGCCACATTGGACTATACGACCTGGCGGACGAGGAGCGGCTGGCACAGGAGATCTCCACCAGCGCCGCACTGGTCAACGGCACCTCCATGGGCATGTCACCCCATCCGGAGAGATGCCCTCTGCCTCGGGCGGAACTGCTCCCCTCCGGACTGCTGGTGTACGATGTGATTTACGAGCCGCTCACCACCCGTCTACTGGCCATGGCCCGCCAGCGGGGCTGTATCCCGGTCAACGGACTGGGAATGCTGCTGTGGCAAGGCGCGGAGGCCTTCCGCCTGTGGACTGGGCAGGACATGCCCATCCAGGCGGTCAAACAAGCGGTTTTTCCCGAACTGCTCACCTGAAATTGAAAGGAGTTTTCCCATGGATTATACCAACATTCCCACCCCCTGCTATGTGGTGGACAAAAGCCTGCTGCTGCGCAATCTGGAGCTGCTGCGCCAGGTGATGGACCGGACCGGATGTCACATTCTGCTGGCCCAGAAGTGCTTCTCCATGTTTTCCCTCTACCCGCTGATGGGACAGTATCTCAGCGGCACCACTGCCAGCGGACTGTTTGAGGCCCGGCTGGGCCGGGAGGAAATGGGCGGCGAAACCCACATTTTTTCCCCCGCCTATCGGGAGGACGAATTCGATGAGATTGTGTCCCTGTGTGATCACATCCTCTTCAACTCCTTCTCCCAGTGGCAGACCTTTGGTCCCCGGGCAGTGGCGGCAGGCCGTTCCTGCGGCATCCGCCTCAACCCCCAGTGCTCCACCCAAGAGGGGCACGCCATCTACGATCCCTGCGCGCCCCTTTCCCGTCTGGGTGTCACTCGGGAAAACTTCCGCCCCGACCTGCTGGATGGCTTGGAAGGGCTGCATTTCCACACGCTGTGCGAGCAGGACGCCGATGCGCTGGATGTGACGCTGCAAGCAGTGGAGGAACAATTCGGAGAATACCTGCCCCGGATGAAATGGCTCAATTTTGGGGGTGGGCACCACATCACCCGTCCCGGCTACGATATAGAACGGCTGATTGGCTGCATAGAGCGAGTACAGCAGCGCTACGGGGTGGAAGTGTATCTGGAACCGGGAGAAGCGGTGGCGCTCAACAGCGGTTTTTTGGTGAGCAGTGTGCTGGATACCCTGCACAATGGCATGGACATCGCCATTCTGGACACCTCGGCGGCCTGTCACATGCCCGATGTGCTGGAGATGCCCTACCGTCCGCAAATTGTGGGCGCTGGAGAGCCCGGAGAGAAGCCCTATACCTATCGATTGGGAGGCCCCACCTGTCTGGCGGGGGACATCATCGGGGACTACAGCTTTGACGCTCCACTGGTGCCCGGTCAACGGCTGCACTTCTGCGACATGGCCATCTATTCCATGGTGAAAAATAACACCTTCAACGGAATGAATCTGCCCGCCATTGCCATTCGGGAAGAGGATGGCTCCATCCAGCTGGTGCGGGAGTTCGGCTATGAGGATTTCAAAATGCGTCTTTCCTAAAAACAAGCCAAAAAGGCCACAGGAAAAATTCCTGTGGCCTTTTTCATGCTTGGCAGCAATGCCTTACTTGTCAGTATCCTTTTTTTCCTCCTGCTGAGAATCATCATCCTTCTTTTCTTCCGCAGAAGGCAGCTGTCCAGGGAAGGCTTCCGCGATCTCCTGCTGCAAAGTTTCCCGATCCTCATTGCGGATCTCCTCCCGCAGCTCCTCTACAATGTCCTTGCGGTCAGGCAGAGACGAACTGGCCGCGCCATTGGCAGGAACATCTGGATTGGGGGTGGCATGGGGAGTATCGTTTTCCTCCTTGCGGGGAGGCGGCAAGGTCTTGCCTTCCATCACCATGCGGAATTCCACTCCATTGAGAGTTTCCCGTTCCAGCAGAGCCTGTGCCACCGCTTCCAGACGGTCTCTGTGCTGGGTGAGGATTTCCTCACAGCGAGCATAGGCGTTTTCGATGATGTCCTTGATCTCCTGGTCAATCTGCGCTGCGGTGGTCTCCGAGAAGCCCCGGTCCATGCTGAAATCACGTCCCAGGAAGGGATCGTTGTGTCCATGGCCGTATACAATGGGCCCCAACGTTTCGCTCATGCCGTATCGCATCACCATATCCCGGGCAATCTGAGTGGCCCGCTGAATATCACTGGAGGCGCCGGTGGAGATGTCGCCCAGCACCAACTGTTCCGCCACACGTCCGCCCAGCAAAGAAACCAGCTCATCCAGCATTTCCAGCCGGCTGCCGTAATCCTTTTCCTCGGTGGGCAGTGCCAGGGTGTAACCGCCTGCCGGACCTCTGGGGGTGATGGTCACTTCATGCACATCGTCCAGCTTATCCAGATAGTAATGGATCAGTGCGTGGCCGCCTTCGTGATAGGCGGTGAGCCGGCGCACCTTTTCGCTGGGTACCTTGGACTTTTTGGCCGGGCCCATCATCACCTTGATGGTGGCCTCGGACACTTCCGACATGCCGATGCTCAACTTGCCCCGGCGGGCTGCCAGCAGAGCGGCTTCGTTCATCAGATTTTCCAAATCAGCGCCCGAGAAACCAATGGTACCACCGGCGATCTTCTTCAGATCCACATCGGCATCCAACGGCTTGCCCCGGGAGTGTACACGCAAAATGGCTTCCCGTCCCCGCATATCAGGCAGATAGACATACACCTGCCGGTCAAAACGGCCGGGTCGGGTCAGAGCCGGGTCCAGTACGTCGGCACGGTTGGTGGCCGCCACCACAATGACGCCCTCATTCACGCCAAAACCGTCCATCTCCACCAGCAGCTGGTTAAGGGTCTGTTCCCGTTCATCGTGGCCGCCGCCCATGCCGGTGCCTCTCTGACGGCCCACCGCATCAATTTCATCAATGAACACAATGCAGGGGCTGTTCTTTTTGGCCTGGTCAAACAGGTCACGCACACGACTGGCGCCCACGCCTACAAACATTTCCACAAAGTCGGAACCGGAAATGGAGAAGAAGGAAACCCCTGCCTCTCCGGCTACCGCCTTTGCCAGCAGGGTTTTACCGGTACCGGGCGGGCCCACCATCAAAATGCCCTTGGGAATCCGAGCACCCAAATCCGTAAAGCGTTTGGGCGATTTGAGGAAATCCACCACTTCCCATAGTTCTTCCTTTTCCTCATCCGCACCAGCCACATCCTGGAAGGTGACCTTGCGCTGATTTTCGCTCATGGTGCGCACCTTGGCCCGGCCGAAGGACATCATTTTGCCTCCGCCTCCGCCCGCGTTGCCCATCATGTAGACCCACAGGAAGATCATCACACCGCCCAGAATCACATAGGGCAGCATAGACACCCACCAGGGAATCTCCGGTGGTGCCGGGTAATCATAGTCCTCAATGATACCCTCAGCGTACTGCTCTTCCACCAGCTCGCCCACATCCTCATAGAACAGCGCAAAGCTGGGCAGATTTTTGGTCACAGTGGTACCGTCCTTCAGGTTCATGGTCAAATTGGACCCTTCTACCGTCAGCGACTGCACCTGCTCATTGCGGATCAGATCCAGCGTTTTGGCATAGCTGAGACTGACATCCGGCTGATCCTTGTACATCATGGCCAGCACCAGAATCAGCACCGCCAGAATGGCACCATAAAAGCCCAGACTCTTTACATTTTTGTTCAAATACCTTCATCTCCTTCTCATCCCGCAACGGGGAATTGCCCATGCGGGCGGATCATTTTTCATAGATCCGGGGGGCCAAAACACCAATGTAAGGCAGATTGCGGTATTTTTCCGCATAATCCAAGCCGTAGCCCACCACGAATTCATCGGGAATGACAAACCCTTTATAATCAATGTGAACATCCACCTTGTGCCGCTCGGGCTTATCCAGCAGAGTGCACAGCCGGATACTCCGGGGATTGCGTGCCCGCAGCATCTGGGTGATGTAACTGAGTGTCATGCCGCTGTCCAATATGTCTTCTACGATAAGAATATCATAGTCCTTGATTTCCACATCCAGATCTTTGATGATCTTGACCACGCCGGAGGTTTTGACGCCCTTGCCGTAACTGCTGACACTCATGAAGTCAATGCCGGCACTGATGGTCACCGCCCGCATCAGATCGCTCATGAACACCACGCTGCCCTTGAGCAGCCCTACCATCAGCAGGTTTTTGTCCGCGTAATCCTTGGAGATCTGCTGACCCAATTCCTGTACCTTGGCTTTGATCTGCTCCTCTGTCAGAAGAACATATTCCAAATCGCCGCGCATCATTCTTTCTCCTTTTCCACTGTGATCTCCAGCACCCGCCGGGTGTGTTCATCGGCTGCATATCCTTCTCTGGGCGGCAGCCCTGGACACCACACAAGCTGCTGCCCGTCCAAAAACAAGGGCAGCCGGTCCCGTTCCATCCGGGGAATCCGTGCCTCGATCATCCATTTTTTTATACTGCGGCTGCCAGCCATCCCCTGTGGAGGATACCGGTCACCGCTTCGTCGATTGCGCACAAAGATGTACTGTTTTATTGTATCATAATCCAGGTACGCAGTCATTAATTTTCTTTGAATTTTTGGTGGAATTTTATTGAGCATCTGGGATGTCACTCGATACCCACCAGGCAATTCCACCTGGGTTCCCACTTCCAGCTGCTGTCCATAGGAAGGGACTTCCTGAGCCGGTCCCAGCCGCAGCTGTCCGCAGCTGCACTGCCATCGGAGTCCGCCGGGAAGGGTCAGTTCCCGAAATTCTCCGTCCATCATCACCATGGAAAGCATCTGCTGCACATGCACCCGGTGAGGCTCCTGCCCCGCCAGCCGTACCAGCCGCACCAGCACCCGCCCCCGCAGGGCCGGGGCCAGTTGCTCCAGCGATTGCCGCTCCAACAGCAGGCTTTCGCCTTCCCGCCGCACATGGCTTTGGATGAATTCCTCCGTCATGCCGCCCAGCAGCTGCTGATCCAGCAGTAAATCCCCAGCGACAGCAGCCATACGCTCTGTTGCGCCGGGGTATTCCCTTTCCAACCATGGCATCACATGGTGGCGCAGACGATTGCGGGCGTAGTCATCTGAATGATTGGTGGAGTCAGTCATATAGGTCTGCTTTCGGCTGGCCAGATAGGCCTCCACCTGCCGGCGGGTACATCCCAGCAGCGGGCGGATCAGGTTGCCCCGCACCGGAGGGATGCCCGCCAGGCCCTCCGGCCCGGTTCCCCGGGCCAAGCGGAACAGCAGTGTTTCGGCGTTGTCATCGGCAGTGTGGGCAGTGGCAATTTTGTGGCAACCATGCTGTTCCGCCACGCGCTGCAACAGCGCGTACCGGGCCTGGCGGGCGGCCAGCTCCACCGACATCCCCTCCGCCCGGGCCAGTGCGGGCACATCCACCCGCCGGCTTTCAAAGGGCACTTCCAGTTTTTCACACAGCGCCCGGCAAAATTCCTCATCCCGCAGAGATTCCTCTCCCCGGATGCCATGCTCCACATAGAGGGCCGTCACCGGGATCTCCAATTCCCTCAGGCAGAGCAACAGCGCCGTAGAATCGGCGCCGCCGCTAAGCCCCACCAACACCCGCTGGCCGGGCTCCAGCATATGATACTCCTCCAGCGCAGCGCGCACCAGATCATTCATTGTACACCTTCTCCTGGGTGGAAAAGCGAGTATACTGTCCCAACCACTGCAATTCCACTTTGTTGGTGGAACCATGCCGGTTTTTGGAAACGATACACTCCGCCACATTGCGCTTTTCGGTTTCTTTGTCGTAGTAATCCTCCCGGTACAGGAAAATTACAATATCCGCGTCCTGTTCGATGGAGCCGGACTCACGCAAATCGGACAGCATGGGACGTTTATCGGTACGGGACTCAGGGCCCCGGGACAACTGCGAAAGGCAGATCACCGGCACATTGAGCTCCTTGGCCATGATTTTGAGAGAACGGGAAATTTCCGACACTTCCGCCACACGGTTATCGGTATGACGGCTGCCCTGCATCAGCTGCAGATAATCGATGACCACCATGCCCAAATCCTTGATCCGGCGGCATTTGGCCTTCATCTCCAGCGCGTTGATGCCGGATGTATCATCCAGATAAATATTAGCGGTGGACAAAAGCCCCGCCGCCCGGGCCAGTTTGGTCCAGTCCTCGTCATCCAGCTCACCGGTACGCAGTTTATAGCTGTCCACCATGGCCTCACTGGAGAGCATCCGGTTGACCAGCTGCTCTTTGGACATTTCCAGTGAAAAGATGGCCACTGATTTTCCGGTGCGCAGTGCCACGTTCTGGGCGATATTCAGCGCGAAAGAGGTTTTGCCCATGCCAGGACGGGCGGCCAGCAAACACAAATCCGATTTATTGAGGCCCACGATCAGGCTGTCCAAATCCCGAAAACCGGTGGGGACACCCATGACATCCTCTTTGTCATAGGAGAGCTTATGCAGAATGTCATAGGCCTCCAGAATGACCTCCTTGATGGTGGCCATGCTCTGACTGGTATGGCCCTGCAGGGCGGCGGCGATTTTCTGTTCCGCCACATCCATGATGGCCCGGGCCTCATCGCCCCCTTCCAGACACATCCGCTGGATTTCTCCGGCGGCGGTGATGAGCTGCCGCAGGCCGCTCTTCTCCTGGACAACCCGGCAGTAACTCTCCACATTGGCAGCAGTGGGCACCATGTCAATGAGCCGGGCGATATATTCCCGACCTCCGGCCTTTTCATAATTGCCCTGCCGCTTCATGGTTTCGATGAGGCTCACCAGATCAATGTGCCGCCCCATATTGTACAGCTCGGTCATGGCGGCGAACACCATCCGGTTTTCCGCCAAATAAAAGTCCTCCTCCCGGAGCAGCCCCACCACTTCACTCATTCGCTCTTCATCAATGAGCACGCCGCCCAGCACACTCATCTCGGCTTCGCTGCTGTAGGGCATCTGCCGCAGCAGATCCTCCTCCATGGCCATGGTATCCACCTCCTTGCCCTTTCATTCTTCCCACCAGCGGAAAAAGGGCTGCTGTCAGCCCTCCTGTTCCACTGTCACCTTCAGATCGGCCATCACTTCCGGATGGAGCTTCACCTTCAGCTGATAGGTGCCGAAGCTCTTGAGTCCTTCTCCGGTGTCGATCTTCCGCTTATCCACTTCAATGCCGTACACCTTTTTCAGCTCATCGGCAATTTCCTTGGCGGTCACGCTGCCAAAAATCCGGCCGCTGGTGCCACCCTTGGCGGTGAGCTTTACATTGACGCCCGACAGCTTGCTCTTGGTCTCCTCAGCTGCCTTTTTCTCCTCCGCTTTGCGGAAAGCCTGAGCCTCCTGCTTGCCCTTCATGTCATTGAGGTTTTTCGCAGTGGCTTCCATGGCCAGCTTTTTGGGAAACAGGAAATTCTGCGCGTAGCCGTCGCTCACGTTGACCTCCTGACCCTTTTTGCCCTTACCCTTTACGTCTTCCAACAGAATGACTTTCATGTGTTGTTTCCTCCCCGATGTTATCGATGCTTTCGTTGTGATAGATGGCCCCCAGCAACATGACCTTCACCTGACCCACCGTTTTACCGGAGAGCTGGGCACCCGCCATGGTCTGATGACCTCCTCCGCCCAGGCGTTCTACGATGACCTGGACATTGATTTTGCCGTAGGAACGGCCCGACACGTGCACCTGATCGCCAAAACGGGCGATGCCAAAGGATGCATCAATGCCTTCCACGCTCATCAAGTCGTCAATGCACTGGGCAAACAGCTCCCGAGTGAGGGTATTGCCCTCATTCTCACTGACACAGATGGCGATGTTGTCAAAGAATTCCGCAGTGGAGATAAAGGACGCTTTACGCTTATACTCCTCCAGCGTATTTTGGAAATACCGTTTGGCTTCCACTGTATCGGCGCCCAGCCGCCGGAGAGCGGAGGCCGCCTCAAAGGTGCGCACCCCGGTTTTCAGGGTGAAGCCCTTGGTATCCAGAATGATACCGGCCAACAGAATGTTGGCCTCATCCCGGGTGAGCTTGCCCTCTTTGTCCAGATAGCCCGCCACCTCGGTGACCATCTCACTGGCCGAAGAGGCATAGGGTTCATGGAACATGAGGGTGGCATTGTCAATGAAATACTCGCCCCGGCGATGGTGGTCGATGACCACCACTTTGGTACAGGCCCGCAGCAATTCGGGCCACTCCACAAATTTGCTGCTGTGGGTGTCCACCACCACCAGCAGGGTTTTGTCGGTGATGATGGGCAGATTGCCCGACACCGTCACAAAGGTATCCTCATACTCAGGGCAGCGTTCCAGCTCGGTCACCGCCCGGTCAATGGTCTGGGAACGGACGTCCAGGAAAATGCGGGGGGACTTGCCGAAATTGCGGGCGATACGGGCTACCCCCACTGCGGCTCCCAACGCGTCCAGGTCCACAAAGTGATGCCCCATGATATACACATGATCGCTGCCGCGGATCAGTTCTCGCAGCGCAGTGGCCATCACTCTGGACTTGACCTTGGTCCGTTTTTCCATCTCTTTGGATTTTCCGCCGAAATACTCATAAATATCCCCGGACTTCACCACCACCTGGTCGCCGCCGCGTCCCAAGGCGATTTCAATGCCCGCCCGGGCATATTCATATTTTTCAATGAAGGAATAGGTTCCCTTGCCCACGCCGATGCTCAGCGTCACCGGGATTTTGCTCTCACCCACCACAATTTCCTTGATGTTATCCAAAATGGAGCACTTATCCTTCACCATGGCCTTGTAGTAGGGCATTTCCATGATGAGCAGATACCGGTCCCGCTGGTACCGCTGCAAAAATCCACTGTATTTTTTGGCCCACTGGCCCACTCGATTATCAATGCTGGCAATGAGGGTGGCCTTTTCCACATCGCTGGCTTGCAGAATCACTTCATCATAGTTATCGATCATCACCACCGCCACCACGCTCTGGTGATTCTCCACTTCCTGCTTCATCCGGATGAGCTCGGTTTCCTCAGTGAGGTAAAAGGCCAGCAATTCCGGCCGCTCCTCCTCATTGCGGGCCACTACCGACCCATGCAGTACAAAGCTGCGGCCTTCATAGCCCACCCGGCACTCGCTCTCCTGCAGCAATTTTTCCATCTCCACAGTGGGGAATACCTCCCACAGCGGACGCTGAAAATAATTGGCTCCCTTGGGACCCAAAATCTCAGTGAACAGAGCGTTGTACCAGGAAATCATACCATCCGCCCGCACCAGCAGCATGGGCATGGGAAAATTGAGCACCGACTGCTGAGACAATGTGTCCACATCGCAGCTCAGGTTCTCAATGTATTTCATGATGTCTTTTTTGCGGGCACGTCCGGTGACGGCATAATAGTAATAGACAGCGCCAAAAATGACCACTTCCGCCACTGCCGCATACCAGTGAAACAGCACCGCCGCCGCCAGAGCATGAATCAGCAGCACCACCAGCAGCAACCGCACACCCGGCTCAAAGCCCTTAAACAGTTTTTTATCCATACGCGTTCCCTCCCGCGCTTCTGCTGACCCGTCCGGCTATTTGCGCCGGGTTTTCCGGTAATCCGCCAGGCTGTCCAGCACACCCAGCGCCACGCAGGCGTTGACCATGTTGACAAACGGCAAAAACAGAGTCGCGAAAATACAGATGTACAACGCCGCCTTGGTGAGCCACTTCATACCCATCCGGTTGAAGTTCCACTCCAGCAGCGATAAACCCTCCAGCAAAAAGACAGGGGCAAAAATCAGAACAAAATTGGAAAACGCCCCCACCATAATCCGGTCGGTAAAAACAATCATTCCCAAAAAGGAAATGAGGAAAAAGATGCCTCCCACTCGGCTCACCTGGAAGCTGCGCAGGAACCGGTACTGAGGAAACACCACCCGATAGAGCAGCCACATCAGCCCCAGCGTGCACAGACAGGCGCCGAAGGCAATGAGCATGGAGGAGAGCACAATGTAGCCGATGAGCACACTGCCCATGAAATCCCGAATGCCCTTGACCGCCATGGATGCCTCATAGGCAGTATTGCCAGCCGCCACAAAAGCCTGTTCCATGGTGTAATAGATGTCCTCATAGGGGGCCAGCATATTATCCACCGTAATGGAACCAAAATTGAGATACACCGACAGCAGCGAGAGCCCGCCGTTGATCAGGGTCACCACCGCGATGAGTACCAGCATCAGCTGCTTAAAGGAATACTCCCGTTTCATACACACGCCCATGGCCACACCCGCCGCCAACATACACAGCATGGCGGAAATGACCAATCCCAGAGAACAACCCAGGGCAAAACTGAATGCTGCGCCCAGCACTACAGTGAGAGCAGGCACCCATAGAGGCGCACGAAATACCAGTACCGCCAGTGCACCCGCGCCCACCATGGTGGTGAGAGGGTTGCCCAGCGGAACCTTAGCTCCCAATACGCACATGGCAATGCAGAGAAATGAAGTCAGGATGATTTTAGCCTTTTGCTTGGTACGCTCCATAGGTTCACATTCCTTTATTTTTCAGATGGGGAGCAGACGCTATGCGTCCACTGTCAATAATACCTTTATCTTAGCATACTTTCAGCGTCAAGGCTAGTTTTTTTCCAAAACATGGCCGAGAAATGTGATGGATTGCCTACAAAAAGCCCCGCGAATTTCTTTTCGCGGGGCTTTTTACTCAAATTTCCATGATGATGGGCAGAATCATGGGCTTGCGTTTGGTCTTTTCAAAGAGCAGATCGCTGATGGACTGTTTCAGCTTGGTTTTGATAGCGCCCCAGTCGGTGACACTGTTTTCCTCACAGCGTTCCAGGGTACGTTTGGCCTCCAGCCGCACCTTTTCCATCAGGTCCTCCGCTTCCCGTACATACACAAAGCCCCGGGACACAATATCCGGGCCACTGAGCACAAAACCGCTGCCCTTGTCCAGGGTGACCACCACCACGATGAGTCCATCCTGTGCCAGATGTTTCCGGTCCCGCAGTACGATGTTACCCACATCGCCCACGCCCAGACCATCTACCAACACCCGTCCAGCCGGTACCGTCCCGTTGATGCGGCAGCTCTTTTCATCCAGTTCAATCACCTTGCCGATGTCCGAGAGAATGATGTTGGAAGAGGGGATTCCCATACCCTCCGCCAGCATTTTATTGTGGAAGAGATGCCGGTACTCGCCATGCAGGGGGATGAAAAACTTGGGCCGAGTGAGAGAGAGAATGGTCTTGAGCTCCTCAGCGCAGGCGTGCCCTGATACATGCACATCCCGCAGAGAATCGTGAATGATCTCCACCCCATGCTTATACAGCTCATTGATGACATTGTTGATGCCCTTTTCATTGCCGGGGATGGGGCTGGCGGAAATGACCACCAGATCACCCGGGCCGATTTCCACCTTCCGGTGATCACTGTAGGCCATCCGGTACAGGGCGCTCATAGGCTCTCCCTGGCTGCCGGTAGTGATGATCACCACCCGTTCCGGAGGATACCGGTCGATGTTGTCCAAATCCACAATGGTCCCCTTGGGCACCGAAATATATCCCAGCTCCGAGGCCACTTCCACCATATTGACCATGCTGCGGCCGGAAACCGCCACCTTACGGCCAAATTTCACCGCCGAATTGATGATCTGCTGCACCCGGTCCACATTGCTGGCAAAGGTAGCCACAATGATACGCTTTTTAGTGCCGGCGAAAATGCTGTCAAAGGTCTTGCCCACTGTGCGCTCACTCATGGTATAGCCCGGACGCTCCGCGTTGGTGGAATCCATCAGCAGCGCCAGCACGCCCTGCTTGCCCAGCTCGCCAAACCGGGCCAGATCGATGGGATCTCCCTGGATGGGCGTCATATCAATCTTGAAGTCGCCGGTCATCACAATGGTACCCACCGGCGTCTTGATGGCGTAGGCCAGCGCATCGGCAATGGAGTGATTCACCCTCACCGCCTCAATGCCAAAACAGCCCAGCTTGAATTTGTCATGGGGCTTGATGAAATGGATGTCCGCCTTTTTATCCAGACGGTGCTCCTCCAGCTTGCGGCGCAGCAGGCCCATGGCCATACGGGTGCCGTAAATGGGCACATTGAAATCCCGCAGCACATAGGGGATGGCTCCAATGTGGTCCTCGTGTCCATGGGTGATGAGCAGGCCCTTGATGCGGTCCCGGTTTTTGGAAAGGTAAGTGGTATCCGGGATGACCAGGTCAATGCCCGGCATTTCGTCATCCGGGAACGCCATACCGCAGTCCACCATCAGGATGTCCTGTCCATATTCAATGACCGTCAGGTTTTTGCCGATCTCATTGAGTCCGCCCAGAGAGATGATCTTCAGTTTTTCTCCGCTGGCCCCTCTGGTTTGCCGGGATTGTCTCTCTGTCTTTTCCGGTTTTTCGCTCCGGGTGCGCTTGGTTTCAGTCTTTGCGTTTTTTTCTGTCTTTTCGGTCTTATCACTCTTGGAACGGCGAGCTCTCACCGTTTTTTCATTCTTATTGTTCTTTTCGCTCCGGGCCAGCTTTTCCACCTTGCCCGCCAATTCTGACTTTTCAATTTTTGCCACGTACATTCCCTCCGTCTTCCGTTCTGATTTTCCAAATTTTTACATACCTACAGAACACCGCCGGGCTTTTCCATAAACGCAGTCCATCCTGACTCATTGCCCGCCGGTGAGTTACCGTGCCGATTTTCCTGGATTTTCAGACCGGGTGTCTTTTTTTACAGGGCAAAAAGACAACACTTCCCCCTTGGGGGCCCTCCCGCATTTTTTCACGCTCTTTGCAGGGGGGAAAAGTTTCCCGGTTTGCGCTTTTCACTCCGCAGACCTCTTCCGTTCCCGGTGGGCCATTTTCCGTACGCGCCACCTTCTTTGCCGGTCTGCCAATCATTCTTCCGTCCGATTTTTTCGTGCTTTTGCGCACGCTCCTCCCTCCGGGCAGCCCGGGGCAGGTCCACACTGCCGCCAGGTCCCAAGGGCCTTTCGATCACATAACTGTTCCTATTGTATCACATTCCCCTGGCCTTGGCAACGTCTTTTTCCCTTTACAGTATCTGCGCACCTTTCGCCGCTTATCCCAACATAGAAAAAAAGAACGCGGCCATACCGCGTTCTTTTGCTGAAACATTCTCAGGTTTTCCGGACAAAATGATTCCGGCAACCGCTGCAGGTGATCTCGATTTTTCCTCTGCCTCTGGGCACCCGCAGAACCCGTTTGCAATGGGGACAGGTAAAATATCGGTACTCCCGGCGTTCCCGCCACATGGTGCGGCGCAATTGCCACCAGGCATTTACCCGGGCTCCCAACCTGCGGAATACCTGTTCCTCCTGCTGACGGCTGTACAGGTCTCTGGAAAGAGCTCGATACAATACCACCACCAACACCGCCGGATACAAAAAAACAAAATATGCGGTGAAAGAAGTCCCAGAGAAAAACGCCAGACAAAGTGCCACGCACAAAAGAGCGATATTCAGGCTGTCCATGCCATACCGTCCCTGCATGAATCTTCTGAAATGCTGCACCATCGTTCATCCTTCCCATCAAACGGCAACGGGACGGGATGGGTTCCGTCATGCGGAACGCCGGCTCCCGTCCAGATGCCATGCAATATGAAATCTTAGAGGTTGGTATTATTATAACGCGCTTTCTGGCACAATACAACAAACTGTCTGTAAACAAATTGTAGACAAATCATGAATAACCACCAATTCCCTTGACCTGCATCCGCCGCTGGGGTATAATAAAAGAAGCTATCTTTGACAAAAATTTGACAACATAGGAGGATATCGATGAGTTACCAAGCGGAATATCAAAAGAAGCTGACCTCCGCCCAGCAGGCGGTCAAAGCCGTCAAGAGCGGGGACTGGGTGGACTTCGGCTGGTGCGTAACCACTCCCGACGCGCTGGACACCGCACTGGCGGAACGGTATCAGGAGCTGACCGATGTGAAGGTTCGCGGCGGCATTCTGTTCAAAAAGCCCGCCTTCATGCAGGTGCCCGATGTGGCCCAGCACTTCACCTGGAATTCCTGGCACATGTCCGGTGTGGAACGCAAGATGATCGCCGACGGCGCCACCTTCTACGCTCCCATCCGCTACTCCGAGCTGCCCCGGTACTATCGGGACATGCCCCAGCCTGTGAACGTGGCCATGTTCCAGGTGGCTCCCATGGATGAGCACGGCTATTTCAACTTCGGTCCCAGCGCCTCTCACATGGCTGCGGTGTGCGAACGCGCCGAAGTCATCATCGTAGAAGTAAACCAGAATATGCCCCGCTGTCTGGGCGGTTTTGAAGAGGGCATCCACATCTCCCAGGTGGACATGATTGTGGAAGGCTCCAACCCCGGTCTGGGCATCCTGGGCGGCGGCGGTCCCGCCACCGAAGTGGATCAGGCAGTGGCTCGTCTGATTGTGGAAGAAATCCCCAACGGCGCCTGCCTGCAGCTGGGCATCGGCGGCATGCCCAACGCCGTAGGTTCTCTCATCGCTCAGAGCGACCTCAAGGATCTGGGCGTTCACACCGAAATGTACGTGGACGGCTTTGTGGATATGGCCATGGCCGGTAAGATCACCGGCAAGTACAAGAATCTGGACAAGGGCCGTCAGACCTACGCCTTTGGCGCGGGCACCCAAAAGCTGTACGACTATCTGAACAACAACCCCGCCTGCATGAGTGCACCGGTGAATTACACCAACGACATCCGTTCCATCTCCGCCCAAGACAACTTCATGTCCATCAACAACGCGGTGGATGTGGACCTGTTCGGTCAGGTCAACGCGGAATCCGCAGGCATCAAGCACATCAGCGGAGCCGGCGGTCAGCTGGACTTTGTGCTGGGCGCATACCTGTCCCAGGGCGGCAAGAGCTTCATCTGCTGCTCTTCCACCTTCAAGACCAAGGATGGCACTCTCAAGAGCCGTATCCTGCCCACTCTCAATCCCGGTTCCATTGTCACCGACACCCGGGCCAACATTCACTTCCTGGTGACTGAGTACGGCAAGGTCAACCTCAAGGGCCTGTCCACCTGGCAGAAGGCAGAAGCCATCATCTCGGTGGCTCATCCCCAGTTCCGGGACGAACTCATCGCCAACGCTGAAAAAATGAACATCTGGAGAGCCTCCAACAAGAGATAAGTTCTCCTACGCAAACAAAAAGGTCTGGAAAGCCAATGGCTTTCCGGACCTTTTCTTTTATTCCAGATTGAGTTTGCGGTTCAGCGCCAGCTGTGTGATAACAAAATACACCACCGCGCCCACCAGCGCGAAAGCGGTCATGCCCCACACTGCCACAATAGCTGCATCTATTCTATACAAGCTTTCTCCCCAGCGAACCACTGCATCCACAAATCCGCTGTACCCCAGCACTGTGCCGATGATGTCCACCACCCACACACTGACCATCTGCATGATCAGGTACACGCCGAAGGACCACAGCAATTTATGTCGATGGAAGATATGGCCCACTGCCATGGCGGCATAAAGATTCAACACCTCGCCGGCCCCGATGGCCAGCATCATGATAAGCAGACTGAAGCACAGCCACAATACCTTCCACACATTGATGTCATTCAGCATGGAAATCAGCACCCGGAGCACATCCCCCAGTTCGGAGAAAAAGGCACCATTTACCACAATGAGGAACCCGGACAGCACTGCCACCGCCATGCTCACCACGCACCACAACAGAGCGGCCAGCATTTTGCTGATGACCAGCTTCCAGGTGGGCACCGGCAGGGTGAACATCAGGTACCCTTCGTCTCCCAGCAGGTTTTTGTAAAACCGCTGCACCAGCACAATGAAAGTCAGCACAAAGACGGCTACCATCACAGCGGTATAGGCCATCACCGACAGAACACTCATAAGTTCCAGCCATTGGGGCATCTGCAAGGCTTCCGAATTGCCGTTCCCGGTGAACAGCCGTACCACCACACCCAAAATCAGCAGTGCGCCATACATGGGCAGCAATACCCTGCCCGTCCCCATCAGTTCGTATTTTGTCAATTTGCTCAGCATCTGAATACCTCCCGAAACAGCGAATCCACGCTTTTACCCTCCTGCTCCCGAATCTCATCCACTGTCTTGTGGAGTGCCACCTGACCGTTTTGCAGAAATACCACATCGTCCAGTACCGGTTCCACATCGGCGATCAAATGGGTGGAGATCACCACTGTGGCATTTTCATTGTAGTTGCCGATGATGGTTCGCAAAATGTAATCCCGAGCCGCCGGGTCCACACCCGCGATGGGTTCATCCAGGAAATACAGTTGGGCTTCGCGGCTCATCACCAAAATCAACTGTACCTTTTCCTTGGTGCCTTTGCTCATGGTTTTCAGCCGGTCACACACATTGATGTTCAACCGCTGCAGCATATCCAGCGCCTTTTCCGGCCGGAAATCCGCATAAAAATCCTGAAAAAACCGAAGTAAATCCTTCACCCGCATCCAATCGTTGAGATAAGTGCGCTCCGGCAGATAGGATACAATGGACTTGGTATATACCCCTGGCTCCTGCCCGTCGATGAGCAGCTGTCCCATGGTGGGAGTGAGCAGCCCATTGGCCAGTTTGATCAGGGTAGTTTTGCCGCTGCCGTTGGGCCCCAGCAACCCCACAATTTTTCCTCGTTCCAGCGCCAGATCAATCCCCTGCAGCGCTGTCTTTTTTCCGTAGGACTTCCCAAGCCCCCTGGTTTCCAAAATGTAGCCATTGTTCATTGTGTCTGCTCCTCTCCTGCTTTCTGTACAGCTTCCACCGTCTGCCGCACGTCAAATCCGATCCTTGACATACTTTCAAAAAACTGCTGAATTTGCTGCTGCGCCAGTTTTTCCTGAATCGCTTCCACCATCTCCACATCCTCCGTTATGAATCTTCCGCTGGTACGCTGAGAATATACCAGGCCTTCCCGTTCCAGCTCCGTCAGTGCCTTTTGCATGGTGTTGGGATTGACACCCGCTTCCGCTGCCAGTTCCCGCACCGATGGCAGCCTTTGCCCTGCTGTGAATTGTCGGGCTGCCACTGCAATCCGCAGATTTTCCATAATCTGCAGATAAATGGGACGATCTCCATAAAATTCCCACTGCATAGTTCTTCTCCTTTCTGTACTGCTGTACTAATTAACTAATACAATAATATATCAATTGTTTTATGATGTCAACCCTACTGTAAAAATTTTTGAATAAAAAAAGACACACCTTTCGGTATGTCTTTTCTGGTGGGGAGAGATGGATCCACGAGCCGCGCACTCCCAAACACTCCACCGGAGTGTTTGGCCCCGCCTTGCGGGCGTGCTGTTCGAATCCCCCCATCACGCAAAAAAGCACACCTCTCGGTGTGCTTTTTTTGGTGGGGAGAGATGGATTCGAACCATCGAAGCTGATAGCAACAGATTTACAGTCTGCCCCCTTTGGCCACTCGGGAACCTCCCCATATTGAATTTTCCACAGAACGTATATAACTATATCATAAATCATGGTTCAATGCAAGTATTTTTTATGTTTGTATGAAAAATTTCTCAATAATTGCCATACATCTCCCGTACACTATGGTATACTGTAAGAAAGGATGACTTCATGACATTTTTTATGAAAGGAATCTCCTCTATGAAAGTTTCTTATCTATCGGACAAAAAGATTCAGTTTTCCCACTGGTTGCGGGAAAATCCCAACGATCCGGTGCTGCTGTATTTGGCCAAAGGACTCATCCGCAGATTTTTCACCGATGATGTGGGCGGCAGCGCAGTTCAGATGGCCTATTATATTCTCTTTTCTTTTTTCCCCTTTCTCATTTTTGCCAACGCTCTGGCAGCCTTTTTTCAAATCCCCATCTCCCAAATTCTGGGCTTTCTGCAGCATTTCTTGCCTCGTGAAGTGGTGGACATGGTTTCGCTGTATTTGCTGCACCTCACTTCCATCCGCAGCCCTCTGCTGCTGGTCACCGGTCTGGTAATGGCCTACTATTCCCTCTCCAGAGGAGTGAAGTACCTGATTTTAGCCCTCCACAAGGCCTATCGCGTCCATCAGGAACGCTCTTTGGTGGTGGCCAACATGATCTCCCTTTTTTTCACTCTCACCACCTTTCTCTCCATTGTTCTCACCCTGGTGCTGGCAACTCTCTCTGCCCGTCTGCTCACCGGTGCGTGGCGCCTGCTACATCTGCCTGAAGCCTGGCTCCAATATTGGGACCTCCTACGTTTCCTAGGCATTGGAGTCACCTTCTTTCTGCTGTTGGCCCTCTTATATTATCTGGTTCCCTCTCCCAGGCTGCCCTTTCGATTCGCCCTGCCGGGCACCGGCGCAGCTCTGATCTGCATTTTGGCCGCTTCTGCCGGTTTTTCCTTCTATGTCAACAACATCGCTTCTTATTCTATCATCTACGGCTCCATCGGTACCGTCATCGTCTTCATGATCTGGCTATTCATGATGGGCAACATCATTGTGGCAGGCGGCGAAATCAACCATCTGCTCATCCTGCGGCATCAGCATGCCACTGAGAAGCGCCATCCATCCACCTGAAAGGAGTTTTTTCATGCAGCTTCCCCAAGCCTTTTCCCAGCGGATGCAAACCCTGCTGGGCAGCGACTATCCCGCCTTTGCAGCCAGTTATGAACAGGAGCGCTCCCTGGGTCTGCGGGTCAATCCCCTGCGCATTTCCCCTGAGGAATTTGCCCGCCACAGCCCCTTTGCACTGCAGCCAGTCCCCTGGGCATCCGAGGGCTTTTTCTACAATGCCCCCGACCGACCGGGCCGTCATCCCTGGCACGAGGCCGGGGTCTATTACCTGCAAGAACCCAGCGCCATGGCGGTGGGCGCGCTGGCTGATCCCCAGCCCGGGGAACGGGTACTGGACCTATGTGCCGCACCCGGAGGAAAAACCACCCATCTGGGCGGACGAATGGCGGGCTGCGGACTGCTGGTGAGCAATGAAATCCACCCCGCCCGGGCGCGGATTCTCTCTCAAAATGTGGAACGTATGGGACTGACCAACTGTGTGGTCACCAATGAAACTCCACAGCGTCTGGCACAGCGGCTGCCTGGATTTTTCGACTGTGTGGTAGTGGACGCGCCCTGTTCCGGCGAGGGGATGTTCCGCAAGGACGAAGAAGCCCGAGCCCAATGGAGCCCCGAAAACGTGGCGTTATGCGCCGCCCGGCAGCGGGAAATCCTCTCCTGCGCCGCCGCCATGCTGCGCCCGGGCGGACGGCTGATCTACTCCACCTGCACCTTTGCCCCGGAAGAGGATGAAGCCAGTGTAGACTGGCTGCTGCATCAGCCGGGAGAATTCCGGGTGATGGGACAAGCCCTGCCCTGGTTTGAGCGGGGACGGCCCGACTGGGTCGCCGACTGCGATCCATCGGTGGCGGACACCTGGCGGCTGTGGCCCCACAAGCTGCAGGGAGAAGGGCATTTCATGGCCCTGCTGGAAAAAAACGAAGGGGAAACGACCCCCACTCCACCCCCTCCAGCCCAGCCTGACCGCCGGCTGCTGGCCCAGTGGGATGCCTTCCAAAAGGACCTGCCTCTGGCTCCTGTGGGAAACTATCTGCTCTTTGGGGATCAACTCTATCTGGTGCCCGATGGAACCCCCGACCTGAAGGGACTCAAAGTGCTCCGTCCCGGCTGGCATCTTGGCACCCTGAAAAAGAATCGATTTGAACCCTCTCACAGTCTGGCGCTGGGACTGCGTCCCCACCAGATGGGCGCTTCCATTTCCCTGAATGGCCAGGACCCCCGGGTGCTGGCCTGGCTGCGGGGAGAAACACTGGAACTTCCGGGCCAAAAAGGCTGGAACCTGCTGCTGGTGGACGATTTTGCTCTGGGATGGGGCAAGTGGAGCGGCGGACAGCTGAAAAACCACTTTCCCAAAGGGCTGCGATGGCAGGGAGTGCAGTGACCTCCGATTGCCTTTTGGGGAAATTTCTGCTATCATAAAGAATATGCAAAACTCGTGTTAACAAAAGGAGCCCTGCTATGAAAAAAGTGATGCTGGTCTTCGGTACCCGCCCCGAAGCCATCAAAATGTGTCCGCTGGTAAAAGAACTGCAGCGCCGCACTTCTCTGCAAACGCTGGTATGCGTCACCGGACAGCACCGGGAAATGCTCCATCAGGTGCTGCGGGCCTTTGATGTGACCCCCGACTACGATCTGGACATCATGAAGGACAAGCAGACCCTGTTCGATGTGACCATCAGCATTCTGGAAAAACTCCGCGCGGTGCTGGAAAAGGAACGGCCGGATGTGGTGCTGGTCCACGGCGACACCACCACCACCTTTGGCAGTGCACTGGCCTGCTTCTATTTGCAAATCCCGGTGGGACATGTGGAAGCCGGTCTGCGCACCTACAACATCTACTCCCCCTATCCGGAGGAGTTCAACCGGCAAGCCACCGGCATTCTGGCCCGTTTCCACTTCGCCCCCACCCAGATGTCCCGGGACAACCTGCTCCGGGAGGGCAAAGATCCCTCCACCATCCACGTGACTGGCAACACCGCCATCGATGCCCTGAAAACCACTGTTCGGGAGGACTATACCCATCCTGAACTGGAGTGGGCCGCCGGCAGCCGGCTCATTATGCTCACCGCCCACCGGAGGGAAAATCTGGGTGAGCCCCTGCGCCACATGTTCCGCGCCATCCGGCGCATTGTGGATGAAACCCCTGATCTCAAGGTGATTTACCCCATCCACATGAACCCTGCCGTACGCCAGGCCGCTCAGGAAATCCTGGGAGATGATCCCCGCATCCATCTGATCGAACCGCTGGATGTGCTGGATTTCCACAACTTCCTGGCCCGGTCCTTCCTCATCCTCACCGACAGTGGCGGTATTCAGGAGGAGGCGCCCTCTCTGGGCAAACCAGTGCTGGTAATGCGGGATACCACCGAGCGGCCCGAAGGAATCGCCGCCGGCACCCTCAAACTGGTGGGAACCGACGAGGCCACCATCTATACCGAATTCCGCCGGCTGCTCACCGATCAGGCAGCCTACGACGCCATGAGCCACGCCAGCAATCCCTACGGCGACGGCTTTGCCTGCCGCCGCATCGCCGATGTGCTGGAAGCCCAATTGTAAGAGGTGACTGTTATGCCCATGAAATATCCCTGCGATATGATCCGCGACCTCATTCCCCAGGTGCAGCAGGGGCGGGCCAGCTCCTTCACACAGCATCTGGTACAGGACCATCTGTCCCAATGCCCTCAGTGCCAACAGAAATACCCCGGCGGTGTACGGGTACAACCCTGGCGCCGTTGGCTCAAATGGCTGTACGCCGCAGTGGTGGCGTGTCTGCTGCTGCTGCTGTTTTATCTGTTTCAGGGCAATCTGCTGGACCGCTGGCAAGCCGAACGGGAAATGAACCTGTTTCTGGGCGCCAATTACGGCGATCTGGTACAGCATGCCGGCTTTACCGGCTATGACTTTGTACGGGACCGGTACTACAAAAAGGCCCAATGGGCGGACGGTTCCCGGTTGATTTTGTACTATGAGGAAGGCGCCATCAGTATGGAAAGCGACCAATAAAAAATCCCCCGATTTCGTCACAGACGAAATCGGGGGTTCTCTTTTGCTCAATCCCGACTCTTTAATGCCAGCACACACAGCACAGCGCCCGCCAGCAAAGCCACCCAACCCAACGTCACCAGCAGATTCCCGCCCGACTGGGACATCTGCCAGTTGTTGGCGGTGAAAATACTGTCCACAATCCGCTGGGTGGTGAGTTCCATCATCCCACAGATCAACAGTCCAACACCAATCACAGCTTTTTTCATACAGAGCGCCTCCTTTGATGATACAAAAAGCCCTGAGGCGGTTTCGCCTCAGGGCTTTACTGCCGGCTCACGCCGGATTGCTTCAGAATCAGTCGGTGCTGTAGGGCAGCAGAGCGATGTGACGAGCCCGCTTGATGGCGGTGGTCAGCTGTCTCTGATGCTTTGCGCAGGTACCAGTGATGCGGCGGGGATGAATCTTTCCTCTCTCGCTCAGATATCTTCTCAGCTTGGCCACATCTTTGTAATCGATGTGCTCTACCTTATCCACGCAAAATGCGCAAACCTTCTTCTTGGGCTTTCTGCCGCGGAAGCTTCTTTCCATTGCCATGGTCTTTTTCCCTCCTTACGAAATCTGTTTCACATGTCCTTCACTGGGGTATTTCAGAACGGCAGATCGTCATCGTCATCCAGCTTGGAAAAATCACTGTCCACAGGGATTTCAAATGCCGGAGCGGCATTTTGCTGGGTGCGTCCGCCGGATGGAGCTGCGGGAGGAGGAGTCATGCCCTCAAAAGCGTCGCCGCCCCGGGCTGCCGCCTCACGCTTGCTGTCTGCGAAATACGCCTCATCTGCCACCACCTCGGTGGCGTAGCGATTGTTGCCGTCCTTGTCCTTCCAGGTTCTGGTCTGGATGGACCCTACAACGGCTACCTGCATGCCTTTGCGGAAGTAATTGGACACGAACTCAGCGGTCTGACGCCAGGCCACAATGTCGATGAAATCGGCAGTGTCCCGCTGGAACCGTCTGTTCACAGCCAGCCGAAAACTGGTCACCGCCACATTATTGGGGGTGTGCCGCAATTCCGGATCTGCTACCAGTCTGCCCATTAAAATGGCCTTGTTCATGCTCGTCCTCCTCTACTCAGGCTTCCTTGCGGACTACCAGAGCACGCATCACGCCGTCGGTGATGTTGTAGATACGCTCCAGTTCAGCCGGGAACTCAGGCTTCGCGGTGAAGTTGATCAGCACATAATAGCCTTCGGTCATGTCGTTGATCTCGTAAGCCAGCTTTCTCTTTCCCCACACGTCAACGCTCTCCACGGTGCCGTTGGCGGCGATGAGGGCCTTGAACTTTTCAGTAGCGGCCTCGATCGCTTCCTCACCCATCGTGGCGTCGAGAATGAAGATGGTCTCATAGCTGTTCATCATTTCTTTCTGCACCTCCTTTTGGACGTTTGGCCCCTGCCTTGTTGCAGGAGCAAGGACTTATATATTTTATCCCATTCCCAGACCAAAGTCAAGGAAAATCCCCATTTCTGCGGTTTTCTATGAAAATTGTCCAGTTGAGCGAATGTTTTGCGCCGCCCGGTGCGCACTTTGCCTCACAGAGAAAATCCCCTCCGGCCAACAGCGGCTCCGGAGGGGAAATCTTCTTTATAATTGAGAGGCCATTCGTTTCAAATAGGCCCGGAAACTATCCGCCACCTCTTCGTGACGCAGCGCGTATTCCACCACCGCTTCCAGATAGCCCTGTTTGTTGCCGGTGTCATACCGGCGGCCCACAAAGTCATAGGCAAACAACCCTTCCTTATCGGTGAGGCTCTTGAGTGCGTCGGTCAGCTGAATCTCTCCGCCCTTGCCCACCGGAGTGGTTTCCAGCTCCCGATACACCTCTTTGGTGAGCACATACCGTCCTAGAGCCGCATAATCCGAAAATGCCTCCTCCGGCGAGGGCTTTTCCACCATGTCCAGCACCTTCATCAGCCGGTCATCCACCATCTGAGGCTTTACGTTGCCGTATTTGCTCACTTCACTGTGGGGCACCTTCTGTACCCCCAAAATGCTGGCGCCCGCCTTGCTGTACGCCTCCACCATCTGTCCAATGGCACAGGTACCCCGGTTGTAGATGATGTCATCTCCCAGCAGCAGGGCAAAAGGCTCATCGCCGGTAAAGCTACGGGCCCGGTACACCGCGTGTCCCAGTCCCTTGGGCTCCCGCTGGCGCACGTACATCACATTGGCCATGTTGGCAATCTCCCGCATGGCGTCGTGCATACGGATTTTATGATCCTTGAACAGTTTGTCATCCAGTTCATAGGAATAGTCGAAATAATCCTCCATCACCCCTTTGTTGCGTCCGGTGATGATGAGAATATCCTCAATGCCAGCCTCTACAATTTCCTCCACCACATATTGAATGGCGGGTTTATCCACAATGTTGATCATTTCTTTGGGAATCGCCTTGGTGGCGGGCAACATCCGGGTGCCCAGGCCCGCGGCGGGTATGACGGCCTTTTTGATCTTCATAGGTCTGACTCCTTCGCACTGATTTTGGTTGTTCTCATTTTACCATATTTCCCTGGGGATTACAAATCCTTCCAGATCTTTTTTTCCTCTGCAATCCTTTCCCTGGCCGCGTGCATAAACCCGTTTGATTTTTAGCCAATTTATCCGTGTTTGTTCCATTGACAAATGGGCTGGAATGTTCTACAATGGATACTGCTTACACAAGATATAGTTTGTAAATAGTTTATCCACAACTAGATTTTGATAACCCTGGCCAGGCTGTGGATAACCTTCACAGGGCCGCAGCAAAGAAAGAGAGAGAGCCATGATCACCAAAATCCGCAAGCGGGACGGGCGGGAAGTCCCTTTTAACATCGAAAAAATTGCAAACGCCATCTTCAAGGCCGCCAAAGGCATCGGCGGCAACGACTACGACACCGCATTCGCGCTGGCGGAAAAGGTAGTGGATTATCTGGAGGAGCACAAAAACAGCCACATCTATACGGTGGAAGAAGTACAGGATGTGGTGGAAAAAATCCTCATTGAAAACGGACACGCCAAAACCGCCAAGACCTACATTTTGTATCGGGCGGAACGAACCCGAGCTCGGGAAATGAGCACCCGGCTGATGAAGATCTATGAGGATCTCACCTTCAAGAGCGCCGCCGAAAACGATGTGAAGCGGGAAAACGCCAACATCGACGGCGATACCTCCATGGGTACCATGCTCAAGTATGGCAGCGAAGGCTCCAAGAATTTCTGCGAGATGTTCATTCTGGAAAAGAAATTCGCCGATGCTCACATCCATGGCGATATTCACATCCATGACATGGATTTTTACACCCTGACCACCACCTGCTGTCAGATTGATCTGAACAAGCTGTTTGAGGGAGGCTTTTCCACTGGCCATGGCCATCTGCGGGAGCCCAATGACATCCGCTCCTACAGCGCGCTGGCCTGCATTGCCATCCAGAGCAACCAGAACGACCAGCATGGCGGCCAGAGCATTCCCCTCTTCGACTACTATCTTTCCAAAGGTGTGGCCAAGACCTACAAGAAAAAATACCGCAAAAATCTGGCCAAGGCGCTGGAAATCTACAGCGGCCAGCCCGATCTGCTGGACTATGTAAAGGGTCTGGAACAGAAGCTGGAGGAGGAACAGGGTTTAGCCCCCGTTCTCTCCAACCACAACGACTACACCCGCGAGGAAGCCAAGCTGCTGGCAGACCGCTTCTCCCAGGATATCATTGACAAGTCCCAGAAATTCGCTCTGAAATACGCGGTGCGGGAGACCGACCGGGATACCTATCAGGCCATGGAGGCGCTGGTGCACAACCTGAACACCATGCATTCCCGGGCCGGTGCGCAAATCCCCTTCTCCTCCATCAACTATGGCACCGATACTTCCGCGGAAGGCCGGCTCATCATCAAAAATGTGCTGCTGGCCACCGAAGCGGGTCTGGGCAACGGAGAAACCCCCATTTTCCCCATTCACATCTTCAAGGTGAAGGAAGGCGTCAACTACAACCCTGGCGATCCCAACTACGACCTGTTCAAACTGGCCTGCCGGGTATCCGCCAAACGGCTGTTCCCCAACTTCTCCTTCCTGGACGCCCCTTACAATCTACAGTATTACAAAGAGGGCGATCCGGATACTGAAATCGCCTATATGGGCTGCCGTACCCGAGTCATCGCCAACCACTACGATCCCACCCATGAGATCGTCACCGGTCGCGGTAACCTGAGCTTTACCTCCATCAACCTGCCCCGTCTGGGTATCCTGGCCGAAGGCAATGTGGACCGGTTCTTTGAAATGCTGGAGGAAAAAGTAGATCTGGTCGCGGAACAGCTCATGGCCCGCTACAAGATTCAGGCCCAGAAGTGTGTACGCAACTATCCCTTCCTGATGGGACAGGGCATCTGGCTGGGCAGCGAAAACCTGGGCCCCAACGACCGGGTGGGCGAAGTGCTCAAACACGGCACTCTCACTTTGGGCTTCATCGGACTGGCCGAATGCCTCAAGGCACTCATGGGACAGCACCATGGTGAAAGTCAGGAAGCCCAGGAGATGGGCCTGCGGATTGTGGGCTTTATGCGGAAAAAGATGGACGAGTACACCGAAAAAACCGGGTTCAACTACTCGCTCATCGCCACTCCCGCCGAAGGCCTGTCCGGCCGCTTCATCCGCATTGACCAGAAGCGGTTTGGCCGCATTCCCGGCGTCACCGACCGCAACTACTACACCAATTCCTTCCACATTCCGGTGTATTTCGATATCAACGCCTTTGAGAAGATCCGCAGAGAGGCTCCGTACCACGCCCTCACCAACGGCGGACACATCTCCTACATCGAGCTGGACGGCGATCCCTGTGATAACCTGGAGGCCTTTGAAACGGTGGTCCGCTGTATGAAGGAGAGCGGCATCGGTTATGGCTCCATCAATCACCCGGTGGACCGGGACCCCGTATGCGGCTACAATGGCATCATCGGCGATGTGTGCCCCCGCTGCGGCCGGCATGAGGGAGAAGCGGTCAGTGTGGAAAAACTGAAAAAACTGGGTGTGTACAAGAACTACAACAGTTCCACCATCGGCTATCATGGCGACAACTTTGAAGAAGCCGACCGGCAGCCCAATCAATTATAAAGAAACGCAACCATTGTAAAAAGGAGAGATGGATATGACCAGAAAAGTAGAAGCACAGCAGCAAATGGTAGGGGAAGGTGTGCCCTTCGAGCGGATTCGCCGGATCACCGGATATCTGGTGGGCACTTTGGACCGGTTCAACGACGCCAAGCGCAGCGAAGTGGAAGACCGTGTAAAGCACGATCTGTCCAGTGGAATGCAGAAGCTGTAAAACTCACAGGGCTGCTGTTGCAGCCCTTTTTGTTTGGAGGTATGGAGTATGGAACAACAATTGCGATTGGCGGGCGTCATTAAGGAATCCATCGTGGATGGTCCGGGGCTGCGTTATGTAATCTTTGTGCAGGGATGCCCCCACCATTGTCCCGGCTGTCACAATCCCACCACTCACCCCATGGAGGGCGGAGACATCTATCCGCTGAGCAAAGTATACGACAGCATCTGTGAAAATCCCCTGATTTCCGGCGTCACCTTCAGTGGGGGAGAACCCTTCTGCCAGCCGGAGGCACTGGCAATTTTGGGCCAGCTGCTCCGTTCCAAAGGGCTCAACATCATGACATACACCGGCTATACTCTGGAAAAGTTGTTGGAATTACGCGTCCAACGCCCCGGAATTGGCGATCTGCTGGACACAACCGATTGGCTGGTAGACGGCCCCTTCCTGCTGGAACAGCGCAGCCTGGATTTGAAATTCCGCGGCAGCCGCAACCAGCGCATCATCGATATGGCTCACTTCCGAGCCACCGGTGAAATCCGGGAGGCGGATTTGGTGGGACAATACGCCTCTGAATATGTCTGCCCCCGCACTCTGTAACATCAAAAAACCCGCAGCTAAAAGCTGCGGGTTTTTATTTTTTTCAGAAATGTTTACACTCTGTGAAGAGTTTGTACTTCCCAGTCAGTCAGGACTCCACTGGATGCATCAATGGAAAATTCATATCCCTTGCCCTCGTACACGATTTTTCCTTCGTACTGATACCGTCCATCATCATAGTCCCGTTCAAATTCATAGAGATTGGCCACAGTTGCTCCTGGCACCTTGGCCAGCGCAATTTCTTTGGCGCGAGCTTCACTGATGGAGCCGCTGCCCTGGGACACATAATTTTTCAAGCTCCATCCATAGTCTACAATCGCTCCAGTGGTCACCTGCACTTTGTATTCATATTTCGTCGTGCCGTCACTGGAAGAGCTATAAAATTCCACTTCATATACTTTTTGGCCATCGTCATAGTCATTTTCTGCCTTGATCAGAGTAACCTGCGCAGCGGTCTTGCCAGCATGCTGAAGCGCAATTTGCTTGGCTTCTTCCAACGTCACAGCGGCAGAAGACGTTCCATGATCCGAATCAGAGGGTTTGCTGGAATTGGTGGTGTCCGCATCCGTTACCACACCTTCTGTGGTTTCTCCACTGAGCAGAACCGTTTTACTATCGGCATCCCAGGCAACGGTTTTTCCCATGATCTCTCCGATGGCCCGGATGGGCAGGTAGATAGAACCGTCATACAGTGCAGGATCGCACACCTTGCCATTGGGGTCCAGAAAAGTCCGCTCCACCCCGTCAATGACAATGGTGAAATTGGGTTCCATTCGCAGCGCGATGGTCTGTGCCTGGGCATTTTTATCCTTCACACCGGTGGCATCGGGTGTAACCCGTTCCCCTCCAATGGTAGCCGTATTGGTAGATGCATCCCAATTGACATTTTTGTCCATCAGCTCCCCAATGGAACGGATGGGTACATAAGTGGTCCCCGCATAGCTGATGGGATGCATTTCCTGCCCCTGTGTATTGAAAAAGGTACGTTCCACTCCATCAATTTTCACGGTGACATCCGGGCTCAGCTGCGCTTCTACCGTATAAAATCCCTGCGCCGCAGTGACCACTCCACAGAACATCGCCGCCGCTGCCAACATTGCCAACCATTTTCTCATTTCAATCGACTCCTTTCCCCTTATTTTTCTCAATCAAACACCGATTCTGCTTCCCACTCCAAAATGGCGCCGCTGTAGGCATCGATTTCAAATTCGTATTTCATATTGTCATATACGATTTTGCCTTCGTAGCACAGCCGTCCATCGTCGGAATCCAGTTCCAGCCGGATGTTTTCCTGGGTAGCACCCGGAACCTTTGCCAATGCAATCTGGCGAATCTGCTCCTCGCTTTTGGGCTGCTGCCAGCTCTCGCTTCCATTGGATGCAGGAACGTAATTTTCCGCATCATAATCGAAACTGCGAATGGCTCCCGATGCTGCGTCTACTTCATAATCATACTCCGTATTGGTGGATGCCACATAAAATTCCACATCATAGACCGCTATTCCATCGTCATAGTCAGGCTTTACCTGCAAAAATGTGGTATCACCCTCCTGCACGCCCGCATGGTCCAACGCGATCTGCTTGGCTTCGTCAGCAGTGATCTGTCCCTCTGCTGTGGTGCTCACAGACGGCATTGCCGCTGCGGTACTCTGGTTCACCTCAATGACACTGCCCGTCAGCGCGTCCACTGAACAGTGATATTTCTGCCCATCGACGGAGAAATCCACTTCATACACATCCACACCGTTCTTTTGCTGCAATTGTGCGGTTACAGCCGACATGTCCGCCCCAGCCACCTGAGATTTGTTCAGTGCAGCCGTCTTGGCCTCCTCAGCACTGATATAGGACTCGGTCCGCACTGTACCATTCTGAGACGGAGAGCTGCAGCCTGCCAGTGCGCCTACCAACAATAGAGAAATCGCTATCGAAATGATTTTTTTCATCTGATTCACACCTTTCCTGTAAGTTCATTTACAGGATACCACCGCAACATTAAAAGAATATTAAAAAAGTATATTTTTTTATTTTTCTTTTGCGGTAACTTCTCCTCTCTCAGGCTCTGCGGCAAAGCGCAATGTGAAGAGACTTCCCTGACCTTCCCGGCTCTCCACCGTCACCTCTCCGCCATGCAGTCGGGCGATCTGCCGCACCATGGTGAGACCCAGTCCCGCGCCTCCTTCGCTGCCACGAGTACCGTCCACCTGATAAAACCGCTGCCAGATCTTCTCCAAACGGTCGGCGGGAATTCCCACGCCGTCATCCCGCACCGACAGGCAAACCTGACCCTTTTTCTCCCGCAGTACCACCCAGACATGTCCTCCCGAACGGCCATACTGAACGGCATTGTTCACCAGATTCTGCACCAGACGGCTCATCAAAGTCACATCAAACCAGGCCATCACCTCAGGCTGTAGGTCGGTTTCCAATGTAATGCCTCGGGGAAACCCCGGCTGCTCCTCACAGATCACCTCCACCAGCTGACTCAAATCGGCCTGCTCCAGCGACACCTGCTGGGTGCCCTGTTCCAAACGGGTCATCTGCAGCAGCTGGCTGATCAGCGCCGACATCTTCCGAGCCTGCCGGTCTATGACCTCTATGGCCTGGGAATATTGCTCGGTATCACAGGCGTTTTTGCGGGTGTAGTCACACTGGGCCAAAATCACCGCAGTGGGAGTCCGCAGTTCATGAGACGCATCTGATGTAAATTGTTTTTCCGCCTCAAAAGAAGTTTCCAGCCGGGCAAACATGTGATCAAAGGCCTGTGCCAGCCGACTGATCTCATCCCGGCCAGGAGGCAATCCAATTCTCCGAGACAGATCCCGGCCCTCGCTGATGGCTCCCGCCGCCTCAATGATCCGATCAATGGGCCGAAAAGTGGACCGGGCCAGCAGATAGGCCCCTACACCGCTGACAATGACCATCAGCGGCAACAGCAGCAGCGCAATGCCCACCAAATCGTCAATAACGCTGGCAACATGGGGCGCCTGAATCATGCCCCGCACCCACACGCCTTCCTCCCAGCTGAAGGGCAACCAGAAATCCAACAAATAATAATTATCCTCCCCGGATGTCACCAGACGGGACTCCCCATTTTCAAAATCCACATCTTCTGGTGATCCCAGCGGAGGCTGTCCCGCCAGCAAGGCTCCCCCCGAACTGTACACCAGCGTATACACACCGTTACGGGTGAAGGCAAACTCCTGGCTAAAAGTCAGCCGCCCCTCTGTCTGGGAAATCCCGGATAAATTGGCCCGCAGGGTGGAGGAGAGCATTTCTCTTGTGTTTTCAGTGGCCACCGAACTGCTGATGGAAATCAAAATCCCTAGCACCAGTGTGGTGAGCAGCAGCATCAGCAGAGTGATCCACAGGGTGAGTTTCTGTTTGACAGATAAAAATTTCACGGCTCCTCCTTTAAGATCCATCCGCTGCCCCGCACCGTGTGCAGCAACTTGGTGTCATATCCACTGTCGATCTTTTTGCGCAGATAGGTGATGTACACATCCACCACATTGGACCCTCCCGCATAGTCGTAATTCCAGATGTGATCTTCCAGCCGGGTCCGGGACACCACCTGCCCCTGATGGCGGATGAGGTACTCCAAAATGGCATACTCCTTGGCGGACAGCCGAATGGGATTTCCTCCCCGGGTCACCTCATGGCTGGCGGTGTCCACCCGCAAATCTCCCACCGTAAACACGCTGGTTTTGTGCACACCGTATTTGCGCACCGCCGCCCGGATGCGTGCCAGCAATTCGTCAAAGTCAAAGGGCTTGATGAGGTAGTCATCCGCACCCAGGTCCAATCCCTCGATTCGGTCCTGTACGCTGTCCCGGGCGGTGAGGAAAATCGCCGGAGTGGCACAGCCCTGGGCCCGTAACGTCCGCAGCACCTCCCGGCCGTCCTTCTTCGGCATCATAATATCCAGCAGCAGACAGTCGTACTCGGCCCCCAACAGGCAATCCAGCGCCGCCTCTCCATCCAGACAGCTGTCCACGCTATAGCCTGCCCGTTCCAGCGTCTGACAGATCAACCGGTTGAGATCCCGTTCATCCTCTGCCACCAGAATTCTCATAAAGCCTTCCTCCTCTGCAAAAATCCATACTTTTTTTCATTATACCCAACATTCCAGTTTTTGTAAATCAATCCCCCACAGACGCAAAAAAGAGACGCCCAACAGAGCGTCTCCTTTTTATGCTTTTGTATCATTTACTCCTGACGAATGCTGAGCCACTGGATGTTTCCATAGGCTCCTGCAGGGGATACCAGCGAAATGCGGTAGTGATACCCTGCCTCAATGGGCAGATCATGGCTCAGTCCCTCTTCGGTCAAGGGGAACTGTTCCACCATTTCCCCATCCCGGGTGACCTCCACATACAACTCCCCACTGCCTTCCTCTCTCCAGAAGGGGTCCACATTCATCCGCCACGCAAAGTGGGTTTGGGACGGCTCAAAGGTACCCATAAACAGATCATACCGGCGCAGGTTCTGGAAGGCCATCTCGCTGAGCTCCAACGGGAGCTGTCCGGCGGTTCCCACCACGATAAAGTTGTCCACCTCCATTTCCAGGTCACCGTCCGACGCTACCTGGGGAGAAGTGTCATCTGTACTCTCCATTGTTGTGCTGGTTTCAATTTCCTCATACCGGGAAAAATCCTTATCGGTCTGCAGACGGGCCAGTGTGGCAGCGTTGGCACGCACCTCCACCTGTCGTCCGGAAATGTATTCCCATGTATCGGACACATACAGCCGGCCGTTTTTCAACTGCTCCAATGCCATCTGGAAAGTCTGCCACTCTGAAATCCCACTGGTGCCAATGACCACATTGATCACCAGCTGCTGCACATTTTTTTGCTGTGCGGGGTCCCACACCGAATCTGTATAGGCATCACCCACATCGAAATAGAACCCTTCCTCCGGCAGCTCGGCCGAAAACTGCACCAGACCGTCTTCCAGTGTGTTGTCCTCCCGCAGTACGAAAGCCTGCTCATGTATTTCTCTCCACTGGGACAGCAGCGCCACCGGCTGGTCATTCGCGGGCAAACGCACTTCCCTCTGGAACTGTTTGGTTGTCATTTCTTCCATCCAGGTGCTGTCTGCCGGTTTGAGGGAGGAAAATTCCGCAAAGGCAATGCCGCTCCCAATGCCTGCCAGAAACAGACCTATCACAAAAATCAACAGGAGATTCCCTGTCCGTAAAAATTTTCGCATCATCCCACTTCTCCTCCTTCTGTCAACAGCGCCTGTATCAACAACAGGGCAAATCCAGCGCCCCCTACCTCACTTGGTTCCGCCATTTCTGCGGCAGGGTCTCTTTTCTCCAATGTGAGCTGATACCCACCTACCTGCGTCACCGCCATCTGGGGTAAAGTTGGGGTGCTTACCGGCTCCGCATCACGAATCAGCAGCGTACCCATCAGCACCACTGCCATACTGGCCAGCAGCCCCAATATGAATCGCCTTTTTTCAAGCATCCCGCTCACCCCCTGCGCCCAGCAGCCAACGGGCCACCAGCAGCAGGAAAGACATGCCGCACATCGCGCAGCCCAACAGACCCAAGGTAACTCCAATCAACGGATATCCCTGCAGCATCAGCACCAGCAGCACGCCCACAGCCACCACTGCCAGAATCTCACAGAAAGCAAAGGGAAGCATCACACACAAGATGAACAGCCGCCACAGCGCCCGACACAGAGAGCCTAAAAAACCCAATCCACTTCGCCGGGAGGACTCTTCCTCCCCTTCTCCTGTGGGAGCTTGCCATTGAGAAGATCTGCGGGGCATGTGGGGCAGCCGGGGCAGTCTGCTAAAAAAACGGGAACGTTCTCTTCCTGCCGCCGCATCCCAGGCCTCCTGGTCCATGCGAAATCCGTTGTTTGTACTCTGGTTGGCAGAGGGTTCCTCTTCCTCTTCGGATCTGGGGAAAAACTCCTGTCCCACAAAGTTGTACAGAGCCACCGCCGCCAGCACCAGCATAAACAGCAGTACAATCAGGTCAAACAAACCGTACAGCGGACTGTACAGCAGGTGAGGCAAGAAGGAAAACACCCGCATCACCGCATTTTTTACAACGTCTAACACCAGATACACACCCAACAGTACGGCGCCCACGACGCACAGCCGCACCAGCAGTGCAAACAGCTCCCGGGCATTTTTGCGCATCAGCTGACTGGCCAGCTGGTTGATCATGCGTCCCAGCTGTGATACCCCGCTGATCACCGTTTTTTCCACCCGCTGGGTTCTGTCATACTCGGGGTCCACATTGTATGCCTCCAAAATTTCATCGGCCAGCTCGTCAATGTCTCCCAGATCCCGAACCGCTTCCTCTTCGGTCATCCCTTCGCTCATTTTGTTCTCAATGTGCTGGGCATATTCCTCCAACAGATCGTCCCGTTCCTTTTTATTGAGAATCTCCAACCGCTTCTCCAAATGATTCAAAAATTCTACCCTGGTCATGGTCACGCCTCCTTGTTGTCTGTCTGCTCACATTCCCGGATGAAGCTCTCCACTTTGCCGGAAAACTCCTGCCACTCCTCCTTGAGCGCGTCTTTATAGATTTCCCCATTCTTGGTGAGATGATAATACTTTCTCGGAGGCCCTTCGGTGGACTCCTTGAGGTAGGTCTCAAAATACCGCTCGTTGGTCAGACGTTTGAGGAGCGGATAAATGGTTCCCTCGTTGACATCAATGACCTTACTCACTTCTGTGACCAGCTCGTATCCATACATATCCTTCTGGGTCACCGAAAGCAGCACTATCAGTTCCAGCACGCCTTTTTTGAATTGTACATTCATCTGCATCACCTGCCTTCGCTATTATAATATGCCCATTACCTTGCATTGTCAAGTACTAAAAATTAGTCAGTACTAATTTTTTTCTTTTTCCATGAAAAAAGCCCGAAAGTCCTTTGGACTTTCGGGCTGCTGCAGCGTGGTTTACAAAAGCTCTTCCAATGCGGACTGCCGGATTTTGGATACGTCGGTCTCCCGGACCTTTTTGCGCAGAGCCAACACACTGCCGGGTGTCACCGACAGCTCATCAATGCCCATGGCCAAAAACGCCTCGGTGAGGGACAAATCCGCCCCCAGTTCTCCGCAGATCCCCACCCAGATGCCGTTTTTATGGGCGTTGTCCGCCACCTGCTTGATGAGCCGCAACACCGCCTTATGGTGAGGGTTAAAGGTCTTATCCAGTTTGTTGTTCTGCCTGTCCACCGCCATGGTGTACTGGGAGAGGTCATTGGTGCCAATGCTGAAAAAGTCCACCTCTTTGGCCAGCAGGTCACTGATGATAGCCGCGGCGGGTGTTTCAATCATAATCCCCAACGGCACCTGATCGTTGAAGGGAATTCCATCGGCCTGCAGGCTAGCTTTGACCTGGGCCACAATCTGCTTGATCTGACGGACTTCCTCCACCGAAATGATCATGGGGAACATAATGGCAATATTGCCATAGGCCGAAGCCCGATACAGAGCGCGAAGCTGGGTTTTGAACACCTCGGGCCGGTCCAGGCAAATGCGGATGGCCCGGTACCCCATGGCGGGATTTTCCTCGTGGGGCATGTCAAAATACTCCACCTGCTTATCCGCGCCAATGTCCAGGGTACGAATGATGATCCGTTTGCCGGCCATGATTTCCGCCACCGATTTATAGGCTGTGAATTGCTCCTCTTCGGTGGGATAATCGCTGTTTTCCAAGTAGAGGAATTCACTGCGGAACAGGCCGATGCCTCCCGCATCCCCCTCCAGCACCGCAGCCACATCCGCCACGTTGCCGATGTTTGCATACAGATCAATGGTCTGTCCATCCAACGTCACATTGGCCTGCCCCTTGAGGGTTTGCAGCAGCGCCTTCTGTTCCTCATCTGCCTGCTTTTTGGCCTGCATGCGCACCATGGTGTCCTCATCTGGCTCCAGATACACCGAACCGGTCACCCCGTCAATGGCCGCCATCTTGCCGTCCATCTCCACACTGTACTGGTCTCCCAGTCCAATCACCGCAGGAATCCCCATGGTGCGGGCCAAAATGGCAGTATGAGAGCTGCCCGAACCCTCCCGGGTCAAAAATCCCAGCACCTTGCTCTTATCCATCTGCACCGTTTCACTGGGCGCCAGATCATCCGCCGCCACAATCACCGGCTCTTCACTGGCAATGAGGCTGTCGCCTCCGCCCAGCAACACCTTGACCACCCGCTCCGACACGTCTTTCACATCGGCGGCCCGGCCCTTCATGTACTCGTCCTCCATCTCAGAGAACATACGGGCAAAATTGTCACCGGTGGCGCCCACCGCATATTCCGCATTGACCTGCTGGGTGCGAATCATATTGCACACCGAATCACAGTAATCCAAATCCTCCAGCATCATCTGGTGAATCTGAAAAATCATGGCCCCCGATTCGCCCACTTCGGTGAGGGCCTTATCGTACAATCCCTGCAATTCCTGTTGTGCCTGATCCCGAGCCTGTTCAAACCGGCTGACTTCCTGCTCCGGATCTTCCACCCGATACCGCTTGATCTGGTGTTGTGCCCGCTGGTACACATACACCCTTCCAATGGCAATGCCGGCAGAAACTCCTTTTCCCTTATACGCGTTCATGGTCATTGTCCTCCTGTCGGATATCGGGGTGGCAATACCGTCCCCGTTTATAGGTTCCCTTACCATACTGAATGGCCTCTCTGGGACATCGATGGATGCACGCCAGACACCGGGCGCAATCCCTGCCCCACACCGGACGGCCCGCTTTGAGCACAATATTGCCGGTGGGACAGATGATGCTGCACAGATTACAGCCCACGCAGGCATCGGTGGCATGGAATTTCCGCGGGTCCATTGCAAAGGCGTGAAACAGTGGCGTCACCACATATTGTTTCAGCCGAACTCCCTTGCCCCGGGTCACCCAGAAAATCCCTCTCTGGCGGCTGTGGACCATCCCCGCGATCTGCCCCAGCTTTTCCTCCGCTTGCTCCAGCTTTTTCTGGATGACGGTGGGACTGTCCACATCAAACATCACAATATAATTGTCCGGCATGGCCACCGAAAATGCACTGTGCAACGACATTTTCTTCTTTTGCAGCAGCTGGGAGAGCTGCTCCATGGCATTGCCGGCCTCACTGCCACAGGTGCACAGCCCATAGGTGAAATTGTCTTCATACCCTTTGAAGCTGCACCGCCGCACAAAGCGTTCCACAATACGGGGCACGGCCCAGGCATAAACCGGAAAGAAAAACCCCACCGATTCACCAGGTGCCAGCTGATAGGTGAGCCGGCCCTTTTTCTGCAACTCCTCTGCCATGGAAATCACCTGTTCCCCCGGCGCCGCTACCTTTCGAGCCGCATGCAGGGTGTTGCCCGTTCCAGAAAAATAAAAGATCATATTGGTCCGCCTCCCTTTTTCACCGCATTATTTTATAGGCCTATTATACCACAACCTGGCCTCTGGAACATCCTTTTCCCAAAAATTCTTGTGTCGCAAGCCCAAAAAGCGGTCCCTTTTGAGGGACCGCTCGTTGAATCATTTTTTCAATACAGGGCATAGAGCACTCTGGCTGCTTCTGCCCGGGTTACCTGCCGCTGAGGACGCAGACTGCCGTCCTCATAGCCGCTTACCACGCCCAGTTCCACCAAAGCTTTGGCACCCTCCTGCGCCCACTGGGCCACGTCGCCGCCATCGGTGAACTGCGAGAGAGAGGTGTTGTCCCCAAACCTGCGGGGAAGGGTCTTGCTGAGAATGGTAAACATCTCCGCCCGGGTCATGGGAGCCATGGGATCAAAAGCCACACCGCCTGAAACGGTTTTCCCATTGATGTATCCCAGACTGGTCATGGCCTTCACCGAGTTCAGCGCCCACTGAGGAATGTCGGCACTGTCGGTAAAGCTCAGCTCCACATCTTGGAACTGGCTTTCATCCAGACCCAGGTAACGGGAAACCATGGACGAGAACTCCGCCCGGGTAATGGTATTCTCGGGCTGGAAGCGATAGCCGCCATTCACCGGCACACCGCTGATCACACCCTTCCCAGCCATGTACTGCACATAGGGAGTGGCCCAGTGCGCTCCCATATCCAGGAAGGTGGTGTTCGCGCTGCCATTTTCCACATCCTGGCTGATCCGGGCCAGATTCCCGGCTGCGTCCGCCGCCTGCAGCGTCACCCGGTGCAAGCCAGCCGCGCTGAAATTGCCGCTGGCAGTCAGCGTTCCGCCGCTGAGAGTAAAGGTCGTGGACTGTCCATCCACCAGCAGAGTCACATCCTGCTGCCCAAAAACATACCCGCTATTGTCCTTCACCTGACCGGTGATGGTGCTGCCCTGTACCGACAGGCTGAGGGTGGGCGGAGTGCTGTCCGCTGCGCTGCCAGGGGTGTAAATCTGGTCAATGAGCAACATGCCGTTGACCGCCCTTCCAGTGTTGTTGCGCAGTTCCAGACCCACCAGTTCCACCCCGCCGCTGACCCGCGCGGGGGTGGCTTCCATCAGGGCAAAGCTACCCCGGAAGGTTCCGGTACTGGTAAATGCCGCCGTATATTCCGTTCCCTGGGCGTCCCGGAACACCGCATACAAACTGCCTGCACTGCCCTGCAACCACAGCCGCAGAGAGGAGGGCATCTTGTCAAAGGACACCGGCTCCATGGAGTAGCGCACGCTGTCTTCCGCTGTGGCAAACGAATAGGGGAAGCTGCCTGCCCACTGACCATGGCTCACCTGATTGGTGCCGCCCACCTGGGAAACCCCACCGGTGGTAAACCGATGTGAACTGCCTTCAAAATCCTCCACCTTGACCGGAGTTTCGGTACCCACCGTCACCGGAATGGAAGTACTCTTGCTGCCGAAGGAAATGGTCAGGGTTCCGCTGGCGCCGCCCACCTGGGAAGCAGTGAACAAGCCATTTTCATCCACCGAACCAATATCGCCGGTGGTGGTATAAGTAAAGGCCGAGGGAGTACAGTACACCGTTTTGGCACTCTGCTGCGCGGTAAAGGCCAACTGGACCTGATCTCCCTTTTCCAGGGTCAATTTGGTAAGGGGCGAGGACTGCCCCTGTTGGGTGACAGTGAAGGAATCCACCTCCGAAACCACCAGCACCTTGGTGCTGCCGGTGGCGGAACCACTGGTGGCAGTTGCATTGCCGCTGGTGGCCACATCCACGGTATGCAGGGTATTGCCCTCCATGGTGCCCAGCCATTCATCCGCCGCAAAGGTCACATCGGTGGGGGCTGTCACCGGTTCCCACCCACTGTCAGTGGCCTTGGGAGAGTCAAAGGTCAGCTTGGACCCCGCCAGCACAATGGGGGTATAGGGATTCAGATGCAGATGCGCCGGCTGACCGTCCCCCTGAGCGGTATTGACCAGCATGATGTAGGTGGCACAGCTGCGCAGTCCGCCGTCAGATGGACTGTTCACATAGGTGAGAGACTCATCTCCCGGCTGACGCACATTGATGGCAGTGGAACCGCCGCCGTCCAGATTGAGGGCCTCTACACAGCCCATCTTGAGCAGCTCTTCCGCTACATCCTTTTCGGTGAGACCATTGCTGTGGGAGCTGCTCCGGCCATCGATGGCATACAGCACCACCGTACCGTCCGCTTTGATTCCCACTGCGCTGCGGGGATGCCGGTTGGTGTCCAGCTTGCTCCCCAGCTGTCCGTTTTGCAGCAGAATGCCGTCGCCGGTACCGGGGCTGCCTCCGCCAGTGGCATAGTATGCCTCATCAATCCGGGGATCGTTGTTGGAAATGGTAAAGGTCACCCGGTCACCCACCGAGAATTTTTCCAGCTCGCCATAAAAGGCACTCTCCTTGTCGCAGGTGAGAATCAGCTGGTCGTCAGGGATTTCCACCGAAGTGCTGCGCTCTACCACTTCCACCACCTCCAGCTCCATGGTGGCGCTGGTGGAGGGAGTGCCCGACAAAATGCGGAATACCACATCCTTGCCCGGCGTGCTTACTTTGGTATTCACCGCGAAATCACTGCTGAGCATATAGAGCACCGATGGCATCCGGTATTTGTTGAAGTGATGGACATTGACCACCTGACCGGCATTGCTGCCTTCGCCTCCGCCGTGATTTTCCAGTGTCATCTGGAAGGTGGGCTTGGTGATAAAAGCGCTGCCATCCTGCCGGAAGCACACCGCCGCACGTCCGTCATTGGTGGAGATGAGCTTTCCCTCCCGAATCACCATCCCCATGGGAATCCCGGTTTTGGTGGAGAAAAAGTCCGCATTGATGCCGCCCACCACCTGATAGCCCTTTTGCTCCAGGAAATTGGTGATGGTGCTCAGCCGATTGGTTCCCCACAGCTTGGTGCCGTAGGCCACCACCGGCTGGATGGCCCCGCCCGGGGTGTAGGTGAGCGCAAAGCTCTCCTCCCGATTGTATTTGTCGTGCCAGGATACGGTGTTGGTATAGGTGGCATTGCTGCCAATGGCCATCTCACTCTGATAGAGATGGGTTCCCGCATCCCGGAACCGGTCGTTGGTCCAGCCATCCTCCAGAGCCGCCACTGTGGTTCCCGCCCACAGGGCTGCCGCTGTGAGACAGGCCGTGAGTTTGCGTAAAATAGGTTTCATAATCAGGTGCTCCGGGGCATCCGCCCCCTCCTTTCACAGATTTATTTCCATTGTACCGAATTTCCCGGCGTTTGTAAAAGGAGATTGTGGGGAATTATGGCAGGATTTTCCCCTTGTGAGCCCGCCTTCCGGCCCCATTCTTGCCTTTTGGGCAAAAAAATCCCCCTCCCTGTCGGAAGGGGATTGATTTATTTTTGTATCCATGGCAGGGGCGTTTTTTCATCCTGCACCCGCAGACCTTTGTCCCGCAGCAGGGCGGCCGCTACCCCCCAGCCCGGCACCAGCCGTCCGGTAAAGCTGCCGTCATACACCTGTCCGCATCCGCAGGAAGGACTTTTGCTCTTGAGCACCACCTGTTTTACATTCCATTTCCGACACAATTCCCAGGCCCGCTGGGCCCCCAGAGAATATTCCGCCGTGCGGTCCCGGCCGTTCCGGTCCAGGACTCGTCCGTCTGTGATTTCACAGGGGGTGCGGGGGGTGGACAATCCACCCAGCTGCTCCGGGCAGATGGCCAGCACCTTTCCCTCCCGGTACCATTTTTCCAGCTCCGGATGGGGATTGGTCCGGCCGTCGTAGCGACAGGGCAGCCCGCACAGACAGGCGCTGGCCGCCAGCCAATACCGCTGTTCCATTACACTCCCTCCAGTTCCCGCAAGATGTCACAGATGATGTCGGTGCGACGGAAGGGGGTGATGAGGTAAAATCCCTGCACCCATGGAGCCATGGCCCGCGCCATACGGACGCTCACCTCCACCGCCAGCCGGCGGCACTCCTCTTTGTCCTTGTCCCGGTACATCTCCCGGATCTCCTCCGAAACCCGGATACCCGCGATTTCGCTGTCCATAAAACAGGCGTTGCGGTAGCTGACCACCGGCATAATGCCTCCCAGGATGGGAGCCTTCAGCTCCTCATGGGCCCGCTGCAGGTTTTCCACCGCCTGGGGCGACAGCACCGGCTGGGTGAGAAAGCCACCCACTCCGCTCTCCAGCTTTTCCCGGGCCAGCCGCAGCTGCACCTCAAACTGAGGGGCATTGACATTGAGCGCCCCCAGCACAAAAAAGGGATCGTCAGCAAATTCCTGCTGATTGAGCTGGGTGATATACCGGGCCAGCATGCGGGAGTGAAAATTGAATACGCTCTTCACCTCCGCCCGCTCCGCGGTGGGAATGGGGTCTCCGGTGACCACCAGCACGTTGTCCACGCCTTCCATGTGAAGGCCCAACAGCAGCGCTTTGGTGGCGTTGAGGTTGCGGTCCCGGCAGGTCATATGGGGCAGCGGGGTCACCCCCAGCTCCCGTTTCAGCTTACAGGCCAGCAGGCTGCTGTCCACCCGGGGGCGGGCAATGGGACAGTCCGCAATGGTAATGGCATCCACTCCCGCGTCCCGCAGCTGCCGGGCGCCCTCCACAAAGGCCGATCCGTCCCCGTCCAGCGGAGGGTCCAGTTCCACCGCGATCACTCGCTGACCCCGAGCCAGCTTACCCGCAAAGAGATTATCCTTGGGCAGCGCGGTCTGCCGGGCTTCTTCCAGCCTGACGGGCTGGGGCAAAATTTCCTCCTGCCGCAGCCGCCGGGCGGTCTGCCGTAAAAAGTCGGGGGTGGTACCGCAGCAGCCACCCAGAATCACCGCGCCTGCCTGGGCGATTTCCACCATCCGACCCGCAAAATACTCTGTATCACTGCTGAAAAAGGTACGGCTGCCCACCACAGTGGGATATCCGGCATTGGGCATCACCGAAAGGGGCTTGCCTAGCGGAGGCAACTGCCGCACCCATTGCAGCAGATGCCCGGGGCCCGACACACAGTTGAATCCCACCGCGTCCACCGAAGCACACTCGGCCATCCGGCGGGCCAGTGTCAAACCGCTGACGCCCTGACGGGTAAAACCGTCCGGCCCCACCGCAAAAGAGGTGAGCACAAATGCCTCCGGGCACCGCTCCTTGATGGCATCCGCCAGAGCGGGCAGACAACTCTCCTCGCTGAAGGTTTCAAAGAGAAAATGCCGTGCGCCCTCCTGCAGCAGGATCTCCACCATCTCCCAGTAGAGCCCGAACTCCTGCGGACCGGGGATGGGTCCAATGTCTGCAAAAACCACCGCCTGCCAGGGTTTGGCTGCCCGGCTGGCCAACCGCCAACCCTCCTGCAGCACCTGCTTTTGCACCACCTGGTCACAGCCCAGCGTTTCCCGGTTGGCCCCAAAGGTGTTGGTTTTGATGGCCTGACAGCCCGCCTCCAAATAGGCCCGGTGGATCTGCTCCACCACCTCCGGATGACGCAGATTGGCCAGCTCACACCGGGCGGCGTCCGCATGGCCCAGCGCAGCGTAGTAGGTCCCCATGGCGCCGTCAAACAGCACCGGTCCCTGCTGAAGCAATGTACGAATCTCCATGTCACACCGCCTTCAGCCCAATACTTCCCGGGCGATCTCCACCGACCGTTTGGCGTCCCGGGCATAGTAATCCGCACCCAATTCCTCTGCAGACTCGGGTGTGAGCACCGCACCGCCCACATAGATCTTACAGGAATGGCCGCTCTGCCGCAGCAGTTCAACCGTC
This sequence comes from Eubacteriales bacterium, assembly GCA_050943735.1. Lineage (GTDB taxonomy): Bacteria > Bacillota > Clostridia > Oscillospirales > RGIG577 > JBMNPT01. The sequence goes on along the minus strand of JBMNPT010000007.1, from coordinate 44,866 downwards.
TTTTTCATACTCCGCACAGTGGTGGTCATCAGCGCGCTGAGTCCCACCAGACGGATGTTTTGTGCCTTGACCTCCTCCACAATCTTCTGTGGCGGCACATCCCGGCCCAAATCCACCACCTGATAGCCATAGCTTTCCAACAGCGCCTTGGCGATGTTCTTTCCTATGTCGTGGACATCTCCCTGCACAGTGGCCAGCAGCACCTTTCCCTTGGTCAGCTGGGCATCACCCTCCGCCGCAATGCGTTCCCGCAGCAGCGCCACCGCGTCTCCCGCGGCCGCAGCGGCGTGGAGCAGCTGGGGCAGGAAGATCTTCTCCTTTTCATACAACTCACCCACCTTGTCCAATGCGGGAATCAACTGCCCGCTGACAATGTCCAGTGGTTTGTGGGATTCCAGCAGCCGCTGGGTGAGACGTACCGCTTCTTCCCGCAGGCCCTTGAGAATCACATCCTCCAGGGTGGGTTCCCCGCTCTGGGAGGGCAAACTCCCCCCAAACCGAGCCAGATATTCCCCGCAGCCCAGATCCTGACCGCTCAATACCCGAAAAGCAGCGATGGTATCCATCATCTCACTGTCCCCGGGATTCAAAATGGGCAGATCCAGCCCCTGCTGCAAAGCCATCAGCAGGAAGGACCGGTTGAGCAGCGACCGCTGGGGCAGGCCAAAGCTGATGTTGGACACCCCCAGCATGGTGCGTACCCCCAGCTCCCGGTGTACCAGTTCCACCGCCCGCAGGGTCTCCCAGGCTCCCTCCTGCTGGGCGGAAGCGGTGAGGGTCAGACAGTCGATCACCACATCCTCCCGGCGGATGCCATATTCCTGCGCCGCTTCCACAATGCGCCGGGCAATGGCCAGCCGGTCCTCTGCCTTGATGGGAATACCTGCTTCATCCATGGTGAGGCCCACCACCGCAGCGCCGTATTTGCGTGCCAGGGGCAGCACCCGCTCCAGCACAGACTTTTCTCCGTTGACCGAATTGAGCAGCGGCTTGCCGTTGTACACCCGCAGCCCTGCCTCCAGCGCAGCCGGATCTGTGGAATCCAGCTGCAGCGGAATCTGGCACACCGCCTGGATTTCCTGCACTGCCTGCTTCATCAAAGCGGGCTCTTCCGCGCCCGGCACACCCACATTCACATCCAGAATGTGAGCGCCGCTGTCTGCCTGATCCATGGCCTCGTCCAGCAGATAGTCCATATCTCCTTCCAGCAGGGCTTCCCGCAGCGCCTTGCGACCGGTGGGATTGATGCGCTCTCCCACCACTTTGACACCTGCAAATTCCTCCACCTTAGAGGGGGTGCAGACGCCATTGCGGTAGCTCTCCGGCCGGGGTGCGGGCTGCAGTCCCTGCAGGGTACGGGCAATGGCCGCAATGTACTCGGGAGAGGTGCCGCAGCATCCGCCCACAATGGACACACCCAGTTCGGCATAGCGCACCATCTGGGCTGCAAATTCCTCCGACCCGATGTCGTAGGTGCCGTGTACCGGGTCAGGCAGCCCAGCGTTGGCCTTGATGATCAGCGGCAAATGTGTCCACTGGGCCATCTCCTCCGCCAGGGGGTAGATTTCCTTGGGGCCCAGCGAACAGTTGATGCCGATGGCGTCCACTCCCATGCTGGTGAGCAGAGTGGCCATAGCGGGGATGGAACAGCCGGTGAACGTGCGGCGGCTCTTTTCAAAAGTCATGGTGACAAACACCGGCAGATCGCTGTTTTCCCGGGCCGCCAGCACCCCGGCCTTCACCTCGTACAGATCGGACATGGTTTCCAGCACCACCAGATCCGCCCCCGCGGCGGCACCAGCCTGCACCATCTCCCGGAAGATGTCATATGCCTGATCAAAGGGCAGCGTGCCGGTGGGCTCCAGCAGTTCTCCGATGGGCCCGATGTCCAACGCCACCAGTGTGTCGGTCCCCTGCGCCGCCCTGCGGGCCACCTGCACCGAATGGGCCACCACCTCAGCGGCGGTGTGACCAGTGCCGGCCAGCTTGTGGGCGTTGGCCCCAAAAGTATTGGCATAGATGATCCGGCTGCCGCTCTCAATGTAACTGCGATGGACTTCTTCCACCACCTCCGGATGGGTCAGGGCAAATATCTCAGGCCGCTCCCCCGCCTGCAGGCCCCGCTGCTGCAGCATGGTACCCATGGCGCCATCCAGCAGCCAAAAGCCCTCTTTCCAATTCTTTTTCATCCTGTTTCCTCCTTACATCCTCTGCGACCCATTCGTCGCCCCGCGCCTGTGCGCGCAATCCTTACCTCTCCAGTATAAAAGTTCCGGGCCCGATTGTAAAGACAAAAGCCGGAGGGGACCCCTCCGGTCTGTCAGTCAAAATAAAACAGCTCTTCAAATTTTTTGTCCAGTGCGATGCACAGAATGAGTGCCAGCTTGGCGGTGGGATTGAACTGACCGGTTTCGATGGAGCTGATGGTATTGCGGGAAACACCCACCATTTCCGCCAATTGGGTCTGGGAGATTCCCCTTTCCGCCCGGGCCTCCTTCAGCCGGTTTCGCAGAATCAATTCACTGTTCATAGTCCACCTGCCACTCGGACCACATAGGTTGCAAAACACAGCACCGACGCCACCGCCGCGGCAATGGTGGTGACCAGATAGTTTCTTTTCCCGGTGAAGCGATATTTGGGATAACTCTCCGCAGCGGTAAAGGCCCACAACAGAGAGAGGGGGATGTCATTGGGCTGACCATTCACAATGTTGAAAAGAAAAATGACGATCTCCATTCCGGCGAATGCTGTCATGCCCAATTTTCTTCCCTGATTTTGCACCTGGACCATGCCTTCATCTGTCCGTTCTGCCCGGCTCTTTTCCAAAATTTCATCCCGGTTCATATCGAATCCTCCTTTTGCCAAGTTTTCTTGTCATCTACAGTATAGCATACCAAGTTTTCTTGTCAACCATTTTTTGCAAAGTTTTCTTGGCAAAATTTTTTCTTGACAAAACGAAGGGGCTATGATACACTGCAACTGTGGTTAGTTATTGCTAACTATTTATTTTTCCACCATGGTTAGTTTATGCTAACACAAGAGAGGAGAGAGAGAGAATGGACAAATTGGACCAACTGCTGGCCCAGCATTGTGCGCCTGCACTGGCCGGCATCAAGCCCGCCAATCTGGTGGCCTGTTCCCGCCGGGAGTTTCCCCAGCTGGAAGCCCATCTGGCGCGGCTGGCTCCGTTGCTGGCTTCTAAAGGCATCCAAATGCGCATTGTGTGCGGCTGCGAAAAACGCCAGCTGCTGCTAGTCTATCGTCCCGCTCTGCTCTCCGCTCATCTGAGCCGCCCGGAAGTCCAGCCGCTGCTGCGTAAGGCAGGCTATCAAGAAGAGGCCCCGCTGGATGTCCAGTTGGCACAGCTGTCCCAGCGGTTTTCTGCTTCGGGCTTTCCCCATGAGATCGGTCTGTTTCTGGGGTACCCTCCGGAGGATGTGGCAGGCTTTTGCCAACACCGGGGACAACACTGCAAATATGCCGGTCAGTGGAAGGTGTACGGGGATGTGGATCGGGCCAAAGCGCTCTTTCAGCGGTATGATCGCTGCCGGGCGGCGGTGTGCCGCCGGGTGGCTCAGGGTTGGTCCATCGCGCAGATCTTCTGTGCGGCATAAACACACATACAAAACACAAGGAGGTTTTTCCATGAGCAAAATGGCAATTGTATACTGGTCTGGCACTGGCAACACCGAGGCCATGGCCCAGGCCATCGCGGAAGGTGCCAAAAGTGCCGGAGCGGAAGTGGCCCTGATGACCGTATCTGAAGCAGGAGACGATCTGGTCAAAAACTACGACCATCTGGCACTGGGCTGCCCCGCCATGGGCGCCGAAGTGCTGGAAGAGATGGAGTTCGAGCCCTTCTTCACCGCATTGGAATCCAGACTCAGCGGCAAAAAACTGGCCCTGTTCGGCAGCTATGGCTGGGGCGACGGTCAGTGGATGCGAGATTGGCAGGATCGAGCCAATGCCGCAGGCGCCAGCCTGTACGAGGAAGGGCTGATGATCAACGAAGCCCCTGACGCAGAGGGGCTGGAGACCTGCAAAAGCTTTGGCAGTGGATTTGCCTCCTTCTGATTTTTCTTTGCTTTTCCCTTTTATTCCATTCCAAAAAACCCCGGGACGAATCTTCGTCCCGGGGTTTTCCCGATTCAAACGTTATTCTGTCTGGGTTTGCGCTTCAGCGGCTTCTGCTGCTTTGGCTGCGGCCTCTTCTGCCTCCTGCTGTTCCAGCAGATGATCCAGATACAATCTGGGGTTGACTGCGGTACCATTGACCCGAATCTCAAAGTGGCAATGGCTGCCGGTAGACCGTCCAGTGGAACCCATGTAGGCAATCAGCTGTCCCTTGGCCACCTGATCGCCCTCCTTCACCAACAGCTCGCTGTTGTGACCATACAAGGTCACAAATCCGTCACCATGGTCAATCTTGATGCACAGACCATAGCTGCCGTTATCCTCTGCCAATATCACCGTACCCGTTTCAGAGGCGTAAATGGGGGTACCAATTTGATTGGCAATGTCCAATCCGGTATGGGTTCTGCCCCACCGGGGACCAAACTCAGAGGTAAACACGCCCTGTGTGGGATAGGCAAAATCTCCTGCAAAAGCGGGCAGTTCCTTGGTGCCCACCTGCAGCACCTCAGTCACCGGATTTTCCAGTACTTCGCTCTCCAGCGGTTCCCGGGATACCTCTTCGCCGTTGATGCTCACTACCTTGGCGGTCACCAGACTCTTGCCCTCCACCCCTTCAATCAGGGTTTTCTTTTCGCTCTTATACAGGGTGTCGGTTTCAATCTCTTCGGTTTCAAAGGGAATGGCTTCCTCATATTGCTCAGTGCGGGTGCTGATCACGCCCAGAAGCGGCTCGTTCTTCTCCACCTTCAGTACGTCGCCACTGTGCAGCTCCTCTTCTGTGCCGTTGAGCTGCTCCAGCTGACTCACCGACATGCCATACCGAGGTGCGATCAGAGAATAAGTATCCCCTTCCTGTGCGGTATAGGTGTCTTCCACCACCGTCTGGCTCTCCAGAATGGCCCGCATCTCCGTAATGGTCTTACTGGCGCTCAATACACACAGCCGCTCCTGTACCACCACTTCCTTGTTGAATTCCAACACCTCATCGGCAGCACCGGTGGCGTACTGGTTTTTGATCTGCTCCAGCATCTCTTTGAGGGCCTCCGGCTCTTGAGTGGCGCCAATGACCTGGCCATCCACTTCCAGCACCGTCATCTCCGCCACATCAGGGGCACAGACCATCAGCTGTTTTTCCAGCTCGATCACATCCACCACTTCATCCCGCGGGGTGAGCACCAGACGATAGGTGGGCTGGGTCTGCAATACATAAGGCTGTCCCAAACCCTGGGAGATTTCTTCCTGTAAGGCTTCCTTCACCCCCAGCACCTGCTGCTGGCTATCAGCGACGCACAGGCTCTGGCCATTGACCAAAACCTCCACCCCCACCTGATAGGTGGCGGATACATTATAAACACCCATCACCGCCGTCACCGCCAGCGCGCCCGCACCCATGGTCCAACCATTGCGGCGCAGCCACCGGCCACTCTTTCCGCAGACCTGGCGGAAGGACATGCCGCTCTGAGGCTGGGTAATCAATTTCAATTGTGTAATTTCTTCTTCCTGGGATTTGTGCCAAAACAAAACCTGCCTTCACCTCTCTTGGCGTCCCCGGGGGAACGCGTAAATTGTTACAAAATCATTACGAATTTCTTATATATTACAATAGAATAAAAGTCCATGCAAGGGATGTCACAAAATGTTCATAAAAATGCGGCACTTTGCACAAATTCACCCGGAGTATTTTTTCAAAGACTGGTCTTATTTTTGGTATTCCAGACGGTCACTGGTATACCCTTCTATGGCTTCCAAATAGCGGGAAGCCTGTATTTTGGCCTTTTCCAGGTTCAGGTCGCGGTAATTTCCACACTCCACCGGACTATTGCCCGGAATTTCCCCTTCATAGTCCGCAATGAAAGCAAAAGTTTCCACCACCAAATCACACAATTCCTGTCCGCCCAGCTCCCGGGTGACCAGATAAAATCCGGTACGGCAACCCATGGGCCCAAAATAGATGATTTGCTGGCCATACCGGCTGTTGCGCAGATAGGTGGCTCCGATGTGCTCAATGGTGTGCAGCGCGTCGGTTTCCAACACATCGCCGGTGTTGGGTTTTTTCATACGCAGATCAAAGGTAAGGCAATCCCCATCCACTCGGGAGAGGTAAATGCCCCGCTCCAGCTTGGTGTGATCCACTGTAAAACTCGCAATCCGTTCCATCATTCCGTACTTCCTTTCCACTGTTGTTGATAATAGGCCGCCAGCAGATCCACCACCGCGCCGTAACTCTGCACGCCCAGGGTCTGCCCGTTGCTCTTGAGCATGGCGTCGTTGACCTTCTCGCCCAACTCCGAAAGAGGCGTGTCAAACTGTCGCCAATAGGCATTGTTGTCCTCCAGATCCAGCCGCACCAGCGGGTCCAGAGAGGTGTAAATTTCCTCCCACCGGTCCGGATCGGCCTCATACAGGGCATTGTTGAGATGAATGTACCCCAACAGCCAGCCGGAGTACACATACATGGGGTCCTGACTGCGGGTAGCCGCCAGTACCGCCGCAAAATTGGCCTCCTGTTCCGGCGCTACGCCCCGCTGATGGGCAATCTCATGACAGATGGTGGAGGGCAGCATCACCGCCGGACTGTGACAGTTGAGGTTTGCCTCACCGGTGTAGACGCAGTAAAAGCCGGTGAGATCCACCCGGCTCATAAACTTGGAAAACCACACCCGCTTCACCGGCGCCTCCGGGCCCCGCAAAAAGGGGAATTCTTCTTCCACTGCCTGATAACTGCCGGGAGCTGCGGCCAGAATGTCCGCCTTCTCTCCCGCAAAATGTCCCTCCGCATCCCGGGGCACCTGTCGGCAAGCTTCGCTGGCCTGCCGTCCAAAATAGGCGGTTACTTCCGCCAGCTGCTCCACTGTGATGGGCTGAGGATTCAGCCCAGTTTTGGCCCCAAAGGAGGAGCCATAATAAGCGGTGCCCCACAGCAAATTTCCCGTCACATAGGCGGCCGCCGCCACGCAGAGCAGGCTCAGCGCCTCCTGACCCAGCCGGCCCCAGCGCTGTTTGACCGCCAGCCACAGCCAGCGCCCCAACAACGCCGCTCCTCCCACCACACAGAGGATCAACAGACACTCCGCCAGGGAAAAGGGCAGTACTCCGGTGATCTGGGTGAGGGTGCGTTTGACCGGCATGGCCACCCACTGGGCCCAGCTGTCCATCAGTGCGGTGTTGTCCCTTGTCAGCCGGTAGGTCATCTCCGCCGCCAACAGCAGGAGCAGCACACTCCACCGCCGGGGAGCGGCCCTCCACAGGCATATCAGCCGGGTCATTCTTCCACCGGGGGCTGCAGCAGCAGCTCCTTCACCGGACAGGGCTCGCCGGTCTGCATGTCCAGATGTTCCATTTCATACACCGGCTTGGGATCGTAGTCCACCCAATAGGCCGGCACCATCTGCAAAAATCCACACTTGGGACAGCGGTAAAAATACGCTTCCATTACAATTCCTCCAGTTCCTCCACCTGCAGAGAGCAGGCTTCCCACTGCTCCATCAGCTCTTCCAGCCGGGCCTCCAGTTCCCGCACTTGGGCGGTCACCTCCATGGCCTTCTGGTAATCTCCCGACACCTCGTCGGTGCACAACAGCTGATTTTTCTTCTCGATTTCCTCTTCGGTGCGAGCGATTTCCTCCTCGCACCGCCGTAGCGCCGTAGCCGCCTTGCGGCGCCGGCTCTCCAGCTCCTTGCGGGCGCGGTAATCCAGCGCGTTGTCCGAGGGGGCCTTCCGCTCCTCCTCCTGACGGGTTTCCTGCTGACGGCGGGCCGCGTAAGCGTCATAATCTCCCGGACAGGACACAAACCCCTCCGGTGTGATGTCATAGATCCGAGTGGCCAATTTATTGATGAAATACCGGTCGTGGCTCACGCACAGGATGGTCCCCTCATACTGGGCCAACGCCGCCTCCAACGCCTCTCGGGATTGGATGTCCAGGTGGTTGGTAGGCTCGTCCAGCACCAGCAGATTGCCCCGCTGCAGCATGATCTTCAGCAGAGCCACCCGGGCCCGTTCGCCGCCGCTAAGCATGGAAATCTCCTTGAACACTTCCTCTCCCTTGAAGAGAAAAGCCGCCAAGGCGCTGCGCACCTGGGTCTGGTTCATCTGGGGATATTCATCCCACACCTCATCCAGCACTGTTTTGCCGCTGTGCAGAGTGGCGCCGGTCTGCTCGTAGTACGCCGGTTCCACCGACGCGCCCAGCCACACTTCCCCGGCGTCCGGCTCCAGCTGGCCCAACACCATCCGCAGCAGAGTGGTTTTGCCGCAGCCATTGGGCCCCAGAATGAATACCCGTTCCTGCCGCTGCACATACAAATCGCCTCCGGCAAACAGCGTCTTGCCGCCAAAGGCCTTGGCCAGGCCCTCTCCCCGTACCACCTCATTGCCGCCGGTGACCCGGGGGGTGAAGTGCAGGTGCAGATCCCGGTCTTCGGTCTCCACCACCTCCAGCGACTGGGAGAGTCGCTCGATCTGCTTGTCCTTGCTCTCCGCCCGCTTCACCGTCTTTTCCCGGTTGAAGCTGCGCAGTTTTTCCGCCGACCGCTCCAGCCGCTCAATTTCGGCCATGGTGTTTTGATAGGCCCGCAAACGGCTCTTCATGGCCTCTTCCTTCAGCACCAGATACCGGCTGTAATTGCCCGGATACACGGTGAGCCGGCCGCATTCCATCTCATAGGTGGTCTGGGTCACCCGGTCCAGAAAATACCGGTCGTGGGAGACCACCAGTACAGCCCCCTCATACCCCCGCAGAAAATCCTCCAGCCAGGTCACCGCATCGATGTCCAGATGGTTGGTGGGTTCGTCCAGCAGCAGCAGATTGGAACCAGAGAGCAAAATCCGGGCCAACAGCACCCGGGTTTTCTGTCCGCCGCTGAGGCTGTGCACCGACTGCCCCAGTTCTTCCTCAGAAAAGCCAAGGCCCAGCAGGGTGGAGCGCACCAGGCTGCGGTATACAAACCCACGTCCCGCCTCATACTGCTCATTGAGGGCAAACTGCCGGCGCACCAGTGCGTCCAGGTCCCCCTCCTTCCGGTCGATGGCCTGCTGAATCCGGGTCAGTTCCTCCTCCATGGCCATGACGGGAGCAAATACCTCCAACACCTCATCGTACACCGTTTTGCGGGAATCGGACAGGGCGTGCTGTTCCATATAGGCGATGGAAGTCTCCCGGCTCTGGAACAGTTCTCCCATATCGCTGGCGATCTCCCCCATGATGATGCGCATGAGGGTGGTTTTACCGGCGCCGTTAGCACCTACCAGACCGATTTTATCTCCCTTTTCTATTTTGAAGCTGGCCCCCTGAAACAGGGGCTGGCCGTTGTAGATTTTTCCAATCTCACTTGCACTCAGTACTGTCATGATGTTTTATGATTCCTCTCGCTCAGGATGGCATCCAAAATGGCGTCCGCAGTGGCTTCTTTGCTGAGCAGCGGCAGCTCCCGCGCCCCCTGCCGGGTGATGAGGGTCATCACATTGGTATCGGTGCCAAAGCCCGCGCCCTCTACCCGCAGATTGTTGGCCGCAATCATATCCACCTGCTTCTTTTCCAGTTTGGCCCGGGAATTTTCCAACATATTCTGGGTTTCCATGGAAAATCCGCACAGGTATTGTCCCGGCTGACGGTTGGCACCCAGCCAGGCCAGAATGTCCTGGGTCCGGGCCAGCTCCAAGGTCAGTTCGCCATCCTTTTTCTTCATTTTTTCCGTTCCCACTGTTTTGGGGGTGTAATCGGCCACCGCGGCGGCCTTGCACACAATATCGGCCTGGGCTGCCCGGGCACTCACCTCCCGGAACATATCCGCCGCGCTGGTCACCGGCACCACCTCCACAAAGGGCGGAGGGGTAATGGCGGTGGGGCCGCTCACCAGTGTCACCTGAGCCCCCCGGCGCATGGCCATACGAGCCAGGGCATACCCCATCTTTCCGCTGGAGTGATTGGTGATGTACCGCACCGGGTCCAGCGCCTCCTGAGTGGGACCGGCGGTCACCAGCACCCGCAGACCGTCCATGTCCTTCTCGTGGGCCAGTTCCCGCTCCACATATCCGCACAGCACCTCCGGTTCGGGCATTTTGCCCGCGCCCACTGCCCGGCAGGCCAGACGGCCCACCGCAGGCGGTACCACTTCCCAGCCATACCGCCGCAGGATCTCCAGATTGTCCTGCAAAATGGGATTTTCATACATATTGGTGTTCATAGCCGGCGCCACAATGGCCTTGCACTTGCAGGCCATGGCGGTGGTGGTGAGCATGTCATCGGCGATGCCATGGGCCAGTTTGCCAATCACATTGGCGCTGGCAGGCGCGATGAGCAGCAGATCCGCCTTTTGGGCCAGGGATACATGGGCCACATTGAACTGAAAATTCCGGTCAAAGGTATCCACCATGCACCGGTTGCCGGTGAGCTCCTCAAACACCAGTGGGCTGATAAACTGGGTGGCGTTACGGGTCATAATCACCTGTACGTCACAATGCTGTTTGACCAGCATACTGGCCACAGTGGCCATTTTATAAGCGGCAATGCTGCCGGTGATGCCCAGTACTACCGTTTTGCCCTGATACATGGCAATTCCTCCTGTTCGTCTTTTGGGATTTCTTTCATTATAGCAAATGGCCGGGCGGGTTGCAATCGCCCCGCAAAAAGTTTGACATTTTTTTATCATTTCTATTGCAATCGGCAAATTGATTCTATATAATAAAAGAGCTTAAAAATATGCATTGTATCTTTATTCAAAGAACAGTAGCAGGAGGAATTTTTTATGCAACACTCTCAAACGGCAAAGACCCGTTCGCTGGTGGAAGTGTCACTCTTCAGCGCCATCGTGGTGGCGTTGGCATTCATGCCATTTGTAGGATACATTCCACTGGGGTTCACACGTGCCACCACAGTGCACATTCCGGTGATTTTGGCCTCCATTTTGCTGGGGCCCAAAAAAGGCGGATTCATCGGCCTGGTCTTCGGACTCACCAGCCTGTGGAAAAACACCTTTGAACCCACCCTCACTTCTTTCACGTTCTCTCCCTTTTACGCGGGAGGAAACATGTGGAGTCTGGTCATCTGTCTGGTGCCCCGTATTCTGGTGGGCGTGGTACCGCACTATGTGTTCCGGCTGGGCAAACGGCTGGCAAAAGGTGCGGAATCCCTGCCGCTGATTGTAGCGGGACTGGCCGGCTCCCTCACCAACACCCTGCTGGTGATGAATGGCATTTATATCTTCTTTGGCTCTGGTTACGCCATGGCCAACGCGGATAAAATTGCACAGCAGGGCACTACGCTGTACGGCTTTATTCTGGGCATCATCGGCCTCAACGGAGTTCCCGAGGCCATTGTGGCCGCTCTGATCACCGCGGCAGTGGGCAAAGCCCTGCTGCATGTACTGGGTGACCGGCAGGCCGGCACCAAACCTCTCTGAGCGCGGCCCTTCCCAAAATCCTTACAGGACAGGAGCGAAACCTATGGTATTAGCGATTGACATTGGCAACACCAACATTGTACTGGGCGGTATCAAGGATGGCGAAATCCGTTTTGTGGCCCGGCTGGCCACCGATTCCCTGAAAACAGAAGATCAATACGGTGTGGAGATCAAAAACATCCTGCAACTGTACAGCATCAATCTGACGGAAATCGACGGCGGCATCATCTCTTCGGTGGTACCTCCCCTTTCCAATATTCTCAAATCGGCCCTGAGCAAAATCATTCACCGTCCGCCGCTGGTGGTGGGACCCGGTGTGAAAACCGGTCTCAACATTCTGATGGACAACCCGGCGCAGCTGGGCAGCGACCTGGTGGTAAACGCAGTGGCCGGTCTGGCGGAGTACAAGCCCCCGCTCATCATTATTGATATGGGCACCGCCACCACCATTTCGGTGGTGGATGAAAAGGGCAATTACATCGGAGGCGGCATTTATCCCGGTGTGCGCATCTCGCTGGACGCGCTTTCCGGCCGGGCGGCACAGCTGCCCTACATCAGCCTGGAAAACCCCCGTCATGCCATTGGCAAAAATACCATTGACTGTATGCGCAGCGGCGTCATCTATGGCAATGCCGCTATGATCGACGGCATGATTGACCGCATTGAGGACGAGCTGCGGCAGCCCGCCACCACCATCGCCACCGGGGGAATTTCCCAGTTTATTGTTCCCCATTGCCGCCGGCAGGTGGTATATGATGCGGATTTGCTCCTCAAGGGCCTGTATCTCATCTATCAAAAAAATCGTTGACCACAGACATCTGTGTATTTTTAAGCAAAACAAAAGCTCCCCTGAACAGGGGAGCTTTTTACGTTCCGCCACGGCTTTCCACAAAATCTTCCACCACATCGCGAAAGTGTTCCACCGAAAGCCCCAGCACATTCAATCGATTGGCCAATTCCAGCACTTCGTGCTCATTCAGGGAAATATCCGGTATGTACTGACATTGCCCTTCCTCTTCCATCGCCCGAATGCCAAAAGCTGCATAGGTCCCATTGTCCTCATCCCAACGGGTTTCCCGGGCCACTTTGTAAATCACCATACCACGCCCTCCAAATTACCATTTTTTAACATTTTATACCCATCCGGTAAAATTGTCAATATTTCCCAATTTTTATAGAAGGCATAAAAAAACAGACCCTTTATGGGGTCTGTCAAAGCGTTTTTTCATGGCTCTCTGGATGGACGCATTGGGAACAGTGGGCACAATTTCCTCCGCAGCAGCTGCCTTTGCGACGGATGATGCGCCGGATGCCCCAAATGGCCCACAACAGCAGCGCCCCGCCTATCACACAGTTGATCATATTTCCTCCTCATATCCACCAACGGCCAAAGCCTCTTTTTCTGGGCAATATATCCACCACACAGGCTTCATAAAGCCGCTCAATGCTGGCATATCGATCATAGGCCACGATACCAATGCTGTCCGTACGCCGTTCTTCCTCCCGGCGCACAATGATCTCCTCCACCTGTCCGGCCAGTTCATCGGACAAATTCATGTACTTCCACACTTCTTCATCCCGCTGGAACAGCTGCAAAGCCATCCACCGTCCAAACTTTTCTTCCTGGCAGGCCAGCTTATAAATCTGCTGCACATCCCGCTCCACTTCGGGAGAGAGAAACATTCTCCCCTTGGGGCCCTGTCCCGCCCGGCCAATGGAGATGGCTCCCAACGCCAGTTCGTGCATCCCCCGCCGCTCATTGGCAGCGGTATTGACCACGCCAATGCCCAACTCTTTTTTCAGCAGAGGCACATCCACTTCCCGTTTTTTGGCTTCCAACAAATCGGTTCGATTCAGTGCCACCAGCATGGGCAGCCCCAACGAGATCAATTCCAGTGTGAGATACAGACTTTGCTCCAGATTGACGGCATCCACTATATTGATGATGGTCTGGGGGGCCTGACGGAGCAGGTATTTCCGCACCTGATGTTCCAGCGGATCATAGGCGGAAAGCGCACTGATCCCAGGCAAAACCGTCAGCCGCACCTCCCGGCTAGAAGTCAGCACTCCTTCCAAAATGGATTCTCCGCCTTCTTCCAGGTAATCCACATGGCCGCTCTGTCCAGCCAACGCTCCAAAAATGGTACGTTTTCCACTATTGGAATTTCCAACCAATACCATATGGAGTCCCATGCTCATCCCCCTTTTCACCAAAGTTTGCTATGTTCAGTGTAGCCCATCCTGGGATTTCCGTCAAGGCAGAGCCTCAGAAGTTTACAATTCGTCCACAAATACCGGACAAAAAAAGAAAGAGACGAAAGCATTTCGTCTCTTTCTTCGCTATTGAATTGTAAAAAGGGGATGGGATTATGTAAATCAAGGTTTACTCCAAATTACATTACTGCATGGGTTTTATCCTCAATACAATGTCCTGTTTCCACCTATGCTTCTTTATTTCATATGCATTTTGCATGCAGGCTGCTGTGTTTTTACTACAGGTACGGATGGCATGCCAAACAACACTTCGTCTGGTTTGCTCTTATCAGATCTGCTCCCAATTGTTATGGCGAACATGAAATTCTTTTCGTATAAACGCACATGACACAAATGTCTTTCCATATTGATACAGGATTCTTTTGGCTTCGTTTCTTGGTTTCTGCCTCAGTCTCCAACCTCCACTGGGTCCGGCCATCCATTTCTTTTTCACGCAAATGGGTCTGGTCCGTATATCGTTGGCCTCTTCACTCTTATTGGCTCCGAACTCCGGTCTGCATTTGTGTTTCTTCGTCTCAGTGCCTCGACCTTCCGCTGCGTGACACCACAGCGTTGCCCTTTGCCTCATGCCCGTATGGTTTTCATTTATGATGTGGTGAGATCTGTCCGATGTGCTTTTTGCTGGAACAGATCGGCTTCTCAAATCACAGCCGACTCTATATTTTTTGGTGCAATACCAATGCCTTCAACACTATACCCGCTGTTATTTGTTTCCGTCGATGCCGTTTTTCTACCCATTCTCAGCCAAGCATCATCCCTGCGCACAGCAGCCTTACAAACAAACTGCTGTCCTTCTGTTGCCATTGGTATCACTCCCTTCTCTGCGTATTTTGTGTCAAAAAGGATACTTTTTTCCAGACACCCCTTGTGTCTGTCTTCTTGAAATCTTCTCCTTTTCTTGTCTATATCATACCAAATCCATCGCAATAAATCAATGATTTTTCATACAAATTACACAACATTTTTCTGTGCATGTCGTAAATCTCCTTTGCTCTTTACCACAAATGAACAGCTCTGGGTTTGTGCTGGTTGACATGACACCTCCTGCCACCCAAACGGAGATTTCCCATGGTTTGATGGAACCATTCAGGACACACTTACAAGTGAAAAAGGATGAAGGAGGAATGATCATGTCCAACAAACACACCGCCGACAACCAGGCCAGCCAGCAGCTGTATCAGCAGATTTATCAGTCCGCACAAAACGGTCTGCACGCCATCGATGCTGCCCGGCAGACGCTGGGTCCGGAGGACCCGATGGTATCTCAGCTGGCCAATCAACGAAAATGCTACAGTGATCTGATCTGCAAAAGCGCTTTGAGCCTGCGGCAGATGGGAACCACTGCCCACCGTGACAACCCCTTTCAGCGGATGCAGACCAAGGCCTCGGTCACTGCGGGAATTCTGATGAAAAAAACACCTTCTCACGCCGCAGAAATCCTGATTCACAACGCCACTTCTGGCATTGCGGATTTGCAGCAAGCCCTCAATCACAGTCCCCAGGCCAATGCGGATTCACAGGCTCTGTCCCGGGAATTTCTCTCTGCCCAACAGAACTATATCGACCAGATGAAAAAATTTCTGTAACCTCTGCCCCCTCGGGGGCATACATATTTTGTAAAAGCCTCTTCCCCGCCGACAAAATTATGCTATAATGAACAGTAGAGCTTTTGTGCGCTCTCATATATGTTGCCCGGAGGAAACCTGTTTATGTGGCTGTTTTGTTTTTTTGTAACTCCCTGCCTGTTCTGCGGCGTTGTGCTGTTTTGCAGCTCCCTTCTGGGAATTCAGCTCTTTGGCCTGGCGCCCGAGGCACTGATGTGGAGCACTCTGTGTGTGGCACTGTATACCATTGCGGAAGCGGCCATTTGGGGTGCTATGGTACTATGCAGCCGCATTGAGGGATTTCCGCTGGATCTCTCGCCCTGGGGAATCTGCAAAAAAGCGGTTTTATCGCTGCTCACCCCCATCATGTTGTTTGTGATGGGCACCGGTGTGGGAAATATGCTGCTGGCTCTGTTTGACCACCCCCTCACCCCGCCGGCGGATTATTTTTTCAGCGCCTGCGTGGCAGCAGTGCTCACCTTTCTCATCCTCATGGGCTGCATTTATATGATCTATCACACTCTTCATTTCATGGAGCTGCGCCGGAAAGCACTGCAGGAGCTCGACAATCTACCTAAAAAGGAAGCGTGAACTGATCTCTATGACCGATTTACTGGTACGGACCTTTGTGCCCGATTACAAAAACATTCATTCCCCCGCCGTACGGGAGCGATACGGCATCCTGAGCAGCGGAGTGGCCATTGTTTGCAATCTGCTGCTGTTTGCCGCCAAATTGCTGATGGGCCTCATCTCCGGCTCCATCGCCATCATAGGCGACGCCTTCAACAACCTGTCTGACGTAGGCAGCGGTGTGGTGACTTACATCGGCTTTCGCATGGCCTCTCAGCCCGCCGATGAGGAACACCCCTTCGGCCACGGCCGCATCGAATACATCAGCGGCCTGGTGATTGCCTTTTTCATCCTGATGGTGGGTGTGGAAGTGCTCAAGACCTCTTTTGACAAAATCCTCCACCCCGAGGACATTGTGTTCAGCCCCATTGTCATTGCCACATTGGTGCTTTCCATCGGTGTCAAACTGTGGATGGGCCGGTTCAACGGCATTCTGGGCAACCGCATCGATTCCCAGACCATGAAGGCGGCGGCAGCGGACAGCATGAGCGACTGCATTTCCACCGGTGCCACCACTCTGGGTGTCATCGCAGCGGGATTTCTGCCCTTCTCCATCGACGGCTGGCTGGGCCTGATGGTGGGCTGTTTCATTTTGTACGCAGGCTATGGCATTGTCAAAGATACCATCAGCCCCCTGCTGGGACAGCGCCCCGATGCCGATCTGGTCAAGCAGGTGGAAAAGGAGCTGCTGTCCTACGACATCATCGAAGGGGTACACGACCTGATCATCCATGATTACGGCCCCGGCCGCATGATGGGCAGTGCCCATGTGGAAGTCCCCGCCAACAGCGATATTCTCATGGCCCACGATATCATCGACAATGCGGAAAAACGAATCCAGGCCACACTCCACATTCCCTTTGTGCTGCACCTGGACCCCATCGTCACCGACTGCGAAGAGGTCAATGAACTGCGCCGACAGCTCAATCTCATTGTCAGCCGCATCGATACCGAAATGAGCATCCATGATTTTCGTATGGTGCAGGGACACACCCACACCAATTTGATTTTTGACGTGCTGGTGCCCCACACCTACCGAGAGAAAAATTCCACTCTGAAAAAAGCCATTGACGCGGAAGTGAAACGGCTGGACCCCAACTATTTCACCGTGATCACCTTTGACCGCAGTTACATCTGACCACGCAAAAAGGCGGGACCGTTTGGTCCCGCCTTTTTTATGTTTCTTCCTTCTCTCCCCGAAGCCGCTGCCAGTACTCCCGGGCCGCCCGCTCGGTGCGGCTGTCGCCCCAGGTAAAATACCGCCGGCCACGCAGGGACTCGGGCAGATACTCCTGCTCCACATAGTGGTTGGGATAGTCGTGGGGGTAGCGATAGGTGAGGCCCCGTCCCAGCTTGGACGCGCCGCTGTAATGGGCGTCCTTGAGATGATCGGGCACCTCTCCGGCCAATCCCGCCTCCACATCCGCCAGCGCCTGATCCATGGCCAGATAACTGCTGTTGGATTTGGGAGCGGTGGCCAGCACCGCCACCGCCTGGGCCAGGGGAATTCTCCCCTCCGGCAGGCCCAGCTGCAGCGCACTGTCCACACAGCTCTTCACAATGGGCATGGCCTGGGGATAGGCCATGCCCACATCCTCCGCGGCAATCACCAGCAGTCTGCGGCACAAGGAAAGCAAATCTCCCGCCGCAATGAGCCGGGCCGCATAGTGCATCCCGGCATCCACATCGCTACCCCGGATGGACTTGTGCAGTCCTGAGAGAATGTCGTAATGCTGATCTCCCTCCCGGTCATATCGCATATAGCTGCCGCTGGTGAGCTGCTGGGCCGCCTCCATGGTGAGAAGATGTCCTTCTGCTCCTCCTTCGGCCGAACCGATCAGCGCCTCCAAAATATTGAGCGCCTTGCGCACATCGCCCCCGGAACAGCCCGCCACATAGTCCAGTACGCCCTCTTCCGCCCGGACCCGCAGCTGCTGCTCCTGCTCCAGCCGGTCCAGGGCACGCTCCAGCGCCCGGGCAATTTCCTCCCTCTCCACCGGCCGGAACTGAAACACATTGCACCGGGAGAGAATGGCTCCATACACGTAAAAATAGGGGTTTTCGGTGGTGCTGGCCACCAGTGTGATCTTGCCGTTTTCCAAATGTTCCAGCAGAGTCTGCTGCTGCTTTTTATTGAAATACTGAATTTCATCCAGATAGAGCAGCACCCCGTCGGGAGCCATCATGGTCCCCACCTGATCCACCACCCCTTTGATATCCGCGGTGGTACAGGTGGTGGCGTTGAGTTTACAGAAGGTACGCCGGGTTTTTTTTGCGATGATATGCGCCAAAGTGGTTTTGCCAGTGCCGCTGGGACCATACAGGATGAGATTGCCCGGCTGGCCACTTTCAATCAGTCGGGGCAGCACCTTGCCCGGCCCCAGGATCTCCCGCTGGCCCACCACCTCTTCCAGCTCTCTGGGACGCATCAGCTCCGCCAATGGCTGTCTGTCCACATCCCCGCCTCCTTTCTCCAAAAAAGGGAGCCCTCAGCAGGGCTCCCTCTCCCATGGGTTTACTTGAAATTCTCAAAAAATGCCCGATAGGCTTTCACCGCCATGAACACATCCGCCTTGGAAACCACTTCGTAGGGCGCATGCATGCTCAGCATGGCCACCCCACAATCCACCGTTTCCACATCCAGATTGGCCACATATTGGGCCACTGTGCCGCCGCCGCCCTGGTCTACCTTGCCCAGTTCGCCGATCTGCCACACCACGCCACTGTCCGCAAACAGCTTGCGCACCTTGCCCATCAGCTCGGCGTTGGCGTCGTTGCTGCCGCTCTTGCCGCGGCTGCCGGTGTATTTGGTCAGGCAGATGCCACCGTTGAGCCGAGCGCAGTTGCGCTTTTCACTCACCTCGGGGAAGGTGGGATCAAAGGCCGCATTTACATCGGCCGACAGACAGGTGGAATGCGCCAACACCCGCCGCAGAGGAACGCCATACATATCCGCCAAATCTTCAATCAGATTTTCAATAAAGCGGGACCGGATACCTGTGGTACCCATGGAGCCGATTTCCTCCTTGTCCACAAAAACCGCCAGTGCGGTGCGCACCGGCTCCTGGGCTTCGATAATCGCCCGGAGAGCGGAGAAAGCGCACACCCGGTCGTCATGACCATAGGCGCCGATCATGCTGCGGTCCAGCCCCAGATCCCGGGCGGGGAAGGCAGGTACCATCTCCAGCTCGGCCGACACAAAGTCCTCCTCCACAATGCCGTACTTTTGGTTGAGGATGCTCATGATGTTGAGCTTCACCTTTTCGCTGGCCTTGTCATCCTTGAAGGGCACGCTGCCCACCAGGATGTTCAGCTGTTCGCCGCTGACCACTTCGGTGGCCTTTTTGCTCATCTGATCAGGCGCCAGATGGGGCAGCAGATCGGTGACGCAGAAAATGGGGTCCCCGGAATCCAGCCCAATGCTGATTTCCACCGGATTGCCCTTGCGGGTGAGCACCACGCCGCACAGTGCCAACGGAATGGCAGTCCACTGATACTTCTTGATGCCGCCATAATAATGGGTTTTGAAGAGAGCCAGCTCGTCGCACTCATACAAGGGGTTCATCTTGAGGTCCAGGCGGGGGCTGTCCAAATGGGCCGCCACGATGTTGACACCACTGCCCAGATCTTCCCGTCCAATTACACCGGCAATGATGGCCTTGCCCTTGTGGTTGTAGAAGAATTTCTCTCCCACCTCATAGGGCTCTTTGTAAGCGTTGAACTCCACAAAACCGGCCCGTTTGAGCAGACGCTGAATCTCCCCGCAGCACAGCCGTTCGGTGCGGCCGGCGTTGAGAAAATTCTTATAGTCCCGGGAGATGCCCTGCAATGCGGTCATATCCTCATCGGTCATGGTTTCATAGACATTTTTCCATTCGGTGAACAATTCCTTGGTCAGCCGCTGACCCACTGTTTTTTCTTCGCTCATATCCATCATCCTTTCAGCTGAAATACTGTTTTTCGTACTGTTTTTGGGCTTCCTGCACCTTCTCCACATAGCTGGCGGTTTCAGGGAAGGGAATGTGCGTCAGATCCACTCCGTTTTCGCTGTACTGGGGGTCTTCCAGCCAGGAGGCCACATTGCCCATACCGGCATTGTAAGCCGCCAATGCCACCGGTAAATTCTGATCGTACCGGTCCAGCAAAAACCGCAGCAGCCAGCTGCCGCAGTAGATATTGACCTCCGGCTCCAGAATCTGATCGTCCTCCCAGGTCTTTCCCGTTTTCATCTGTACATAGTCAAAGGTGTCCGGCGTGAGCTGCATGAGCCCCATGGCTCCCGCGCGGCTCACCGCATCTGCGTCAAACCCGCTCTCGGTTTTGATGACGGCATAGATGAGAGACTCCTCCAGATGGTGCTCCTGGGCATTGGCCCGAACCAGCTCCCCATATTCCAAGGGGTAGCGCCGCTGCAGTACATAATCCCACAGCCGTCCGCCCAACAGAATGGCACACACCACCACCGCCAGCAGGCCCACCGCTATGGCAATCCGACGCCGCCGATATTGTTTTTCCCGGGCTGAAACCCGTTTGCGCGCCGGCATCTCACTCACCAAAGAGCAGATCCAGAATCATTCCGGTCTGCATCCGCAATTCCTCAGTATCGCCGTTGTTGTACACCACAAAATCCGCCTTGTCGGTGTAAAAACTGCTGTCGTGCTGGGCGTGGATTCGCTGCAATGCCTGCTCCATACTCAAATCATCTCGGCGGGCGATGCGTTGGGCACGCACTTCTTCCTCGGCCACCACCGCCACCACAGTGTCACACAGGGCATCCACCCCACTCTCGTAGAGCAGCGCCGCGTCAATGAGCACCGCCGGCTCCTCACACTCTTCTATGATGCGCCGGATTTCCTCAATGATGTATTTGTGGGTAATCCGGTTGAGATCCTCCAGCCGATCCCGGTGCCCAAAGACCAGATCTCCCAGCGCCTTGCGCCGCAAAGCACCTGTTTCATCCAGCACCTGAGGGCCAAATCGCTGTACAATCTCCTGCAGACAGGGCTGGCCAGGCCGGCATACCTGACGGCTCACCTGATCCGCGTCAATGGCCCGTACGCCCCGCTGCACAAACAGCGCCGCCACCGAGCTTTTGCCGCTGCCGGTTCCGCCGGTCAGTCCTATGATCTGTTTCCCATCCTCCATGGTTGTTCCTCCGTTTTATTCCTGCACATTGACAATGTGAAAGCCCGCCGCTTTGGACAGGCGGTTGACCACTGCCAGTCCCAGTCCCTGATTGTCGGGACAGCAGGCCAAAATACGACTCACCGGCTGGCTGTCAAAAGCCCGCAGGCTGTCAAACAACTGATGAGCCATCTCCTCCTTGCTCCCCCGGGAGCCCAGAGGCAATGCCACCACCCGATCCATGCCCTCAAACCGGGGCATGCTCTCATTATAACACAAAATTCCCAGTGTTTCACCCTGCGCGGCGGCCTGCCGGGCCTGGGTCAGCATGGCCTGCTCCACCGCCTGCTCGGTTCCCACCAAAATGGTCACCGGCGCCTTGGGGGCATAGTGACGGTATTTCATTCCGGGACTTTTCACCTTCTGATCGCCCGTCACAGTGGAGTAAATGCACTTGTCCACCACCACCTGCGGCAATACCGCCCGAAGCTGTTCCAGCGTGATACCGCCGGGCCGCAGCAAAGTGGGCACGCTCCCGGAAAGGTCAATGACGGTGGATTCCACCCCCACCTGACAGGGGCCGCCGTCCAGAATCAGCGGAATGCGCCCCTCTAAATCCTCCAGCACATGCTGAGCGGTGGTGGTACTGGGCCGGCCGCTGAGATTGGCGCTGGGCGCCGCAATGGCGGTGCCGCAAGCCTGGATAAACGCCCGGGCATCCGTGCTGCCCGGCATCCGCAGACCGATGGTGTCCAGTCCACAGCTCACCACCTGGGGGATGATCTCCCGTTTGCGCAGAATCACCGTCATGGGACCGGGCCAGTAGGCCCGCATCAACCGCCAGGCGTCAGGGGAGATGTCCCGGGTATAGCGCTCCACCTGGTCAAAGTCCGCGATGTGCACAATGAGAGGATTGTCTTGCGGCCGTCCCTTGGCCGCGAAGATGGCTTCCACCGCCTGGGGATTGGTGGCATCCGCCGCCAGTCCGTATACCGTTTCGGTGGGCATTCCCACCAGTCCGCCCTGACGGATGACCTCCGCCGCCCGGGCAATATTTTCCGGATTCACCGGAAGTACAATGGTTTTCATAGTCTCTGCTTCTTTCTGTGATCAATCTCCGGTCTGACTCTGCCGTTTGAGCTGCTCCGCCCGGTCATAGGAGGTGAGAGGATCAATCACCTCATCCAGCCCTCCGTCCAGTATGGCCTGCAGATGATACAGCGTCAGGCCGATGCGGTGGTCGGTAACCCGGCCCTGTGGAAAATTATAGGTGCGGATGCGCTCGCTGCGGTCGCCGGTACCCACCTGGCTGCGCCGCTGGGAGGCCAGCTCATCCTGCTGCTTTCGGGCCTCCATATCATACAGACGGCTGCGCAGCACCCGAAAGGCCTTTTCCTTGTTCTTGTACTGGCTGCGCTCATCCTGACATTCCACCACCAGCCCGGTGGGCAGGTGGGTCAGCCGGATGGCCGATTCGGTTTTGTTGATGTGCTGTCCCCCCGCGCCGCTGGAACGGAAGGTATCCACCTGTACATCTGCAGGGTCCAGCTGCACCTCCACCTCTTCTGCTTCGGGCAGCACCGCCACTGTCACAGTGGAGGTGTGAATCCGGCCGCCGCTTTCAGTTTCCGGCACCCGCTGCACCCGGTGTACGCCGCTCTCATACTTGAGCCGGCTGAAGGCCCCCGTTCCTTCAATGGAAAAAGAGATCTCCTTGTACCCGCCCAGCTCAGTGGGATTGGCGCCCAGCACTTCCACCTTCCAGTGCTGACTCTCGGCGTACATGGTGTACATACGGTACAGCGACCCGGCAAACAGCGCGGCTTCCTCGCCGCCGGCGCCGCCCCTGATCTCCACAATCACGCTTTTTTCATCGTCCGGGTCCCTGGGCAGCAGTAACAGACGGATCTCCTCTTCCAGAGCCTCCATGTGGCTTTTGCCCTCCCGCAGTTCCTCTTCCAGCAGCTCTTTGAAATCGGCTTCCTGTCCGCCGGCTTCCAACAGCTCCCGGGCCTCTTCCACCGTCTGACTGGCCTCTTTGTACTGGCGGAATTTTTCCACCAGAGGAGTCAACTCCTTGTGGGTTTTCATCAGATGCCGGAATTTCTCCTGATCCGCCGCCACATCGGGCTGGGTCAGCTGCTGGGATACGCTCTCAAAACGCTCTTCCAATTCCAGCAGTTTTTCGTACATGCTCATTCTCCTCTGTCCTGTCTGGGGTAGGCCTTTTCCACCTGACGGATGTACTTTTCGATCTTACTGCGCCGAACCATCATCTCGTGGCCGCAGGTTTCACATTTGAGCTTGAAATCCATTCCGCTGCGCAGTACCACAAAGTGATTGCCTCCGCAGGGGTGATTTTTTTTCATGGTCAACCGGTCGCCGATCTGAATATCCATACGCCTGCCCCTTTCTTTTCATATCGATAGTATACCAATTTAGATTATACGAGGATGCACCATAAAATGCAAGGCCCGCAGGTATGATTCCCCCGGTGCGGCGCATATGCTGGCAATACAGGAATCTGAAAAACGGGAGGAAACGAGATGGAAGAGGTACGCTGCCGTCCGGAGGGGTGGCTGTTGGAACAGGGGCGGACGCCCACCCGAGAACGGGTGGAATCCGCGGCAGGCACCGAGCAGGTGCTGGAAGGCCGGGTGCTGCGCTGCACTGGCCGGCACGATCTGGAAGTGGAACTGGAGGGGATCCGGGGGGTCATCCCCCGGGAGGAAGCGGCATTGGGAATTGACACCGGCGCGGTGCGGGAAATTGCGATTCTCAGCCGGGTGGGCCGGCCGGTGTCCTTTCAGGTGCTTCGGGTAGAAGGAGAAGGGGAGCAGGCAGTGGCCATTCTGTCCCGCCGCCGGGCGCAGGAAGCCTGTCTGGAACAGCTACTGAGCCAGCTCCGGCCAGGGGATGTGCTGCCCGCCCGAGTGACCCATCTGGAACCCTTTGGCTGTTTTGTGGACATTGGCTGCGGCGTCATCTCTCTCATCAGCATCGAAAACATTTCGGTTTCCCGCATTTCTCATCCCCGGGATCGATTTACGCCGGGGCAGGATATCCGGGTGGTGGTGCGCAGTGTGGATGGCCCGGGCCGGCGGATCTATGTGAGCCACAAGGAGCTGCTGGGCACCTGGCTGGAAAACGCGGCGGCCTTTTCTCCGGGGGAGACGGTGACCGGTGTGGTGCGCAGTGTGGAGGACTATGGAGTGTTTGTGGAGCTGGCGCCCAATCTGGCAGGACTGTGCGAATACCGGTCCGATGTGCGGCCGGGACAATGGGTATCGGTGTTCCTCAAGAGCATACTGCCCCAGCGGATGAAGGTCAAAATGCTCATCATCGGTATGCTGCCTTCTCCACCTCCTCCGCAGCCGCTACACTACCATTTCACCGGAGAACATATGGACAGCTGGGAATACTCTCCTCCCCAGTGTACCACCCGGAGCATTCGCACCGATTTTACTACATAAAAAAGGACGGCTTTTCGCCGTCCTTTTTTATGCCTGCCGGGCTCGATACAGCCAGGTGATGGTCCGCAAATCCCGGTCGTCCAGCGCCAGGCCCTGGCCATCTCCCTGCACAATGCCCTGATCCATGGCCCACTGAACCGCTTCTCGGGCCCACTGGGGCATGTTCTCATCCACATAGTTGTAAATCATCTCTGTCTCCTTATCCTCCAGGCCGGCCTTGACCGCCGCCCGGAAATCCTCCATCGTCCGTCCATGCAGGGGAAACCAGTGCATCACATCCGCGTGATTGCTGGCAATGCCCCGTTGATATCCTTCGCTGTGACACAGGATGTCCTGCTCGGTAAGGCCATATTCCCGGCACAGCCGCACACAAAGCGCCACCGCGTTGTCCCACACCCGGGCAAAATACACCGCATCCCGTAAATCCCGGGGCTCACACATCTCAAACCCGATGTAGCCCATGTCGTTGGCGCTGCCCTTGCTGCCCCGTCCGCTGTGCCAACCTTTGACCGTCCAGGGCAGAGTCTGGCACACCACTTGGTCATCCACAAAGGCATGGACGCATACACTGCGTCCGCCGGGATATTGGGTGTTCCACAGCTCCGCAAACCGCCGGGCCATCACCCCGGGCGTGGCGGTGGAGTGGACCATAATGCCCACCGGCCAGATGGAGGAGGCATTGCGGTAGCACTGATTCTGCACCACCGGGCTCCATTCAATTTCCACTGCCATACACGCCTCCCAGGTATCCCACCAGGCCACCGCCGATGCACATGGCGATCTCCTGCTGCCGGCACACAATGCCCAGCACCAGCCCCACGCCGCAAATGACGATACAGGCCAGCTCGGTCAGGCTGGACCGGTCAAACCATTCTCTCATGTTCCCACTCCTCCTTGATCTCATTAACTCTGTGATGGGCGGATTTGACTGACTGCTCCACCGCGGCCATCCGCTCCACCATCTGATTGTGCTTGTCCACTTTTTCTTCCAGGTATCGGATACGGATATTCATGCTGCCCCAGGCCGCCGCGAAAGTCACCGCGTACACCACAATCTGTACCCAGAATTCCGTTGTAAACTGCATCCTCTCCCCCTCCTTTCGGGTGTGATGTCATTGTACCGCGGAAAACCGTCGCATTCCATCACCAGTTGGGCATAAAAAAGACGGGCGAGGCCCGTCTTTTTCTCATGATTTGTCATACTCTTCCGGCCGGGCCACCCGCTCCCGATAGGGTTCGCTGCAGGGCAGAGCCAGCAATCTGTCAATCACCGAGGTCTCCCCCCAGAAGTGCATGGGCCACACCTTTTCCACCTGAGCGGTGCGCATCAGCACATCCAGCCCCTGCCAGAAATCCTCCTCCTGCCGGGGGTCCAGCACCGCGAAGGCCACATCCAGCCGCACATCCCGCAGCCGCTCCATCTCGGAGAGATACCGCTCCCGCATCCGCCGATTGTCCTCATCCGGCTCTCCCCGCCAGGTCCACAAATGCAGATCCCCCGCATGATACAGCCGTTTTCCCTCACACTCCACCACAAAGGCCACACCCTCATCGGTGGATTCCAGCGTCTGCAGCTCAAGTCCGGGCAGCTTCAGCCGGGTGTGAGGCGCCACAAACCGCACCTTGGACCACACCTCCGGGGAAACTCCCTGACGCTGGGTAAAGGCCGGTCCAAAATGCCGCCGCACATCGGAGGAAAAAATGTACTCCACCTGCCGGCGGCCCTTTAGTTTTTCAAACAGCTGGAAGGTAAAATGGTCATGGTGGGCATGGCTCACAAAGACATACACCGGCTTGTCCTCCGGCCACCGGGGCAGCTGGCCCTGGTAATAGTCAAACAATAGCACTCGCTCTTCCATCTCCACCGCAAATCCACTGTGTCCAATATACTGCACCTGCATGCTTCCTCATCCTTTCCGGCGTGACTTTCTGTCTGCAGTATACCCGGCGGCGGCAGCCTCTGTCAAGCAAAAAGCCGGGTTGACAATTTCCCCAATTGTTTTACACTGAAGACAGAGAATCATCTGTCCGCCAGCAGAAAGGAGCACATCATGGATCTGATGCATTTGGAACGACTTTTCCGGGAGGCCACAGTGGTGGAGCTCTCCCAGCTGTTGGAGCCCCACATCCCCAGCCCCCTCTCCCAGGGCCGGTATATGCAGGTCCCCTACCAGTCCCGCCGGCTGGGAGACCCCTGCAGCCATAACTTTTTCGGCATGGGCGAGCATGTGGGCACCCATGTGGACATGCCCGGCCACTTTGTGTGCGACGCTCCCAATGAACGGTATCTGCAGGATTACGCCGCCGGGGCTTTTTGGGGCAAAGCCCGGGTGATCCAGCTGGGAGATCCCTGCCCGCCGGGAACGGTGATTGAACGCGATGCGTTGCTGCGCTGGGAGGAAACCCACGGGGCCTTTGAGCCGGATGACATTGTGCTGCTGGCCACCGGATGGGACCGCCACTGGGCACCCAAGCCCCAGGGAACCCAGTACATGCAAAGCTGGCCTGCACTGGGGGAGGATGCCGCCCAGTATCTGGTGGACCGCCGGATTCGTCTGGTGGGGCTGGATACCCCTTCGGTGGATGTGCAAAACGGAGGGTACCCCATTCACAATCTGCTGCTAGGGCAGGGCCTGCTCATTGCGGAAAATCTGAAAAATCTCACCCGACTGCCGGCAGAGGTGTTTTACATGGGCCTACCCATTCCCATGAAAAACGGCACCGCCGGTCCCATCCGGGCAGTGGCGCTGTACTAAAAAAGGGACTGCGAAAACTTCGCAGTCCCTTTTGCTGTCTGGTTTACAGAGCCGCCTGCAGACGCTGGCCCACCGCCTCCAAAAAGGCCTTGGAGCTCACCTTCTGCTTGTTTTCCAACTGGGAAATCAGGTACAGATCCCCGGTCATCACACCGCCCTCGATGGTGTCGATGGTGGCTTTTTCCAGTGCATCGGCAAAGTGCATCAGCTCCTGATTGCCGTCCAGTTCACCCCGTTTGCGCAGCGCGCCGCTCCAGGCAAAGATGGTGGCCACCGAGTTGGTGGAGGTCTCCTCACCCTTCAGGTGCTTGTAGTAATGGCGCTGTACAGTGCCGTGAGCCGCCTCATATTCATACAGCCCATCGGGGGAAACCAGCACCGAAGTCATCATGGCCAAAGAGCCAAAGGCTGTGGAAACCATATCGCTCATCACGTCGCCGTCGTAATTTTTGCACGCCCAGATGTAGCCGCCGTTGGAGCGAATCACTCTGGCCACTGCGTCGTCAATGAGGGTGTAGAAATACTCAATGCCGGCGGCATCGAATTTTTCCTTGTACTCCGCGTCAAAGATCTCCTGGAAGATATCCTTGAAGTGGTGGTCATAGGTCTTGGAGATGGTGTCCTTGGTGGCGAACCACACATCCTGATGGGTGTCCAGGGCGTAGTTGAAGCAAGAACGGGCAAAGCCGGCAATGCTTTCATCCCGGTTGTGCACACCCTGTACAATGCCCTTTTCCCCGCCAAAATCGTAGATGAGGCTGCGGGTTTCCTGTCCGTCGGGACCGGTGACCACCAGCTCTGCCTTACCGCCATCCACTGCCATTTCGGTGTTCTTGTAGATGTCACCATAGGCATGACGGGCAATGGTGATGGGCTTGGTCCAGGTGGGAATGTAGGGCACCACACCCTTTACCAGAATGGGAGCCCGGAACACAGTGCCATCCAGCAAGGCCCGGATGGTCCCATTGGGGGACTTCCACATCTGGGTCAGATTGTATTCAGTCATACGGGCCGCGTTGGGGGTGATGGTGGCACACTTCACCGCCACGCCGTACCGACGGGTGGCCATGGCGCTGTCCACTGTCACCTGATCGCCGGTTTTTTCCCGGTTTTCCAGGCCCAGATCGTAATATTCCGTCTTGAGATCCACATAGGGGCAGATCAGGATATCCTTGATCCACTGCCACAGGATTCGGGTCATTTCATCGCCGTCCATCTCCACCAGAGGGGTGGACATTTTGATTTTTTCGCTCATGCTGGCTTTCCCTCCGTCCGCGGTCTGCCTCACCGGCAACCGTTGTATTTCGTTTTTTTCAGTGTAACACAAATCGGACGGTCTGCCAATGAAAAGCCTGAAATTTTGTGGATTTTTTACAGCCATTTCTTCAGGAGGGGGAAGAGCTGGTGCCGCTCCATTCCAGGACGGTCTCCTCTCCCGCAGAAGCCGTCAGGGTACAGGTGACGGGCAGTTCTCCCCGCCGGAACCGGACCATTTCCTCCTGATTCAGCTCCGCCTCCGGCAGCCGCAGAATGAAACTCCCCTCTCCACAATCAATGCCATTGACCCACCAGGTCTTGTGCCGCTGCACCGGGCGGTCCAGATCCACCTCCAGCTTTGCCTCGATCCAGTCAGTCTCCGGCGGGAGCCCCACCACCGCCAGCGCCGGCCGAATGGCAAAGCTCCCGTTCTCACTGTCAATGGACTCGGAGGGCAGCGGCAGCACCGCCACCTCTTCCTGCCGGGGGTAGATACGCAGATCCTCCCCAATCAGGGCCCGGTCGGTCAATGTGGCCACCACCCAATGCTCCTCCCCCTCGCCCACCATGTGACAGCCCCTTGCGTCGGTGTATTCCAGCACCAGCTGACTCTCGGGCAGCAGCTCCCGCCGTTCCATCCGGTGGAAGTGCATCTCCATGGTGGGTAAGGGGTACCATGCCGCCGCCCACAGGGGCAGCAGCAAAAGCAGCGCCAGCAGCAGGTTGCGCACTGTGCGCATCCCCCGCCCCAGACGTACCCTTGGCTTTTTCATTCCACCGCCTCCTCTTCCGGCTCCAGGGAGAGCTCCATCTCCCACCGACCTCCGCCATATTCCAGCCACAGCCGCTGCGCCTCGGAGGCAATGCCATACACCCGCAGTTCATAATTCCGGTGGAAAGGCCCGTACCCGCAAATCTGCAGACGGCTGTAAAGTTCTCCATCCGGCCCGATCGGGCCTTCCAGCCCCAGCGCATACTGATTCCCCACATCATCGGTCAGCGCGAATTCTTCCGCCCACAGTACGCCCAGCTCCCAAGCCCGCCAGTTGGAGAGCCGCAAGGTGAGGTACAGCACCCGCTGCCCCTCCTCCTCATACAGCGCCGCCCAACCGGCCCGCAGATGCTGTCCGCTCACTTCCCGGCCCCACTCCGCCGGCCGGGTCCACAGACAACCCTCCTGCCCGGGCTGATACCGCTCCTCCGCATATCGGGGCAGCAGATCTCCATCCCACCATTCGGCGTAGGGATCGTCGCCCAGCACTCCTCCCTGCCGGATGGTGAGCAGACACACCGCCGCCACCGCCGCCGCCAGAGCCAACTGGCTGGCGCGCCACAGCCATCCCCACCAGGGCCGGTGCAGCCGGGCCAGGGCCCGCCCCACCTCATCCGGATCGCCCATGCGGCCAGCCACCCGCTGTTCGGCCTCCTGTCTCTCCATCTCGGGATGGTCCCGTAGCAGCTGTTCCAGGCTGTCTTCCCAATGGGCGTCCAGTTCTTCCTCCGCTGCCCTGCGATCGGGCCCAAACCGGATGAGCCGGGTGGCCCGTTCCAGCCATGCCTGCCGCACACCTTTTGGAGCGGTCATGTGTCATCCCTCCTTCAGGCCCGATGCAGCCCCAGCACTCCATTCACACTGTGGGAAAACTCTTCCCATTCCGCTTTTTTCTCCCCCAGCAGCTGCCGTCCCCGGCGGGTGATGCGATAGTATTTCCGCAACCGGCCGGTGGGGGCCTCCTGCTGGTAGGATTCCAGACAGCGGTCCTTTTCCAGCCCATGGAGAATGGGATAGAGGGTGCCTTCCCGAAGTTGGAAAGCGTCGTTGGAGCGGCGGGCCAGCTCTTCGATGATCTGGTACCCATACATGTCGCACTTTTCCAGCAGAGAGAGCACCAACAAGGTAGTGCTGCCCGCCATCAGACTTTTGTCAAACTTCATGTCATACCCTCCTCTATACCTAGATGTTCTATGTATAATATACCTCGATAATCTATGCATGTCAATGTGACAACTGGCATAAAAAATCCCGCCGCTGTTTGGCGACGGGTTTTTTTATGATGATTCATACCACTGGGGCTGCAGCCAAATCTCCCGGGGCAATTCTTCTCCCTCCAGCAGCCGCAGCAGATACTGGTGCAGTGGAAGGGCAGGCTCTTGCCATTCCAGACTTCCCTGAATCATGGCGAAATCACACAAATTTTTCCCCACCTGGTCCTGCGGATGCTCCGCAATATTCCAAATGCTTCTGCCCTGTACGCCCAGCTTGTCCAGCGCCCGAAACACCCCATAGGACATGGCGGTTCCCTGACACACATACAGATCCGGCTGTCCGCCCCGCTCCCACAGAGCGGTTACCTTGTTCTGGGCGTATTCCGTCAGCCAGTCGGCGCAGAAACTCTCTGCCAGTTCCACCTTCGGGCTGTCCTGCACCACGTCCACAAACCCTTCATGCCGGCGCTGCGCGGTGGGGGAGGTATAGGTGCCCCGCACCTCCACCACCCGTTGGCTCTGTCCCTCGGGAATGGTTTCCAGCAGCTTTTCTCCCATCTGACGGCCCGCCTCATAGTTGTCGGGGCCGATGAACAGGGCATAGGCATCGGTGTCCACCGGATTGTCCAAAATCACCACCGGCACCTGCTCACAGGCCTCCTCAATGGCAGGAGTCAACGCTTCGGCCTCCCCGGGGGAAATGAGCAGCAAATCCACTCCATAGGTGAGCAGATACTGAATGTCCTGCTGCTGCTTGGCCACACTGCGTCCCGCATTGAGGGTGATGAGGCGAATGTCCTCCCGATCCTCCAATCCAGCTTCGATCTGCTGCATCCGCTGCCTGCACCAGGGGTCGTTCAAATCGTGCTCCGATACTCCGATGAGCCAAGTCACTGTAGTGGGTTCTCCCCTGTTTTGCTCCAGCCATCCCCAGATGGCCGCCGCCAACAGCAGCAGGACTCCCACTGCCACTGCCCAGCGAATGATTCTGTGTTTTTCTCTGTTTGCCATATCGGTCTCATTCCTTCAGCTTGCGGTATTCCATGGGGGAGATCTTATAGATCCGCTTAAAAGCGGTACAGAAATAATGCTGGCTGTTATATCCCACCATCTGGGCAATCTCATAGATCTTCAGAGCGGGATTGCGCAGCAGCTGTTTGGCCTTTTGAGAGCGGATCATGGACAGGCAGTCAATGAAGGTGATGGACAGTTCTTTTTTGAACAGCTTGCTCAAATAGGATACACTGACGCCCACCGCATCGGCCACTGCCTGCTGGGACAGATCCGCCTCCTGGTAGTGTTCCTCCAGATATTGCATGGCCTGAAACACCACCGGATTTTTTTCCTTTTCCATCCAGGGAGAAGCGGATGCCCTCCGGCAGGCCTCCACAATGCCTCTGGGAGAAGAGCCAATTTCCTCTCCACTGACCAGCATGGGAGTGGTTTGACGGCCCGCCGTCTGCTCCACCCACTGCTGCATTTTTACCAGTTCTTCGCTCTGGGTATAAAATCCCACAATCATCAGCAGCCGGCCCATGAGAAAGCTCCAGCACATGGGCTGAAACGGCCAGCTCTGCTGAATTTCCTGCCGCACTTGCTCCAGCAGTTCCAGCGGAATAGGCAAATTCTCATTTCCCCCGCCAAAATCCACAATGGGATTGAGTACAAACAGATATCCGTTACCGCTGTAGGCAAGGCCCAAGAGTTGCAATTCCTGTTCCATGCGCTCGGAGGGAATCTGTCCCTCAGCCAGCGAAACCAGAAAGCGATTGCGCAGCAGGTCCTGGTTGTCCTGCAGATATTGATGAACAAAATGCTGATAGTTGTTTTTTTCCATTTCCCGCCGGATGTCATTCCATGCCCGGGTGAGGATCTCCTGCAACTGGGCCGGGGATACCGGTTTGAGCAGATATTCGTAGACATTCATGCGCAGCGCTTCCCGCACATAGTCAAAGTCATCATATCCGGAAATGATGATGATTTTGCTGTAGGGCAGCTGGGTGCGCAGACGGGAAATCAGTTCCAGTCCATTCATGCGAGGCATGCAGATATCCACAAACAGCAGCTGAGGCTGGTATTGCAGTGCCAGCTCCAATGCCTGCATGCCATCCTCCGCCTCGGCGGCCACCTGATAGTCCAGACTGCTGTTTTCCACCGCATGACGCAGCCCCTCCCGGATGATTTTTTCATCATCTGCGATCAGCACTGTGAACATGTTTGTCACTCCTTTCCCCATTTTCTCCTGTCAGCAGCGGATGCCGGATTTCCACCGTAGTGCCTTCTCCCAGACTGCTGAAGATCCGTACACCGTATTCCTTTCCAAAGGCCAGCTGAATCCGCTCGTTGATGTTATATAATCCATATCCCGACTTCTGCTGGGCATCCGGCTTAACGTTTAGCTTCCGATTGGCCTCGATAAGCGCCTCGGATGACAATCCCACCCCATCGTCAGTGACCGACAGCACCAATGTGTTTTTCTCCTGATAGGCGCTCACCAGAATGCTGCCTTTTCCCGGTTTTGCCTGAATGCCGTGGATGATGGCGTTTTCAATCACCGGCTGCAACAGCACCTTGAGCACCTTGCACTGGGCCAGCTCTTCCTCATATTCAATGTCATACTCCAGCTTGTCCTCATAGCGCACCTTTTGAATTTCCAGATAACTGCGAGCATGGGTCAGCTCATTGTACAGGCTTACCATCTGATTGCCGCCGCTGAGTCCCAGTCGGAACAGGGTGGAGAGGGACCCCACAATATGTACGATTTCATCCACATGATACCGCTGGGCAATCCATTGGATGGTATCCAGGGTGTTGTAGAGGAAATGAGGCTTGATCTGTTCATGAAGCACCCGAAGCTCCACTTCCCGTTTGCTCTTTTGCTCCTGATACACCAGCTCCACCAATTCGCCGATCTTTTCAATCATACGGTTGAAGCTGCCCCCCAGCTGAGAAATTTCATCTTCCCCGCCTCCCGCGAAGCGCACGGTCAAATCGCCTTCCTCCGCCCGTTTCATCAACTGCTTGAGGGAGAAGATGGGCTCCTCAATGGAATTTGTAAACACCAGGGAAAGCATCACCGCCAGCAGCAGGGTGAACAGCGCAAACAGCACTGAATACTTTCGGATCTGCCGCACCGCCGCCAGGGTTTCATCCAGGGAAAAGACGCCCACCGTACTGATTTTGCTGTAGGGGGAAACAGTGGAAATCAGCTGATAGGTGGTCCCCCGCACCTCCTGGGTGGAAATGGCATCGTTTTTTCCCAGCCATCGATTGTCCAGACGGTACACCACATCATTGACGGGAGAGGATAGAATTTCCCCTGACTGGTCCACCGCGAAGAGGAATCCCTCTTTGCCAAAGGAAATCTCATCCACCACCTGCTGGATAAAATGCAGGTTGATGTCCATGAGGATAACGCCGATGTTCTCACCGGTCTCCGGGTCCCTCACCGGATAGGTGAGAGAGAGGGGATCATATTTGTTGCTGTTTTCCCGGGGCACCAGATTGCGCCCCACATGATAGGGATAAATCCGCAGGGCAGGCTGTTCCAGCTCCACTGTCTCCCGGAACCAGTTTTCACCGGTGAGGGGGGTCTGAGTCACCGCCACCAGCTCATTGCTGAAGTATTTGGAATTGCGGCTCACTAACAAAATGCCCAAAATGCTGGAATCGGTCTGGTAAAACTGCTGCAGAAAAGGTTCCAGTTCCCGCCGCATCTGCTCGTCCACCTCCGGGCGGTACAGACTGCTGCGCATGAATTCCAACGTCCGCTCCTCCTGACCGATGTACTGCATCATGGCCTCCATGCGGGAGATCTGGGTATCAATGTCACGGCTGACCTGCGCGATGATCTGCCCTGTGTATTCATTTGCCTGCTGTTCAGAGAAAACACTGTACGCCGCACTCCCCACAAATCCCAGGATGCAGGTGGGCAGCAATGCCAGCAGCAAAAAGTACATCAGCAGCTTGGCTCCCAGTGTTTTGGCAAAAAAACGCGATTCCATGTGAAACCTCTCAAAAATCCATAATAAACAGCGTATTGTCTGTTTTTCGCTGGTATGCTATGATAAAACCATCGATCAATCAATCTGCCATTATTATAGACACATCCTGCATCAAAGCGCAAGAGGAAGTGACCCCTTTATGAATCTCCCCATCCCCCGCAAACGCCGGCTGGCCTATATGCTGCCACTGGCGCTGGTTCTGTTGCTGCTGTTATTTTTTCTGCTGTGGAATGATTTTTCTCAAGTTTCCACCCATTCTCCGCTGGTAGGTCTGGTGGACTCGGGCATTGAGCAGGAATGGGACTCTCTCATGTTGGAAAACATCCGGCAGGATCTGGAAAAGCACGACATATCGGTTCACTATTTTTCGGGCAACTGCCGGCAGGATATTCAAATTCAGGCCATCCGCTCTCTCATCCGTCAAAAGGCCGACTGCATTGTCCTGTTTCCACTGACACCCACCGGCTGGAAGGAAATTCTCCAGGAGGCTCATGACGCGGGAATCATCATCATCACCATTGGCCGTCCGGTGGCGTATCAGGAACAGCCCGAGTCGCTGCGCAGCCACATCGGAGTCAGTCAGTACAAGGCAGCTTTTCAGCTGGGAGAGTTTCTGGCGGAACAAAGCAATGAGCCCACCACTCTGATCGAGTTGACCATGGGAGATCTGCTGCCGCTGAGTCAGGAGCGCCACCAGGGTCTGCTGGATGCGTTGGGAGCCCAGGACCTGCTGCAAATGGAGCCGGTTTTGATGGGCGGCGCGGATGAGAACGCTACCAAAGAGATTTTGGCAGATCGGCTGGAAAGCTGGCTGGCTAACGACTCCCTTCCCGACATTCTACTCACCCACTCGGGCAATCTGGCCATTTGGACCATCCAAGTGCTGGAGGAATATGGTGTGACCCCAGGAAAGGATTTGCAGCTGGTGAGCTTTGACGCCATTCCCCAGACCCTCCGGGAATTGCAGGAGGGTCGGATTTCCTGTCTGTCGGCCACCAGTTATACCTATGGACCACTGGTCCGCACGGTGCTGGAGGAACTACCTGCCGATCCGCTGCCATACCAGCAGATTTTGCAGGATACCCGGGTACTCACCCCGGAGGATATCTCCTGACAATATGTTTATATGCAACATATTGTCAGGTTTTTTTTGCTTTTTTTGCACAAAGCAGTGCAAAATTTTATAAATTATGGATGAATTATTGTAAATACAAGGGCTCAGCCATCTTTTACAATGGAATCATCCAAAAAAGAGAGTTGCACTTCCCTGCGGGGAAGCGCCGAATGAAAATGGGAGGTAATCACCATGAAAAAAGTCATCGCCACCTGTCTGAGTGCCACTCTGGCCCTGATGATGGCCGCCGGCTGCGGCAATTCCAACACTGGCACATCCACTTCTGGAGCGGATACTTCCACTTCTACTTCCACATCCACTGCAGAAGCCAAGACCTGGAAGCTGGCCACCGATATGACCGCCACCGACCCTGTGACCATGGGTCTGGAAAAGATCAGCGAAGAGCTGGCCGCCACCTGTGACACCCTGGCCATTGATGTATATCCCGATGGACAGCTGGGACAGGAAATTGATACCGTAGAAGGCGTTAAGATCGGCACGCTGGAAATGGCCAAGGTGAATTCCGCCAACATGACCGGTTATGTTCCCCAGTTGAACGCCTATTCCCTGCCCTACATCGTAAAGGACTTTGACACCGCATGGCGTGCTCTGGAAGGGGATGCCGGCGACTTCATCAAGGCAGAAACCGAAAAGCTGGGCTTTAAGGTTGTATGCTTCCTGGAAGAAGGTTCCCGTTACATCTTCCTGAAGGATCACTTCGTGGAAGAAGCGGATGATCTCCAGGGCATGAAGATTCGTACCATGAACTCCACCGCACAGCAGGATGGCTTCAAAGCACTGGGCTGCAGCCCCACACCCATGTCCTTTGGTGAAGTGTACACCGCCATTCAGCAGGGCGTGGTAGACGGTGCGGAAAACAGCATCGGCAACATCTACACCTACAAGATGTACGAAGTGGCTCCTTACATCACTGATACCGCCCACATGCGCAGCCCTCAGCTGGTTATCACCAGCACCAAGCTGTTTGATTCTCTGACCGCTGACGAACAGACCGCTCTGTTGGATGCCGGTGAAGCCGCCAGCCAGTGGGAGCGCAATTACGCCAACGAACAGCAGAGTGAATTTGAAAAGAAGATCATCGAGGCCGGCGGCCAGATTCAGGATCTGCCTGAAGAAACCCGTCAAGCATTCATCGAAATCCTCACTCCTCTGTACGATCAGTACAAGGCTGAAAACGGCGCCGAACTGGTAGACGCCATCTTAAACGCTTGATTTCCTCTTCTCCTTACTTATACTTTTTCATCATCAGACGGATCTGGATTGCCAGGTCCGTCTTTGCGAAAGGAGTTTTCCCATGCTGCTAAAAGCCAAAATGATATTTGACAAACTGCTGGAAGGTCTTCTCTCCATCCTCATGATCGCCATGGCAATCATTGTTCTGTGGCAGGTATTCACCCGCTTTGTGCTGAGCAATTCCTCTTCCTGGTCGGAAGAGGCCGCCCGTTTTCTCATGGTGTGGATTGCCTTTCTGGGCGGTGCCGTAGGCATCAAATACGGCGTTCACATCGGGCTGGATCTGTTTTACCGCTGGGTCAAATGGCCCATCCCCCGGCTGATCATTGAACTGTTTGCCCATATTGCCTGCATTGTATTTGCCAGCATCTGGGTGGTACAGGGGTATCTGTTCATGCAGGAAGGTATGCTGCAGGATTCCCCTGCCGGGATTGTTTCCATGGGAGTGGTCTATGCCGTCATTCCCCTGGCCGGCATCGTGGTCATCATCAACAGCATTGACCTGATCATCCGCCGGATTGCCGTAAAGGTATATGGCAAGGACATTCCGCTCACCTACACCCTGGAAGATTCCACGCCCCAATAAGGAGGTACTCATATGATTCTCGTATTATTCGGAACCATGTTCCTGTTTATCGTGCTGGGCGTGCCCATTTCCTTCGCGCTGGGCCTGTCCACCGTCACCGCCATCGTCACCTTCGCGCCCGAAATGCCTCTGATGCTGGTGGTACAGCGTATGTTCACCGGTATCAACTCTTTCCCCATTATGTGCATCCCCTTTTTCATCCTGGCGGGTGAATTCATGTCCGCCGGTGACATTTCCTACAAACTCATCAATCTGGCCAACGTATTTGTGGGCCGGATTCGGGGTGGTTTGGCTCACGTGAACATTCTGGCCAGTATGTTCTTTGGCGGTGTATCCGGCGCAGCCACTGCCGACGCCTCTTCTCTGGGCGCCATTTTGATTCCCACCATGGAAAAGGCCGGCTATGATAAAGATTTCTCAGTGGCCGTTACCGCCACCTCTGCTCCCATCGGCATCATCATCCCTCCCAGCAATGTGATGATCGTGTATGCCACCGTAGCCGGTTCGGTTTCCATCAGCGGACTGTTTCTGGCAGGCATCATCCCCGGCATCCTGGTGGGACTGGGCCTGATGGTGGTGGCCTACATCATCTGCGTCAAGCGCGGCTATAATGTAGACACCTCTCTGGCCTGGAAAGACGTTCCCAGAGCCATTTTGCAGGGCATCCCCCCCATGATCACCTTTGTCATCATTCTGGGCGGTATTCTGGGCGGCATCTTCACCCCCACCGAATCTGCTGTGGTAGCCGCCTTCTATTCCTTCTGTCTGTCCTTCTTCATCTACAAGAATGTACAGCTCAAGGCCATCTGGGGCATTACCCGTCGGGCCGCTATCATGACCTCAGTAGTACTGCTGCTCATTGGTGTATCCTCTATTTTCGGCTGGCTGCTGGCTTTTGCCAAAATCCCTGTGGTACTGGCAGAAACCCTCTTGAGCATCACCACCAATAAAAATCTGCTGCTGTTGCTCATTTTCCTTTGCCTGCTGGTGGTGGGCACCTTTATGGATGCCACTCCCGCCGTCATCATCTTTGCTCCCATCTTCCTGCCTCTGGTGCAGGAACTGGGTATGGACCCCATTCAATTCGGTCTGATTCTGGTGGTTTCCTTTGCCATCGGCAACTACACCCCGCCTGTGGGCGCTGTGCTGTTCATCACCTGCGGCATTGGCAAAATCTCCATTGACGACGCATTCAAAGCCATTGTTCCCTTTATGGTTTCCACCATCGTGGTGGCACTGCTGGTGATCTATGTGGAGCCCATCAGCATGTTCCTGCCTCGACTGCTCAACGGTTAATCGCACCGTTATATTCAGAAAGGAGTTATTGATATGAAGTACAGAGAAATTGGACATTCTGGAATCAAAACTACTGTAGTGGGTCTGGGCACCTGGGCCGCAGGCGGTGACGCCTGCTGGGGTTCTCAGGATGATGCCATCACCATCCGGGCCATTCAGGAAGCCATTGACCGGGGCATCAATCTGATTGACACCGCCCCCGCCTATGGATTCGGCCACAGCGAACGTCTGGTAGGCAAGGCCATTCAGGGCCACGCCCGGGATCAGCTGGTGATCTCCACCAAGTGCGGCCTGTGGTGGGACGACGACGAAGGTGCCCCCTTCCTGTTCCGCGACGGCAAGCAGATCTACCGCAATCTGTCCAAGCGCACCATCAAGAAGGAATGCGAAACCAGCCTGAAAAACCTGGGCACTGACTACATTGACATTTACATCACCCACTGGCAGTCCATGGAACCTTTCAAGACTCCCATTTCCGAAACGATGGAAGCGCTGCTGGAGCTGAAGCAGGAGGGCAAAATTCGTGCCATCGGCATCTCCAATGTGGAGCCCCAGCATGTGGAAGAATACACCGCCTGCGGACAAATTGATCTGATTCAGGAGAAGTACAGCATGCTGGATCGGGGCATTGAAAAGCAGCTGTTGCCCATGGCCAAGGAAAAGGGCATCACCATGCAGGCATACTCTCCTCTGGAAAAGGGCCTGCTCACCGGTCGTTTCAAGATGGATACTCCCCTGTCTCCGGAAGATGTGCGCAACAAGACTTCCTGGTACCAGCCGGAAAAGCGTGCCAAGGTACTGGCCATGCTGGACAGTTGGAAGGACCTGTGTGAAGCCCATGACTGCACCCTCTCCAATCTGGTAGTGGCATGGACCATCGAGCAGTACGACAAGATGAGCGTGCTGTGCGGCGGCCGCAAGAGCTCTCACATCATTGAGAACGTAAAGGGCGGCGAAGTATCCCTCTCGGCGGATGAACTGGCCCGGATGCGCCGGGACGTAGAAGCACTGGGTGAGTAATACAGAAAGGATGGGATTTGGAGTGAAACTGGCAATTGGTTCGGATCAGGCAGGCTTTGCCCTGAAGGAAGATGTGAAGCGGTATCTGCTGAGCAAGGGACACGAGGTGCAGGATGTGGGAATGACCGATCCTGCGGTTCCCAAGCCCTACTATGAATCGGCTCACAATGTGGCCACTCTGGTACAAAAGGGCGATGCCGAACGGGGCATTCTCATCTGCGGTACCGGCGCTGGCATGTGTATTCACGCCAACAAGCATCAGGGCATCATCGCCGTGGTGAGCGAAAGCGTCTACTCCACCAGACTGTGCCGCATCATCAACGATGCCAATGTACTCACCTTTGGCTATCGCATCGTGCCGCCTGAAATGGCCTATGAAATGTGCGACGCCTTTATCAACACCGCCTTCAACGAAGGAATGCCCGAAGATCGGGCAACCCACCTGAAGAACCAGAAGGAACGGTATCAGACGGTGGAAGCCGGAATGTTCCAGAAATAAAATAAAACCCTTGCCTGTGCATTGTGGGAAACACAAATTCTCTCTTTACAAATGCAATTTGCTTTTGTATAATAGATGGGTAAAGTGATTCGCAAATTGCACAGGCATATGGGCTTGTAGCTCAGTTGGGAGAGCGCTGCGTTCGCAACGCAGAGGTCAAGGGTTCGAATCCCTCCAGGTCCACCATATAAGGTAGTAGATTTTGATAGAAATCTGCTACCTTTTTCTATGCCGAAAAGCCTAGATTTCAATGGGTTACGGCATTTCATAACATAAAGCAACCTGTCCTGGTGCAATTACTTGGACGGGCTTTTCTTGTTTTCAGGGGTTGCAGTTAACTGCCGTATAAGTAAAGGTTTGCTTTGTGGGGTAATCGTTTGCTTTATCAGTAAAGGTTTGCTTTTTAGGTTATCGTTTGATTTTTGCCTCATAATGAGCAATGTATTAGCATATGCTGCTTATTTGCAGCAATATTGCATATGGAATTGACAAAAGGCAGCACTAGTGATATAATTGTTGAAAGGTGGTGATACAATGCTCAATTTTTCCCAGGAACTTCGCATCCGCCGGAAAGCAGCTAAGCTATCCTTAAAGACCCTTGGTTCTATGAGCGGAGTCAGCGACAGCACAATAAGCAAAATTGAAAAGGAAGAAAGTTCCAACCTTAGGTGGGATACCGTTTGTGTTCTAACAAAAGCGCTGAAGTTTACAGAAGACGAGTTTTTAGAACTTGCGGGGTATCCGGTTCATAAGTTGGAGAAAAAAGAGCAGAGCCACTCAAAATATGATGATCTTTCCGATGAAGAGCGAAGAGAAGTCGACCTCTTTATTGAATTCTTATTACACCGGAAGAAAAAACTTTCGGGCATGGAGGAGAACCGATAATGCCTTATAGATTAGGAGAATTATTTTGCGGTCCAGGAGGTTTGGCTTGGGGTGCAATAAATGCCGACATCGGCAACCCGGAATATACTATTACTCATCAATGGGCTAACGACTATGATGAGTCTACTTGTGAGACTTACAGGCGTAATATTTGCCCAGATCATCCGGAAACAGTATATCACGCTGACATTAGAACATTTGATATAACCCAACTGCAACCTATTGATGCTTTAGCGTTTGGTTTCCCTTGTAACGATTACAGTGTTGTGGGAGAACAGAAAGGAATGGACGGGGATTATGGTCCTTTATATTCATATGGAGTTAAAGCATTACGCCATTTCCGACCGCAATGGTTCCTTGCAGAAAATGTTGGTGGATTGAGGACGGCAAACGCGGGAAAATCTTTCACCAAAATACTTGCCGAGCTACGTGATGCAGGATATTCAATTACTCCGCACTTGTATAAGTTTGAAGATTATGGTGTACCTCAGGCAAGACACAGAATAATAATTGTCGGGATTAGAAACGACCTTAATGTTGTGTATCATGTTCCTTCACCAGCACCTTATGCAGATTTGGATAACACCTGCCGTACAGCAATAGAAGTCCCTCCGATTCCTGCAGATGCTTTCAACAATGAACCTACTAAACAGTCAAAGACAGTTGTAGAACGTCTCAAGTATATTAAGCCTGGTGAGAATGCTTTTACAGCCAATTTGCCAAAGGAATTACAACTCAATATCAAAGGGGCAAAAATCAGCCAGATTTACAAGCGGCTTGATCCGGCTAAGCCAGCGTACACAGTAACTGGAAGCGGCGGTGGTGGAACCCACATTTATCATTGGGAAGAGCCTCGTGCTTTAACAAATCGAGAAAGAGCAAGACTGCAGACGTTTCCTGATGACTATCAGTTTATTGGAAGCAAGGAAAATGTTAGAAAGCAGATAGGAATGGCTGTGCCTTGTAAGGGTGCAAAAATCATTTTTGAAGCCATACTCCGCTCATTTGCTGGAATACCCTATGAATTTATAGAACCAAATATTGAAGAATAACACGAAGCGGTACATCCACAAATTGAGATGTACCGCTTTTTTATTTTGTTATTCTTTCGTACAGTTTCTGAAGAGTACTATCAGCAACTTTCTTTTTTAACTCGCATTCCCAGACTATTAGAACTTTCCAACCCATTGATCGGAGTGCTTCATAATTGGCAGCATCTCGCTGAAGATTTCGTGTTATTTTCTCTGACCAATAATCAACATTACTTGATGGCCATACAAATCGCCCGCAGTCGTGCTTGTGCCAAAAGCATCCATTGACAAAAACAATGGTTTTATATTTTGGAAGAACAATATCCGGCTTTCCAGGGAGAGTACACACATTTTTCCGATATCTAAGACCTCGTGAAAAAAGATACTTTCTTACTGTTTCTTCTGGTTTTGTGTTTATGCCTCTAATATGAGACATATTCTTGCTCCGGATTTCTTTAGAGTGATTATCTGCCATATTAATTCTCTATTACATCGTAGTAAACAGCCCCGTCCGGAAGTTTTATATTAGGAACCCAGAGAGGCTTGCCTCCCCATCCTTTTGTGCCCGTTACCTGATACATAGTTAGTACGACCTTACGAGGGAAAGATCCGCCCAGTTGCCAGTCGTTCGGTGATAGCAAAGCGCCAGTGCCTTGTGCAACATCTCTTCCTCTGCGGACAATCAGAATCCCTTGGGTAGTCGGGGACTCGGCAAGCATCGTATCAATGATTGCATTGAAGGAAACAAGTTTGAAATCTGAACTCGGCTTTATGTGTGTGAAAATTTCCCTTATCAATCTTAAGCTGACTTGGTAGTATGGCTCTGCATCGGAGAAGGGCTCCAAGAGTTCAGAAATCTGTTCAATAGTATCATTGTCAAGGTTAAACGGATAATAATTTGTTCCGCCTGAAATTGCGGTTACATGATCGGTATCGAGGACATTTTTTCGAGTTGGGTTCAAGCCTTCAGGATAATATATTTTAACATCATCAATACCTTGTTCAACTTGGGAAATGATGGCATTGTTTGTCGCATTAATATCAGCAAAGAGCTTATAGAGCCTCTCGTCAATGTAGACCATCATCATTCCTGGATCTCGATCATAGCCAAACATACGACTATGCTGCCACATTGTATCAGCTTGAGGATTCTTTGCAGTACGGGTATACCTCGCAATCGGTGATTGATGTATTCAATGACCTCGATCAAAAACTAGGGCGAGAACTGTTTCGAAAGCTGTTCCCTGTTATCCTGACGGACAACGGAAGTGAGTTCTCCAATCCCAAGGCTATCGAATATGGGCCTTATCAGAATGGCAATTTGCGCACCCGGATTTACTACTGTGATGCCGGCAGCCCCTACCAGAAAGGTGCCATTGAAGTCAATCATGGCCTGATTCGCAGAGTGCTTCCCAAAGGGACATGCTTCAATCATTTGGATCAGGAAGACATCACCCGGATGATGAACCATATCAACTCCTACAAAAGAAAAAAGCTGAACAATCGTAGCCCATACGAAACGTTCAGCTTCTATCACGGAGAAGAGGTTTTACACAAACTTGGATGCTCTCCGGTTGCAGCCGATGACATCCTGTTAAAACCAACACCTCTCAACAGGTAGAACCCAAAACTGCCGCCAACCATCCATGCTCACCCATAAAACAGGGGTCGATTCTCCGATTACA
This sequence comes from Eubacteriales bacterium, assembly GCA_050943735.1. Taxonomy (GTDB): domain Bacteria; phylum Bacillota; class Clostridia; order Oscillospirales; family RGIG577; genus JBMNPT01. The sequence continues at coordinate 854 of JBMNPT010000007.1, read as the reverse complement.
AAAATATCGAGAGGGAGTTGACCTCTATTTGGCATGCCGTTTTTTATTATCATACCGTAGAAAAACCATAAAATCAAACTGCATATGGGTTACAAAAGTGGCTTTTCATTTTCAAAAGTGGCTTTTCGGATACAAAAACTGCGTTTCGTTTACAAATATTCAGTTGTCGGTTACAAAGACTGCATTTCACATTACAAAGTGGCATCTGGTCTTTCAATTAAGCATAATGACTAATTATATCACAGAATTGCAAATATTTCTACTGTAATCAAAAATTCCAATACTGCGAACGTGAATAAAATCTCGCAATATCTAACTTTTTGTTGAAAACAGGAGGTCATACATAATGACAAAACTTGACTGGGAGATAAACATAAACAACCTCACCGACAACGTAGCGGAAAAGTACGGTATCGAGGCGGCAAGAACGCCGTTCACGAGATACGGAGCTACCTGCTTTGACGATTTGAGTCCTGCATACTACAGCGAAGTATTCGGCGATCTGATGCTAATTGACGAAGACGATACGCTGACGGCGATCACAAAGCTGAAAGCGGAAGATGCCATCTGCAAAGTCCTCGTCATTGCACCGCTTCGTGTGGCAAGAGATACATGGCCTTCCGAAATTGCCAAATGGGATCACCTTAAAAATCTCGACTATAGAGTATAATCCGAACCCTTTCTTCTTTGGATTGGTATTCGGACAAACGACAAAGCACCGACAGGGATAATCCTAATCGGTGCTTTGCCTTTTAAGGAGGAATATAAGAATGGTGCAGATGGTGCAAGATTTTAACCGTTTTTACTTTTCTCCTTATAGAATTGAATTTATAAGAATATAATATAGAACCTAT
>JBMNPT010000006.1:0-133690 GCA_050943735.1 Eubacteriales bacterium | reverse complement strand
ATACAGCGCGGTCAGAATTTCGCAGACGGACAGAGAACCGCCCGGATGGCCTGTCTGGATGCTGTGCAGTACGGTCAGCACGTCCTTCCGGAAAGTATTGCACAGGCTGTCCAGTTCAGCCTTTCTTTGGGTTGTGATACTCATTATTTCATCTCCTTAAATTATTTTTGCCTGAGATTGTATCAAACGTCCCGAATGGGGCGTTGGATTCGAAAGGGATCAGCGATACAGCTGCACCACACGCTCGATGCGCATACGGGTGTCGGTATCCAGCTGGCGCTGGAATCTGGGCCGTAAAATGTGGGTGGTAATTGCATCGGTCAGCTGGGAAAGATTGCGGGACTGAATGGCATCCACAATTTTTCGGTGTTCTTCATTGTCTTTGCGGAGAAAATCCATGGTCAAAGGATGTTTGGTATTTTCCAGAAATGCAAAATAACTGTTGCGGTTGGCTTTCAGACTGGCATAGACTCGTCCGAATTCAGTGTTTTCCACCACCGACATATACCGCCGGTGGAAAACGCCATCCAGCTCCAGCCAGTGGTTGTAGTCCAGTTCGCCAGGAGCGTCCAGCACCTGTGCCATTTGTTCCACATCTTCCTGCATATCTCGGGTGAATCCCAATTGGTCGGGAGAAAGAGCCACCAGAGTAGGCAGGGCAAACAGTTCGCACATGACCCGGATTTCCATATTCTGTTCGTAGTCCTGATAGGTCACCCGTTTGACAACCATGCTCTTACGAGGAGGAGCCTCCACATAACCTTCTGCCACCAGACGGTGCAAGGCTTCTTTGATGGGGGTATGACTTACATTTAACTCCTCGGAAAGTTCCCGGACGATCAGCTTTTGCCCGGGTAAATATTTGCCCGAATGTATGCCGTCGCGGATCTTCTTGGAAAGGATGTCGACCAGAGAGGTGTTGACGATCAGACGTTCCAGCGTATCTTCTTGAGATTTGGTGGGTTGGGACATCTCTGCTCCTCCTTTCAATATAAAATTTTTACTCAAAAATTTTATATCTATATACTAGCACTCTTTAATTTATTTTACAATAAATAAAAGGAGAAATGTTGCCCAAACTAAGTGGCAGCATACAATTTCTGCGACTTGACTAAATTCATTAAAATCTTTTTGTTGATAATTTTTGGCTGAATCTATTGACACCTCATTCTGTTAAAGGGATGATTCGCACAGGAATTCCAGCTTTCAAACAGTGGGCGATGGCCTGCTGTGTACCGCGGGAACGGCGATCCCAAAAGGCCAATACATAGTCGCTGGCTTCCACCAGTTGCTGGTTTCGGTGGAGTGGAGCCGCTTTTCCGTATTGAGCATAATCGGGCAGAAATTCCTGGTAGGCCAGTCCATTTTGCTGGGCGTATTCACGAGCCAGAGTATCGATGCCTTCCGCGCCGCCGCTGAGAACCATACTGCAGCCGTCGGGAATGTGCTGGGACAGCTGCTCCAGTGTGTAGCCATGGGTGTTGCGAGAACCAATGATGGCGATCCGCATGGAAATAACCTCCTTTTTCTCTCTGATTTCATCATAGCAGACAGAGCCGCGCAGGCAAAGCAAAAAGTTGTAAAATTCCCAAAAAGAAATGAAAAACCTGCGATCAAAGGAGCCAGGCTGACTGTCCTTCTCTTTCGATGTTTTGCAAAAATTCTTCCTTTCATGTTTGCTCATTTGCTGCAGACAGTAAGTGCGCAAGGAAAGGAAGGGATGAAAAAGATGGAACCAAAGAAAAAAAGAGCCAGAGCAGGAGCGGTGGCCGCCATGCTGACGGTCACCGGTCTGCTGTGGGGCTATTTGGGTATATTTTTTTCCCTGCCGGGAGATCTCTCGGTGGTGGAAGGCGGGGAAGTGATCCTCCCTGGAAAGTTTCCGGTCACACTGGAGCTGCCCGCCAGCGCTTCTGAAATTGCGCAGGTGGAAGGAGATTTGTTTGGTGAGTCGGTGATTCGGGCCGGAGGACAGGAAGTGCAGGGACAGGGTGTTTTGGCCCAGTACAAGCTGTTTGGGGTGGTACCTATCGGTGGCGTGAATATTCAGGTGCTGCCCGACGTAGAGCTGGTGCCCTGTGGCAGTACAGCAGGCGTACGTATGCTCACCGATGGCGTGATGATTGTGGGATTTTCCGATGTGGTATGCGGCGGACAGATGTGCAATCCCGCGTTGGAAGCGGGATTGGCCATGCAGGATGTCATCACTCATATGAATGGCCTGGAAATCCATTCGGTGGAAGAATTGAGTCTGGTGTTGGAGCAGAGTGGTGAAGCACCCTTGGAAATCACCTATCGGCGGGGTCAGCAGACCCGCAGTACTGTGCTGCAGCCCAAGCGGGATGATACAGACGGAGCCAGCAAACTGGGCCTGTGGGTACGGGACAGTGCCGCGGGAATTGGAACCATTACCTTTGTAGATCCGGAAACCGGTTTTTTTGGCGGTCTGGGACATGGAATTTGTGACGTGGATACCGGCCAGTTGATGCCTTTGTATCAGGGCGTCATACAGGAGGCCAGCGTGGTGGATGTGACCCCAGGTCAGAAGGGGGAACCTGGAGAACTTCATGGTCAATATGGAGAGAGCCAGCTGGGGCAGCTGACCCTCAATACTTCCAGCGGTATTTTTGGTGTGTTGGATGAGATGCCCCAGCAATTGGGACAGGCAATGCCAATTGCGCTGCAAGGCGAAATTGAGGAAGGGGAAGCCACCATTTTAAGCAATGTGGAAGGAAACCGTGTACAAGAGTTTACGGTGGAGATTCAGCGGGTGATGCATGGCTCTGGCGTGGAAGGCCGGAATATGTTGCTGCAGGTGACCGATCCCGAACTTTTGGAAAAAACAGGAGGGATTGTCCAGGGTATGAGCGGCAGCCCCATTTTGCAAAATGGAAAGCTGGTGGGAGCTGTTACCCATGTACTGATTGATGATCCTACCAGAGGATATGGTATCTTTATTGAAAATATGCTGCGGCAGGGACAAGCTGCGTATCAGCAGCCCGCCGCATAAAACAGCCGCCTTCGGGCGGCTGTTTTGATGGAAATAATAGGAAAATATTGGGAAATACCTTGAAAATATGGAATAATATGGTAAACTATCACTAGAACAACGACCTTACTGACAGAGAGGGGATCAATATGGAGAACAAACTGAGAATTTTGGTGGCCGACGACAGTGCAGAATTTCGGGGAGCGTGTCAAAACGTTCTCAATTGTGCGGATATGGAAGTGGTGGCCACCGCCCGGGACGGCAGCGAATGTGTGGACAAGATGCTCTTTCACCGGCCGGATGTGGTGGTGATGGATGTGATTTTGCCTCAGCTGGATGGAATTGGCGTACTCAAACGGGTACGTCAGGAATATCAGGGAACTCCTCCGGTATTCATTGTTTTATCCTGTATTGTCAATCCCAACATCATGCAGGAAACCATGAACCTGGGTGCCAGCTATTACATCCGCAAACCCTTTGATCTTGCGCTGCTGCCTGAACGAATTCGTCAGCTCACCGGTGGTGTGGAACCGCTGCCCTCCGGAGGATATGGCGCCTTTGCCCCTCAGCGGGAAGAGGAAAATATGGAAACCAAGGTGACCCGGGTGATTCATGAGATTGGGGTACCTGCTCATATCAAGGGCTATCAGTATCTGCGGGAGGCCATCATCATGACCGCCAACGATATGGAAATTATCAACTCCATTACCAAACTGGTGTATCCGGTGGTGGCCAAAAAATTCGGCACCACTTCTTCCCGGGTGGAACGGGCCATTCGCCATGCCATTGAGGTGGCCTGGGATCGGGGGGACATTGATGTGATTGAAAGTATCTTCGGGAACACCATCCACACTTATAAAGGAAAACCGACCAATTCGGAGTTCATTGCTCTGATTGCGGACAAGATCCGGCTGAAAATGAAAGTGTAAGCAACATAAAAAAAGAGAAAGAGAGCTATACGGCAGCCGATGCCGGATGGCTCTCTTTTTTTGCGGAAAGCAGAATTGACAGGAAAAATTTCCATGGGTATACTCAATCTATAACGAAAAATATATAATGAAATGTATATAAATGGAGGCGTTTTGATGCGGCAACAAATCTTTGAAACAGTGAACCGGCTGTTTCACAATCTCACTGTCAATGAACTGCAAATGGTGTGCAAAAAATATCCGGTGGACAATATGACCTATACCAGTCTGCTCTATTTGGACCTGGTGTACTGCAATCCGGGGAAGTATACCGCTTCCGCCATCGCCGATCTGCTGCATGTTTCCAAGCCGGGGGTCATTACCCGGGTCAATGAGCTGATTCAGAAAGGCTACCTATATAAAAAACAAAGCGACACAGACAAGCGTGCCTACTATTTGTATGTGGACGAAAAAGCGGCGCCGGCCTACGCCTTTTGCCGGGAACTGGATATGAGCATTGCCGAAGAACTGGCGCAGACCTATACACCGGAGCAGGTGGGACTGTTTTGCCGTATGCTGGATCACATGGGGCAACTGTATTTGGAAAAGGGAGAAAAAGTATGAAAGACAATGTGATGAAGCAGAATTTCACACTGCCCAGGCTGTTGTGGTTTGTGCTGCCCACTGTGGTGATGATGGTGGCCATGTCCACCTATACGTCGGTGGATGGAGCCTTTGTGTCCAAGATGATCTCTGAAGACGCGCTGGCTGCGGTCAATATTGTCTATCCGGTGATCAGTGTGATTGTGGCGTTGAGCCTGATGCTGGCCACCGGCTCCAACGCCATCATCGCCCGCAAGCTGGGTGAGGGAAAAGGCGAGGAAGCGCGCCAATTTTTTACGCTCATCTATGGCGTGGGCTTTGGCAGCGGTGTGGTGCTCAGCCTGTTGTGCTGGCTGGGCATCGAACCGCTGCTCGCATGGCTGGGGACCACGCCGGAACTGTATGGCTATGCCAGGGAATATCTGGGTGTGCTGCTCTGGTTCTTTCCCATGGGCTTTTTGCAGATGTTCACTCAGAATTTCTTTGTGACCGAGGGCAAGCCTGGCATTGGACTCACTACCTGCCTGTTGGGAGGAGTGGCCAACATTGTGCTGGACTATGTATTTATGGGCCCTTGTCAGATGGGAATTGCCGGAGCGGCGGTGGCCACTGGTATTGGATATTCAGTGCCGGGATTGTATGGAGTGTGGTATTTTGCCCGCAATGCAGGTGGGACACTTCATTTTCAGCGGCCCAGATGGAGAGGACGGGAGATGCTCCATACCTGTTCCAACGGCTCCTCCGAACTGGTCAACAATCTGTCAGTGGCCATCACCACGCTGCTGTTTAACCTGACTATGCTGCATTATGTGGGAGAGGCAGGCGTGTCGGCCATTACGGTGATTTTGTATTTGCAGTTCATTCAGGCCGCGGTCTATTTTGGCTATGCCCAGGGGATTGCGCCGGTGATCAGCTATAAATATGGGCAGGGAGATCAGCTCCAGCTCCATGGCATTGTCCGTACCAGCATTTTTCTGCTGACGGGCTGCTCTCTGTTGGTGGTATTGTTTTCCATTCTGTTGGCAGATGAGGCGGTCATGCTCTTCCTGGAGCCGGGCAGCTCCACCTTCGCATTGGCCCGGCGGGGATTTTTGATTTTCTCTACTTCCTATCTTTTTATGGGAGTCAATGTGTTTTTATCTGCCATGTTTACCGCGTTGAGCAATGGTTTTCTCTCCGCTCTGCTTTCTTTTTTGCGCACGCTGGTCTTTCTGGTGGGCGGATTGCTGTTTTTCCCCTGGTGGCTGGGAGTGGATGGCGTTTGGATTGCGGTGCCGGCAGCGGAAGCCCTGTCCGCTGTGGTGGGGTATATCTGCTATCGCAGTCAGAAAAAACGATATGGCTACTAATGAAAAGACGGCCTTATGGCCGTCTTTTTCAGCAGGTGGGGCGAAGGTATCGGGCGTCTGCAAATCCCAGCAGACCTTGGTATTCCACCACTTTCCAGCCTTCCCATTGGCCGGTGACAGTCACCCGGGCTCCGTTGGGCATCAGTCCGATGACCGGAGAAGAGAGATTGGGCCGATCCCGCAGCCGCAGCGGTCCACCCTGCGTCCGTACCACCGCGTGCTGATCGGGAGCGGGCTGTAAAAAGGGCAGTCCAAAATAACGAGTCAGGGAGCGCACTACATTTTTGGCAATGGCCTGTATGTTGCTTTTGATCCACTGGGCGTCTTCTGGATTGTCGTGGTAGGCAAACTCAATGAGGATGGACGGGGCGCGGGTGCGGGCCACTTCTCCCAGCGTGGTGGTGGACACAGCGCGCACTAGGTCGGGTTGAGGATAGATTTCCCGCAGACCGGCGGCTACAATATCCGCGGCAGCCTGCCCCCAATGGCTGGTGGGATAGTAAAACACCAGACTGCCCTGAATTTCTCCGCTTTTGTCGTCGGGAGCGGCATTGGAGTGCAGTGCCACATGCAGGTCCACCGGGTAGCTGTTGGATTGGGCAATGGAAGAGGCGGCGGTCATATCAGGGGTGTTGCGGATGTAGCGGATGCCGGAAGCCCGCAGATAGGGGATCATGGCATCAGCGATGAGATTCATGTAAAACTCCTCGGTGCCGCCGTTCACATAGTGGTTGAACTCCTGAGTGGAGGGACTGAGATAGAGTAAGGGCATACAAAAAAGCCTCCTTGCGTAGTTGGAATGTCGTTCCATCCTACGCGGGAGGCTTTGGTTTGGTGCGTCGGGAGGTCAGCCGATGCGGTATTTGGCCACCGTATCGGGATTGAGTTCCACTCCGATGCCGGGCAGATCGGGTACCGTCACCCGTCCGTTTTTCATTTTGATGGGGTAGAGGGACAGTTCATCCCGCAGGGGGTTGTCATCCAGTGTGTATTCAAAGTAGTGGACGTTGTGCATGCCCATGCCGCAGTGCAGATTGGCCGCCAGAGAAACCATGGAGGCGGAGAAGTGGGGGATGCACTGTTTGTTCCAGCAGTTGGCCAGGGTGCTCACTTTACGGCATTCGCTGATGCCGCCGGTCCAAATCACATCCCATTGGGCGATGTCCACGCCATGACGACAGATGAAGTCGCGCATTCCATAGCTAGTCAGCTGGGTTTCATAGCCCGCGATGGGGACATCGGTGGCCTCTGCCAAACGAATGCTGTCCTCCAGGTGATCGGAGGAGAGGGGTTCTTCGAAAAAGAAGATGTCCATTTTTTCGCAGAAGCGAGCCATGCGCAGGGCGTCGGTGTAATCCCAGGCGTTATTGGCGTCGATGGCCAGTTTGAAATCATATCCCACCGCATCCCGTACGGCCTGAATGCGTTCCATATCCTCCGGGATGGTGGCGCCGCCTACCTTCATTTTCATGATGCGGAAGCCCATATCCTGGTAGTTTTTGGCTTCCGCGCCCAAATCGGCCGGAGTTTTTCCTTCCATATAATAGCCGGCACTGGCGTAAGGCTCCAGAGAATCGTGGGCACCGCCCAGCAGTTTGTAAACCGGCTGGCCGCTCACTTTGCCCAGAATGTCCCACAGAGCGATGTCGATGGCACTGAGGCCGGCAATGAGAATGCCACGCCGTCCGTAGCGGAAGGTGTACTGGTACATGTGGTTCCACAGCTGTTCAATCATGGTGGGGTCCTGTCCCAGCAGCAGGGGAGTGAGGGTTTCATTGACCAGGGCCGCGGTGGATTCCAGAGAACCTAGGGCAAAACCTTCGCCAATCCCTGAAATGCCTTCGTCGGTGTCAATGCGTAGCAGAAATACATCGCGACTGGGAATTCCGGCCAGGCCGTCCCGAGGAGCTCTGGGAGGAGTGTATCGCAGCAAAATGGGTTCCACATGGGTAATTTTCATAAAAAATGCACCTTCTTTTCTGGATTTTTGAGTAAAAATGAAAAATGCACTTTTATTATAGCATGGTCATTGATAAATTGTAGGGGGCGGATGATAGAAAAAAGAGCATGTTTTGTAGAGAATTTCACCAAAAAAGCCTGTGCCGGTAAAAGGCACAGGCTTTTTTCAGCGGCGGAATGCCAGCCAGAGAACCACAGACAGTCCCACAATGGCTCCCACAGCACAGAGCAGCAGTGTCAGCGGCGGAACGCTGCTTACAAAAATCGCGGTAGGGCCATCGGCGCCACCAATCAGACCAACAGACATGAAAATCTCCTTTCGCAAGGCCAAAACGTACTCAAACTACTTTCATTATAATGACTTTCACAGAGGTTGTCAAAATGGAGAATACAAATTATGGAAAACCTCTTGACAAAATCAGTTAGCATTGGTAAACTCATAAAAGGAAAGGGTTAGTATAAACTAACCTTTGCGTTTTGCATTTGAGTTAGCAATAGCTAATAAAGGAGTGATTGTTATTATGCCGTTGTCTATGGCGGATACAGGAAAAATCAATGTGATTCAAAAAATCCGCGGCAAAAATGATACAGTGCGTTTTTTGGCCAATCTGGGATTTGTGGAGGGCTCGGAGGTAACGGTTATCTCAGCTTCTGCCGGTAATTTGATCGTACAGGTTAAAGATTGCCGGGTGGCACTCTCCCAGTCATTGGCCATGCGCATTATGGTGTAAACAATAAAAAGGAGGAGAAGGAGTATGGGAACGCTGAAAAATACGCCCTGCGGGAGCACCGTCAAGGTGGTAAAAATCATCGGCGAGGGGGCTGTGCGGCGGCGGATTATGGACATGGGGATCACTAAAGGCGCACAGGTTTTTGTGCGCAAGGTGGCGCCGCTGGGCGATCCAGTGGAAGTGACCGTACGGGGCTATGAGCTTTCGCTGCGCAGAGCCGATGCCGAAATGATTCAGGTGGAGTGAGGGATTCTTTTTTTGCATAGGGGTTAGCAAGAGCTAATTATAGAAAGGAAGAGAACTATGACCATTCGACTGGCACTGGTGGGTAATCCAAACTGCGGTAAAACCACCATGTTCAATGATTTGACGGGCGCTACCCAATATGTGGGCAACTGGCCCGGGGTAACAGTGGAGAAAAAAGAGGGTCGTTTCAGAGGGGATAAAGAGGTGGAGATCACCGACTTGCCAGGCATTTATTCTCTGTCACCCTACACATTGGAAGAGGTGATTACCCGGGATTTTCTGCTGGAGCAGAAACCCGATGCCATTGTCAATCTGGTGGATGCCTCCAGCATCGAGCGCAACCTGTACCTCACCACCCAACTGCTGGAAATGGGCATTCCAGTAGCCATTGCGCTGAATATGATGGATGTAGTGCGCAAACGGGGAGATGCCATTGACAGCAAGGCGCTTTCTCAAATGCTGGGAGTGCCGGTGGTGGAAACCTCTGCCATCAAGGGAGAAGGGGTCAAAGAGCTGGTGGCGGCAGCCAAGGTGGAGGCCATGGGGAAGCATGTGCCCAAACCATTGGTGTTTCAGCCCCGGGTGGAGCAGGCACTGGCTCAGATTGAGCAGGCGATCGAGAGTGTGGTGCCTGCTTCGCAGCTGCGCTGGTATACCATTAAAGTATTTGAACGGGACGACAAGGTGATGAGCGGTCTGCGTTTGTCCCAGGAACTGGCTGACCGGCTGGAAACGGTGATCGCTGAAGTGGAAGAAGAGCTGGATGACGACGCGGAATCCATCATTACCAGCGAACGGTATACCTGCATTGGCCGGTTGGTGCAGCAGTGCGTGAAAAAACATACCATCGGCATGAGCACTTCCGATAAAATTGACCTGGTGGTCACCAACCGACTGCTGGCATTGCCCATCTTTGTGGCGGTGATGACACTGGTGTACTATATTTCCATCAGTACCATTGGTGATATGGCTACCAGCTGGACCAATGATGTTTTTGTGGAAGCGATCAAGGGCGCGGCACAGTCCTTCCTAGAAGGCATTGGCACCCAGGCCTGGCTGGTGGGCCTGGTGGGGGAAGGTATCATAGGCGGCGTGGGGGCTGTCATCGGCTTTGTGCCTCAGATGCTGCTGCTCTTCTTCATGCTGGCCATTTTGGAAGACTGCGGGTATATGGCTCGTGTGGCCTTTATTATGGACCGGATTTTCCGCCGGTTTGGGCTTTCTGGCAAGAGCTTCATTCCCATGCTCATCGGCGCCGGCTGCGGCGTACCTGCGGTGATGGCTTCCCGGACCATTGAGCAGGACCGCGACCGTAAAATGACCATTATGACCACCACTTTTATTCCCTGCGGCGCCAAAATGCCCATCGTGGCTCTGATTGCCGGTGCGGTGTTCGGCGGCGTGTGGTGGGTGGCTCCTTCCGCCTACTTTGTGGGTGTGGCGGCCATCATTCTTTCCGGTATCATTCTGAAAAAGACAGCCATGTTTGCCGGGGATCCCGCTCCTTTCGTCATGGAATTGCCCCGGTATCATATTCCCACCGCGGGCAATGTGCTGCGCTCCATGTGGGAACGCGGTTGGTCCTTCATGAAAAAAGCAGGTACAGTGATTTTGCTGGCTTCCATTTTGGTGTGGTTTGCCTCTTCCTTTGGCTTTACCGAAAGCGGGTTTGGCATGGTGGAAGATATGGATGCCTCGGTGCTGGCCTTCATTGGCTCGGGCATCGCAGTGCTGTTCCAGCCTCTGGGCTTTGGCACTTGGCAGTCTGCAGTGGCCACTGTACTGGGTCTGGTGGCCAAGGAAGAAGTGGTGGGTGTCTTTGGCACTCTGTATGGCGTGGCCGGAGATGCACTGGAATTGGTGGAGGCCGGCGAGTTTGGCCAGTTGGGCGCCATTGCGCAGCACTTTACCCTGCTGTCGGCCTATTCCTTCCTGGTGTTTAATCTGCTGTGCGCTCCCTGTTTTGCGGCCATTGGCGCTATCAAGCGGGAGATGAACAATGCCAAGTGGACCTGGTTTGCCATTGGATATCAGACACTGTTTGCCTATACCATGAGTCTGATGATTTATCAGTTTGGACTACTTTTCACCGGCGGTGGCTTTGGTGCGGGTACTGTGGCAGCCATTGTGGTGCTGGCAGTCTATCTGTTCCTGATTTTCCGGCCAATCAATGAAAAAAGCAGCAGTACATTGCATGTGGTTGGACGCCGGGCAGTGAGCAAATAACCTGTACAGGAGGAAAAAGTATGTCAACTGTGTTGGTAGGAGCTATGGTGGTGGGACTTGCCATATGGGCTGGGCGCGCCGCCTGGAAAGAACATAAAACCGGCGGCTGCGGTGGAAATTGTTCCCATTGCCGCAGCTGCGGCAAACACTGACGGGGAGGCGAAACCGATATGGGAACGGCCATCGTACTGGCGGTGCTGGCGGTGTGCGCCATTCTGGCGATTCGCAGTTATCTGCGCCGGTTGACAGTGGGCTGTTGCGGAAGCGGCCCGGTGAAAACTCGAAGACTCAGACGTTGGAATCCCCGGGAGTATCCGTATGAGATGATCCTCCAGGTAGAGGGAATGCACTGTGCCCATTGTGCGGCCAAAGTAGTGGATGCATTGGAAGAACTGGAGGGGATACATGCCCGGGCCGACTTCAAAACCGGACAGGTGCAGGTTTGGATGAAAGATTTCAGACCACCCGATGAAGTAAGGCAAGCAGTGACGCAGGCAGGGTATCGAGTCGTGTCGGGACAGTGAATTTTCTCTTTTTTCCTGCAGATTGGTGGAAATTATGGTACAGCAGTGCTATAATGAAAGAAAAATGCAGGAGGGATCTTTCATGAAAGACGTTCAGGCAATGGCCCAGCAGGCGTATGAGCGGGGCTATGAATACGAGGGCAAAGTGGGCGGATGCGCGCAATGTGTACTGTGTGCATTGAAGGAAACCGCATTGGATATTGACAACGCGGTGATCAAAAGCGCCACTGGATTGGCTGCAGGTTGTGCCCGTTCAGGTCATGCTTGTGGGGCGTTTACTGGCGGAGTGATGGCGCTGTCCACAGTGGTAGGACGCGAGTACGACAAGATGGATGACATGGCAGCCAACGACCGCACCATGGAGTTGTGCCGTAAATTGCTGGAACGTTTTGAAGAAGCCTATGGTTCTTGTGACTGCACCCAGATTCAGGCGCATTTGATGGGCCGGGGCTATCACATGTATGATCCCGAGGATAAGCAGAAGTTCCTGGATGCCGGCGGCCACGACGATGTATGTACCGGTGTGGTAGGGCGTTCCGCCAAATGGGTGGTGGAATTGCTGGCGGAAGAAGGACTGCTGAAATAATTCCCCGACAGAAAAGAAGGCCTTGCAAAAGGTCTTCTTTTTTATTGTGCAAAAACAATAAAATGGAGTGGGTAAATTTAGCTGTTTTGTTTGTCGTTTGGGGATAGACAATTGAAGCGATTCTGCTATACTAATAGTAGAACTTCACATAGTATACTACAAAGAATACTTAAACAACCAGTGCAAAAGGAGGAGCTATGAACCAGTATCCTGAAAAAGTACAAATCTTTGAGGTAGGCCCCCGCGACGGTCTGCAAAACGAAAAACCCGGCTTTATCCCCACCAAGGATAAGATTCGGCTGTGCGATATGCTCACCGACGCCGGATGCTCTCACATTGAGGTGACCAGCTTTGTGAATCCCAAGTGGGTGCCCCAGATGGCAGACGCCAAGGAGGTATATGCCGGCATTAAAAAGAAGCCCGGTGTGATCTACAACGCTCTGATCCCCAACATGCGGGGATTGGAAATGGCCATTGAAGCTGGATTTGACCATGTGGTTACCATCATGAGCTCCAGTGAGAGCCACAACAAAAACAACCTCAACATGCAGGTGGCCGATTCCCTCAAGGCCATTGAGGAAATCAACCGTACCGCCAAGCAGCATGGTGTGAAAGTGCGGTCCTACATTGCCACTTCCTTTGGCTGTCCCTTTGAGGGATACATTGACCCCCATAAGGTGCTGGACATTGCCCTGGCACTGGAATCCTTCGGTTCCTATGAAATTTCCTTGGGTGACACCACCGGCATGGCCAATCCCATCTCGGCCTATGAGATCCCCAAGATGATTAAGGAAAAGCTCACCACTGCCAGTCTGGCGGTGCATTATCACCGGTTTGACGGTTTGGAATTCGCCAACAACCTGGCTTCTCTGCAGGCAGGCATCACCGTTTTTGACGGTGCCGCAGGCGGACTGGGCGGCTGTCCCTACGCCACTGGCGCCAAGGGCAACATCGCCACCGAACTGCTGGTGGAAATGTTCCACCGTATGGGCATTCAGACCGGCATCGATGGAGAAAAGATGTTCGCGGCCGGCGAATTTGCTAAGCAGCTGAGCAAGGTATCCCGCGGGAATACCCCCTGCTGCGGTTGAAAAGAGAAAATACACATTCACCTGAACATAAGAAAGAGAGGATCAACATGAATCAGCAATTGCAGGATATCGCCAAGCGGTATGAAGAAGGGGCCATTAAGACCCAGCATCTGGAAGCTACCATTTTTGAGGAAATCTACGGAAGCGATCGGGAAAAGCTGGCAGCTGCCTGTGCAGATGCTGCCCGCATCCGGTGCGAACAGATTGAGAAAAAGACGGGCGTGGAATTTACAATTGCCAAGAATGTACCCTGCAACAACTGCACCCTCACCAAGGACGGCACCGTTCTCAGCGGCATCGAGAACAAGGTGGGCGGCGCGGTGATCCCGCTGGGCATCGCAGGTCCGGTACGGATCAACGGTCAGTATGCCAAGGGTGATTTTTACCTGCCTCTGGCCACCAATGAAGCAGCTCTGCTGGCTGGTGTACAGCGGGGCATCAAGGCCATCAACCTGGCCGGCGGTGTCAACACCATGGTCACCTTTGACGGTATGATGCGTGCTTCGCTGGTGGAAGCTCCCAACCTGCAGAGAGCCCGTCAGCTGATTGACGATCTGAAAGATCCGGCTTACATCGCCGAACTGGGCACCTACGTCAAGGACCCCTTTGTGCAGCTGTATGATATCCAGTGCTATCAGATGGGCAACAAGGTGTTCATGCGGATGTTCTGCCACACTGGCGACGCCATGGGCATGAATGGCGTGACCAAGGCCACCGCCGATGTAACCAAGGCCATTCTGGCACGTTATACCGACTTCCAGCTCATCACCATCAGCTCCAACTTCTGCTGCGATAAGAAGAGCAACCATGTAAACATTCTCTCTGGCCGGGGCAAGGCGGTACAGGCCAATGTGTTCCTGCCGGAAGAAGTGCTGAAGAAGGTGTTCAAGAAGGGCATCACCAGTCGTAAGGTGGAACGGGTGGTATTCAACAAGTGCTATCTGGGTTCCGCGCTGGCAGGTACACTGGGCGGCTTCAATGTGAACGCGGCCAATCCCATTGCCGCCTTCTATGCCGCCACCGGTCAGGACCTGGCCCATGTAGTATCTTCTTCCTCTTGCTTCGTACAGGCTGAGTCCTTTGACGACGGTCTGCTGTTCCAGGCCACCTTCCCCAATCTGGAAGTGGCAGCTATGGGCGGCGGCACCATGTTCGGCACCGCTCGGGAATGCCTCAAACTCATCGGCTGCGACCGGGTGGGCACCAGCCTGGAGGACAATGTCAGCGTGAAGAAGGTGGCGGAGATCGCCGCAGTGTGCGCCATTTCTCTGGACCTCAACACTGCCTGTGCTCAGGCATCCGGGTACGAGATGGCCGAAGGACATGTGCGGCTGGCCCGGGGCGAAAAGGACTGACTCTTTACAAGCCGGCCTCCGTTGTGTACAATTGAGAAGACAGGAGAGAGGAGGCAGGCTCCATGGCAGAGGCAAAGAGTTCACAGGCACAAAAGGCCTATGAGTCCATTCGGGATGAAATCGTATTGCAGCATCTCACTCCCGGAGCCATCATAGTGGAAAGTGAATATGGGGAAAAGTTGGGTATGAGCCGTACCCCGGTGCGGGAGGCGCTGAAGCGTCTGGCCAGCGAAGGGTTTCTCACCATTGTGCCTCGAAAGGGTGCCATTGTGAAGAGTTATTCCCCGCGGGACATGATGATGTGCCATGACATTGCCAAAGAGGTGGATGGTGCGCTGGCGGAAAGTCTGGCGCAGCGTGTAGCTTCGGGCAGCTTGAGCCGGGAGGCGCTGCAGCCGCTCTTTACGCTGCTGGATGAGATGGATCAGCTGCTGCGTGAGGAGCGCATCAAAGAGTGGACCGCCTGTGACAGCCGGTTTCACGAGCTGCTGATGGAACTGTGTGACAATCCTTACATTGTCATGTGCGCCAGTCAATTGCGCATGCACTTGACTCGGGTGTTGTGGTTTGTCACGCCTACCCACATTGACAAACAGGCGTCCAACCAGGAACACCGGGCGGTGGCGGAAGCCATTGCCGCCGGAGAGCCGGAACAGGCCAGGGAGGCGGCACGCCGTCAAAGCATCCGAATCCGGCAGGAATTGGAGCGCACTTTCGGACCACTGTAATCAAAGAACGTCCTCTGTGAAGAGGGCGTTCTTTTTTTGCCGGAATGGCTTCCAAGTGCCAGGAAGTGTGGTACAATAAAAAAAACGACAGAAAGAGGGCGAGCGTGTGAAAAAGGTCTATCAGGTGTGGTTCAGTGCCACCGGCACCACCCGACGGGTGGTGGAGGAAATTGCCGGGGCCATAGCGCAGGAGTGCGGATGGGAAAGAGTCACCCGGGATTTTACGCTGCCGGCGGGGCGGCAGGAGCCGCTGCGGTTTGACCGGGGTGACGTAGTGGTACTGGGGACGCCGGTCTATGCCGGCCGGGTACCCAATGTACTGCTGAAATACCTGGCCACCTTGCAGGCCGATGGGGCGCTGGCGGTGCCGGTGGTGGTGTATGGCAACCGGGATTTTGATGACGCCCTGATAGAATTACGGGATTTGCTGATGGATGGGGGAGCGCTGCCCATTGCGGCCGGAGCTTTTGTGGCGGAGCACTCTTTTTCCAAGGTGTTGGCGGCGGGACGGCCCGACGCGCAGGATGTGGAGAAAGCCCGGGGCTTTGGCCGGGCGGTAGCAGCGCTGCTGACGGAAGAAGGGGAGATCAAACCGGTGGAGGTGCCCGGTGTGCCCCGCCCCTATCGGGGGTATTACCAGCCCAGGGACCGCAAGGGCAATCCGGTGGACATCCGGAAGGTCAAACCGCTGGTGAGCGACACCTGCGACCAGTGCGGTGTATGCGTGCGGCTGTGCCCCATGGGCTCCATCGATCCGGAAAACGTGCGGGCCTATACCGGCATCTGCATTAAGTGCGGCGCCTGCATCAAAGGATGTCCCAAAGGAGCCCGGTACTATGACGATGCCGGATATCTCTATCACCAGCACGAGCTGGAAGAGGGTCTCACCCGGCGGGCCGAGCCCTGCTGGTTTGTGGGGAAGCGGGCACATTGACGGTCTGGTGACAGGCTGGTATAATGATAAGCAAACATGGAAAAGAAAGGGACGTGACACATGAAAGCACAATATATCACCCCCTGCATTACGGTGCTGGACCGGCAGGGACACATTGACGCGGAAGCCAATCGCCGGGTGTATGAACACCTCATTCAGGGCGGCGTGAGCGGAATTCTGATTCTGGGCAGCATCGGAGAGTTTTTCGCCATTCCTCAGGAGGAGAAGAAAAAACTGGTGGATGTGGCAGTGGAGACCATTGCAGGCCGTACTCGTCTGTTTGTAGGCGGCAGCAATATGGATTTTGAGCAGTGCGTGGAGCTGTGCGAGTACGCCTATGACAAAGGCGTACAGGACATTATGGTCATCAGCCCCTATTATTTCAGCCTGCCCGATAGCAGCGTAGAGGAATATTATGATCAACTGGCCAGCCGGATTCGGGGCAATTTGTGTCTGTATAGCTTCCCCGCTCGTACCGGCTATGATATTTCCCCTGATGTGGTACTGCGTCTGGCTCGCAAACATAAAAACATCACCGGCATCAAGCATACCATCACCGGATTTGACGACACTCGGGCGATCATTGAAACGGTGTGCAAGGAATTTCCCAATTTTGAGGTATTCTCGGGATTTGATGAAAACTTTGCCCACAATGTACTGGCGGGCGGTGCCGGCTGCATCGGTGGCCTGTCCAATGTGATGCCGGAGGTGTGTGGCGCCTGGGTCAAGGCCATGAAAGCCGAAGATATGCAGGAAGTGGCTCGTATCCAGCGGATTGTGGACGGAATGATGCGCATTTACTCCATCGCTCCTACCTTCATCGGCACTATCAAAAAGGCCATGATGCTGCGGGGTGTGAAGATGAGCGATGTGTGTGCTTTCCCCATGCCGTCGGTCAATGAGCATCAGGGACAGGCTGTGGAAGAGCTGCTGCGGGAAATGAAGCTGATTTGAAGGAGGCAAAGTCATGAATACGATGGATTGTATCACCAGCCGGCGGAGCATCCGCAAGTTTGAGGACCGGCCGGTTCCCCATGAGGTGATTGAGCAGATGGTGGCGGCAGCTGCCTATGCGCCCTCCTGGAAAAACACCCAGATTACCCGGTATATTGCCATTGAAAGCCGGGAAATCATTGATAAAATCGCTGATGAATACGCTCCCTTTAATGCCCCCATCCTTCATGGTGCGCCGCTGCTCTTTGCGGTGACCATGATCACCGGCCGCAGTGGTTTTGAGCGGGATGGCTCTTACAGCACCGACCGGGAGGATGGTTGGCAGATGTTTGACTGTGGCATTGCCAGTCAGACTCTTTGTCTGGCTGGGCATGAACTGGGCATCGGAACGGTGATTTTGGGTATTTTTGACCGGCTGGGGTTACAGAAATATCTGGAAATCCCGGAGGGACAAGAACTGGTGGCGCTGATCCCTGCTGGATATCCAGCCATTGACCCCACCGCACCCCGGCGCAAAACAGTGGAGGATTTGCTCACGTATCGTTGATGGATTGTGGATCTTCCGCGACGGCATCCAGCGCTCCCAGTCCCTCATTTTTGCCCCGGCAAAAGGCCAGGGAATTGAGAATGGTGCTGACTACATTGAAAAACTGGGCCAATACTTGGGTGTTGGATGCGTTTTGCCCCTGGCTGATGGTGATGGAAAACAAGGTGGCCAGCAGGATCATTTCCTCGCAGGGCAGCGGGCATGGTTGTTGGGTGGAGCTGGCCATAGAAATCCCCTCCTATGTGTGGTACATAGCAGTATATGAAAAAACTTTGTCCATGGTCCACGACGGTGGTTGACAAAGGGAAAAAAATGCATTATGATGGATAAAAAGCAAACAACGAGGATGGAGTAAAGTACGTCGGTGAGTACATTGCCAGGGAGAATCCGTCATGGACTGAAAGCGGATTTCTTTGTCAGCCGAGGGAAGTTCACTCCGGAGTTCGCGGGCTGAAGCGCGGCAGACGCCGGGTGGTAGGTTTGCGCGGAGGTCATCTCTCCGTTATCAGTGGATGCCGTACTGTGAGTGCGGAAAAGTGGGCTGTTGCGGCAGCCAATAAGGGTGGTACCACGAGAGCATAGCTTCGCGTCCCTTTGCCGGATGAATCCGGGAAGGGCGCGGAGCTTTTTTATTTCAGAAAGGTTGGCGATGAAAATGGCTCGGTATTGGAATGAGGAAATGGAATGCATGCCCCAGGAGGAGCGCAAAAAGCTGCAGAGTGAACGACTGGTGGACGCAGTGCGTCGGGTTTATGAAAATGTGGAATTTTACCGCAAACGTATGCAGGAAGCCGGCGTGACACCTGACGATATTCATGGGGTGGAAGACCTGCATAAGTTGCCTTTCATGACCAAGGCGGATTTGCGGGATTATTATCCCTTCGGCACTTTTGCGGTGCCCATGGAGGATATTGTTCGGATTCATGCCTCTTCCGGTACCACCGGCAAGCAAGTAGTGGTGGGTTACACCCGAAATGATCTGGAGATTTGGGATGAATGTGTGGCCCGGGGTCTGACCAGTATCGGCATTACCAACAAGGACAAAATGCACGTTTCCTATGGTTATGGCTTGTTCACTGGCGGCTTAGGTGCTCATGGTGGCGGCACCAAAGTTGGTGCCATGGTGATTCCTGCTTCGGTGGGCAATACCAAACGGCAGATGACCTTGCTCAAGGATTTCCAGACCACTGCCATTGCCTGCACTCCTTCCTATGCTCTGCACATTGCGGACGCGCTGGATGAACTGGGATTGACCAAGGATGATCTCAATCTGAAGTATGGCATTTTTGGCGCCGAGCCCTGGACCGAGCAGATGCGGCAGGAGATTGAGAATAAACTGGGTCTCAAAGCCTATGATATTTATGGCCTCACTGAAATTCTGGGTCCGGGCGTGTCCATGGACTGCAGCGAAAAGCAGGGTATGCACATCCAGGCGGACCACTTCATCGCGGAAATCATTGATCCCGAGACCGGTGAAGTACTGCCTGACGGCAGTGAGGGCGAATTGGTGTTCACCACCATCACCAAGCAGGGGACTCCCATGATTCGGTACCGCACCAAGGATTTGACGGTGCTGCACACCGAAACCTGTAAGTGTGGCCGGACCACCCCCCGTATGGAAAAGATCAAAGCCCGTACCGATGACATGCTCATTGTCAAGGGCGTCAATGTCTTCCCCTCTCAGATCGAAAGCGTCATTCTCAAGTATGCGGAAGTAGAGCCTCACTACATGATTTATGTGGATCGGGAAAACAACAGCGACAGTCTGGATATCCACATCGAGGTAAACGAGCAGGTGTTCTCGGATGAGGTGCGTTCTTTGGAAAAGCTGTCCCGCGCCATTCGCAAGGACATTGAGTCCACTCTGGGCATTGGCATCAATGTTAAGCTGGTGGAGCCGCATAGCATCCAGCGCAGTGAGGGCAAGGCCATCCGGGTAATGGATAAGAGAAAGCTGTATGCCAACAACAAATAAGGAGGCACGAAACATGAAAGTGACACAGGTATCGGTATTTTTGGACAACAAGCCGGGACGGCTGGCCAGCATGACCCGTATCCTGGGAGAAAATCACATCAACATCAAGGCCCTGTATGTGGCGGATACCACCGATTATGGTATTTTGCGGATGATTGTGGATGAGCCGGATCGGGCCAAGGAAGTGTTGAAAGCGGCGGGCTTTACCGCTAAGCGCACCCAGGTGATGGCGGTACAGCTGGAGGATATTCCGGGGGGCCTCCACGATGTGGTGACTCTGCTGAGCAACAATGACATTGACATTGAATATCTCTACGCGTTTACCGGTCGGGGAGAAGAGGAAAAGGCCTCGGTGGTGATGAAACTCAGCGATGTGGATAAGGCGGAACAGCTGCTGGGTTAAATGAATCATGAAACAGCGACAGACGGAGAAAATTCTCCGTCTGTTTTTTTACAGATTTCTCACACTTTTCATGGATTTCTCAAATCTCGTTCACAGGAGCATCAAAAGGGTTTGCTATGATTATCATAGAAACAGAAAGAGAGGAGAGGATCCTATGGAACCCCGTAGAATAGAAAATAGAAGTGAAAGACAATACAGAAGAAGAAACAGAGGCGGTGCCTGGTTGCTGGCTGGCTGCATGACCTTTTCCATGGTTTTTGGCTATGCGGGAGGCACATTGGCCAGTCGGATGAATCAGGATACACAAGAGGCGGTCATCCAGACCACGCAGACGGCCGCCACAGCCAACCAGCTCAGTTCCATCGGCTCCAAAACCGAAATGTCGGTGAGTGAAATTGCCGCGGCGGTGGCCGACAGTGTGGTGGAAATCACCACTGAAACGGTACAGACCGGTCAAATGGTGGGGCAGTACATTGCGGAAGGCGCCGGCAGCGGCGTGATCATTTCGGAGGATGGCTATATCATCACCAACAATCATGTGGTGGAAGGGGCCAGTAAGATCAGCGTGCGGCTCAACAACGGCGAGAGTTATGAGGCCACACTGGTGGGTACCGATGCCCAGACCGATATTGCGGTGATCAAGATTGATGCGAAGGGCCTGCAGCCCGCGGTGATTGGCGATTCCGATGAATTGGAAGTGGGTGAACTGGCTGTGGCGGTGGGCAATCCGCTGGGACAGCTGGGCGGTACGGTGACGGATGGTATCATCAGCGCTCTCAATCGGGAGATTGTGATGGACGGAAATACCATGACTCTGTTGCAGACCAACGCGGCCATCAACCCAGGTAATTCCGGCGGCGGTCTGTTCAACGGACGAGGAGAACTGATTGGCGTGGTGAACGCAAAGTCCTCCGGCGAAGACATTGAAGGAATTGGGTTTGCCATTCCGGTGAACATTGCCATGAAGGTGGCAGATGAACTGATGCAGTACGGCTATGTGAAAGGCCGGGTGGACGCTGGGCTGAGTCTGGTGGATATCCAGGATGTACAGAGCGCCATGATGTACCGGGTCTCCCGGTTGGGCGTCTGTGTGGTCGGTGTGCAGGAAGGCAGTCCCGCAGAGTCGGCAGGCTTGCAGCAGGGTGACTTCATCACAGCGGTAGATGGCCAGGCAGTGAGCAGCAGTTCTGAAATTAAGAGTATTTTCAGTAAACACAGTGTGGGCGATACGGTGGAGCTGACGGTGATTCGGGGCAACCAGCAGGGTACAGTGCAGCTGACCTTGCGGGAATACACTCCCACCAGCAACTGAGCTGTTTTATTACACAAAAAGGACGCGGGACTCCCACGTCCTTTTTGATTGGAAAAATGAATTCCGCAGGTGACAAAAATTTTTGTTAATCCTCTGACAAAGTTTGTGTAAAGGTGAGAAAAGGGAGAAAATCCCTTGAAAAAGCACGTGTATTATACTAAAATGAAAAAGGTACAATAAAGGTAAAAAGAAGGATCACTGTTTGATAAAGGAGAATTACAGCGATGGGTATGATGAACAAAAAGTCTGTAAAAGACATTGACGTAGCCGGCAAGAAGGTGCTGGTGCGGTGCGATTTCAATGTGCCGCTGGATGAAAACAAAAACATCACCGATGAAAACCGGATTGTGGGCGCTCTGCCCACCATTCAGTATCTGGTGGAGCAGGGTGCCAAGGTGATTCTCTGCTCTCATATGGGTCGTCCCAAGGGCGAGTTCAATATGAAGTATTCTCTGGCCCCGGTAGCGGCTCGTCTCAGCGAAAAGCTGGGTAAGGAGGTCAAGATGGCTTCCGACGTGATCGGCGACAGCGCCAAGGCGCTGGTGGCCGGCATGAACAATGGCGATGTGGTGCTGCTGGAAAATGTGCGGTTCCACAAGGAAGAGGAAAAGAACGATCCCGCCTTCGCCAAGGAACTGGCTTCTCTGGCTGAAATTTTTGTGAACGACGCCTTTGGCACCGCTCACCGGGCTCACGCCTCTACCGAGGGCGTGTCCCACTACCTGCCCAGCGTGTGCGGTTTCCTCATCCAGAAGGAGCTGGATGTGATGGGCGGCGCTTTGACCAGCCCGGTGCGTCCCTTTGTGGCCATTCTGGGCGGCGCCAAGGTATCGGATAAGATCGGCGTGATCAATAACCTCATCGAAAAGGTGGATACCATCATCATCGGCGGCGGCATGGCCTATACTTTCCTCAAAGCCATGGGACATTCCATCGGCACCTCTCTGTGCGAAGAGGAAAAGCTGGGTCTGGCTAAGGAGCTGATTGCCAAGGCCGAGGCCAAGGGCATTAAGATGCTCATTCCGGTGGATGCAGCAGTGGCCGCCAAGTTTGACGCAGCGGAGCCCCGCACCGTGTGTGATGGCCGGGATATCCCCGACGGAATGATGGGTCTGGACATTGGTCCCAAGACCATTGAACTGTTTGCTTCTGAGATCAAGAACGCCAAGACGGTAATCTGGAATGGTCCTATGGGCGTGTTTGAGTTTGAGAATTTTGCGGTAGGTACCAAGGCGGTGGCAGCTGCTGTGGCAGAGTGCGACGGCACCACCATCATCGGCGGCGGCGACAGTGCGGCGGCTGTGGAGATCCTGGGCTACGCCGACAAGATGACCCATATTTCTACTGGCGGCGGTGCTTCTCTGGAATTCCTGGAAGGTCTGGAACTGCCCGGTATTGCCTGCCTGCAGGATAAGTGAAAAGCAAATACCCAATGACATAAAAGAGAGGGATACAAAATGGATAAGGCTAACAGAAAAGTTGTCATTGCCGGCAACTGGAAGATGAACATGACCCCCAGCCAGGCGGCTGCGCTCATCGGTGAGATGAAGAGCAAGATTACCAATCCCGTCTGCGAGGTGCTGCTGTGTGTACCTTACGTGGACATTCCCGCTGCAGTGGAAGCCGCCAAGGGCAGCTGCATCAAGATCGGCGCAGAAAATATGCACTGGGAGCCCAAGGGCGCTTATACCGGTGAAATCGCAGCCGATATGCTCAAGGAACTGGGCGTGGAATATGTGATCATCGGCCACAGCGAAAGACGGCAGTACTTTGCCGAGACCGACGTAACGGTGAACAAGAAGGTGCTGGTGGCACTGGAGCAGGGCCTCAAGCCCATCATCTGCGTGGGCGAATCGCTGGAGCAGCGGGAACAGGGCATCACCAAGGAACTGGTGAAAATGCAGACCAAGATTGCGCTGTTGGGCGTCAAGAGCGAGGATATGGCCAATGTGATCATCGCCTACGAACCCATTTGGGCCATTGGCACCGGCAAGACCGCCACTGCGGATCAGGCCGATGAAGTGAACGGCTGGGTGCGGGAAGCGGTGTGCGACCTGTTTGGCGAAGCAGTGGCCAAGGCCACTGTGGTACAGTACGGCGGCAGCATGAACGCCAAGAATGCGGCAGAGCTGCTTTCCAAGTACCATGTGGATGGTGGTCTGATCGGCGGCGCTTCTCTGAAGGCGGATGATTTTGCTGTAATTGTGGACGCAGCCAAGTAAACAGCATCCAACGGGCTGGGCGGGCGGAATCCCGCCCAGCCTTTTTCATTGCAATCCTGTATAGAATGTAGAGAGAACTTGAGAAGGAGGACAAACACCCATGAAGAAACCTGTCATGTTGATGATTTTGGATGGCTTCGGCAAAAATCCCGATGTCAAGGGAAATGCCATTGCGGCCGCCAACACCCCTCATTTGGACGAATTGTTTGCAACCTGCCCCAACACCTACCTGAATGCCAGCGGGATGGCGGTAGGTCTTCCCGATGGCCAGATGGGCAACAGTGAAGTGGGGCATACCAACATTGGCGCCGGCCGGGTGGTGTATCAGGAGCTGACCCGTATCACCAAGGCGGCTCAGGACGGTTCCCTGGAGCAGAATGAGGCGCTGGTGGGAGCCATGGAAAACTGCAAAACCAAGGGCACTGCATTGCATCTGTTCGGCCTGCTGTCCGACGGCGGTGTGCACAGCCACAACAGTCATCTGTACGCCCTGCTGGAGATGGCCAAAAAATTTGGTCTGACCCGGGTGTATGTGCACTGCCTGCTGGATGGCCGGGATGTGCCGCCTTCCTCCGGTAAGGAGTATGTGGAACAGCTGCAGAAGCAGCTGGCCAAGATCGGCGTGGGTGAGATCGCCAGTGTGATGGGCCGGTACTATGCCATGGACCGGGACAATCGTTGGGAACGTGTGGTCAAGGCCTATGATGCCATGGTCAATGGCAAGGGACCCTTCTGCCAGGATGCTGCCCAGGCGGTGGCCAAGTCCTATGAGGAAGGTGTGACCGACGAGTTTGTGGTGCCTACGGTGTGCAGCAAGGAGGGCCACATTGAGCCCAATGATTCGGTGATTTGCTTCAACT
Source organism: Eubacteriales bacterium (assembly GCA_050943735.1). Classification (GTDB taxonomy): domain Bacteria; phylum Bacillota; class Clostridia; order Oscillospirales; family RGIG577; genus JBMNPT01. The sequence continues at coordinate 109,188 of JBMNPT010000006.1, read as the reverse complement.
TCCGGCCGGACCGGGCCCGGGAGATCACCCGGACCATGGTGGATGAGCAGTTTGACGCCTTCCCTCGGGAAAAGGGTTTCTTCCCCCTGTACTATGTGTGCATGACCCAGTACGATGCCACCATGCCCAATGTGCATGTGGCCTTTAAGCCCCAGAGTCTGACCAATACCTTTGGGGAATATGTGAGCAAGCAGGGTATGACCCAGCTGCGCATTGCTGAAACCGAAAAGTATGCCCATGTCACCTTCTTCTTCAACGGTGGTGTGGAAGCCCAGTATGAGGGAGAGGACCGGTGCCTGATCAATTCTCCCAAGGTGGCCACCTATGACCTGCAGCCCGAGATGAGTGCTTATGAAGTAAAGGATGCGGTGATCGAGCGTATCCGCAGCGGCAAGTATGATGTGATCATCCTCAACTTTGCCAACTGCGACATGGTGGGCCACACCGGTGTCTTTGAAGCGGCAGTCAAGGCAGTGGAAGCGGTGGACACCTGCGTGGGTGAAATCGTAACCGAGCTGAAGAAGGTGCAGGGAGTATTGCTGCTCACTGCGGACCATGGCAACAGCGACAAGATGATTGATGACGATGGAGTGACTCCCTTCACCGCCCATACCACCAATCCGGTGCCCCTCATTGTGATGGGCGCGGGCGATGTAAAGCTCAAACCGGGCAAGCTGGCGGATCTGGCGCCCACCATGCTGGATCTGATGGGTCTTGCCAAGCCGGAGGAGATGGACGGCGAAAGCTTGATTGTGAAGTAATAACAGATGCAAACCGGAGGGGAGTTTCCCCTCCGGTCTTTTGCGCGGGGGAGAGAGATGAAAAAACTGATTTTGTTGTGCGGCATCATAGGGGTGTCTTTTTCGTCGGTGATTGTGCGGTATTCCCAGGCCCCTTCCATGGTGCTGGCACTCTACCGGCTGATGTGGACGGTGCTGCTGATGCTGCCGGTGGTGACCACCCGTCAGCGGGCGGAGCTGGTTTCCACCGCACCCAAAGACATCGCCTGGTGTGCGCTCAGCGGGGTGTTTCTGGCGTTGCACTTTACGGTGTGGTTTGAATCACTGAGCTGGACCAGTGTGGCGGCCTCCAACGTACTGGTGAGCACTGAGGTGATTTTTACTGCATTGGGCTTTTGTCTGCTGCTCAAGGGGAAGCTGTCCCCTCTGGCGGTGGTGAGCATTGGCTTGACCTTTGCCGGCAGCGTGTGCATCGCCATGGGAGACCAGGGCGGACAGGGAGCGTTGTATGGAGATGCGCTGGCCCTGTTGGGTGCGGTGCTGCTCTGCGGCTATACCCTCATTGGCTCCCGGGAGCGGGCCCGGATGAGCGCCGGAATTTACACCTTTTGGGTGTATCTGTTCTGCTTTCTCACGCTGGTGGTGATGCATCTGATCACCGGTACCGCCATGTGGGGCTATGGCTGGAAGGAACTGGCGCTGGGGCTTGCTATGTGCGTGCTGTGCAATTTCTTCGGTCACAGCATTTTCAACTGGGCGCTGAAATATTTTCAGCCATCGTTTGTGTCGGCCGCCCGGCTGGGCGAAGCGGTGGTGGCCGCAGGCATGGGAGTGGTGCTTTTCCATGAGGCCATGACGCCCATGCTGGCAATCGGCTCAGTGGCGGTGATTGGCGGGGTGCTGCTGTACGGAAGGGCCGAGACGCTGGCCGCCCGGCAGACAGTGGAAGCCTCTAAAGAAGCGTAAAAAGGACTTGCATCCCCGGGGAGAATTTGCTATAATGTAAATTGTGTATTTATGGAATAGCATTGTGTAAAATAGATGGAGGAAAAGCAATTATGACAACCATGCAAATCGTTTTCGGTGTGATCCACATTCTGGTGTGTCTGTTTTTGATTGTGGTGATCATGCTGCAGGAAGGCAAAAACCCGGGACTTTCGGGCAGTGTGGGCGGCGGCGCCACCAATGAGACCTTCTTTGACCGCAACCGGGGCAATACGCTGGAAGCCAAGCTCAAAATGCTGACCAAACTGGCGGCGGTACTGTTTGTGGTACTGACCATTGCGCTGGTGTTCGTATTCTGAGAATCATCGGTATGAAAAATGCAGGAGCGAGGCTTCCTGCATTTTTTTGTTGTGTGAATACCTGCCTGTTTGGTATAATGTTTGTATGAAACTGTATGGAGGAATGCAATGAGTTATCGAGATTCCATTCGCAATTTATCGATTATCGCCCACATAGACCATGGAAAATCCACCCTGGCAGACCGGTTGTTGGAGCTCACCGAGTCGGTGGCCAAACGGGATATGGAGTCCCAGCTGCTGGACAATATGGAGCTGGAACGGGAACGGGGCATCACCATCAAAGCCCGGGCGGTGAAGCTGGATTATACAGCCAAGGATGGCCAGGCCTATGAGCTGAATATTATCGACACGCCCGGACATGTGGACTTCAACTACGAGGTATCTCGGAGTCTGGCGGCCTGTGAGGGCGCCATCCTGGTGGTAGACGCTGCCCAGGGCATCGAGGCTCAGACACTGGCCAATACCTATCTGGCCCTGGATCACGATCTGGAAATTCTGCCCGTGATCAACAAAATTGATCTGCCCGCAGCTGACCCTGAAAGGGTGAAGGAAGAAATTGAGGACGTCATCGGCATTGATGCCAGCTATGCTCCGCTGATTTCCGCTAAAATGGGACTCAATGTGGAAGAGGTGCTGGAGAAGATTGTGGAATACATCCCCGCTCCCGGCGGAGATGAGAACGCCCCCTTGCAGGCGTTGATCTTTGACTCTTACTACGATTCTTACAAGGGGGTCATTGTGTATGTGAGGGTGGTGCAGGGTACGCTGCGCAAAGGAGATACCATCCGAATGATGGCCACCGGAGCCACCTTCAATGTGGTGGAAACCGGGTATCTGCGCGCCACCAGCTTTGAACCGGCACAGCAGATCCGGGCCGGTGAGGTGGGCTATATCTGCGCCAGCATCAAAGAGGTCAAGGACACTCGGGTGGGTGATACCGTCACCACAGTGGAAAACGGCGCTCCCGAGCCTCTGGCCGGGTACAAAAAAGTCAATCCCATGGTGTTTTCGGGCATCTACCCTGTGGATGGAGCCAAGTATGGCGATTTGCGGGACGCGCTGGAAAAGCTGCGGCTCAATGACGCTTCCCTGAGCTTTGAACCGGAGAATTCCATTGCGCTGGGCTTTGGCTTCCGGTGCGGCTTTTTGGGATTGCTGCACATGGAAATCATTCAGGAGCGCATTGAACGGGAGTTCAATCTGGAGATCATCACCACCGCTCCCAGTGTAATTTACCGCATCACCATGGCGGGGGGCGAAGTGCGTATGATCGACAACCCCACCAATTTCCCCAACCCCGGCGAGATCACCATGGCAGAAGAGCCCATGGTCAAGGCCGATATCATTGTGCCCTCCGATTATGTGGGCAATATCATGGAGCTGTGTCAGGATCGGCGGGGCGTCTTCAAAAATATGACCTATTTGGATGCCACTCGGGTGAATCTCCACTATGACCTGCCTCTCAACGAGATCATCTACGACTTTTACGACGCGCTGAAATCCCGTACCAAGGGGTATGCTTCCTTTGACTATGAGTTCCTGGGATACCAGCAGAGCAATCTGGTCAAGCTGGACATCCTGCTCAACGGGGAGATCGTGGACGCGCTGTCCTTTATCGTCCACGCGGACAAAGCCTATCCCAGAGGACGGCGGATCGCGGAAAAACTCAAGGAAAACATTCCCCGTCAGTTGTTTGAAATTCCCATTCAGGCGGCCATCGGAGGCAAGATCATCGCCCGGGAAACAGTAAAGGCACTGCGTAAGGATGTGCTGGCCAAGTGCTACGGCGGTGACATCACCCGAAAGAAAAAGCTGCTGGAAAAACAGAAGGAAGGCAAAAAACGGATGCGCAGTCTGGGTACGGTGGATGTGCCCCAGGAGGCGTTTATGTCGGTGCTCAAGCTGGATACCTGACAGAAAGAGGGAATGGATATGGCAAGCAAAAAACTGGGGCTGTACATCCATCTGCCCTTCTGTGAGAGCAAATGCTATTACTGTGATTTTGTATCCTATGCAGACAAAGAGGCGCTGCAGGGGCAGTATGTGGAAGCATTGCTCAAACAGATGGTGGAATATGCCCCTTACGCGGCGGACTACCAGGTGGACAGCGTGTACATCGGAGGGGGAACTCCCACCTGTGTGCGCAAGGAGCTGCTCAAAGTGTTGCTGGAGGGCATCCACACCGGGTTTCACATCATGCCTGACGCGGAGATCACCTGTGAGTGCAATCCCAACAGCAGCATGAAAGGGGTGCTGCAGGTCTTGAAAGAGGGCGGCGTGAACCGTCTCAGCTTTGGGTTGCAGTCGGTGATTGACGAAGAACTGCAAAAGCTGGGCCGGCTGCATGATTTTCATGATTTTATGCGGGCATACAGCGACGCCCGGGCACTGGGTTTTTCCAACATCAGTGTGGATGTGATGTTCAGTCTGCCCGATCAGACCCCGGAGCGGCTGACCAACACCCTGGACACAGTGATTCGGCTGGCGCCGGAGCATGTGTCGGCCTACAGCCTGAAAATTGAGCAGGGGACGCCCTTTTACCGGATGTACAAGGACGGCGAATTGCGCGTGCCCAATGACGAAGAGGACCGGCAGCTATATGAGCTGTGTGTGCACAAGCTGGAAGAAGCCGGTTACGGGCAATATGAGATTTCCAATTTTGCCCGGCCGGGGTACCAGTCCCGGCATAACCTCAAGTACTGGAACTGTGAGGAATACATCGGTCTGGGATGCAATGCCCATTCTTATTTCGGCGGCAAACGATTCAACTTTATGCCTGAGATTGAAGTCTACCTCAATCAGGTGCTGAACGGCGGCAAATGCATCAAGGATCTGGTGGAGATTCCTTATGAGGATGCGGTCAATGAGTACATCATGATGCGGCTGCGGCTCAACGAGGGCATTGATGATGAGGTGTTTCTGGAGCGGTTTGGATATCGGTTTTCCACTGCCTTCCGACCCACCATCGATAAGTACATTGCCACCGGGCATATGGTGCAGCGGGGCAGCTGTTTTGCGCTGACTCTGGAGGGGTTCAACATCTCCAACTACATCATTGCGGAATTTTTGGAATTTTAAGAGAGAAACAGCCCGGCTTGGTAAGGCGGGCTGTCGGCATTTTGCGGAAAGGTGGAGAGCATATGAAATTGGGAATGATCGGTGCTGGAAATATGGGCAAGGCCATTTTGGGAGGAATCCTCTCCTCTGGACGGGCTGTGGCAGGAGATGTGCTGGTTTCCAACCGCACCCAGCCGGCGCTGGATATGATGCGGGAGGAGTTTGGCTTGGATGGAACCCGGGACAACTGCCAGGTGGCCCAATGGGCTCAGGTGCTGTTTTTGGCGGTGAAGCCTCAGATGTATGAGGCAGTGATTGCCCAAATCGCCCCGGTGGTGCGGGAGGATGCCGTAGTGGTGACTATGGCACCCGGCTGGACGTTGGACCGGCTGGAGCAGGCTTTTGGCCGTCCAGTAAAACTGGTGCGCACCATGCCCAATACCCCTGCCATGGTGAGTGAGGGGATGACCGCGGTGTGTGCCAATGACCGAGTGACGCCAGAGGAACTGGAGGGGGTGTGCCGCCTGCTGGAAGGTTGTGGCCGGTGCGCGGTGATTGGGGAATCCATGATGGACGCAGTGGTGGCGGTGAGTGGCAGCTCGCCGGCTTACGTGTATCTGTTCATTGAGGCGCTGGCGGATGGCGCAGTGCGGGAGGGGATGCCCCGAGCCATGGCGTACCAGTTTGCCGCACAGGCAGTGCTGGGCAGCGCCAAAATGGTACTGGAAACCGGGCGTCATCCCGGAGAACTCAAGGATATGGTTTGCTCGCCGGCCGGTACCACCATCGAAGCAGTACGGGTGTTGGAGCAAAAGGGGTTCCGCAGCAGTGTACTGGAAGCCATGAAAGCCTGTGCGGATAAGTGTCGGGGTATGTGAGTTGAAATGATGCAAATGAAAAAAGCGGACAACCAACGGTTGTCCGCTTTTTTGTACAGGTTTTACTCACCCATCAAGCTGTATACTGCGTTGCTGTACGCCACAGGGTCTTCAATGGGAAATCCCTCAATGAGCATCGCCTGGTTGTACAGGATGGAGGCATAGGTTTTGAGTTTTTCACGATCTTTTTCATACAGGTCGCACAGGGTATGGAACAGGGGATGGGAGGGGTTGAGTTCCAGCACCCGCTGGGCCTTGACCGGAGCGTTGTTGCCTGGCATGGCTCCCAATACCTTTTCCATTTCCAGGGAGATCTCCCCCTGGGCGGAGAGACACACGGGGTGACTCTTGAGCCGGGTGGACAGACGCACCGCCGTCACCTTGTCCTCCAGTGCCTGCTTCATGCAGTCCAGCAATTCCTGATGCTGTTGGGTCTGATTTTCTGCCTCTTTCTTTTCCTCTTCGCTCTCCAGTCCCAAATCGCCGTCCGCTGCTGACTGGAAGGGCTTTTCCTTGTAGGTGTTCATCACCTTGAGGGCAAATTCATCCACATCGTCGGTGAGGTAGAGCACTTCATACCCCTTGTCCCGCAGCAGCTCAATCTGAGGCAGACTGCCGATCTGAGCGGCGGAGCTGCCGCAGGCATAGTAAATGGCCTTTTGTCCCTCGGGCATCCGGTCCACATATTCCTGCAGGGTGGTCAGACCGTCGCCATGGGAGGAGGCGAACAGCAGCAGATCCTGCAGCAGGTCTTTTTTGACACCGTAGTTGGAGTAAACGCCGAACTTCAGCTGCAGACCAAAACTGCGGAAGAATTTTTCATAGGTTTCCCGGTCATTTTTCAGCATGGAGGTCAGCTCGTTTTTGATTTTCTTTTCCAGGCTGGAGGCAATGAGCTTCAACTGGCGGTCATGCTGCAGCATTTCACGGGAGATGTTGAGGGAGAGGTCCTGAGAGTCCACCAGTCCTCGCACAAAGCTGAAATAATCGGGCAGCAGATCGCTGCAGCGGTCCATGATGAGCACACCGCTGGCATAGAGCTGCAGGCCTTTCTCGAAGTCCTTGGAATAGTAGTTGTAGGGAGGACGGGAGGGCACAAAAAGCAGGGCGTTATAAGTGGCGGTGCCTTCGGTGCTGCTGTGGATGATTCGCAGCGGGTCCTCAAAGTCAAAGAACTTTTCCTTGTAAAACTGGTTGTATTCCTCATCTGTCACCTGATCTTTGGATTTTTTCCAGATGGGGACCATGGAGTTGAGAGTTTCGGTGACGGTGTAATCCTCGTATTCATTTTCGGTGCCTTCTTTTTTGCGGCTGCGGGTCACATCCATGCGGATGGGGTAGCGGATGTAGTCGGAGTACTTCCGCACCAGCTCCTGCAAATGCCAGGTGTCCAAGAACTCGTCGTAGTTTTCCTCGTCGCTGTTGTCCTTGAGGGTGAGGGTGATGGTACTGCCTACATCGGCCTTTTCACAGGGAGTGATGGTAAAGCCGTCCGCACCGTCCGATTCCCAACACCAGGCCTGTCCGTCGCCTTCGGACCGGGTGCACACCTGTACATGTTTACTCACCATGAAGGCGGAGTAAAAGCCCACGCCGAACTGGCCGATGATGTCGATGTCCTCCTGGGCGTCGTGCTGTTGCTTGAAGGCCAGAGAGCCGCTCTGGGCAATGGTGCCCAGATTGTTTTCCAGCTCTTCCCGGGTCATGCCGCAGCCATGGTCGGTGATGGTGAGGGTACGGGCCTGGGCATCCGGCTTGATCTCAATGGACAGAGCATCCCGGTCGAGGCCGGTGTTGCCGTCTTGCAGCGCGTTGTAGTAGAGCTTGTCGGTGGCGTCACTGGCGTTGCTGATGAGTTCCCGCAGGAAGATTTCCTTGTGGGTATAGATGGAGTTGATCATCAAATCCAGCAGACGCTTGGATTCCGCTTTGAACTGTTGTTTTTCCATAATCAAAACACCTCGGTATTATAATAATGCAAGGGATAGAATTAGCACTCAATAGTGATGAGTGCTAACACTATTATCATAGCCCGGGGTGAGGCAAAAATCAATAGGGGAATTGTAAATTTTTTGTGAGCAGTAAAAAAGCCCCGCCGGCTGGCGGGGCTTATAAGCAGGTTAAGAGGGCTGACACAGGCTGTAGGCGAGCGTACAGATGTCGCCGGCACCCATGGTGAGCACCAGATCGTCGGGCTCAAGATTTTGATCCAACCAGGTGCGGATTTTATCAAAGCTGTCCAGGAACAGACTGCCGGGGATGCGGTCGGCCAATGTCTGGCAAGTGAACCCCTGGGGACGCTGCTCCCGGGCGGCGTATACATCCGCCACAATGCACTGATCGCACAGGGACAATGCCTGGGCAAACTCATCCATCAGAGCGATGGTGCGGGTGTAGGTGTGGGGCTGGAACAGGCAGATCACCCGGCGATAGTGGAGATCTTTGGCCGCGCGCAGGGTGGCGGCAATCTCAGTGGGGTGATGAGCGTAATCGTCCACGATGGTGGCTTCCCGGTAGCGGCCAATGTACTCAAAACGGCGCTTGGTGCCGTGGAAGTTGTTAAGTCCGGCGGCAATGGAAGCGGGTTCCACATCCAGCAGATAGGCGCAGGCAGCTGCGGCCAGAGAGTTGGAGATGTTGTGCCGGCCGGGTACGTTCAGATGGATTTCGCACTGGAATTCCCCATGGATATAAAGATCATAGGCAAAGAGGGCGGTGTCGCTCTTTTTGATGTTGCGGGCCACTACATCACAGGAGTCGTTTTCCACACCATAGGTGATCACCTTGGGCAGGGCATCGGAGACCACTTCCATGGTGTTGGGGTCATCGCCGTTGGCCACACAGAAGCCATCCCGCCCGGTGAGGGTGACAAATTTGAAGAAAGAACGCTTGATGTTGTCCAGATTCTGGAAGTAGTCCAGATGGTCGTTGTCGATGTTGAGAATCACCGAAATGCGGGGATAAAAATTGAGAAAGCTGTCCACATACTCGCAGGCTTCGCACACCAGGTAATCACTCTGGCCGATACGGACATTGCCGCCGATGGTGGAGAGCTGACCACCTACCAGGCAGGAGGGGTCTTTGCCCGCCGCCAGCAGGATTTCAGAGGTCATGGCGGTGGTGGTGGTTTTGCCATGGGTGCCCGCAATGGCGATGGGATAGCCGTATTGCTTCATAATGGCGCCCAGCAGTACCGCACGCTCAAAGATGGGAATACCGGCGGCCCGGGCGGCTTTCATCTCCGCATTGTCTTCTTTGACAGCGGCGGTGTTGATGACCACCTGCGCGCCCTGGATGTTTTCAGGACGGTGGCCAATGTATACTGCTGCGCCCTTTTCCCGCAGACGCCGGGTGAGATCACTTTCCCGAATGTCCGAGCCGGACACAATATAGCCTTTGTTGCACAGGATGAAGGCCAGGGCACTCATACTGATGCCGCCGATCCCGATAAAATGCACATGCCGTACCTCGGTGAGGTAATTGCTCAAGGTCTTATTCAAAACGCTTCCCCCTATATATTGATGGAAAATCCAATCTGTCATCATTCATAAAATCTATTATATGACAAATATGGGCAAATATAAATAGGTAAATTGCCCAAAGTGAGCCGGCAAAGGACCTGCAGGAGGAAAGTGTGGAAAAGCGGAGAAAAGTGTGGTACAATAAAAGCCAAGAATCAACAAAACAGCAATCAATTTGCAGGAGGAACTACCATGAGGGTTTTACTCATGTCTATTACAGCCGGGCAGGGTCATCACGCCACTGCACAGGCACTGGAAGCCCGTTTTCATGAGCTGGGCCACAGCTGTACCACAGTGGATACCCTGGAGTATGCCTCTCCCATCCTCAAGGAGATGGTGGACAAGGGATATCTGGTTTCCACCGCATATATGCCCAAGGCCTTCGGCAAGGTGTATCACTTTGCAGACCGGAAAACCACTCCGGCCCATCGCATGTCCATGACCAATCTCACCAGCCACATCCTCACCCACGAATTGCGGGATTTCATCGATGACTGCGCGCCGGATATCATTGTGTGTACCCACCCATTTCCCGCGGTAATCATTGACTCTCTGAAGCGCAAGGACCGGCTGGATGCCATTACAGTGGGAGTGCTGACCGATTTCACCATTCACCCCTTCTGGGAAAATACCCAGCATCTGGACTATTATGTGACAGCCAGTGAACTGATGGGGATTCAGCTGCGGCGCAAGCATCTGGATGATGCCAAAATGCTGCCTTTTGGGATTCCCATTCACCCCAAATTTTCCACCAAAATGGATCAGCGGGAAGCCCGCAGGGCATTGGGACTGGCAGAGGACAAAAAGACGCTGCTGGTGATGAGCGGGTCCATGGGCTTTGGAAAAATTGACCGTTCCATTGAAAAGCTGGACGAACTGGATATGGATTTTCAGGGACTGGTGGTATGCGGTAACAACAAGGAGATGTACCGGAAGATTTCTGCTATGGAATTGCATAAAGACTTTCGGATTTTTGGTTATGTGAACAATGTGGATGTGATGATGGATGCGGCGGATTGTATCATCACTAAACCAGGCGGCATTACCAGCAGTGAAGCGCTGGCCAAGGAACTGCCCATGATTATGGTCAATCCCATTCCAGGGCAGGAGGAGCGCAATGTGGAATTCCTGCTGAATAACCAATTGGCCATGTATGCTACCAGAACCTATCCGGTGGATGAAGCGGTCTATACCCTGTTTGGGGATGGATTTCATCTGGAAAATCTGCGGCGCAACATCCGGGAACTGGGCAAGAAAAACGCCTCTCAGCGTATCTGCGATTTTCTGGTGGAGAGGGTTATGGAGAAAAAACAGCATAAATAAAAAGGAAAAAGACAGGCATTTGCCTGTCTTTTTTGGTGTTTGATCTTTCCATTGCAGGAGGACGACAAGGGGCAATGGGATTTTTCGGGTGAATCTTGTGGAGAACAGCCATAGATTTTTGACGGTTCTTGCCCTATAATAGTAAGGTATGTGAGAAATCGGTGAAATGAGAGCCAAAAGGAGTAATTTGCTTGATTAGAGAAGATTTGAGAAATGTGGCCATCATCGCCCACGTAGACCACGGCAAGACCACACTGGTGGATGAGATGCTGAAGCAGGGCGGTGCTTTTCGGGAGAACCAGCAGGTAGACGATCGCGTGATGGACAGTGGGGACATTGAGCGAGAGCGGGGCATTACCATTCTGGCAAAAAATACCTCCTGTATGTACAATGGTGTGAAAATTAACATCATCGACACTCCCGGACACGCGGATTTCGGCGGGGAAGTGGAGCGAATCCTCAAGATGGTGGATGGCGTATTGCTGTTGGTAGACGCCTTCGAAGGCTGTATGCCCCAGACTCGGTTTGTGCTGCAGAAGGCATTGGAACTGGGCCATAAGGTGATTGTGGTGGTCAACAAGATCGACCGTCCTGATGCCCGGCTGTATGAAATTGAAGATGAAGTGTTGGAGCTGCTGATGGAGCTCAATGCCACCGATGAGCAGATTGATTCTCCGGTGGTGTACTGTTCCGGACGTGAGGGCATCGCATCCTACAGTCCCGATCACAAGGGCACTGACCTCAAGCCGTTGTTTGATAAAATTCTGGAGCACATTGATCCGCCCCAGGGGGATGAAAACGCACCGCTGCAGATGCTGGTATCCTCCATTGACTACAACAAGTTTGTGGGCCGTATCGCCATCGGCAAGATTGAACGGGGACGGGTGAAGCTCAACCAGGATGTGATGGTGTGCGACTTCCACAACCGCACCCAGCCCTATAAGGGTCGTATCACCAGCATTTACCAGATTCAGGGTCTGAGCCGGGTACCGGTGGAAGAGGCCAAGGTGGGGGATATCGTCACCATTTCCGGTCTGGAAAAGGTGACCATTGGCGAAACCATCTGCGACAGCAATGATGTGACTCCGCTGCCCTTTGTAAAGATCACCCAGCCCACCATGGAGATGACCTTCTCGGTAAACAACTCCCCCTTCGCCGGCAAGGAGGGCAAATGGGTGACCTCCCGGCACATTCGGGACCGGCTGCAGAGAGAGCTGCTCAAGGATGTATCCCTGCGGGTGAGTGACACCGACTCCACCGACAGCTTCCTGGTGGCAGGACGAGGTGAAATGCATCTGTCCATTCTCATTGAAACCATGCGCCGGGAAGGCTATGAATTCCAGGTGAGCACGCCCCGTGTGCTGTACAGTGAAGTGGACGGAGTCAAGTGCGAGCCTATGGAAAAAGTGGTGATTGACGTGCCCAGTGATTTTATGGGCAGCGTCATGGAAAAAATGGGCAGCCGAAAGGGAGAACTGCTGAGCATGGCGCCCATCGGCGACGGCGCCCGGATGAAGATAGAATTTTTGATTCCTTCCCGGGGCCTGTTTGGCTACCGCAGCGAATTTATGACCGATACCAAGGGCGAGGGCATCCTCAATTCGGTATTTGATAGCTATCAGCCCTATAAGGGAGAGATTCCCACCCGCAGCCAGGGTTCTCTGGTGGCCTTTGAGGCGGGAGAAGCGGTGACCTATGGTCTGTACAATGCCCAGGAACGTGGCACTCTGTTTATTGGACCGGGCACCCCTGTTTACGAAGGAATGGTCATTGGTGCCTCTCCCAAAAATGAGGATATCATTGTCAACGTGTGCAAGACTAAGCACCTGACCAATACCCGAGCTTCCGGCAGTGATGACGCGCTGCGGCTGACTCCTCCCCTGAATATGAGTTTGGAGCAGTGCATTGAGTTTATCACCGATGATGAACTGATTGAGGTGACCCCCAAGAGCCTGCGCATCCGCAAGCGGATTTTGGACAAGGCGGAGCGTCTGCGCGCGGAGAGCAAAAAGAAAAATCAAAAGGCATAATGAGAAAGAGGTTTGGCGTTGCCAAACCTCTTTTTTTAGGATACAATGGGAAATAATAAGGGAAACAACAATAAAGGATTGGGTGAAACTATGGATCTTGTAAAAAGTGTCCTGCGCTATATCATTGTGGCGACTTATGCAATTGTGCTGTATCTGGCGCTCAGCAATCTTTCGCAGTTTTCTGGTGTGGCCAGCTATGTGCTGTCAGTCTCTTATCCCATTGTATTGGGCTTTTTCATTGCCTATGTGCTCAATCTGCCCATGAAATGGCTGGAACAAAAAGCAGTACGTCCTTTGTTTGCACGGTTTCATGGGGAAAAGAAAGAGGGAGCCATTCGCAGTGTGTCCATTTTGGCCACTTTTGTAGTGGTTTCAGCGGTGCTGGCTTGTATTCTCCGGTTTGTGGTGCCTCAAATTCTAGTCAGCGCCAGAGGTTTGGTAGAGAGTATGTATGTCTTTATCAACCAAGTGACAGTGTGGATTCCCAAGTTGTTGGAAGATTGGGATTTGTCCGCCCAAGTGGTGAATTCCATCAATCAGTATTGGCGGGAAATCCTCACTGCCATCACCGAGAGCATTAGCAATGGCGTGCCTAAGGTCATTGAGATGATATCCAGTATTACCTCCCATGTGACCACTATGGTGCTGGCCATTATTCTTTCCATTTATATGCTGGCCAGTAAAGAACGCATTGCCAATGTACTGCGTTCTATTATGAATGCCTATCTGCCCCGTCGCCAGCGGCAGTGGATTCTGGAGGTCACATATATCACCAACAGCTGTTTTGAAAAGTATATCACTGGCCAGGTGATTGAGGCGTTTATTATTGGTGGATTGTGCTTTGTGGGCATGAGTCTGTTTCGTTTTCCCTATGCTCTTATCATCAGTGTATTTGTGGGGGCTACCGGTCTTATTCCCATGTTTGGGGCTTTTATTGGTGCGGCCATTGGCGCATTTCTCATTTGCATCACCTCTCCCATACAGGCGCTTTGGTTTATTGTGTTCATCATCTGTCTGCAGCAGTTTGAAGGCAATGTGATCTATCCCAGAGTGGTGGGAACCTCTCTGGGACTGCGGGGCATTTACGTGATGCTGGCCATCATCATTGGTGGTAATCTGTTTGGCTTTGCGGGTATGGTGCTGGGGATTCCTCTGTTTGCCACCTTTTATACATTGGTGCGCCGCAATGTGATGCGCCGGAATTTAATACGCCGGCAAAAAGAACAAGAAGCGGAGCGGGATAAATTCTGGGAATCTTGACAGACTTTGCGGCCTGTGGGATAATGCCAGTAGTGGAAGTCGTTTCCGGTGGGCGTCAGAAGACGCTTACATCCCGCAGAAGCGGGAATGATCAAAGTAAAAAAGACAATTTGACAAGTGAGAACAGAGCCACGAAGGTCTGCGGTCCCAGGACAGGGACAAGAGGATTTCGCGGCTCTTTTTTGTGAAAGAGAGGGCAGAAGATGGAAGCGTTGCGAAAACGGATGGCAGAGATGGTGCAGCAGGGATTGTGCCTGGCATTTTCCGGAGGAGTGGATAGCAGTCTGCTGCTTCAGCTGGCCTGTGAGGAGGCCAAACGGCTGGGGAAAGAGGTACATGCAGTGACCTTTTCCACTCGGCTGCACCCGGCGGCGGATGTGGAAATCGCCCGGAGGGTGAGCGGGGAGATGGGAGCCCGGCATGTGGTGCTGGAAGTGAACGAACTGGACAATCCGGCGCTGCTGAACAATCCGGTGGATCGCTGCTATCAATGTAAAAAATACCTGTTTGAGCGGCTGGTGGAGTACGCCCGGGAGCAGGGGCTTCCCTGCGTGGCGGAGGGCACCAATGCAGATGATTTGCTGGTGTACCGGCCGGGGATTCGGGCCATTCGGGAGCTGGGGATCGCCAGCCCGCTGGCAGAGTTGGGTGTGACCAAAAATCAGGTGCGGCAGTGGTCGGAACAGCTGGGGATTTCAGTGGCCAAACGTCCCTCCACCCCCTGTATGGCCACCCGGTTGCCCTATGGTACCCGCATTGATTTTGATTTGCTCCGCCGCATCGATGAGGGGGAATGTTTCTTGCGGGAGCTGGGCTTTGGCGTGGTACGGCTGCGGGTTCATGGTGAAATTGCCCGGGTGGAGATTGAAACCCGGCAGTTTGGAGAGTTCCTGGAGCAGAGAAAAGTGATTATAGATCGGCTGCATCAGCTGGGATTCCCCTATGTCACAATGGATGTAGAAGGGTTCCGCAGCGGCAGTATGGATATACATATTTCCAAGGGGACCGAGTGAGGAGGAAATTGCATGGAAATCGAACAGTTGCTGCAGCAGGTACAGCGGGGAGAGATGAGCGTGGAGATGGCCAAAGAACAGCTGAAAAAGCTGCCCTATGAGGATTTGGGGTTTGCCAAACTGGACCATCACCGAAGCCTGCGCAGTGGATTTGGCGAAGTGGTGTATTGCAGCGGCAAGAGCACTGAGCATTTGTATAAGATTTTTCAGAGTTTTGCGGCCAGAGACACCAATGTGCTGGGTACCAGAGCTAGTGCTGAACAGTATGAGGTAGTACGCTCTTTTGTGCCGGAGGCGGAATATGATCCCCTGTCCCGGATTATTCGAGTGGTGCGCAAGCCCGCGCAGCAGACCGGTTGTGTGGCGGTTTGCACGGGAGGGACGTCCGACATTCCGGTTGCAGAGGAAGCGGCCCAGACGGCGGAGTTTTTTGGCTGCCATGTGGAGCGCATCTATGATGTGGGTGTGGCGGGCATTCACCGGTTGTTGGCCCAGACGGAGCGTCTGCGCAGCGCCAACTGTGTGGTGGCGGTAGCGGGCATGGAAGGCGCGCTGGCCGGTGTGGTGGCAGGCCTGGTGGACAAGCCGGTGATTGCGGTGCCCACGTCGGTGGGTTATGGAGCCAATTTTGGCGGCCTTTCGGCACTGCTCACCATGATCAACTCCTGTGCGGAGGGAGTGGCCACCGTAAACATTGACAACGGCTTTGGAGCCGGATATCTGGCTACGCAGATCAATCGAATGGGGGTAGGACATCATGAGTAATCTATTGTATCTGGAGTGTTTCAGCGGCATCAGCGGAGATATGACAGTGGCGGCACTGTTGGATGCGGGCGCCAGCGAAGAAAAATTGCGGGAGGCACTGGCTTCCCTGGGTGTAGATGGATTTGAGATTGAGGTGGGCCGTACCCAGAAATGCGGTATTGATGCCTGCCGGTTCCATGTGAAGCTGGAGGACTGGTGTGCGGAGGGGCCTCATCACCATGAACACGGGCACCCCCATGAGCACGAGCACCACCACGAGCATGAGCACCACCATGAACATGAGCATCACCATGAACATGAGCACCACCATGAACATTCTCATGAGCAGCACGATCACGCTTGGATGCACGCTTATGGCATAGAACATACCCATGAGCCCGCGCAGGAGCACTCCCACACCCACGCCCATCGGGGGATGGCTGAGATTGAGGCCATTATTCGAGGCAGTGGATTGAGTCAGGCGGTGCAGAAACGGGCGCTGGATATTTTCCAAGTGGTGGCGGAAGCCGAGTCCAAAGCCCATGGCATTCCAGTGGAGCAAGTGCATTTTCACGAAGTGGGCGCAGTGGATTCCATTGTGGATATTGTGGCGGTAGCGGTGTGCCTGGAGGATTTGGGCATTCAGCGTGTGGCCGTTTCTCAGCTGTATGAGGGGCGGGGACATGTCTGGTGCCAGCATGGTACCATACCGGTGCCGGTGCCCGCAGTGGTCAATATTGCGGCGGCCCATGGCCTGCAGCTGCACCTCACCGATACCGAAGGGGAGATGGTCACCCCCACCGGCGCGGCCATCGCGGCGGCGCTGCGCACTGAAGATTCTCTGCCCGGGGAATATACCATCCGCCGGGTGGGAATAGGTGCAGGGAAAAAGGATTTTCCCAAGGCCAATATCCTGCGGGCCATGATTGTGGAAGTGCCCCAGCAGCCTCAGCGCAAATGGGTGCTGGAGACCAACATCGACGACTGCAGCGGAGAGGCCATGGCCTTTGCGGCGGAGCAGCTCATGGCGCAGGGTGCCCGGGATTGCTGGTATACGCCCATCCTGATGAAAAAGGGCCGGCCCGCATGGCTGCTTTCGGTGCTGTGCGACGAAGAGGAGATTCCCCATATGGAGGAAATCATCTTCCGGCATACCACCAGCATTGGAGTGCGGCGGCATCCAGTGGAACGGACGGTGCTTCAGCGGGAAGAAAAACTGGTGGACACTCCCTGGGGAGAAGCCCGGGTCAAGTGCTGCCGCCATGGCGAAAAGTGGTATTGTTATCCCGAATATGAGAGCGTGCGGGCGTTGGCTCTGGCCAGTGGTGAGCCTTTTCAAACGGTGTACGAAATGGTTGGCCACGTGGCACAGCAGCAGATGCAGTGACAAAAATCCCCCTGATAGCAGGGGGATTTTTTGCATAGTTCTCCCATTTTCAAAGGCGGGAAGCGTATGCTATAATGAGCAGGAAATGGGAACGGAGGAGGAAAAATTCGTGCAAGAACAACTGTTGGTATTGGGGACTGGCAATGCGCTGGCCACTCACTGTTATAACACCTGCTTTGCTATCCGCAGCGGAGAAGAATACTTCCTGGTGGATGCCGGCGGCGGCAATGGAATTTTGAGAATTTTGGAACAGATGGAGATTGACTGTGCGCATATCCATCATATCTTTGTCACCCACGAACACACTGACCATGTGCTGGGCATTGTGTGGATGATTCGTAAAATTGGTACCATGATGAAAAATGGCCAGTATGAGGGGCTGTGTCACATGTACTGTCATGCGGATCTGAAACCCACCATCATCACCCTGGCAAAGCTCACCCTGCAAAAGAAATTCTGGAGCCTGCTGGACGATCAGATTCTCATTCATACAGTGGAGGATGGAGATTGCTGCCGCATTCTGGACTATGATGTGACCTTTTTTGACATTCATTCCACCAAGGCAAAGCAATTCGGATTTACCACTGTGCTGCAAAATGGGAAAAAACTCACCTGCTGCGGCGATGAGCCCTATAATCCCCTGTGTGACCGGTATGTGCAGGGCAGTGACTGGCTGCTTTGCGAGGCGTTTTGTCTGTACGGACAGCGGGAGCGGTTCAAGCCTTATGAGAAACATCACAGCACCGTCAAAGAAGCCTGTGAGCTGGCTCAGTCCATGGGGATTCCCAATGTTGTGCTGTGGCACACCGAGGATAAGAACATTGAGCGGCGCAAGGAACTGTACACCGCAGAGGGACGGCAGTTTTATGAGGGCAATCTGCTGGTGCCCAATGATGGAGAGATCATCCCTCTGACCTGAGAAAGGAAGACGCCATGAAGAATTATCGTTTTTTGCTGCTGCCCTGTCTGGCGTACGGTGTATTGTGCCTGTGGATGTTCTGGCAGAAATTTTCTTTTTTGTACCTGATGCTGCCCTGGAATGTGTTTCTGGCAGGGCTTCCGCTGTTGTTTGCCCGCCGGGGCATGAACTTCTGGAAACAGGGGCACAGAAGAAAAGGCGGAGTTTTTCTGGCATTGTGGCTGTTGTTTTTCCCCAATGCGCTGTATATGCTCACCGATACCATTCATCTCAGCGGAGATGTGTTTGGAGAGGTGAACGAGATGGCTCGCTATACCGGTGGGCCCAGTGTGTTGTACACTATGGAGCCGCTGCTGTGGGTCAAGGTGTTTCTCATTGGCGCGGGCGTGGTGATGGGGGTCCTGTTGGGCTTGGAATCGCTGCGGCTGCTGCATCGCTGGGTGTATAAGCAAAAAGGCTGGAAATACGGGTTACTGTTTGCGACTGGAGTTTCCCTGTTGGGGGGCTTTGGCATTTACATCGGACGGTTTTTGCGCTTTAACAGCTGGGATGTGCTGCGGCCCTGGGATTTGCTGAGAGAAATCGGAGAAAGTCTCAGTCTGTTTACCTGGCAGTTTACCGGTATGACGGCATTGGCCATTGGGCTGCTCTTCTGGTTTTACTGCTTGCTGGTGGAAAATTTGCGCAATCATTGAACATAAGAAAACGGCGAGGAATGTTTCCTCGCCGCTTTTTTTATATCTAAAAATTGTACTGTGGATAGTCTGCGTACTTTTCTGGTAATTCATAACTGTACCAGTCCAGCTGTTGCACCAGGCTGGATGGCTGATGGGGAAAGACCCATTTGTTGAGATATTCAATAAAATCCCATGAAGTATACATTGCAATTTTCATTCCGTTAATATCTTTCAGGAGCTTGTGACCATGGGGATTTTCCCAGATCCAATGGACTGAGAATTCTTCGCAATATTGACTTAGATGTTCAGCTACCGGATCAGGTACCAAATAGATTTGCGCTTTGTCATCATGGCTTAAAATAATCTGTTTCAATGAAAATTCCTCCTGTATTTAGAAGAGGGACGGAAGCAATCTCAGCCCCGCACACAACACCCAGGCCAAAAAGCTGGCGCCATACATCAGCCGGCAGGTACGGGGAATGTCCTCCGGCTCAATGGGGCGGTCCGGGTTCCCAATGGTGGGTTTGTGATGCACCTGTCCAAAATAGGAGGCATCACCGGCTAGCTGCACATGCAGGGCTCCCGCAGTGGCAGCTTCGGTGTGGGCGCTGTTGGGACTGGCATGGTTGCGGCGGTCCCGGAGAAAAATTCGCAGGGCACTGCGGCCGTCCAATCCGGTCAGTGGAGCCGCCAGACACATTAGTAGGCCGGAAAGACGGGCAGGCAGGAAATTCACTGCGTCGTCCAGCAAGGCGGGGAAACGGCCGAAGTAGAGATAGGTCTCATTTTTGTAGCCCAGCATGGAGTCCATGGTGTTGATGGCCTTGTAGGTGAGGGCCAGCGGCGCTCCGCCCAGCGCCATAAAGAACAGCGGAGCCACTACACCGTCAGAGGTGTTTTCCGCTACGGTTTCCACAGCGGCTCGGGTGACCCCTTCCGCAGACAATGCCTGGGTATCTCGTCCCACAATCATGGAAACTGCCTGACGGGCGCCGGGCAGATCCTGTTTCATCAGCTGTCGGTATACCTTCATGCTTTCGTCCCGCAGACAGCGGGCGGCCAGAATCTGATAGCAGAGGAGGGTTTCCAGCAGGAGACCCAGCCAGGGGTGGATGGCCTGAGCGGCCAGCAGCAGGCCAAAAGTGATGAGATAAGTGGCCACGCACAGGCAGATGGCCAATGTGGCGCCAGCCTGAAACTGTCCCTTGGGGGAAGAGGGAAAACGGGGGCGGAGCCATCGTTCTCCCCGGGCGATGCAGTTGCCCAGCAGGCAGATGGGATGGGGCAGCCAGCGAGGGTCGCCCAGCAGCAAATCCAGCCAAAAGGCCAGAATCAGAGAGAGGGGATGGATCAGCATAAGGTTTCCTCCAGATGTACAGTGTGGTGTTGCAGCCAGACGGATACATCTACAGACAGCAGGTAGCCCTGTCCGCAGGAGAGCTGGCAGTCGTAAAAGTCGGGGTGGGTGTCGCAGAACCGGTGCATAATGGCCATGATGGTGCCGCCATGGACCACCAGAGCCGCCGTACCTTTCCGATGACATTCCTGGTCGGCAATGTGGGTAAATCCCTCGCAGCACCGGCGGATGAAATCAGGCCGGGCCTCTCCCTGGGGAAAGGGCAGGTCAGGATTTTGCAGCCACTGCTGGTAGGCGGGATGATCTTTGAGTTCGGGGTAGCTTTTCCCTTCAAATTCTCCGAAGTCACACTCCCGCAGGAGAGGCTGCAGCTGGGCTGTCAGGTGAGGATAGAGCAGAGCGGCGGTCTGCTGGCAGCGGAGCAGCGGACTTGCATACAGTCGCTGGGCCTGTGGATACCGTCCCGTCTGGAGCGCCTGCCGGAGTTCTTCTTCTCCCTGGGCACACAGCGGTTCATCGGTGACGCCGATGTATTGCCGCAGAAGATTGCCCTGGGTTTTGCCATGGCGGATCAGCACAATATGAGACATGGAGAAATCCTTCCTTCCGTAAAAAAGCCCCGTTGGGACGGGGCTTGTGATTCAATCGGCCAAATCAAATTCCCGGCCCGCTTCTACAGCGGGCTCCAGATATTCACTGACCGCCAGCGCGTACCAGCAGTCACACAGTTCAATTTGCTGGGTGATGTGCATGGAATCCCAGCGCTGCTGACTGCACAGTTTTTTGGAGGCAGCGTAGCTATACTCGTAGGGGGTCTTCTGCCACCGGTCGGGGTCATCCTTGCGGATGGTACAGATGGGACGGCCTTCCGCGTCCTGGATTTCCAGGGGCAGGGAGGCGTCGTAAAAGCCTCGGAGAAACTGTTGGCGCAGAATGCCTTCCAGATCCTCCACGCAAGTGATTTTTTTAATCATAGAGAATTACTCCTTTGCGGTGTGAAATGTAAGGGTATAGGGATGCTCAGGGTCGCTGAGCAGAGGGGTGAGCAGAGTGGTAAGAGCGGTTTGGGCTTTTTCGCCAGCCTCTTCCAACAATCCGTCATCGATGGCCTTTTGCTCTATCACCTGGGTCTGATCCAGTGTAAACTGGTGAAAATCGGTGAGAGTGAGAGGGTTGAAGATGTTTTTGCTCTCATCAAAAACCTGCAGGCTATCCTGATCCATTTCGTGGGAGAGAATTTGAGCCGGGGGCAGGGTAATGGTGACAGCATCCTTTCCCACTTCAATCTCCGCCTGTTCCAGATCTACACCGGCAAGCATTTTGCCATCGTAGGAGAGAATGAAACTCTTTTTGGTGAAGGGCACCTTCCAGCCGTAAAAATCCGCGTGATTTTCAAACCGGCCCATGTTGGTGTAGTGATATTCCACCGTCACCAGCTGGCTGACTTGACGCAGCTGCTGCCCCAGCAGATCGGAGGTGATCACAGGTTGACTGCCGTTTCGTCCGCTGAACCAGACACCCGAGAGAAAACATCCCACGCCGGTGACCGCGATGAGAATGGCGGCCATGGCGAGTTTTTTGGCGGCGGTGAGAGAAGAAAAACGGCTCATGACAAATACCTCCTTATTGTAGCAAAAAACAGGACAATCTGCAATGCCTCAGCACCCGCGGCGCAGCAGATGCAGCTGAAAATCCACTGGAGTGGTGAGGGTTTTCAGATTTGCCAGTGCCTTTTGGCCTGCCTCTGGTGTGCGAAAGGCGTAGGGAGTCATGTGGAACAGACTCTGGATGGATTCCTGTCCTTCCACCGTCAGAAGATCGGTAAAGGTGAGCTGCGCCACCGATTCGAACCCTGGCGGGTGAAATTCCTTGGGCGGGTTGGGATAGGGCTCTGGATACAGCACTTCCTTGAGCCCCCACAGGTGCCGGGGGCCGGGAATGGCCAGTGCCAGCAGTCCGCTTGGGCGCAGCACCCGGTGAAATTCCTCCCAGGCCAGTGGAGCGAAGCTGTCTACCACACAGTCCAGAGAGGCGTCCGCCACCGGCAGGGCGAAGAGAGAAGCCACTGCCCAGGTGATGTCCGGGCAGGCTTTGGCCGCCTGGCGCAGGGCGAATTTGGAAATGTCGGTGCCCAGCATCGCAGGAACTTGCCCCTGTGCGGTCAGATGCTTCCACAGAGAGATGGTGTAGTACCCCTGCCCGCAGCCCACGTCGGCGATGGCGGGGGAGGGAAGCTCCCCCAGCTGCCGGGCCACCGCTTCCTGCAGCCCTTCCCGCAGCACCCGGTAGGGGTCCCGGGCAAAGAAACGGCTGCGGGCCTGACACATTTCCCGGCTGTCGCCCGGGTCATGGCTGCGCTTGTGATTGGGGAGCAGCAGATTGACATAGCCCTCTTTGGCCATGTCAAAACTGTGGCCATGGGGACAGACAAAGCGACGATCTTGTTTTTCCAGCGGCTGGCCGCAGCAGGGACAGACGAGATAGGACATGGTGCACCTCCTTTAGTCCTGAATGGGCCGAAGCGCCACCAGCACCGCTCCCAGCAGGGCAATGCAGGAAACCAGCAGAAATCCGGCGTTCATGGTGAAATAATCGGTGGCGATGCCGATGACCAGCGGTCCCAGCGTCATGCCGATGCCATACACCGCCTGGAAAAACCCGGTGGCGGAAGAGCGCAGAGCGGGTTCCACCGAACGGGTGGCCAGAGCGGTACAGGAGGGGAGGATGAGTCCCCGGGCGAAGCCTACCAATAGTTGCAGCAGCAAAATGGCGGCCAGATGGCGCACCGAAACCGCCAGATAGGAAGTGACAGCCAGTGTGACAAAGGCCACCACCAGTGTGCGTTTCATGCCCCAGCGTTCCTTGAAATACGAACCGGAGGCGAAGGAGGAGAGAACGGTGGGCAGGCTGGTGAAGGCCGGAGCCATCCCCAGCACAATCTCTCCCATGCCCATTTCCTTGAGGACGGTGGAGAGAAAGCCGAAAGCCCCGGAATAGATGACCAGCTGCAAAATCATGGCCATAGAGGAGAAAAAGAGCAATTCCCGGTTGCCCAACAGGGCGATGAGGGAACGGAAGGTGATTCCGCTGCTCTTTTCGGGGACGCTTTCGGGGATGCTCAGGGACAAAACCAGCGCGATGATCGCGGCGACGGCTCCGGCGGCAAAGGTGGAACGGTAGTCCAGCGCAAAGGCGATGAAGCCTCCTGCTACCAGACCGCACAACTGGCCGGCGCACATCATGCCGTTGACGATGCCCATGGCTTTGGAGTGATCCTGCCCTTTGGCAAAGGAGGTGTACAGGGTGACAAAAATGGCCCATACCGATACTGCCAGACCGGCCATTCCGCGGAAGATCAGCACCAGTACCGGCTGGGTGAACAGCCACAGTCCAGCACAGCTGATCAGGGAAGAGAGAATACCAGCCACCAGAAACAGCTTGCGTTTGCCCAGCAGGTCGCTGGAGATGGCAATGGGAATCCGGCAGACCATCTGCATAAAACCGTAAGAACTGACCACCAGACCCGCCATGGTATAACTCATGCCCAGGCCAGAGGTGTAGGGGGTGAGAATGGGTATGTAGGTGTAAACCGACAGCCAGAACAGCACTGTGATGACGCACAGCATACGGGCGTGACGGGTGTTGGAGCTCAAAAAAACCGCCTCCTTTTTCATTCTACCTTTCAGTATATCATCGGAAGAAGAAAAAGGAAAGCAGAGGAAAAGAAAAACGGCCCCAGAGGGGCCGTAAAAGTTTTGTTTATTCGTCCAGCCGACCAGCTTCGTTGTACACCATGGCGATGAGCTCCAACGGTTCATCGGTGTTGTTTTCAATGCCGTGATGGTCGTTCACTCGGATGATGCACACATCGCCGGGGCCCACCTGGGTGCGGCTGCCGTCGTTGTCGATGAAAATACCGGTGCCCTTCATGATGTAATAGGGCTCGGTTTCCCGCACATGCTGGTGATAGCCGATGGAACTGTGGGGATGGACAATGATATGAGCGAACACCCGGCCATGTCCCAGAAATTCATCCTTGACGATGATGTCCCGCAGTTCGGTGACGCCGGTGCCTCCGGCCAGATTTTCCACAATGCGCACATGGTCTTTGATTTTACGGATCATTTACAGCCACTCCTTTGGTATGTTGTTGGTATGATTGTACCACATGGGACAGGGGGAGGGTAGAGCGGCACTGTGCAAAATCAGAGAGATTTTTTGGGCAATCTGCCATTACAGCTCCTTGCGCAGGAAAATGCGGGTGGAGAGAGTCAGGGAGAGCAGGAAGGCAACCACCGCCACCAGGAACATTACCACCGGCAGCAGCAGATGGGAGGTGAGCAGGAAGGCGGAGAGTGCTTCTACCATGCCGTCCAGAGTACTAATGGCGGTGAAGACAATCAGGGGCAGAATCAGCAGGGCGATGATGATAATGCGGCCTTTTTCGGGGCCCCACCGGTAGACCAGCGGTAGATCAATACTCACCATCAGCAGAATGAAAGAAAAGGAGAGCAGCAGCACCGGAGCCTGTACCAGCAGAGAAGCACCGCCGGACAGCTGATTGACCAGCTGCATCAGCAGACTCAGCGCCAGTCCGTACAGCAGGCACAGCAGGGCAAAGAGATAACGGGACTGTACCAGTTTGCGCCGGCCCACCGGGGTGGAGGCCAGAAATTGCTTCCACTGGTTCATCTCATCGTAGGAGAAGGGCTGCAGCGTCAGTGCCGAGAAAAAGAACAGGATGAAAACGCCAATGTCGATGGCGTTGTATGCCATCAGGGAGAGCAGCGTGTAAAAAATGGCTAGACCGGTGTAGATTTTGAAGCCGGAACGGGAGTTGATATAATCGCTGTAGAGTAGACCTTTCATAGTATTACACCTCACTGTTGTTGGGATCAAAGGATGGAGAGCGGCGGTAGAGCCGCAGAGAATGCCGCCAGAGAACCAGGTCCAGCAGCAGTAGGACTCCCGTCAGGGGAAGCACCCACGAGAGGAACTGTTGCTCCGGATGAAGAAAGAGGGGCAGGGCGGTGGAAGCCAGAAGCATGGCGGAAATGACAGCTGCCAGCACACCGGTCAAAGCCGCGCCCACCACATCGAGAAATAGACTCAGATGCAGCAGAATCATGTTGAAGAGAGAGAAGGAGGGGGTCAGGACAAAGCAGGTGAGAATGGCGCCATTGAAGGACTGGGTGTACCCGCCGATGCCCTGGACCGCCACTGCCAGCAGCAGGGAGAGGGCGCACAGCAGATAGCGTTCGCCCAGCCACACCGCCGGGGGGATTCCCGCGCAGCGTACCCGGTCATACCAGCCGCAGCGGATGTTGTTGCGCACAAAACTCATGGGCAAAAATCCCAGCAGATAACTGAGAAAGGGATAGGCCAGGCCGGGGACCAGAAGGATGCCTGTCACAATCACAGGCGCAAGCCATTTGATGTCCCGGCGGATGAACAGCCAGTCATGCAGCAGCAGGGCTTTCATGGCCTTCATGGTTCACACCTCCCTGTTGGTATAAAACAGCATCAGTTGTTCAATGGTCAGATGATCCATTACACAGTCGGGGTATTTGCGTGCCATGGCGGCTCGATCCTGTACCAGAATCTCGCAGCCATGAGAGGTGCGCCGCAGCCGGAAAATGTCTCCCTCCTGAATTTTCCACAGCTGGTCGGAGGAGCACTTCAGCACGCCGTATTCATAGAGCAGACGGTCTTTGGACTCGCTGCACACCACCTCTCCATCGTGGAGCAGCACCACATAGTCCGCTACCTTTTCGATGTCGCTGGTGATGTGGGAGGAAAACAGAATGGAGCGGCTTTCATCCTGGATGAACTCCAGAAACAGGTCGAGGATTTCCGCCCGGACCACCGGGTCCAGTCCGCTGGTGGGTTCGTCCAGCAGCAGCAGACGGGGATGATGGGCAAAGGCCGCCGCGATGGAGAGTTTCATCCGCATGCCCTTGCTGTACTTTTTCAGTTGCAGATCCTCCGGCAGTTCAAAGCGCTGGCACAGCTGGGTAAAATAGTCCTGATCCCAGTTTTGATACAGATGCCGCAAAATGGCCCCCACATCCTTCAGACGGGCCAGATCGGAAAAACAGGCGGAATCAAACACCACGCCGATGTCCTGTTTGACCGTACATTCCTCCAGAATGTTGTCCTTGCCAAACAGCCGGATTTCCCCACCGTCCCGGCGGAGCAGGTTGAGGATGAGCTTGAGCGTGGTGGTTTTGCCGGCTCCGTTCTCTCCCACAAAGCCCACAATGCTGCCCGCTGGTACATCCAGATTCACGTTCCGGAGAGAAAAGTGATCAAATTGTTTGCAAAGATCGCGTACTTCCACGTTGTTCATATCATTCGCCTCCGTATAAAATCTCCAGCATTTCCATAACTTCCTGCTGTGTGATGCCGCCGCTGCGGGCCAACTCCACTGCCTGTTCCAGCAGGGTCTGTACCCGGCGCAATTGCTCTTCCCGCAGCAGTTCCAGATTGCGCGCCCGTACGAAACAGCCTTTGCCGGCCACTGTGCTGATAAAGCCGTCCCGTTCCAGATCTTCATAGGCCCGTTTGGTGGTGATGACGCTCACCCGCAGATCCCGGGCCAGTTGCCGCATGGAGGGGAGCATTTCCCCTTCCTGCAGCTGTCCGTTGAGAATGAGGGTCTTGATCTGGGAGGTGATCTGTTCGTAGATGGGTTTGCCGCTGGCATTGCTGATGAGAATGTCCATCCGATCAACTCCTTGTTATACTGTAATTACTCTATATATACAGTATAACATTATATACACAGTTGTCAATAGGCTTTTTCTGTTTTTTCATAAAAAAGAGGACGTCCCGAAGGACGTCCTCAGCGGCGCAGCAGCCTGCGCAAGGTTTGCCAAAACAGAGAGAACAGGAATAGACAGGTGCCGGCCGCGGCAAAAAGAGCCAGATAGGTTTGCAGCATGGGCAGAGGCCCCGGCAGCTCCAGAAAGGGGTCATTCCAGGCGAAGGCCTGGGCCAGAGAGGGAGAGAGCAGCAGGAGAATGTACAGCAGCAGACCAGAGAGCAGAGCGGTGAGGGTTTTGCCCACTAGGTAAGGGCGAAGAGAGAGCTCCAGAGGAGCCACTACGCTGCCCACCTGAGCCAGTACACACAGCCCTCCGAAAGAGAGCATCATCTCCATGAGCACCAGCGTGCTGAGGGTGGCGCCAAACGCGGAGCAGCCCGATACACCGGCGGTGACTTCCAAAAGACCCGGCAGCAGACGGGAGAGGAGCATGGGGTCCACTGGAAACAGGAGGGAAAGCGCGTTCCCCGCCAACCGGAACAGTCCGGCATAATCCAGCAGGTCCACTCCAATGCCGAAGAACAGAATAAATCCGCACACCTGTAAAATACTGTGGACACTGGTGGTGACGGAATCCACCAACAGTGTCAGGGGGGAGCCGGTGACCGGCAGACAGAGGGGGGCTTGTCGGGAGTCGGGCCGGGGGGTGAAGCAGGACATCAAGGCTCCGCACAGCAGAGAGGAGAGAATGTGTACCCCGTACAACAGCCAGCCCAGGGTGGGGTTACCCAGCAGTCCCGCTCCCACGCTGGATACCACAAAGGCCGGTCCGGTGTTGTTGCAGAGGGCCAGCATACGGGAGGCATCCTGACGGCTGCACTGGCCCTGCTCACACAGCTGGGCTACGGTGACCGCTCCCACTGGGTACCCGCTGATCATTCCCAGCAGCAAAGGCAGGGCACAGCAGGGCGGCAGCCGGAAGGCCAATGTGACAGCTGGCCCCAGTAGCCGGGAGAGCCATTGCGCTACACCGCTGCGGGTGAGCAGAGCGGACAGCACAAAGAAGGGGAAGAGGGAGGGCAGCACCACCTGGGCGCACAGCAGCAGGGTATGACGGGCGCTTTCCTGTGCCCGCATGGGAAAAGCCAGTACCAGTCCCATGGCAGCCAGTGTCAGAAGGCCCGGCATCAGGGAAGTCAAACGGGAAAGACGACTATTCAATGGGATCACCTCATAGAATACTATGAATCAACCGGCGGAAATAGTCGGGCAGGGAGGTGAGTCCATGGGCAAGGAGAAACGGTCAGGCACCCGGAGTGAAGACCGGCGAGCCAAATGGGGAGCGTGGCTTTCGCTGCCAGTGGAGGCGGTACTGGACCTGCCCCATGTGGAGATGTCCGGCAATCGGGAGATCCTGTTAGAAAATTGCCGGGGACTGATTGGATACGATGAACAGGAGGTGCGGGTGAGCGGCGGCCGCTGTATCATCCGGATTACGGGGCAGGGGCTTACACTGCGGAATCTGCGCAGTGAAAGCTTGCTCATCAGCGGAGAAATCACAGCGGTGGAGTTCATCGGCTGAAGTTCATCGGGATGGGAGGAACAAGGGTGTTGATCCTGAATCTGGCCCGGCGGCTGCTGGGATATCTGGAAATTTGTGTGACGGGTGAGGGGGGAGAGCGGCTGCTCAATCTCTGCGCCCGGCAGGGACTTGATCTGTGGGATATCCGTCACCGAAAAGGAGAACTGCTTTTTTGTCTGCCGGTGTGGCAGAGGTCCAAACTGGAAGAGCTGGCGCAGCGGGTACACTGTCAAGTGACGGTGCGGCGGCAGACAGGGTTGGCTCATGACGTGAAAAAGTACCGGCGGCGCAAGGTGTTTGTATTGCTGGCGCTGGCGTTTGCCGCGTCGCTGTGGGTGAGCAGCCAGGTGGTATGGGCGGTGTACATTGTGGGGGATAGTCAGTGTGATCCGGTGGAGATGCTGGATTAC
Organism: Eubacteriales bacterium; assembly: GCA_050943735.1. Lineage (GTDB taxonomy): Bacteria > Bacillota > Clostridia > Oscillospirales > RGIG577 > JBMNPT01. The sequence goes on along the minus strand of JBMNPT010000006.1, from coordinate 80,220 downwards.
CTCAAAGGACGGGGGCTGTATGTGGGCGCCTGGATTATGGATGTGGACACTAGCCACCTGGAGAGTGCCGTGGTGCTGGACCATGATGAGATTGTCTATTGCGGCATCACCCGGCGGGGCACCGAAGTGTATGTGGATCTGAGGGACCGCAATCCGGTCACCCCCAGAGTGGAATTGGAAAAACCCTGCAATCTGGTGGCAGCCCGGGATGGCCAGATCACCCGGGTACAGGTGCAATTGGGGGATTGGATGGTACGTCCTGGAGAAGCGGTGCGCCAGGGACAATTGCTGGCCAGTGGGATTTTGGACAGCAACATCACCGGGTATCGTATGGTTCATGCCTTTGGAGAAGTGTATGCAACCACTTATTATAATAAAGAGTGCAGCCAGGCGTTTCAGGTGGTACAACGGATTCCCACCGGACAGTCCATCACCCACACCGATGTGCAGATCTTTGGCTGGCGGATAAATTTATCAAAAATCAGTGGTATTCCCTATGAGAAATATGATAAAATGAGAGACGTGGAAACAGTGCGCCTGTTTGGCAAGAGCTTGCCCATTACGCTGTACCGCACCCGTTATGCGGAGGTGGAGGAGCAGGTGGAACAGCTGAGCCAGCAGGAGGCGGTGGAGCAGATGTTTGACCGGGCACGAGACGACTTTGCGGAGGAACATCCGGGAGTGGAAATTGTGCAGGAGGAAACCAGTTATGAGGTGGGACCCGAAGGTGTGACCGGGACCATCCAGTGGGAATGTGAGGAGAACATCGCAGTGGAACAGCCGCTGCTGCCGCCGTTGACACAGGAAGGTTTATGAAATGCAGGGAGAGAATGGTATGGCGGAAAGTCAGGTTCGGGTGGAAACAGCGGATGAACTGTTCAACGTACTGGGCAGTTTTGACGAAAACAGTAAATTGGTAGAAAAGGAATTTGGCGTCACCATTGTGGGGCGGGATGAGTGCCTCAAAGTGACGGGAGAAAGTGAAGGGGTTTTTTTGGCGCAGAAAGTGCTGGAAAATCTGGTAAAACTGGCAGCCAAAGGAGAAAAACTCACCTCCCAGAGTGTGCGGTATTGCATTGCCATGGTGCGGGAAGGTGCAGATGAAGATGTGGTCAAAACCCTGGGAGAGAGCGTGTGTGTCACCTCCCGGGGCAAGCCCATCAAAGCCAAAACGGTGGGACAGAAGAAATATGTGGACGCCATCCGGAACAATACCATTGTGCTGGGCATCGGTCCGGCGGGTACCGGAAAAACCTATCTGGCGGTGGCCATGGCGGTGTCCTCCTTCCTGAAGAAAGAGGTCAGCCGTATCATCCTCACCCGTCCGGCGGTGGAGGCTGGGGAAAATCTGGGCTTTTTGCCGGGGGATCTGCAGAGTAAGGTGGACCCCTATCTGCGGCCCCTCTATGATGCCCTGTTCGATATGTTTGGCGGGGAGACCTATCAGAAACATCTGGAAAAGGGCAACATTGAAGTGGCTCCTCTGGCCTATATGCGGGGCCGGACGCTGGATGACAGCTTCATCATTCTGGATGAGGCCCAGAACACCACACCGGAGCAGATGAAAATGTTCCTTACCCGATTGGGCAACAATTCCAAGGCCATCATCACCGGTGACGTGACCCAGATCGACCTGCCCGCGGGGAAGAAATCCGGCCTCAAGGAGGCTATGAAGGTGCTCCGGGGGATTGACGACATTGAAATCTGTCAGTTCACCGACCGGGATGTGGTGCGGCATGAGCTGGTGATGAAGATCATCCGGGCGTATGAGCGGTATGATGAAATGAACAAGGAACGGGCCCGTCAGCGGGACAGACGATGAACCGAGGTGTGCAGGATGGACAGGCATGAAATTTATATGGTCAACCGGCAGAAAAAGGTGAAGGTGTATCGTTCCACCGCCAATATGGTGCGGCGGTGCATCTGTCAGGTGTTGGAGACCGAGGGGCTGGACGAGCCCCATGAGGTGGGTGTGACCTTTGTGTGCGACCGGCAGATCCGGCGGATCAACCGGGAGCAGCGGGGCAAGGATGCCGCCACCGATGTGCTTTCTTTCCCGGTGCTGGAGTATGACAGCCAGCACCGGCCGTTGTATGCGCCCGGTGACCGGGATGGAGAGGCCATCATGCTGGGAGATATCGTGATCTCTCTGGAGCGGTGCCAGGCCCAGGCCCAGGAATTCGGCCATAGTGAAAATCGGGAGGTGGCCTATCTGACGGTGCATTCCATGTATCATCTGCTGGGATATGACCATATGACGGAAGAGGACAAGCGGGAGATGCGCGCCAAGGAAGAGGCTGTGCTGCAACGGATGGGCATTACCCGGGAGGATTGAAATGAGAAGTCTGCTTCGCTCCTTTCAGTATGCGCTGAAGGGGATTCAGGCCACCATGAACGGGGAGAGAAATTTTCGCATTCATTTGACAGCTATGGTGTATGTGCTGTTTTTTTCCCGTTTTTATCAGTTGGATGTGAGCCAGTATGCGCTGCTGTTGGTGGTGTTTGCGGTGATGCTCAGCGCGGAAATGATGAATACCGCGGTGGAAGAACTGGTGAATCGGGAATTTGAGGGGTACCATCCCATGGCCAAAAAGGCCAAGGACATTGCCGCCGGCGCCGTGATGGTGTGCGCCATGGCAGCGGTGGGGGTGGGACTTCTCTTTTTCTGGAATGTGCGGGTACTGCTGTCCATTTTCACTTATTTTGCCCTTCGGCCGCTGGCCATGGGCCTCTTGCTGCTGTCTTTTGTGTTCAGCATACTCTTTATCATGGGCCGATTCTGTGATAAGGACCAACTGTAAAGGAAAAGGAGAAACTATATGATCAAACGATCGGGCTTTATTGCCATTGTAGGACGCCCCAACGTGGGAAAATCTACTCTGCTCAACGCGCTGGTGGGAGAAAAGCTGGCCATTGTCAGCAGCAAACCCCAGACCACCCGTACCCGGATTATGGGGATTCAAAACACCGAGGAGAGCCAGCTGATCTATCTGGATACCCCGGGCTTTCACAAGCCCCGCACCCGGCTGGGGCAGAAAATGGTGGGCGTGGTGAATCAGTCCATTGGAGATGTGGATTGCATTTTGCTGGTGGTGGAACCCAAACCTACCTTAAATGAAAACGAACAGGCCATTTTGCAGAAGATTCAGGCCAGCGGCATGCCGGCCATTCTGGTGATCAACAAGGTGGACGAAATCAAAAAGACCGAGCTGTTGCCGGTGATGGATGCGCTTTCCAAGACCTATCCCTATGTGGCCATTGTGCCGGTGAGCGCTCGTCAGGGGGAAAATCTGTCCGATTTGGTAGCGGAAATGGAGCGGCATCTGCCGGAGGGACCGGCCTTTTTCCCCGAGGAGATGCTCACCGACCAACCGGAAAAACAGATTGTGGCGGAGATCATCCGGGAGAAGCTGCTACGTCTGCTGGATGATGAGGTTCCCCATGGCACCGCGGTGGAAATTTTGCAAATGAAGGAAAAAAAGGGCGGAATGCTGGACATCAGTGCCAATATTTATTGTGAAAAAGAGAGCCACAAAGGCATTATCATCGGGAAAAAGGGCGCCATGCTGAAAAAGGTGGGCACCTATGCCCGGGAGGACATTGAACGGTTTTTTGGCGTGAAATGTTATCTGCAGCTGTGGGTGAAGGTGAAGGACGACTGGAGAAACAGCAACTTCCAGCTCAAGGAATTTGGGTTTGGAGAGGATCCGGAAGCGGATTACACCCTGTGAAAAAGGGAAAATTTTAGAAGAAAAATTTTTTCAAAAACCCCTTGCATTTTTTGAGTTTGTCTATCCATACCAAACTTTTGGGAGAAGATTTTTTGAGGGTATACCGGCAGAAAAGGCAGTAGAAACTAGCTTTGTACACAGGATTTTTTGCCGGAGGGATGAAGATGGACGAAAAACAGGCATGGGAACAGTTTTGGAACAGTGGACGGGTAGAGGATTATCTGCGGTATCACCAGCTGGAGCAGCACATGCAGGAGGAGCAGACAGAGCCGCCGCGGCCCCGTCCGGCGGAGGCGATGCTGTAAAAAAGGAGGGGTGATATGCTGGAAAATCTGACGGGACTGGTGATTCAGGAGGTGGATTACGCCGACAGTGACCGGATTATCACCATCCTCACTGAAAAGGGGCGCATCAGCGCCCGGGTACCGGGTGGACGCAAGATCAAGAGCAAAAAATTGGCGGGGACCAACCTGTTCTGCTATTCTCATTTTTCCGTACATGAGCGGCAGGGTCGCCGGATGGTGACCCAGGTGGAACTGGTGGAGTCCTTTTTCCGTCTGCGGGAACGGGTGGAAACCGCTTCGTTGGCCTATTACATCGCGCAGCTTTGCTACAGCGTCACCGAGGAGAATCTGGAGAGCAACTCAGTGCTGCGGCTGACCCTCAATACGCTGTATATGCTGACCCGTCCCGGAGCGGACTGTGAAAAAATCAAGGCGGTCTATGAATTGCGTCTGCTGTCCCTCACCGGTCATATGCCCGATCTGGTGGGGTGCCGGGAATGCGGAGCCTACCAGGGAGAGATGTGGTTTTTGCCCGAGGAGGGCCGACTGGTGTGTGAGGATTGCGCCGCGCCGGAGGACCGGGAACAGGGCGTGCGGCTGAATGGGACGGTGCTCACCGCCCTGCGGTACATATTGTACAGCGAGGACGGCGAGATTTTCCGGTTTCACATCAGCCCGGAAAATCAGCGGTATCTGGGAGTGGTGACCGAGCGCTATGCGCTGTACCGGCTGGACCGGCATTTTTCCACTCTGGAATTTTACAAAAGCGTTTCACAGACGGAAAATTGACCGTCTGTTTACAGGAGGGAACGGATTGGAACATACACAGGATTTATACAGAAAGTCACTTCATACACTGGAGTTTGATAAAATCATTGAACAAGTGAAACAGTGCGCCAGCAGTGAATACGCCCGTACCCGCATTGGGCAGCTGCAACCCTGTACTACATTGGCGGAGGCTCAAAAGGCGCAGCGGGAAACCGGCGATGCCAAAGGGCTGGTGATGCGCCGGGGCACACCCGGGTTCAGCGGTCTCACCGACGTGACCGAATCGGTCCACAAGGCGGAGTTGGGAGCAGTGCTGTCCAACCGCCAGCTGTTGGAGGTGGCGGTGCTGCTGCGCATCAGCCGTACCCTGCAGGACTACAAACTGGAGGATGAAACCGAAACCTGTCTGGACCGGTATTTTCAAAATCTGGAGCCGGCCCGACGTCTGGAGGACCGGATTTTCGACGCCATTTTGAATGAGGAAGAGGTGGCGGACAGCGCCAGCTCTGCCCTGGCCGACATCCGGCGCAAAATGCGGGGCGCAGGCCAGAAGGTGCGGGAGGTGCTCAACCGGATCATTCACTCTCCCACCTATGCCAAAGCGCTGCAGGAGCCCATTGTGTCCATGCGGGGAGACCGGTACGTCATTCCGGTGAAAGCGGAGTGCCGGGGACAGGTGCCCGGCCTTATCCATGACACTTCTTCCAGCGGGCAGACCATTTTTGTGGAGCCCATGGCGGTGGTGGAGGCCAACAATGAGCTGCGGGTGCTGGTTTCCGAGGAAAAGAAGGAAATTGACCGCATTTTGGCGGAGTTGTCCGCTTTGGTAGGGGAACAAGCAGGCCCCATTCAGAACAACTACCGGATTTGCGTCTATCTGGACTTTGTCTTTGCCAAGGCGGTGTACAGCCGACGGATTCAGGGTACAGCTCCTATCCTCAATGAGGAGGGGATCGTGGATATGCGTCGATGCCGGCATCCGCTGTTGGACCCCGACCGGGTGGTGCCCACCGACATCCGTCTGGGAGAGGAGTTTGACACACTGGTCATCACCGGTCCCAACACCGGCGGCAAGACAGTGGCATTGAAAACCATGGGGCTGTTCTGTGCCATGGCGGCTGCCGGACTGCACATCCCCGCCCAGGAGGAAAGCCGGGTGGCGGTGTTTGACAATATTTTTGCCGACATCGGGGATGAGCAGAGCATCGAACAGAGTCTGTCTACCTTCTCTTCTCACATGACCAACATTGTGCGGGTCATGAGGGAGGTGGATGAGCGCAGCCTGGTGTTGTTTGACGAACTGGGAGCCGGTACCGATCCGGTGGAGGGCGCCGCGTTGGCGGTGGCCATCATTGAGCACATCCGGAGCATTGGGGCCCGGGTGGCGGCCACCACTCATTACAGCGAGATCAAAGAGTTCGCGCTGTCCACCCCCGGTGTGGAAAATGCCAGCTGTGAATTCGATGTGGAGACTTTGCGACCCACCTACCGGCTGCTCATTGGAATTCCCGGCAAGAGCAATGCTTTTGCCATTTCCAGCAAATTGGGGCTGCCAGCGGAGATTATTGAGGCGGCCAAAGCCAAGGTCAACCAGCAGAATGTGGCATTTGAGGACATTCTCACCAATCTCGAGAGGGACCGGCAGGAAATGGAGCGTCAGCGGAAGGCGGCGGAAGCGGCCTCCCGGGAAATCCAGGATTTGCGGAACGATTTGAAGCAGCAGCGGGATCACTACAAACAGACCCGGGAGAATGCCATCCGGCAAGCCCGGCTGGAGGCCAGCCGGATTGTGGAGCAGGCCCGGTATGCCGCCGACAAGGCCATGGAAGAAGTGGAAGCCCTGCGCAAGGCCAAGATCGACGAGGAGACCCAGCGCCGGATGGGCAACGCCCGGGCCATGGTGAAAAGCCTGCTCAAAGGGGCGGACGATCACCAGAAAAATCCGGATGCGCTGCGCCCCGCCAACATTCCCTATAAAAAACAGAAGCTGCATCTGGGGGAAGCGGTCCAGCTGCTCAACCTGAACAAACCGGCCACCGTGCTGACTCTGCCTGACAAGGATGGGTATTTGACGGTGCAGGCCGGCGTGATGAAGGTGCGGGTCCACGAGCGGGAGATCCGGGTGACCGAGGAAATGACCCGCCAGCAGAAGAAAGAACCTGCTTCGGCGGCGCGGTTTATCAAGGGCAGTGACCGCAGTACCCGAAAGGTTCGCACCGAACTGGATTTGCGGGGGCAGGATGCCCAGAGCGCATTGATGGAACTGGATAAATTCATCGATGACGCGGTGGTGATGGGACTGCATCAGGTGGTGATCATCCACGGCAAAGGCACCGGCGTACTGCGGGACGCGGTTCAGCAGCGGCTGCGGGCCCTGCGGCCGGTGGCGTCTTTCCGCCTGGGTACCTACGGGGAAGGCGAAAACGGCGTTACCATTGTGGAATTGAAATAAATTTTGGAAAAACCTCTTGACAGACCGCGGGGAAATGTGTACCATAAGTAAGGTGTAAAGAAAATCACTTTACAGCCAAAGGAGCTGCGGTGTGGAAAAGGATTTGAAGATCGGGCTGCTGCTGGACTTTTACGGAAGCCTTTTGCATGAAAAGCAGCGGCAGGTCATTGAATATTACTACAACGAAGATTATTCGCTTTCCGAAATTGCAGAGCTGACCGGCATTACCCGGCAGGGAGTGCGGGACAGTCTGAAGCGGGGCGAGGCAACGCTGCGGGAAATTGAGGAGAAGCTGCGGTTTGAAGAGCGCTTCCGGGCGATGGAGCTGCCGCTGGCTCATATAGAGCAGGCGGTGCAAGCCATCCGTCGGCGGGGAGAGCAGCTGCAGGATGAGGAATTGCTGCGGCAGACCCGCCGGTTGGAAGAAGTGGTGGCGGTCATTCGTCACAACGGCACTGAGGTGCTGGGAGGTTCCCTATGATATTTGAAAGTCTTTCCGATAAGCTGACGGAAGCGTTCAAAAAACTGAAAGGCAAAGGCAAACTCACTGAGGCGGACATCAAGGCCGCCATGCGGGAGATCAAGCTGGCTCTGCTGGAGGCGGACGTCAACTTCAAGGTGGTCAAGGAATTCATTTCCGCTGTCAGCGAAAAGTGCATGGGCGCGGAGGTGCTGGAAAGCCTGACCCCTGCTCAGCAGGTCATCAAGATCGTCAACGATGAGCTGACCCAGCTCATGGGCGGCGAAGTGGCCAGGGTCAAGCTCAAGAACAACGGCCCCACCATCATGCTGTTGGCAGGTCTGCAGGGTGCCGGTAAGACAACCCATTGTGCCAAGTTGGCCAATTACTATAAAAAACAGGGACATCGTCCGCTGCTGGTGGCGTGTGATATCTATCGTCCCGCCGCCATCAAACAGTTGCAGGTGCTGGGCGCCCAGCTGGACATCCCGGTGTTTTCCCTGGGCGATCAGGTATCCCCGGTGGAGATTGCTAGGCAGGCCAGTGAGCATGCTCGCAAGCATGGCAATGATGTGGTGTTTCTGGATACCGCCGGCCGGCTGCACATCGACGATACACTGATGCAGGAATTGCAGGACATCTGCGCGGCGGTGGAGCCCAGTGAAATTCTGCTCACCATCGACGCCATGACCGGTCAGGACGCCGTCAATGTGGCGGAGACCTTCAATCAGCAGCTGGAGCTCACCGGTGTGATTCTCACCAAGCTGGACGGCGACGCCCGGGGCGGTGCGGCGCTGACAGTGCGCAGTGTCACCGGCAAGCCCATCAAATTCATCGGTGTGGGTGAAAAGCTCTCGGATATTGAGCCGTTTTACCCGGACCGTATGGCCTCCCGGATTTTGGGAATGGGCGACGTTCTGAGCCTCATCGAAAAGGCCCAGGAAACGGTGGACATGGAAAAGGCCAAGGAATTGGAAGAGAAGCTGAAGAAAAACAGCTTTGATTTCAATGATTTCCTGGGGCAATTGCAGCAGATGAAAAACATGGGTTCGGTGCAGGACATCCTGGGGATGCTGCCCGGAGTGGATAAAAAGGCAATTTCCCAAGCCAACATTGATGAAAAACAGTTTGCCCGGATTGAGGCCATTATCCTCTCCATGACGGAGAAGGAGAGAGCCAATCCTTCCATTATCAATTCCAGCCGTAAGCGGCGCATTGCTGCAGGCAGCGGCACACAGGTGCCCGAGGTCAACCGTTTGCTCAAGCAGTTTGAACAGATGCAGAAGATGTTCAAGCAGCTCAGCGGATTCCAGAAGGGCATGGTCAAGCGCGGCAAAAAGAAGGGCCGCGGAGGTTTCCCCGGATTGGGGATGGGCGGTTTCCCGGGGTTGCCCGGCAGACGTCCTTTTTAATCGGACTAAAGGTTTCCCTTTAGAGATAGAAACACGCGGGGCTTGCCCCGGGAAAATACGGAGGTGAAAAAATGGCAGTAAAGATCAGACTGAGAAGAATGGGCGCCAAGAAGGCTCCTTTCTACAGAGTGGTGGTTGCGGATTCTCGTTACCCCAGAGACGGCAGATTCATTGAAGAGATCGGTACCTACAATCCCCTGAAGGATCCTGCAGAATTCAAGGTGGATGCAGAGAAGACCCAGAAGTGGATCGCCAACGGCGCACAGCCCACGGATACCGTAAAGGCTCTGCTGAAGAAGAACGGCGTGCTGTAAGGTACGACCAACCTGCAGGGGAAGGTTCAAGGCTCCAAAGAGAGCACAGGCCTCCGGCAGAGAAGGCGGCAACTGGTACGCAGACGACGGTAAGTCGGCTGCTGAGGTGTGAAAATGACAGATTTGATTTTGGCACTGGCCAGAGCGCTGGTGGACAATCCGGACGCTGTGCAGGTGACAGAACGGGAAGAGGACGACGCGGTGGTGTACATGCTGGATGTGGCCCAGGAAGACAAGGGCAAAATCATCGGCAAGCAGGGCAAAATCGCATCGGCCATCCGTACGGTGGTCAAAGCAGCGGCCAACAGCGATGAGAAAAAAGTCGTTGTAAAAATCGTATGATTGCAAAAAGGGGGTCGGCGACTCCCTTTTTTGTTCTTTTGAGATCGGGTCAAGGGCAGGAGGAAAGCGATGCAACACAAAGGCGAATTGGAAATGGGGCGGATCACCAATACCCATGGCATTCGGGGCGAAGTCAAAGCCCAGTCCTGGGGCGATTTTGAGGATGATCTGCTGGAATATGATCACTTTTACGTGGGAGCGGAGCGCCGGCTGCTGGAGGTAGAACGCGCCCGCATGCACAAAAATCTGGTGATTTTCAAGTTCAAGGGAATTGACACCATGAACGACGCGGAAAAGCTGAAAAACAGTATTTTGTATCTTCCCAGACAAGAGGTGGGTCAGTTGGAGCAGGACACCTATTTTCTGGTGGATCTGGTGGGGCTGGAAGCCTTTTTGGAGGACGGACGCTTGCTGGGACGGGTGAAAGAGGTACTGCAGAACGCGGGCAATGACGTGCTGGTGATCGCCGGGACCCGGGGGCAGGAACATCTGGTGCCCTTTATTCAGCAGTTTGTGCGGGATGTGGACATTGAGGCCGGGCGGTGTGTCATCACGCCCATAGAGGGGTTGTTGGACGATGAGATTTGATGTGATGACGCTGTTTCCCGATCTGGTGCGGAACATTGTGGGGACCAGTATCACCGGACGGGCATTGGCGGGTGGTCTGTTTGAGCTTTACTGCCACGACATCCGGGATTTTACCCATGACAATTACCGCCGGGTGGATGATTATCCCTATGGCGGAGGCAGCGGCATGGTGATGCAGGCGCCCCCCATCCGGGAATGCTTTGATCACATTTGCGGGGAGATCGGGCAGCGGCCTCATGTGCTGTATATGAGTCCCCAGGGCAGAGTGTTTGACCAGCAATATGCCAAAGAGCTTCTGCAGCGGCCCAATATCACCATTCTGTGCGGGCATTATGAAGGGGTGGATCAGCGCATTTTGGACGCCATTGTGGATGAAGAGGTGTCCATCGGCGATTTTGTTCTCACCGGCGGTGAAGTGCCGGCGGCAGTGGTCATTGACGCGGTGGCGCGTATGATTCCAGGGGTACTCAAGCAGGAAAATGGCTTTGTGGATGAAAGCCACTACCATCATTTGCTGGAATATCCCCAGTATACCCGGCCGCCTGTATTTGAGGGGCGGGAGGTGCCGGAGGTATTGCTCAGCGGCCATCACGCCAACATTCAGAAGTGGCGGCGTCAGCGGCAGCTGGAAAAAACCTGGCGGGTGCGTCCCGATCTATTGGACAAGGCGGAACTCAGCCGGGATGACCGGCGGTTTCTGTTGCAGCTGCGTGAGCAGGAAAAAGAATGAAAAAAACCGGCCCTATGGCCGGTTTTTTTATGGCTTGGGAAGTGTTTTGTCGGAAGTGGCGGCAATGCGGATGAGCTGTCCCACAATGCCTGCGATGCGCCGCAGCTCCCCTGGGTCTGTAGATTTGACTGCCTGCAAAATGGCGTGGAGGTTTTGGGGCTGAAAAAGGTCCTCCACCGAAGTGGCCTCTCCCGAAGAGAGCAGGGAGTAAATCCCGTCCACCAGCGCACTGCGTTCCTCAGGGGTCAGTTGGATCAGGAACTGCTTGGTGGTACGGCTGATCCATTGGCTGCTGGCGGTCACCTGCTCCAGACGCACAAAATCATTTCCCAACACTTCCCAGGAGTAAGGATCATGCTGGAATACACCATGCTGATTGCTGCGGATGACAATGTATGGTTCTTCGTGTTCCAGCAGCATACCCACCACCGAGGACTGGGGCACAAAAGTAGACAAACGGGGGAGTAGTGTTTGATACCCTGGTAGTTTCAACACCGCTGGGGAAAACCCCGGGCCATCGTGATTGCAGACCTGAATGATGCGGCTTTGCACAGGGGGACTGCTGAGAACGGCCGCATACATGGCCAGGTTGCCTCCCTTGGAATGGCCGCACAGACGCAGCTTGCGCCAGGGATAGGCTGCCGCCAGTTCTGCAGTATAGACAAGAGCCGCTTGCTGGGAGGGTACCACTGGCTGAAAGCTCAGATTGAAGTCCTCTTTCCAGCCCACCAACGTGGCATCGGTACCCCGGAATACCAGGCACATTTCATCTTCCCCCAACAGGACGGTGAAGGCGGCGAATTGGATTTCTTCTTCCGCCTGGGTGCGCTGTCGGGCATACACCAGGGGAAGATCCCGAAAACGGGGTGCCCGGGCCACTGCCTGCAACAGTTCCAGATCGCTTTTGCAGCGCACCCGTTGTTGCGCTTCCTTTTCCGGCAGTGATAAAAAAGCCTGTGCGGCCTGCCCGATGGTCACCTGCTGCTGGGCGTGAGAGGGAACCAGGGATTCAAAACGAACATAGACCAGGGTAGATAAAAGCAGAGCATCCACTGGACAGAAGGGAGATTGTCGCAGGGTCAAATCGCCCCGCCAGGCCAGATAATCCAACAGATTGGGCATGTGTATCGCCTCACTTTCTTTTCCAGTATAGCATGCGGCGACAGGAATGTCACTGGACTGGGCGGGTACACTAGACAGATGGAGATGGGCCAAGGCTTCTTCGCTTTACTTTTGGGCGGGGAAATAGTATAATGACATATCGGACAACTTCGGATATTTTGGAAAGGAATGGAGTCGTTGCAAAAAGCATCCAATATCAAAACCTACAGTTTTATCGTACTGGCCATCCTGCTCTCTAAGGTGTTGGGATTGGCCCGGGATATGCTGTTGGCCAGTCATTATGGCACAGGAGTAGAAGCGCAGGCCTTTGCAGCGGCCAGCCGCGTCCCTCTCACTTTTTTTGATATCACCCTGGGGACGGCGGTGGCCAGTGCGTTTATCCCGGTGTTCAATGGCTATCTGGGAGAAAACCGCAAAGAGCGGGCGTTCCAGTTTGTCAATGTATTTATTTCAGTGGTGGCGGTGATCGCCGCTGTTTTGAGCCTGCTGCTCATTCTGTTTCCTCAGGTGGGGATTTTTCTCATGGCCAGTCAGTTTGAGCCGGAGACTGCTGCGCTGGCGGCCAGTCTGCTGCAGAAAATGGCTCCCATTGTGCTGATCGCGGTGCTAGCCTACAGCTATGTGGCGGTGCTACAATCTCTGGGTGAATTCACTCGACCGGCCATTATGAGTTTGCTGTCCAATGTGGCCATGATCGTCTATTTCCTGGTACTGGACCGTCGGTTTGGGATTCAGGGCCTGGCGGTTTCACTGACGGTAGGATGGCTGTTGCAGCTGGCCATTCTCATCCGCCCTCTGCGGCAGAAGGGGGTGGGCTTTCAGTTCATTCCCCGGGTGCGGGATGAGGGCATGCGGCAGGTGTTGCTGCTGGCACTGCCGGTATTGATTTCCTCCTGGAGCACCCCCATCAACAATATCATCAGCGGGAATATTTCCAGCCAGTTTGACACCGGCTTTTCGGTGATGGATTACGCCTATAAACTGTATTTTATGATGGCCGGAGTGTTTTCCATGGCTCTGACCAATCTGTTTTTCCCCCGGATGTCCCGCAACTATGCCAAAGGGGCGGAGGGGGAGAACTTCCAGTTGCTGTGTGATCTCCTGACCAACATCACCATGGTAGTGATGCCCTTTATGCTGTTTTTCATTCTATTCGCCCAGGACATTGTACGGACGGTCTATCAGCGGGAGGGTGGGGCCTTTACCGCCGCCGACACTGTGGTGGTGGGGATGGTGCTGGCCGCCTATTCCTTTGGTATGATGGGCCTTTCCTGGCAGGAAATCCTCAATAAGTTTTTCTATTCCAGCCATGACAGCCGGACGCCCATGTATGTGTCTTTTGTGGGGATCGGTCTGAATGTGGTGCTGAGCATAGTGCTTTCCAGAGCGTATGGCGTGGCGGGCATCGGCATTGCCTCCACTCTGTCGGTGACCTTTATTGCACTGGCCCTTATGGCAGTGGTGTGCTGGAAGAATCGCCGTCCGTTGAGCGGGTTGGCGTTGGATCTGGCAAAAGTGCTGTTGGCGGCCGTTGTGTGCGGAGCTGCGCTGCTGGGCATACACTGGTTGCTGGGCGGCTTTGAAGGCGGTTTGGTGTGGTCCCTTTGCAAAATGGCTGTGGCTTTTGGAGTAGCGGTGTTGCTCTATGTGGGACTGCTCATTGGAATTCGTGCGGGACAGGCGCCTATGCTGCTGTCCGTCTGGAAAAGGAGGGATGATTGATGGAAAAAATTGTGGCCTTTGGCAATGCGCTGTGGGACAAGCTGATTTTTTACATGAGCTACAGTGTATTGGGACGGCTGATTCTGGGGTGTATGGCAGGGGTGGAACATCTGCTTTCCGGGAGTCTGTTTGTGCGGGCCATGGCCAGTGAACGGTTGTACGATCAAGCGGGCAAAAGCTTGCTGGGCCGGTGGATTGCCGCACTGTTCAACGCCTTTCGATGGATTGGCCGGCGGTTGGGCCGGTATATGGTGGCCCGCAGCGTACTGGTCTATTATTTCCGCAGAATGATGCGGGGCCTGCGCCATCTGACAGGGCGGGAGGTGGCCTGTTTTCTGCTGCCGGCCGGCTTGGGACTGCTGCCGGGGAGTCTGCCGCTGGGTCTGGCGGTGGTAATTCTGGCGGGGCTTATGATGTTGGCGCCTGGCAGTTTGTATGAAGAAATCCGGCGCAGTGTGATCCTTCGCTTTCTGTTTGGCTGGAAGGTACCGGAATCGTCCCCCAAAACCGGCAATGCCCGTCTGCGGGTGATGGTGTGCGCGGTGTTGGGGATCTGTATGGCGGCAGCTGAGCTGCTGCTGGGCCCCATGACGGCGATGCTCCTGGCCGCCGCGCTGGTGGGCGGAGTGGCCATGGTGACCCGGCCCGAAGTGGGTGTATTTGCCTGTGTTTTCCTGGCACCCTTTTTGCCCACTATGGTGCTGGCGGGCATCCTGGGCCTGACGCTGTGCTGCTTTGTGCTGCAGCTGCTGGCCGGGAGCCGGAGATATACCTTCAAGATGGATACCACCGGGCTGTTTATGGTGGCGTTTGGGGCCATGCTGCTCTTCTTTGGCGTCACCAGTTTTCAGCCGGCTTCTTCCATCAAAATCGCTCTGTTGGAGTGCCTGTTTTTATGCGCTTATTTTCTTATTCTCTTTTTGGTGGACAACCGCGCCAAGCTGAAGGGCATGGTTTTTACCTATTGTGTTTCCGCTCTGCTGACGGGGTTCGTGGGGCTGTATCAGTATCTCAGCGGGCATGTGGACACCACCTGGACTGACACTGAGCTGTTTGAGGAGCTGTCCTTCCGGGTGTACTCCACCTTTGAAAACCCCAACGTCTACGGAGAATATCTGCTGCTCTGCCTTCCCATGGCAGTGGTGATGGCCTGCATTTCCCGCAGGCCGGTGGCCAAGCTGTTTTACGCGGGCACTTCAGCGGTATTGCTGGTCAATCTGGCTCTGACCTATTCCCGGGGCTGCTATCTGGCCATCCTGCTGGCGGTGCTGGTAGTCATCTGGTTTGGTGCACGCCGTCTGCTGGCGCTGGGCTTTGTGGGGCTGTTCGCGCTGCCTTTTGTGCTGCCGGCCAGCATCATCAATCGTTTTGCCTCCATCCTCAATTTTGAGGATTCCTCCACTTCCTACCGCCTGAATATCTGGCAGGGGACGGTGCGTATGCTGGAGGATTTCTGGCCCTTTGGCGTGGGTCTGGGCCAGGATGCCTACAACAGCGTGTATCCCATTTATGGTCTTAACAATATCTTTGCCCCACATGCGCACAGTTTGTATCTGCAGGTACTCAGCGAGATGGGCATTGCGGGATTTACAGTGATGAGCTGTATGTTCCTGGCCTTTTTCTCCGCAGCCTATGTGGCCATGCGCAAGGCAAAGGGAAGCCGTACCATGTGGTTTGTCATCGCCATGATGGCAGCAGTGCTGGCCTTCCTGTTTGAGGGGATTTTTGAATACATCTGGTACAATTACCGGGTGTTTCTGCTGTTTTTCATCACCATGGGCATTGTGAGCGCGCTGTGCCGCCGGGTGATTAAGGAAGGAGAGCTGACCTTTGATTAAATGCATCAATGTGATATCCGACACCAACATCGGAGGCGCGGGGAAAATTCTGTTGAGTTTTCTGCGCAACTATGACCGGGCGCTACTGGATTTGAGTGTGATTGTCCCCCGGGACAGCGCACTGATTCCGGAGATTGAGGAGACCGGTGTGCGCTGCATCCAGATGGACGGCATTGCTGACCGTTCTTATGACCGGGCAGATGTGGCCAAATTCATGGAAATTTTCCAGAGGGAAAAGCCGGATGTGGTCCACTGTCATGCCACTTTGTCGGGACGAATTGCAGCCCGGCGGTATGGCTGCAAGGTGGTGAGTACCCGGCACAGTGTGTTTGACCAGCCGGCCTGGAAAAAAATCTTCCCCTTCCGGCAGATGCTGGGCTGGGTGAATAACCATTACAGCGATACCATCATCGCGGTTTCCCCGGCGGCCAAGGAAAATATCACCGAAATTGGAACCGATCCGTCTAAAGTGACAGTGGTGTTCAACGGCGTGGACCCCGCCCGTGTGTTGACGAATGAGGAAAAACAGCAGGTGCGGGAGAGCTACGGCATTGGACCTGACGAGTTTGTGTGCGCCATCATCGCCCGGCTGGAAGAGGTGAAAGGCCACAGCTACATTCTGCAGGCGGCGCGGCTGTTGCAGGACAAGGGTGAGAAGGTGCGGATTATCATCGCCGGTGTGGGCAGTGTAGAAGAGGCGTTAAAGCGGCAGGCGGAGGCGCTGGGGCTGCGCAATGTGATTTTTGCGGGGTTTGTCACTGAGATTTACAAAATTGAAAACATTATGGATTTGCAGCTGAATGCCAGCTATGGCACAGAGGCGACTTCTCTGGCATTGCTGGAGGGGATGAGTCTGGGAGTACCCGCGCTGGTGAGTGATTTCGGTGGCAATCCCTATGTGATAGAAGAGGGTGTCAATGGACTGATCGTTCCAAAAAAGGATGCGCAGGCCATTTGTGACGGCATTCTGCGGGTGATGCGGGATCAGGAGCTGTATGAATCCATGCAGCGTCAAAGCCCTCAAGTATTCCAAAAACGATTCACCTCCCAGGCAATGACCCGGGGGATTGAACAGGTATACAGAGAGCTGACAGGAGAGGAGTGAAGGACCCATGGCAGAAGTGAGAAAAAACAAACCCAGACGCAGGCTGGGGCTGTTGGATGTATTGATTGTACTGGCAGTGGTAGTGGTTGTTGCCCTGGCGGTGCTGATTTCGGGAAATCGAAGTGAGGATGCAGCCGATGGGGCTGCGGGCAATACCATTACGTTCCAGGTGGAGATGCAGTTGGTGCCAGAGGATTTTGCGCAGGATATTGCAGTGGGCGATCTGGTGTATGACAGCAAAAAGGGAGATTATCTGGGCAAGGTGGAACAGGTGGAAATGGTGCCTTACCGAGCGCTTTCCTACAACCGCAGTGAAAAGGCATATAAAGAAGCAGAAGTAGAAGGCGCTTGGAATGCCATGGTGACGGTATCCGCTCAGGCACAGCCCAGCAGTCGTTCCACCATGATCGGAAGTGTAAAAGTGGGCGTGGGAGAGGAGATGTTCCTCAAGAGTGAACACTTTACCGGTAGCGGGTACTGTGTGGTAATGAATCTGGAAGGAGGCGAGGGATGATGGATCAAAAAGGACGGCTGTTTGGTAAAATCAGCATTGTGGACATTGTGATTGTGCTGGCGGTTCTGGTGGCAGTGGCAGGCTTCGCCTATAAGATGAATTCCGGGAACAGCACCATTGCGGTAAAGGCCGACACTCCGGTGACCATGGTGCTTCGCATGGAGCAGGTGCGTCAGTTTACAGTGGATGCTGTGCGAGTGGGCGATCAGGTTTATGAAGAGCATGGCGATTTGCTGGGGACCATTGTGTCCTATGAAACCAAGCCCGCCTATCGGACAGGGGAAAATGGAGATGGCACGGTCACCTATGCTCCAGTGGAAAATCGGTACAATTTGTACATCACACTGGAGGGCGTGGCTCGGGTGAGCGATACCGGGATTTTTCTCAATGGCAGCAAACAGTTTTCCAAAGGAGGCAATGTGAGAGTGGAAAGCCCCACTTTGTCATCCAATGCCTACATTGATCAATTGACGGCTAAGCAGTAAAGAGGGATCACAGTGATAGCGGGAAGCGGTACTCTGGTGAATATGGCAGCCATCCTGGCTGGTACAGGCGTTGGGATGCTGGTGCGTCGGGGAATTCCTCAGCGGGTGAAGGAGGTCCTGGAGAGCGCCACAGGTGTGTCCACATTGCTCATTGGTCTCAGTGGCTGTATGGCAGGAATGCTCAGTTTGCAGCAGGATGGAACCCTCCAGACCACAGACACCATGCTATTGGTGGGCTGCCTCACTCTGGGTGGCATGCTGGGTGTGTGGCTTCGTCTGGAGGAACGTCTGGACGGACTGGGCCAACGGCTGGCCGGACTGGTGAGCCGGGGAGAGGAACACTCCCGCACCGGACAGGCTTTTGTTACCGCTACACTGTTATTTTGCGTAGGTGCAATGGCGGTGGTGGGCTCCCTGGAGGACGGATTGACCGGCAATGGCTCCACACTGTACGTCAAAGCGGTGCTGGACGGAGTGCTCTCTTGTGTGTTGGCATCCACTCTGTGCCCGGGGGTGGGATTGTCTGCCCTGTCGGTGGGAGTATACCAGGGTGCTATGACAGTATTGGCGGTGTGGTTGCGGCCTTTGGTCACTGATCAGGCCATAGGGCAGATGAGTATGGTGGGCAGTGCACTGGTATTGTGCATCGGACTCAATCTGCTGAAAATTTCTCATATTCGGGTGGGATATTTTCTGCCAGCCACCTTTTTGCCAATTGTCTGGCAGTTTGTGCAGAAACTGTAAACATTTGCAATCGCCTGTATGGCTCAGCAACAGGCAGTAAAATGACCAGTTGTTACGTTTTTGAGAAAAACCGCTGAAAATTTGGACGCTAAAACAGTTTTTTACCCGGAAAGATAAGGCCAGTTGTGCGCTTTTATGGGGAATTACAAAGAAAACGTGCGATTCCTCCCCAAAAACCAGTACAAATGATGATTGACTATTCAAAGTAAATAAGGTATCCTTGAAGTAATGTGATTGAAAAATTTTCAATATGGAATTAAGAGGGGCGATCAAATGTATTCAAGAGAAGTTGTTGTGCAGAATCAGCTTGGCCTGCATGCGAGACCGGCTACCTTTTTTATTCAGAAGGCAAATGAGTTCAAGTCGGTGATCTGGGTGGAAAAGGATGACCGTCGTGTCAATGCCAAGAGTCTGTTGGGCGTACTGTCTTTGGGAATCACCCAGGATACCGCCATCAACATCATTGCAGAAGGTTCTGATGAGGAAAATGCGGTGAACAGCCTGATCGAGCTCATCAAAAAGAACTTTGTGGAATAAGCAAAACCATGGAAGGAGAGCACTTGCTGACAGGCAGGTGCTTCTTTTTTTCTGAAAGGAGAAACGATATGCCTCACGTTACCATTGCGCTGTATCCCGGACGGTCGTTGGAGCAGAAACAACAATTGGCCCAGGCAGTGGCCCGGACGGTCCAGCAGCAGCTGGGCTGCACTTTGGGAGCGGTTTCGGTCCGTGTGGAGGAGGTTCCCTCCCAGGAGTGGCGGCAGAAAGTATATGAACCCTGCATCCGTTCCGGCTCTGGCGAATTGCTGGTGGCACCGGAATATACGCCCGAATGACCGGCCCGCAGGCGCCGGGAGAGGCGCGTTTCCCGACTTTTCCGCCTGAACTGCTGGAGAAGGTGCACAATCTTCCTCTGCAGCCAGGTGTCTATATCATGAAAAACAAGGATGGCGACATCATCTACATCGGCAAGGCCAAAGCACTGAAAAACCGGGTGAGCCAGTACTTCCAAAACAGCCGTAATCACGGTATCAAAGTGTTGCGGATGATCCAGAACATCCATGATTTTCACTACATTGTCACCGATACAGAATTTGAGGCGTTGGTGCTGGAATGCAATCTCATCAAGATGCACAAGCCCAAGTACAACATTCTACTGAAGGATGACAAAGCCTATCCGTTTTTACGGGTGGATGTGCAAAATGAGTATCCCCGTCTGACCCTGGCCCGCAAAAAGGCCAAGGACGGAGCAAAATACTATGGGCCTTACAAAAATGGCAAGGTGATTCGGGATACCATTGATCTGCTGCAAAAACTCTTTCGCATTCCCACTTGTAACCGACAGTTCCCCAGAGACATCGGCAAAGGACGGCCCTGTCTCAACTATCATATCAAGCGGTGTATCGCCCCTTGTATGGGACAGGTGACGCCCGAGGAATACCGGTCGCTGCTGGGGGACGTGATCGATTTCATTGAAGGAGATACCAAGGAGATTCTGCGGCAGCTGCAGCAGCGGATGGAGGAAGCGGCCGAGGCGCTGGAGTTTGAAAAAGCCGCGCAACTGCGGGATCGGATTCGCAGTATCCAGCAGCTGGGAGACCGGCAGAAAGTGTACAGCGCCCGGGAGAGCGATGTGGACATCTTGGCCACCTATGAAAACGGCGGGAAAGTCTGCCTGACGGTGCTTTTCATCCGGTACGGCAAACTGCTGGACAAAGACTGTTTCTTCTTCTCCAGTGAGGATTTTGCGGAAGAGGGAGCGTTGGCGCAGTTCATCCGCCAGTTTTACCATGAGGACTCCTATGTGCCTCGGGAAATCCTGGTGGAGCAGGAACTGGAGGATGCCCGTTTGCTGGAGCAGATGCTGCATCCCATCCGGGGCGGTGCGGTGACTGTGCGGTGTCCCAAGCGGGGAGAAATGGCGGGCCTCATGGAGATGGCCCGGGCCAACAGCAAACAGGAACTGGAGAGCATCCTCACTCGGGAGGAACGGGTGAACAAGACCCTTTCTGATTTGCAGAAGCTGCTGCAGCTGCCTGCCTTGCCACGGCGGATTGAGAGCTATGACATTTCCAATATGGGAGACCGGGACATTGTGGCGGGGATGGTGGTCTATCAAAACGGAGCCCCTGCCAAACGGGAGTACCGGCGTTTCAAGGTGCGCAGCACCGATGGACAGGACGATTATGCTGCCATGAAGGAAGTGTTGTACCGGCGGTTTGCAGAGCGGGAAGAGGGTAACGAAAAATTTGCCACTCTGCCCGATCTCATTTTGCTGGATGGTGGCCAAGGGCATTTGAACGCAGTGCTGGACATGTTTAGAGAGTTGGACATTCAAGTGCCGGTGGCGGGCATGGTCAAGGATGATCGGCACCGTACTCGGGAATTGGTGACTCGAGACGGATTTGTGGCCATTGCCGGTCAGCCTCATCTGTATGCCTTTATCGGTTCCATTCAGGAGGAAGTCCACCGGTTTTCCATTGCCTATCACCGGGACAAACGGAGCAAAAGCAGCATGTCGTCGGCGCTGGCGGGTATCCCGGGAGTAGGACCTGCCCGGCAGAAAAAGCTGCTCAAAGCCTTTCGGGGATTGAAGGGACTTCGGGCAGCCACGCAGGAGCAGTTGGCCCAGGTGGAAGGGATTCCCCAGAATGTAGCAGAGGCGGTATACCGCCATTTTCATCCTGTGCAAAATGAGGAGGAACAATTGTGAGAGTGATCAGTGGAAGCGCCCGGGGGCGGCGGCTGGTGGCCCCGGAAGGGCTGGATGTGCGGCCCACCTTGGACAAGGTGAAGGGCGCCATCTTCAATATTTTGCAGTTCCGGTTGGAGGGCGCTGTGGTGCTGGATCTGTTTGGAGGCAGCGGGGCCCTGGCGGTGGAGGCGCTGAGCCGGGGAGCCCGGCAGGCTTGGGTGGTGGACCAGAGTCCTCAGTCCATCCGGGCCATTGAAATGAATCTCACCGCTGCCCGGCTGCGGGAAAAGGCACAGGTACGGCAGATGGAAAGTCTGGCCTTTTTGCGGAATTACCGGGGAGAGCCTTTTGATATTGTACTGCTAGATCCACCTTATGGAAAAGGACTGGTCCAGGAGGCAATTGAATTATTATTAGGTTGTCAATTGTTGTCGACCTGTGGTATAATCATTTGTGAAACAGATCCCGCGGACCCGCTGCGGGAAAATTATCAGGAATGGAATCAGGTGCGGCGCAAAGTGTACGGCAAATCTGCGCTCACCGTATATCAAAGACAGGAAGCCGCAGAATAATAGGAGTGGGTTTGCGGTTCGCCTGTGGGGGAGAGAAAAAATGAAAATTGCAGTGTATCCCGGCAGTTTCGATCCGGTGACCAATGGGCATCTGGATGTAATTCGACGGGCCTCTCATATTTTTGACAAGGTGATTGTGGCTGTGTTGACCAACCAGGCAAAAACGCCAGTATTCACCAAAGAGGAACGGGTGGAGATGATCCGGGAAGTGACACAGGATCTGCCCAATGTGGAGGCAGAACATTTTTGTGGTTTGCTGGTGGATTATTGTGACCAGGTGGGAGCCCAGGTGATTGTAAAAGGGTTGCGGGCCATTTCCGATTTTGAGTATGAATTTCAAATGGCGCTGACCAACCGGCAAATCAATCCCAAAGTGGAGACGGTTTTCTTGACCACAGCCACTCACAACATGTACATCAGCTCCAGCATCGTGCGGGATGTAGCCAGTTTTGGCGGCTGCATCGATGAATTTGTCCCCCCGCAACTGGTGGAGAAGATCAAGCAAAAATATCAAAAGTGAAAAAGGAGTGCCGACATGAATCTGGAAGAACTGATCAATGAATTGGATGAACTGATTTTGGGGGGGATGGCTCTGCCCATGTCTGGCGGCAAATGTGTCATCAACCGGGAAAAAGCCAAGGAGATCATCGCCGATCTGCGGCTCAATCTGCCCACTGAAATCAAGCAGGCAAAGGACATTGTGACCGATCGCAATGAAATCATCACCAAGGCCAGAGAAGAGGCGGACGAAATCACCGGTAAGGCCAAGGCGCTGGCGGAAAAAATGCTCCAGCAGAATGAAATTACTCAGATGGCCACCGAAAAAGCCACTGAAATGCTCAATACCGCTCAGGTGAAATCCAAAGAGCTGCGCACCGCGGCCAGCAATTACACAGAAGATCTGATGGGAAATTTGGAAGAGTTTCTCACCAAGAGTCTGTCCGAGGTCAAGCAGGCTCGTCAGTTCCTGAAGGACAGCGAATAATTTTCAATTTTTTTGTGCATTCATACAAAATTATAGGGAAAAATCTAACAGACAGTTTCACACATCAATATTTTGTGTGGGGCTGTCTTTTTTTGTCAATTTGTGGGGGCTATAAGCACTTTGCTGGCAAAAAAAACCTGTGAAAAATCCCGGTCAATACTTGCTTTTGTCTGTAAAAATCCGTATAATGGAATCAAAGTGGTGAAAAGTGGTGAAGAGTGGTGTAAATCACCATTCAATTCCCATTTTTGTGAGGCAAAAGGAGGTGACAGGAATGCTCTTGATCGGGGAATACTCGCATAATGTGGACAGCAAAGGCCGAATGATTATGCCTTCCCGTTTCCGCGAGATCCTGGGAGAGACATTCATTGTTACCAAAGGGTTGGACAACTGTCTGTATGTATATTCCATGGAGGAATGGAAAGGGCTGGAGGATCGGATTCGGACCTTGCCTCTTTCCAAAGCCCGGGATTTGCAGCGGTTCTTCTTTGCGGGTGCCGCTGTGGCGGAGCCGGACAAGCAAGGCCGGATCATCCTGCCTGCCAATCTTCGCAAGTATGCTGGACTGGACAAGGATGTTGTGGTCACAGGTGCTTCCACTCATGTGGAAATCTGGGACAAGTCCCGTTGGGAACAGCAGGTGGAAAGTCTGACCGCCGAATCCATTGAGGAGGCCATGGAAGCCATTGGCTTTTAACGAAAGGATTGGATGCCTGTGGAATTTGAACACAAATCGGTTCTGCTGCAGGAATGCCTGGAAAATCTGAACATCAAACCGGATGGAATTTATGTGGATGGAACCCTGGGAGGCGCAGGTCATTCCAGTGAAATTGCCAGCCGTCTTACCACCGGGACTCTCATCGGGTTGGATCAGGATGAAGATGCGTTGGCAGTTGCCACAGAACGATTGAAATGTTACGGAAACCGTGTTATAATATTAAAAAGTAATTTCGCAAATATTAAAAATGTTTTACAAAGTCTGGAAATTTCTCAAATTGATGGACTTTTACTGGATATTGGAGTGTCCTCTTATCAGCTGGATGCAGTGGAGAGAGGATTCAGTTACAACCACAACGCCGAGTTGGACATGCGTATGGACCGGAGCAATCCGCTGACCGCCCGGTACATGGTCAATCATTACAGCCGTCAGGAGCTGGCGGAGATCATTCGGCGTTACGGGGAAGAGAAATTCGCCTCTCGCATCGCGGCCTTTATTGACGAGGCCCGGAAAAAAGAGGAAATCGTAACCACCGGTCAGTTGGTGGAAATCATCAAGCAGGCCATTCCGGCCAGTGCCCGCCGGCAGGGACCTCATCCTGCCAAGCGTACCTTTCAGGCGCTGCGCGTCGCAGTGAACAATGAACTGGGAGTGCTGGAACAGGTGATTGATGATAGCATTGACCTGCTGAAACCGGGAGGTAGATTGTGCATTATCACCTTCCAGTCGCTGGAAGATCGCATTGTAAAGCAGAAATTCAAGCAATATGCGCAGACCTGCACCTGTCCGCCGGACTTTCCGGTGTGCGTGTGCGGCCGTCGTCCCAAGTTGAAAATATTGGGTGCCAAAGGGATCACACCCACCCCACAGGAATTGGAAGAGAACAGCCGAAGTCGAAGTGCGCGGCTGCGGGTGGCAGAACGGACCGAAAATTGATCCCATAGGGAAGAACAGAAGGGAGCCAATGGCTATGGCAAAGAAATATAATTTTTCTCGCTTTGAAAATAAAACTCCGGTGCGGATGGAGACAGAAGTCCCCTCCGGCGGCGCAGTACGGCTGGGACGTTCCGGGTTCCGGATCAGCCTCAGCAATGTGGTGCTGTATTTTCTGATTTGCATCACCCTGGTTACCATTTTGATCAGCTATATGCATCTCACCGAGGTATCTGCGGAAGCCAAGCAATACACCACTGAGCTGCAGGATTTGCAGAACACCGGTAGTACGCTGGAAAGCCGTTTGGAACAGATGACCTCTCTCAAAGTGGTAGAGGACTTTGCCAAAAATCAGCTGGGTATGGTGCAGGTTCAGCAGCAACAGCTGGAGTATATGAATCATGACAATCAGGACAAGGTGGAAATCATTCGCAATCAAAATGTTTTGACCAGCTTGTATATGGCCATTAGTAAGACATTCAACACAGTTTTGGAATATATCCGATGAAGGATTCCATATACTCGTGGTGAGAGGACGTTTCGGGGAGTCGAGAATATCTGGGGAAAGCAAGGTATTCGACACTCCCCCTTTTCATGTGGAAGAAAATAACAATATTTGGAAATATTTACAACAAATCTGGAATTGAGGTGCAATTCAATTGGCAACAGGACCCAATAAAAAAATGCGTTTTCGTATGAAAGTCGTATTGGCCGGAT
The DNA here is from genome assembly GCA_050943735.1 of Eubacteriales bacterium. Taxonomy (GTDB): domain Bacteria; phylum Bacillota; class Clostridia; order Oscillospirales; family RGIG577; genus JBMNPT01. Next base: position 54,989 of record JBMNPT010000006.1, on the reverse strand, counting down.
TCATGGCCGGTGTGATGGTGCTGGTGTGCAGCCTCTCCTATGTGCAGCTGTACAACCACGAATACTATTTGCAAAAAGCGGTCAATCAGCAGACTCAGAATACGGTAATTCCACCGCAGCGGGGTACCATCTATGACCGCAATATGCAGAAAATGGCAGAGAGTGTAACGGTGGAAGACATTGGGGTGGACCCAAAGTACTTAGACCAACTCATCCGCAATGGGACCATCAAATTGTCTGTGGAAGAAATTGCCCGTTTTCTGGCGGATACTCTGCAGATGGATTATAATGAAACATTGGAGATTATCACCGCCAAGGATGACAAGGGAGTTTTTTATCAGGACCGAACTCTGCAGAAAAAAGTGGATAAAGATGTGGCTGATGTCATCCGGGAATACCGCAATGAAAACAGCATTTGGGCTCTGAAACTTACAGAGAGTACCAAGCGGTACTATCCAGATGGAAATTTTGCGGCTCATGTGTTGGGCTATGTGGACAGCGATAACGTGGGACGTACGGGCATTGAAGGCATGTACGAAGAACAGCTGCGGGGTGTGGCCGGCAGTGTAGTGGCCGCCCGAAAAGGCAGTACAGAGCTGCCCTATGGCTATGAAAAATATGTGGAGCCACAGGATGGTTCCAACGTGGTACTCACCATTGACAAGGTAATTCAGCACTATCTGGAAAAGTATCTAGAAGAGGCAAAGATCGAGTACAAACTGGAAGGAAAAGCCACAGGCATCGTCATGAATGTGAACACCGGCGAAGTGCTGGCCATGGCCTGCAAAGAGGACTTTGACCCCAATGATCCCCGGGCCATTACCGATCAGGAAGTGTTGGATGAAGCCGCCGCTTTACCGGAAGATCAGCAACAGCAATATCTCAGCGACTACCTGCAATACCGGTGGAGAAATTTTGCCGTTTCTGATACCTATGAGCCTGGTTCGGTTTTCAAGATTTTTACCGCTTCTGCCGCATTGGAGGAAGGCGCAGCCAACCTGAACTCCACCTATTTCTGTGGTGGTCAGAAGAGCGTGGTGTTCTCTGACGGCACCCGGTCGGGCTGTTGGAGTGCTGCAGGTCACGGTCAGGAAACTTTTGCCGATGCGCTGCGCAATTCCTGCAACCCGGCGCTGATGCAGATGGCCAAGGCATTGGGACGGGAAGCCTTCTATAAATATCAGCAGGCGTTTGGTTTCGGAGAAAAAACCGGCATTGACATCATTGGTGAAGCCAATTCCCAACTGTACAGTGTGGGACAGCTCAATGAGGTAGAATTGGCGATTTGTTCTTTCGGCCAGACCTTTAAGGTGACACCCATCCAGATGATCACTGCCATCAGCGCCATTGCCAATGGCGGAACCCTGTACCAGCCCTATCTGGTGAAAGAACTGCGTGACAACAACGGAATCGTCACCCAGACCATGAATCCGGTGGCTAAGCGGCAGGTGATTTCGGAGGAAACCGCCAACACCATGGCGGAGATTATGGAAACGGTGGTGGGCTCTCCCACAGGTACCGGTAAAAACGCCTACATCAAAGGCTTCCGCATTGCGGGCAAGACAGGTACCAGTGAAAAGCGGGATACTGCCGATACCGAAGACCGTATCGCTTCCTTTGGTGGCTTCGCTCCAGCGGATGATCCCCAGGTTGCCTGCATCATCATTCTGGATGACCCGGGTGTGCTGCCCAATGGCGGCGGCGCCATCGCGGCTCCCATTTTCCGTAAGGTGATGGAAGATACCCTCAATTATCTGGGAGTGGAAAAACAGTATACCGCCAGCGAGATGAATGAGATTGACGTGGTAACGCCCGATGTGACTGGCAAGAGCGTGGCAGAGGCCCAGACCACGCTGACCAATGAACACTTCAATGTGGAAGTGGTGGGCGAAGGCGATACGGTGCTGAGTCAGCTGCCCAAGGGCAACGTGAGTATGCCCTATGGCTCCAAAGTATATCTGTACACCGATGAAAATACAAAACCGGCCACTGTGACAGTACCTGATTTGACGGGATATACCGCCAAACAGGCCAATCAGGCGCTGACCAATCTGGGATTGAATGTGAGGACCAATGGTCCCACCGACGGCACTGCCACCGTTACAGGACAGAGTGTGCCGGCAGGTACAGAAGTGACGGTGGGTACGTTGGTGGTTGTGGAACTGGTAAGTGTGACCAACGTGGGTGATTGACAGGAGGAGGATGCGTTGAAGCTGGCCCAATTGCTGCAGGACGTGGAAATCAGAGAAGTTGCCTGTCTGCTGACAGCAGAAATACAGGATGTCTGTTACCGCTCCGACCAGTGTGGGCCGGGCAGTGTGTTCGTATGTATCAAAGGATATCGGACCGACGGCCATGAATATATTGGCGAGGCACTGGCCCGCGGAGCAGTCTGTGTGGTGGTGAGCGAGACTCAACCCCGGGAGATTCCCCATCTGCTGGTGGAAAACACCCGGCAAGCGCTGGCCATCATGGCCCGGAACTGGCTTGGAAATCCCGCAAGCCGGCTGCGGCTGGTGGGAGTGACCGGAACCAACGGAAAAACCAGCGTCACCTATATGGTGAGAAGTTTGCTGGAGGAGATGGGATGCCGGGTGGGGCTGATTGGCACCAACGGCAGCCTGCTGGGCGACCGGCAGTGGCCGGGCGAGCGCACCACTCCTGAGTCATTGGAGCTGCAGCGGCTGCTGCGACAGATGGCTGATGGGGGTGCGGACACTGTAGTGATGGAGGTTTCCTCTCATTCGCTGAGTCTGGACCGAGTCCATGGCTGCCGTTTTGCTGCGGCTGGATTTACTAATCTCACCCGGGATCATCTGGATTTTCATAAAACCATGGAGCAGTATCGGGCGGCCAAGGCAAAGTTGTTTACTCTGTGTGATGCGGGGGTGTTTTTGACAGACGATCCGTCGGCAGAGTGGATGATGAAGCATTGTGACGGCCAAAAGCTGACCTGTTCCATGGAAAAACCAGCGGATCTTCGAGCGCAGGCTCTGGAATGGACTCCCCAGGGAAGTCGGTTGGAGCTGATGTACAACGGTCTGTCAAAAGAAGTCTGGCTGCCCATGCCCGGCCGGTTTTCGGTGTGCAATGCACTGGTGGCAGCGGGCCTGTGTCTGGCGCTGGGGTGTGAATTTGATTCGGTGTGCCAAGGACTGGAGCGGGTTCCCCGGGTACGGGGACGGCTGGAAGTGCTGCCTCTTTCACTGCCTTTTACGGTGGTGATTGACTATGCACACACACCGGACGGATTGCAGCAGGTGCTGGAAACGGTTCGGGAATTTACAAAAGGAAGGGTGATTACCCTATTTGGCTGCGGTGGAGATCGAGATCGGACCAAGCGGCCGCTGATGGGTGAGATTGCTGCCAGGCTGTCTGATTTGGTGGTGCTCACCAGCGACAATCCCCGCAGCGAGTCTCCTCAGGCGATTTTGGAAGACATTCGAAAAGGGATGGGAAATGCTTGTCCCTGCTGTCAGCTGGCCGATCGAAGGGCGGCCATCCGGCAGGCTTTGAGCATGGCACAACCGGGTGATGTAGTATTGCTGGCAGGCAAAGGACATGAAATGTATCAAACCCTTCGGGATTGTACCATTCCCTTTGATGAGAGGGCCATCGTGGAGGAGTGGCAAAAAGGGACGCCGCAGCGGCGTTTGGAGAAACAGGAGGAAGCGCAATGATCAAAGTGAGCCTATTGGAAATTGCCAATGCGGTGCGCGGTGAGCTCACCGGCAATGGAGAACTCACCATTACCAATGTGGTGACCGATTCTCGTCAGGTGGTGGAAGGAAGTTTATTCATCGCCATTCAGGGGGAAAAGGTGGATGGCCACAATTTTATTCCCAATGCCTATGAGCAGGGGGCGGTGTGCGTCATCTGTGACCGGTATCCCAGGCTGGTGCCCAAGGGCAAGGCCTGTGTAGTGGTGCGGGACACCAAAAAGGCTATATTGGAGCTGGCTTCCTATTATCGGGATCAGTTCCACATTCCCATTGTGGGCGTGACAGGCAGTGTAGGCAAAACCACCACCAAGGAATTTGTCTACAGTGTGCTCTCCATGGGATATAATACCTGTAAGACCGAGGGAAACTACAATAACGAAATTGGATTGCCGCTTACCGTATTCCGTCTGGAACGGGATACCCAGGCACTGGTGCTGGAAATGGGGATGAGCGGCTTTGGAGAAATCGAAGCGCTGACCAATGTGGCAAAGCCTTATATTGGAATCATCACCAACATTGGTACCGCTCATCTGGAAAACCTGGGCAGTCGGGAGGGGATTCTCAAGGCCAAACTGGAAATTGTGAAGGGAATTGCCCCCAATGGATACCTGCTGCTCAACAAAGATGAGCCTCTTTTGAATGGAGTGCGTTTGAAACGGGACATCAATGTGCTGTATTATGGGATAAATGACAAGACAGCGGATGTTTACGCAGAGGATATTGAGGAATTTGACGACTATACGACTTTCTCCATAAAGGGTAAAATAGAGAAAGATGTACGCATCAATACAGTGGGCCTGCACAATGTGTATAACGCATTGGCCGCGGCCTGTGTAGGCTATCTGCTGGGCATTGGGCCAAACAAGATGGCAGAGGGATTGCTGCGCTTCCACAATGTGGGAATGCGGCAGAATATCTATGAAAAAAATGGTGTGACAGTGATTGATGACTGTTACAACGCAAATCCGGATTCGGTGAAGGCGGCGTTGCAGGTGCTGGAAGCCCGGAAGGGCCGGCACATTGCGGTGCTGGGTGATATGCTGGAACTGGGAAATTTTGCGGAATTGGGACACCGGGAAGTGGGTGTGTTTGCCCGTCAGCATGGCACTGATATTTTGCTCTGCTGTGGGGATCAGACTCAGTGGACGGTGGATTCGTACATGAAAAACCGGGAACCTGAACAAGAGGCGGCGTTTTTCAGCTGCAAGGCCCATCTGGGCCGGTTTTTGAAAAATACCTTGCGGCCGGGAGATGTGGTGCTCTTTAAGGGCAGCCGGGGGATGGCCATGGAGGAGATCATTCCCATGGCATTTGGCGAGGCACCGGTACGGTGATGACAAACAGCGAAAGGGGGCCGAGGGGGGCAGACCTTTCGGGAAATGGAGCGTAAGGAACGATGGGAACAATGCTGTTGGCGATGGTGATCGCCTTTGGGGTGACGGGACTGATGGGTCCTAAGTTCATTCCCTATTTGAGAAAACTGAAATTTGGCCAGTCCATTCTGGAGGATGGTCCCACCTGGCATATGAAAAAACAGGGGACTCCCACTATGGGCGGCATTATGTTTATTGTGGGAATTTTTGTGGCCTGTGCCGTATGTCTGCGGGATTCCCGGGGCTGGGTGGTTTTCATCACCGCTCTGTTTTTCGGCGCCATTGGCTTCATTGACGACTATACCAAAGTGGTGAAAAAACGCAATCTGGGTCTGACTCCCCGTCAGAAGTCCGGACTACAGATTCTGGTGGCAGTGGCGTATCTGGCTTCTCTGCAGCTGTCGGGTCATTTGAGCACCATGGTATACCTGCCTTTTTTGAACATGAACTGGCAGCTTTCCTGGCTGTTTTATCCCTTCGCGGTATTTGTCATTGTAGGGACGGTCAACAGCGTCAATCTCACCGACGGGCTGGATGGCCTGGCCACCAGCGTCACAACCGTAGTGGCTCTCTTTTTCGGAGCCATTTCCTTTGTGGCTATGGCTCCCGATTTGGGGGTTGTCTCTTCTGCGGTGGTGGGAGGCCTGTTGGCGTTTCTAATGTATAACAAATACCCCGCCAAGGTGTTTATGGGAGATACCGGTTCGCTCTTTCTGGGCGGTATGGTGTGCGCGCTGGCCTTTGCGTACAACCAGCCCGTTCTGCTCATTGTGGTGGGATTGGTTTATGTGTGTGAAACGCTGTCGGTGATTTTGCAGGTGGCTTCCTTCAAACTCACCGGTAAGCGGATTTTCAAAATGGCTCCGCTGCATCATCATTTTGAGATGTGTGGGAAAAATGAAAGGCAAATCGTATATCTTTTTACAGGAGTTACCATACTATGTTGTATCATAGCCTATCTGGCGGTGCTGCAATGTTACGGATGACGAGGTGAGAGCTTGAAAGAGCATGTGAAAAAATTGCCCCAGCCCGGCAAGCGGGGCGGCATTGACATTCCGTTTTTTGTGGTGGTCATGCTGTTGCTGGCCTTTGGTCTGATTATGATGTTTTCGGCCAGTTATGCCTATTCCTTCTATAAATATGACGGGGACAGCCTGTATGTGATTCGGAATCAGTTCAAATATACCCTGTTGGGTCTGGCTGGAATGCTGTTCTGTATCGTGGCGGATTACCGTCGGCTGCGCCACGTGTCCGGTATGATGCTGGTCATGTCTTTTGTGCTGCTGGTTCTGGTGGCCATTCCTGGTGTGGGTACGGTGCGGAACGAGGCCCGTCGGTGGCTCTTTGGCTTTCAGCCCAGTGAGTTTACCAAACTGGCCATCATTGTGTTCTTCGCAGATTCCATTTCCCGGCACCAGGACGTGATGCACAAATTCAAAACGGGCGTTGTCCCATATATTTTGATTTTGGGTGCTACAGCGGGCCTGTTGTATTTGGAACCTCACATGAGTGCCACCATCCTCATTTGTGGAGTGGGCATGATCATGATTTTGATTGGCGGCGCTCCGTTTATGCCCTTTGGTATCATGGCGCTGGTGGGCGGTGCCGGTATGGCGGGTATGATTGCTCTGCTGCCCCATGCTAGAGCGAGAATGTCCATCTGGCTGCATCCGGAAACCGACCCTCTGGGCAGTGGGTATCAGATTTTGCAGTCCCTCTATGCCATTGGCAGCGGAGGACTGTTTGGATTGGGGTTGGGACAGAGCCGGCAGAAATACCTGTATATCCCTGAGCCTCACAATGACTTTATTTTTGCCATTCTGTGTGAAGAGCTTGGATACATCGGTGCCATTGTGGTACTGACGTTGTTTGTGCTGTTGATCTGGCGGGGATTTTCCATTGCCTTCCGGGCGCCGGACAAATTTTCCAGCTTGCTGGTGATGGGCATTATTTCACTGGTGGCGGTGCAGGCACTGCTCAACATCGCGGTGGTGACCAATACCATTCCTACCACAGGAATTCCCATGCCCTTCTTCAGTTACGGCGGTACGGCTATGGTTATGCTGCTGGTGGAAATGGGCATTGTGCTCAACGTATCACGCTATTGCAACAAATGACATAGGGGGAAGAAATCGTGAGGATTCTGTTTGCGGGCGGAGGCACAGCGGGACACATCAATCCCGCCATCGCCATCGCCAATCACATCCGGGAGGAACACCCGGAGGCGGAGATTGCTTTTGTGGGCACACCGAAGGGGATGGAAAACCGTTTGGTGCCCAAGGAGGACTATCCGCTTTATCACATAGACATTCAGGGGTTTCAGCGGAAACTGACGCCCAAAAATGTGGCCACTCTGTACAAAGCGGTGCGCTCTCTTCATGAATCGGGGAAGATCATCCGGGGGTTTAAGCCCGATGTGGTGGTGGGAACCGGTGGTTATGTGAGCGGTCCGGTGCTGTATAAAGCGGCCCAAATGGGAATTCCCACTGCCATTCATGAGCAGAATGCTTTCCCGGGAATGACCAGTAAGATTCTCTCCCGCGTGGTGGACCGGGTGCTCATCAGCTTTGACAGCAGCCGGAAGTTTTTCACCAAAGTGCCTCAGGAAAAAATGATTCTCACCGGCAATCCCATTCGGGACAATATGAGCCGGCTGACCAGAGAAGAGGCCAAGGAGGCCATCGGTGTGAATCCCGATATGCCGCTTTTGGTCTGCTTTGCTGGCAGCCTGGGGGCGGAAGCCATCAATCGGGTGATGGAGGAGATGCTGCAAACCCATAAGGACGATCATCGTATGACGGTGATCTGGGCCACCGGAGAGCGGTATTTTGATGAGATCAGCGGACGTCTGCAACCGGTGCTCTCTCAGCCCCAATATCAGCATATCCATGTGCAGCGGTATATTTACAATATGGATCAGGTGATGGCGGCGGCCGATCTGCTGGTGTGCCGCAGCGGTGCCATCACGCTGTCTGAGCTGGCCTGTCTGGGCAAAGCGGCGGTGCTCATTCCCTCGCCCAATGTCACTGGCAATCATCAGTATTACAATGCCAAGGCTTTCGCGGACATTGGCGGAGCGGTACTGGTGGAGGAAAAAGATCTGACGGCAGAAGGGGTGTATGCCCATCTGGACCGGCTGCTTGTGCATCCCGAAGAATTGCATCGGATGGAAGAGCAGGTGAGGACAGTGGCCTATCCCAAAGCCACCGCTCATATTTGCTCTCTCATTTTGGATTTGGCGGAAAAAGGCAGTCCGAAAGGAAAGTAACACACCATTTTCTCATGGCATAGGATACCGTACACAAAACAAGACGGGGAGGCTATGCTGATGGGAAGGATTGAGATCGAGGGCGGGCGCCGTCTGGACGGAGAACTGCGGGTGCAGGGCTCCAAAAACAGCGTGCTGCCCATTTTGGCAGCCACTGTGCTGACGCGTGAACCTTGTGTGATTCACAATTGTCCGCGGCTGCGGGATGTGGAATCCGCCATTCATATTTTGGAGCATCTGGGGTGCCGGGTACATAGAGAAGAAGGAACCATTCAGGTGGACGCGTCGGGTGTGGACCGTTGGGATATTCCGCTGGAGCTGATGCGGGAAATGAGGTCTTCGGTGATTTTCCTGGGAGCGATTTTGTCCCGCTGTGGGCAGGCCGCCATGAGTTATCCGGGAGGATGTGAGTTGGGCGCGCGCCCTGTGGACCTCCATTTGGAGGGCCTTCGCCGACTGGGCGCCGAGATTGGCGACCAGTACGGCGAGCTGGAGGGCAAAGCCCCCCAGCTGAAGGGCGCGCGCATTCAGCTGGCCTTCCCCAGTGTGGGTGCCACTGAAAATCTGATGCTGGCGGCGGCCTGCTCACAAGGGACCACTGTGGTGGCCAATAGTGCCAAGGAGCCTGAAATCATTGATTTGCAGGAAATGCTCAACGGTATGGGAGCTAAAATCAAAGGAGCTGGCAGCGGCACCATTGTCATCGAAGGGGTAGAGAAGCTGCATGGTGTGGAGTATACTGTTTTGCCCGACCGAATTGTGGCGGCTACTTATCTGACAGCGGCGGCCATTACAGGAGGCCGCGTGCGGCTGACCCATGTGGTGCCGGAGCATGTGGAAGGTGTCACAGCGGTGCTGGAAGAGAGCGGCTGTTCCATCCGAAGAGGGAAAGATACGCTGGAACTGGCCCGAAAGGGAGAGATTCGTCCCATCCGGGCGGTACAGACCATGCCCTATCCTGGATTTCCCACCGATGCCCAGTCCATTTTGATGAGTTATCTCACCCTGGCCAAAGGTACCAGTGTATTTGTGGAGAACATTTTTGAGAGCCGTTACAAACAGGTGGGAGAATTGTTGCTCATGGGCGCCGATATCCGGGTGATGGGACGCATGGCGGTGGTATATGGCGTGGAGGGGCTCAAAGGAGCCCGGGTGCGCTGTACCGATTTGCGTGGAGGAGCGGCGTTGGCAGTGGCGGCATTGGCCGCGGAAGGAACCAGCCGCATTGATTGTGTGGAGCACATTGATCGAGGATATGAAGATCTGGAGGGCTGTCTGACCCGGTTGGGTGGATGTGCCCGGCGAGTGGAATAAAAGCAGCAGACGAGGAACAGGATATGAAACAACAAGGCAAACAAAATCCATATCGGCGCAGTGCCGGGGAGGAGAAAAAAGCCCGGAAAGGGCAGACCTCGTCGGCATATGAGCGGGCGAAGCTGCTGGAGCAAAACCGGCGGGAAAGAGAGGAGTTTTTGCGTCAGCAGGATCAGGGCAGACGCAAGACTCCCCCCTGGCGCCGTCAGGAGGAAGGGGAAGAAAAAGCATCGCAACCGCAGCGGAGTCAAGCCAATCCGGTACGCCAAAAGCGTAAAAAGCAAATGGTACGGCCGACGGCGCAGAACCGGCCGGTTAGACCGCCCAAGCAGCCTCTCACTGAGGCGCAGAAGCGACGGCGCAGTCTGTTGTTTCGTCTGGGCCTGGCGGGGTGTGCACTGCTGGTACTGGTCATTTTGTCCTGTACTGTATTGTTCCCCATCCGTAAAATTGAAGTGGTGGGAAATAGCCGTTATACAGCCGAAGAAATTCAGCTGGCCAGCGGAATCCGGGAGGAGCAGAATCTGTTCCGTGCCGGAGTGGGGTATTCTGTCAAAGCCATTGAACAACAGTTTCCTTACATATCGGAAGTGAAATTGCAGCGCCGTCTGCCGGGAACGCTGCGCATTGTAGTCACCGAAGCACAGCCCCAGTGCATGCTGAAAATAGATGGGCAATATTTGGTGTTGGATGAGCAGGGGCGTGTGCTGGAAAAAACTGCTGATGTGGAGGGAATGAAGATTCCAATAGCGGTGGCTGGAGAGGGTGCCTCGGCGGACGAGGGCGCGCTTATTTATCCGGAGCGACCGGACATGCTGAAACTGCATCAGGAGCTCTGTGAAGGGCTGGCGCAGAGGGACTTGCTGGACAAGATCACCTATCTCACCTATGTGGACCGATTTGACATTCGTCTATTGTACGACAATCGCATTGAGGTGAAATTGGGCAATCAGACCGATCTGGAGAAAAAATTGGACAGTCTGGTAGAGAGTTTATCCATGTTGGCAGACACCGATACCGGCACCCTGAGTCTTAACAGCACTGAGCTCAATCGACGGTATTTCCTTCCCAAGGAAGTGGCGGATATATTCCCCTGGTGGGAACGGGCCATGGATCGGGTGACGGTGGTGGAAGGGCAGCCCATCACATCACCGGCGCCGCTGGAAGGTGGAAGCTTGGGCACCAGTACCGATGAACCGGCGTCCACTTCTCCACAGGAGGAAACACAGACTTCTGTACAGACCTCCGAAGAGGGGCAAAAAACGGAGAGTTCGGTGGCTCCCAGCACATCCACCTCTGTTAGCGGAGTGGTTTTGCCCTCCAGCGGTATGGTGGGAAGCACTTTGCCGGGTGGCAGTACCGCTGCAACCTCTCAGGCGCCATAAAAAAGGACGGAATTCTCACTTTTCTATTGAAATTTGGGAGAAAATAATGTAACATAAAATAGTGAAGTTTTATACCAAAAACAAAATCCTTTAACTAAGGGGGATATACAAAAGATGTTTGAACTGGGCAACGAATTCGACAACATTGTCAACATCAAGGTAGTTGGTGTTGGTGGCGGCGGCGGTAACGCTGTCAACCGCATGATCAACGCCGGCATCAAGGGTGTTGATTTTATCACCATCAATACGGACAAGCAGGCTCTTCTGCTTTCCTCCGCCGACAATAAAATTCAGATCGGCGAAAAGCTGACCAAGGGCAAGGGCGCAGGCGCCAATCCCGAAAACGGCCAGCGTGCCGCGGAAGAATCCCGCGAAGAAATTCAGAGCGCTCTCAAGGGCACTGATATGGTATTTATTACGGCTGGCATGGGCGGCGGTACCGGTACTGGCGCGTCTCCTGTGGTGGCTGCCATCGCTAAGGAAATGGGCATTCTCACTGTGGGTATTGTCACCCGTCCCTTTGGTTTTGAAGGCAAGCGCAAGATGGAACAGGCCAACAAGGGCATTAAGAACCTGTGCGATAATGTGGACTCTCTGGTGGTCATTCCCAACGAGCGTCTGCATCTGGTTTCTGAGCAGCGCATTACCTTTAAGAATGCATTTGAAATTGCCGATGATGTACTGCGTCAGGCAGTGCAGAGCATCTCTGACCTGATTAAGAATCCTGGTATCATCAACCTGGATTTTGCCGATGTGACCACCATTATGAAGGATGCTGGATACGCTCACATGGGTACCGGTATCGCTTCCGGCAAGGACAAGGCCACCGAAGCCGCACAGAAGGCGATTTCCAGCCCCCTGCTGGAGACCAGCATCAATGGCGCCAAGGGCATCCTGATCAATATCACCGGTGCTTCCGATATCGGGCTGGATGAAATTGAAGCCGCAGCTGGCATGATTGAAGAGGCAGCACATCCCGATGCCAATATCATCTTTGGTACCGCCTTTGATGAAAGTCTGGAGGATGAAATGCGCATCACTGTTATTGCAACTGAGTTTGAAGACGGTGAACCTGCTCCTCTGTCTATTCCTTCTGCTGCCAAGAAGTCTGTGCCTTCCACTGGCTCTCCCAGCATTGATGATGAATTGGAAACCTTTATTGGTCTGCTCAACCGCAACCGGTAAGATAAAGTTTGAATCTCTCACAGCCGCCATCTGAGATGGCGGCTGTTTTTTTGTGTGGGGGCAAAGGAGAGTTTTTAACCATGCCCTCTTGCCAAGGAAGGTAAAATAAGATATACTAGGACTGCGGCGCAACAGTATAGTAGTGCGCTAAACTGATAAATCTTTGGAGGGTAACACGTATGAAGAAACTGATGGCGGCCCTGTTGGCCACTTTGATGATGACAGCGGTACTGGCAGGTTGCGGCGGAGACAACGGCGCGGATACCAGCACTAGCACAAGTACCAGTACCAGCACTGATACTAGCACCAGCGGTGATGAAACAGCAGACGGTGAAGGATTTGTGCTGCTGGATGAAAATTTTGGTGATGAGCAGTATGGCATTGCCTTCCGCAAAGGGGACAATGACCTGGCGCTGGAAGTGGACCGTCTGCTGGAAGAGATGGAAACCGACGGCAAAGCTGCTGAAATTAGTGAAACCTGGTTTGGCACCGACATTCTGCTGAAGGGTGCGGATTACCTGGACCCCAGCATTTCTGAAAATACCGGCGACGGCTCTCTGGATTACGTCAAGGAAAAGGGTACCTTTATTGTGGGTCTGGATGCCAGCTTCCCTCCCATGGGCTTTATGAATGAGGCTGGTGAGATCGTGGGCTTTGACATTGATCTGGCCAAGGAAGTGGCCAGCCGGATGGGTGTGGAACTGGTACTGCAGCCTATTAACTGGAATGCCAAGGAAATGGAGCTCAACGGAAAGAACATCGATGTGATCTGGAACGGCATGAGCATCAATGAAGAACGTCTGGCGGCTATGACTTTTGCTCGTCCTTACCTGGACAACAAGCAGGTAGTGATTGTACCTGCTGATAGCGACATCAAGAGCAAGGCTGATCTGGAAGGGAAAATTGTAGGTTTGCAGGAAGGCAGCTCTGCCATGGGCGCAGTGGAAGCCGATGCGGAAACCATGGCCATTATTGGTGAAATTCAGAAATATGAGGACAATGTAAGTGCCTTTGCCGATTTGAAGGTAGGACGTGTAGACGCAGTGGTGATGGACGAAGTGGTTGCCCGTTACCTGATGTCTCAAAATCAGTAAGGCAAATCTATAGGAAGGGGAGAGAATAGTGTTACAGATGACGTGGACTATATTGGGGGGAGCCGGCTACACCATATCCCTGTTTTTCATCTGTGCGCTGTGCTCCATTCCGCTGGGGTTGTTGCTTTCCTTTGTGCGGGTGAGCAGCAGCCGGATTCTGCGGGCCATTGTGGGCTTTTATGTGTGGCTGCTGCGGGGTACTCCGCTGATGCTGCAGCTGTTCTTTGTGTATTTCGGATTGCCTCAAATCCCCACCATCGGGCAGTATATGACCTTTGGCCGGTTTGAGGCCGCCTGCATCACCTTTGTACTGAACTATGCGGCTTACTTTTGTGAGATCTTCCGCGGAGGCATCATCTCCATTGACAAAGGCCAGTATGAGGCGGCTTACGCGCTGGGGCTGAATGGCTGGACCACCACCACCCGGATTGTCATTCCTCAGATGATCTGCGTGGTGCTGCCTTCCATTACCAATGAGTGTGTGACATTGGTGAAGGACACTTCGCTGATCACCGCCATTGCGATACAGGAGATTCTGTATTACGCCAAGAATCTGGTCAATACCACCGGCGGTAATCCCTACCCCTATTTGGTGGCGGCCATTATTTATCTGGTGATGAATGATGTACTGATGCGGATTTTCACCCGGTTGGAAAAACGATATGCCTTTTGAGAAAAGCGGCTGTTGCCGCTTTTCTTTTTTTATATAAAATCAATAAAAATGGAAAAATCCCATGGGAAAATGCAAAAAAACAGTGTAAAGTAGAGCCTATTTTGACAAAACAAACGAAATCAAAAGAATAAATGTTATTTTTGTGAAAAGTGGTTGAAAAATAAAAGGGGCGTGTTATAATAAATAAGGATTGTGAAAATCCAAAGGAAACTCTTGTTAGGTGAGGCTCCTATACAGACAGACACTGCTGCCCGGAAACATCCAAAGATGCCAATGGGTCAACAGGTTTTACCGAATTAAGGTTTGACTTAATGTAGTTGGCCGCAGAAATGTGGGCCTACGCTGTATAGTGCTAAAGCTGGACGAGGAGGGTTTTGCATACGGCGTATTATGATTTCCAAGACCCTTTTCTCGTGCAACTGCGGGAAAAGGGTTTATTTTTTGTGCGAAAGGAGTGGCGAAATGGACAGCGGCCCGGCGAAACCGATAAGCAGAAAATACAGTCTGGGCGGCGCCACGAACGCAGCCGCCCTGTAAGAGAAAGGGGACGGCAACATGATTTCGTACTACAAAACAGTGGATAAAAAGCTGGAGCTGATTGAGCACATTGAACCAGGCTGTTGGGTCAGCCTGGTGGCCCCTACGGAAGAAGAAGTCAACAGCGTCATTGAAACTTTGCAGGTGGATGCAGGCTTTGTGCAGGCTGGCTTGGACGAAGAAGAAGCATCTCGTGTGGAGATGGAAGACGAGCAGACCCTCATCGTAGTGGACCTTCCGCTGGCGCAGACCGAAGCCAAGTCAGTGGTTTATTCTACAGTGCCTATGGCCATCATTCTCACCCAGGATAACATTGTGACGGTGTGTCTTAAGGAAACCTCCATCATCAAGGAATTTTCTAGTTCTCTGGTGAAAAATGTGGAGACCACTCACAAAACCCGGTTTGTACTGCTGTTGCTGTATAAAATTGCCGGACGATTCCTGCAATATCTGAAGCAGATCGATAAAATCAGCCTGTATGTGGAGAAAAAACTGCATAAATCCATGAGAAACAAGGAACTGATTCAGCTGCTGGAGCTGGAAAAATCCCTGGTGTATTTCTCCACTTCCCTCAAGGCCAATGAAGTGACATTGGAAAAAATCCTCCGGGGCCGGATCATCAAATTGTATGATGAAGATCAGGATTTGCTGGAAGATGTGCTCATCGAGGTCAAACAGGCCATTGAGATGTCCAACATCTATACCAACATTTTGTCCGGCACCATGGACGCCTTTGCTTCCATCATTTCCAACAACCTTAACATCGTGATGAAAGTGCTGGCTTCCATTACCATTTTGATGGCCATTCCCACTATCATATCTTCTTTCTATGGCATGAATGTAGAGGGGATTCCGCTGTCGGGTTCTTTCTGGTATCCGGTGGGGATGTCGGTGGCCATCACCCTGGCAGGCAGTTGGCTGCTGCATAAAAAGGGAATGCTGTAAACAAAATATTTGTAAAACAAACAGGGGTGTGGTAAAACACAGCCCTGTTTTTTGCCATATGAAAAGACAGAACGGGGAAAATATGGTATCATAGAATAAAAAGAACACCTGTTTACAAGTGCCTGAAAAGGAGTATGAATATGGTTCACTTATATTTTGGCAATGGAAAAGGGAAAACCACAGCGGCCATGGGATTGGCTGTACGCTGTGCAGGACGCGAAGGGAAAGTTTTAATCTGTCAGTTTCTCAAAAACAGCGATAGCGGCGAACTCAATATTTTTCGTATGTTGCCCCAGGTGCAGGTGATGGAAACTACGGGAAAATGCAAGTTTCTCTCTCAGATGACAAAAGAGGAAAAAGAGGAGTACCGTCGGTGCCAGCGGGAGCATTTTCTGGTGATGCAGCAACGAGTGGAGCAATGGCAGCCGGAACTGGTGGTGCTGGATGAGCTGGTTACGGCATTCGATAAGGGAATGCTTTCCCACGAGGAGGTATTGCGGTTTCTGGATGCCCAGCGGGATGTGCGTGAATTGGTGATCACCGGTCATGTGTTGCCCCAGGAGCTGGCCCAGCGGGCGGATTATATCACAGAAATGAAAAAGCATCGGCATCCCTATGATTTGGGGGTGCCCGCCCGGGAGGGAATTGAACGATGAGAAAGGGGACGGCTCATACTGCCGTCCCTTTTTGGGTTGAAAGTTGTTCCCAAATATAGTATAATGGATGCTGTTATAGGCACAAAAAGGAGGGAATGCTATGTATGTGGCCCTGTATCGCAAATACCGGCCGATGGATTTTTCGGCGGTGGTGGGCCAGGAGCATATCACCTCCACGCTGAAACGGGAGATCCAGGAGCAGAAAGTGGCCCATGCCTATCTGTTCACAGGTACCCGGGGAACGGGCAAAACCACCTGTGCCCGGTTGTTGGCCAAGGCAGTTAACTGTCTGGATTTGCAAAACGGTGAGCCCTGTAACCAATGTGAAAACTGTCGGAGCATCAATGACGGCTCCTGTTTGGATGTCATTGAGATCGACGCGGCTTCCAATACCGGTGTGGACAACATTCGGGATATCCGGGAAGAGGCGGTGTATACCCCGGCCAGTGGACGGAAAAAGGTGTACATCATCGACGAGGTGCACATGCTGTCCATCGGCGCATTCAACGCGCTGCTCAAACTGCTGGAAGAACCGCCCGAACATGTGATGTTCATTCTGGCCACCACCGAGGCCTACAAAATTGCGCCCACCATACTGTCCCGCTGTCAGCGGTTTGATTTCCGGCGGATTACGCCGGCCATGATTGCCCAGCGGCTGGCCTATGTGTGCCAGCAGGAAGGACTGGAGGCCGACCGGGAGGCACTGTTCCTCATTGGCCGGTTAGGCGACGGCTCCATGCGGGATGCGCTTTCCATTCTGGATACCTGCAGTGGCAGCGGACAGCGCTTGACGGCGGAGTATGTGTCCAAGGTGGCAGGTGTAACGGGGCGAGAGTCCCTCTACCAGATGGTGGAGGCCATGGCCACGGAAGATGTGGGACAGGCTTTGCGTCTGGCAGGTGAGTTATATGACCACTGCAAGAGCATTGCGCTGCTGTCCAGTGAGCTCACCGAGGTACTCCGCAATTTGATGGTAATCAAAGCGGTGAAAGAACCCGGAGAGATTCTGGGGGATTTTCAATATGAGCTGGACCGGCTGACCGATTTGGCCAAGCAGCTTTCTTTGGAGCGGATTTTGTATGGCATCCGGCTGCTGCAGGATTTGCAGAACACCCTGCAGCGCAGTCAGAATCAGCGCATTGACTTTGAAGTGGCGTTGTTCCGGCTGTGTGATCCCACACTGTGTCAGACCCCGGAGGCGTTGCTGGCTCGATTGGAGCGGGCGGAACGCCAGCTGGAAAATGGAGTGACGGTGGTTCCCAGTGGGCAAAAACCTTCGGGGAAAGCCACTCAATCCAAGCCTTCTGCAAAGAGTGTGCAGCCGCGGGAAGAGGAGCTTCCTCCCTGGGAGGAACAGCCGTCGGCACAGCCGGCGCCTCCAAAGCCCACCCGAAGCGAAGACATCCACCCGCTGAGCGGATGGAAGGAAATCCAGGAGGGTGTGACGGCAGCGGTGGGAACGGTATACGGTTCTATTCTGCGGGAGGCTAAAGGGTACTGCGAAGGCGATGCCGTTTATGTGGTATGTGGCAGTCCGCTGGTGAAAATGAAATACCAGGAGGCATCTACCCGTCAAACGGTGGAGCAGATTCTGGAAGGGCGTCTGGGCCGGCATGTGCGGCTGGAAGCTCTGCTGCAAGATGAATTTGAAAGACTGGGGAAAATGGAAAAGTCCCAAGCGGATCCATTTGCTCAGCTTTTGAAGGAAAATAAATCGAATCAAAATCTTCGAATCGAAGAATAATTGGAAGGAGAAATCAATGATGAAGAGAAAGCCTATGGGCGGCGGTTTTGGCAACATGAACAACATGCTGAAGCAGGCACAGAAGATGCAGGCAGAGGTAACCCGCGTACAGGATGAAATTTCCAAGCGGGAGTTTGAAGTGACAGCCGGAGGCGGCGCCATTCAGGTGAAGCTGATGGGTACCAAGGAACTGGTTTCCATTAAGCTCAATCCCGATATTGTAGACAAGGACAATATTGAGGATCTGGAGGATATGATTGTGGCGGCCGTTAACCAGGGCCTGCAGCAGATCGAAGACTTCGGCAACGAGGAGATGAAGAAGGTTACCGGCGGTATCAGCATCCCCGGCCTGTTCTAAATCATGCTCAGCGAATACGTTCCGCCCATTGCGCGGCTCATTGAGCAGTTTGAAAAACTGCCGGGCATTGGCCACAAAACGGCCCAGCGTCTGGCCTTTCATGTGCTGGATATGGACAAAGCCCAGGCAGACGCATTTGCATCTGCCATTGTGGAGGCCAAGCAGAAGGTGCGCTGCTGCAGCATCTGTCAAAATCTGTGCGACAGCGAAGTGTGTTCCATCTGCTCTTCTCCTGCGCGGGATCACTCCACCATTTGTGTGGTGGAGGGGCCCAAGGATGTATTGGCCATGGAGAGCACCCGGGAGTACAAGGGACTGTACCATGTACTCCACGGCGTCATCTCTCCCATGGACAATGTGAGTCCGGATGACATCCGCATCAAGGAATTGATTACCCGTCTGGGTAGCGGCGAGGTGCAGGAGGTCATTATGGCCACCAATCCCGACATTGAGGGAGAGACCACTGCCATGTACATTTCCCGGCTGCTCAAGCCAATGGAGATCCGAGTGACCCGCATTGCCTATGGCATCCCGGTGGGAGGCGATCTGGAATATGCGGATCAGGTGACCCTGTTGCGTGCGCTGGAGGGCCGGCGTGAAATATGAGACAGAAAAACGACAGCACAAGCTGTCGTTTTTATTGTTGTGAGAAAATCCCCATTTACAACCGGCTTAAACATGGTATAATGAATTTAACGATGTACAGTGTGAATATACAGTCAGGGGATGTTGCCATGAACAGAAAAATACAGGATCAAAATGTGGAGCTGCTGATGCAGGCCATTGCCACACTGCGGGACCCCAGTGAAGCGATGGATTTTTTCGAGGATCTGTGCACCATCAATGAGCTGAAGGCCATGAGTCAGCGGCTGGCAGTGGCTCGTATGCTGCGGGAGCAGAAGGTGTATACCGAAATTGTGGAAAAAACCGGAGCGTCCACTGCTACCATCAGCCGGGTGAACCGTTGTCTGCACTATGGGGCAGACGGCTACAATGAGGTGCTGGACCGGTTGGACCGCGGCGAGGGCAAGGTATGAGCTACGAAGGCTATTTTGCCCGGTATTATGACCAGCTCAACGCCGACTGTGACTACGAAGCCATTGCGGATTACTATCAGCAGCTTTTTTCCCGGTGGGGTCTCTCTCCCCAACTGGTGCTGGAGCTGGGCTGCGGCAGCGGCAATGTGACTCTCCCTATGGCCCAAAGGGGCTATGATATGATTGGACTGGATCTGTCTCCCGAGATGTTGCAGCTGGCTCGGGAAAAGGCCGCTGCGGCAAGTCGGGAAGACATTTTACTGCTGTGTCAGGATATGACGGATTTTGAGCTGTATGGCACAGTGGAGGCGGTTATTTGCGCGCTGGACGGCATCAATTATCTCACCGATAAACGGGACTTGCTGCGTTGTTTTCGTCTTACCAGCCTGTATTTGGAGCAGGGGGGACTTTTTGTGTTTGATGTCAACACCCCCTACAAATTTGAAAAGGTGTTGGCGGACAACGTCTTTCTCTACGATTTGGAGGATGTCTACTGCATTTGGCAAAACCACTATGAAAAACGCAGTGGACTCTGCCGGTTTGACCTCACTCTGTTTGGCCGGGAGGGAGAAGCATACCGCCGGTATGAGGAGAGTCAGGTGGAGCGGAGCTACGAAACTCAGGAGCTGAAAACACTGCTGCAAAAAGCCGGATTCCGTCTGGAGGCGGTGTATCACGAGGGAACACTGGGACGGCCACGGCCCACCAGTGAGCGCCTGTATTATGTGGCGCGGAAAATCAATCGAACAGGAGAATGTAAATGAGCAAAATTGTAACGGCCCTGGCGGGAGAACTTTCCATCCGGGCCTATTGTGTGGATACCAGAGAGATGGTGGAGCGGGCGCGTGAAATCCACCACACCACCCCCACAGCTACCGCAGCATTGGGGCGAACTCTGACCGCCTGCAGCATGATGGGATTCATGCTGAAAAATGAAGGAGATTCAGTTACTCTGAAAATCAGTGGCGATGGTCCTCTGGGCAATCTGATTGCGGTGTCTGATTATAAGGGATTTGTGCGGGGCTATGTGGCTCACCCCGAGGCCGAACTGCCCCTCAATACCGTTGGCAAACTGGATGTGGGCGGCGCTGTGGGCAGAGGCAGCCTGACGGTCATCAAGGACTTGCAGCTCAAAGAGCCCTATGTGGGGCAGGTGGAGCTGGTGAGTGGAGAGATCGCAGAGGATGTGACCAATTATTTTGCGGCGTCGGAGCAGGTGCCCACGGTGTGCAGTCTTGGGGTGCTGGTGGACCGGGACTGGTCGGTGAAGAGCGCTGGCGGATATATTTTGCAGCTGCTGCCCTACACGCCCGATGCCATCATTGACCGTTTGGAGGCCAATTTGCGCACCATCCGACCCATTTCTTCCATGCTGGATGAGGGGATGACCTGTCAGGATATTTTGCGGGAAGTCCTGGCTGGCTTTGACGACATTGAGTTCATCGATGAGCGGGAGATCGGGTACCGGTGCCAGTGCAGCCGGGAACGGGTGGAACGGGCCATTATCAGCCTGGGCCGCACCGAAATTCAGAAAATGATCGAGGAACAGGGCGAGGCGGAAATTACCTGTCAGTTCTGTGATCAGGTGTACCGGCTGAGCCGGGAAGACCTGACTGGCCTGCTGCAAAGAGCCTCCCGGGCATAAAAAATCTCCCATCGGATGTTTCCGATGGGAGTTCTTTTTTAGAGTTCAATGGCCCAGAGATCACCGGGGGTGAACTGTACGGTGTAGGTTTTGTCAGGCTTGCCGCAGAAGGGACACATGCCAATGAGGGAGGTGGAGGGTTTCGCTTCTTTATTGGGTTTATTGTTTAGCACTCTCTCAAAGACGCCGGTACAGTAGTCATACTTCACCAAATAGCGGCTTTTGAATCTGTGTGTGAAGCCCTCGGCTTCTCCCGCATAGGTGCAGTAATCCACCCAGGAGTTGGTGCCGTAGGCCGGGAACACCATGATGGCCTGCCCGATTCTCTTTTCCCCATCATAGATGTTGGCTATTACAGAACCATCCAGATAGGCAGGGGTATCTCCAAAAATGGTGACTGGTTTGGCAAACATTTCGGTGGTGACGATGACGGTGCCGGTTTCGGTTACCTTCAGCTCTGTGTTTTCGAAGCTGAGGTATTCCATCCACTGTTCGGGCGTGCCGTCTTCCACCAGCTTGGTGGCCACAGCCAGTTCCATTTTGTGGTACTTGGCACCCAGTTCCATAGCCGCCGCCACGCCCTGTGCGTGCAGCATGTTCATGGTGTTGACGGCTTCGTTGTGGGCGCGCACCTCTTCATTGTACTGGGCGGTGGAAGAGAGGGACATCAGCGCAGGGATGGGCCCGCCAATACCGGCGGCCATACCAGCCATGATGGCTCCGTCCGATTCCTTGCGGGTGGGCATATAACTGGTGCCTCTGGCAAAGGCGTAGTGGCTCTGAGATACGTCGTGAAAGATGGTCTGGGGCTTGTCGCGGCCATGCAGGCTGGCGTACAGGGTGAGCGTCTTGTATTCGGCGGCTTCCTGTTCTTTCAGCTTGCGGATTTTCGCTTCTTGAGCCCGGCGTTGTTCATCTTCCACGATGGGCTGGAACCGGGCAATGATTTTTTGCAGATCCTTAAGGCTGCTGAAGGGAATGTCGTGTTTTTTTGCCAGCAGTTCCATGCGCTGCCGCTTGTCAGGGGTGAGTTCTTTGGTTTTAGTCAAACCAAACTGTACGCATTCATCATAGAAGGCACGGGCTTTGGCTTCCTGCTCCTGTTTCAACTTCTTTTCGTTGTAGTCCAGGAATATCAAGGACAGCCAATGTGCCAACGGAGGCATGGCCACCGCCAGGAACATGGGGAAGGGCTCGATATGCTCGGCGGTTACCATCATGATGAAGGCAAAGGCCAGAGCGACCAGCACTCCCGGAAGGTAAAAAATGCTGCAGGAAAGAGCTTTGGGCTGTTTCTTTATGGTATCCTTATTAAAGTAGCCAATGCCAAAAATGAAATAGACGCCCATATAGATCAGTCCGCCCAGAAGCAGAAAGAAAAGTTCTGAGTCGAGGCCGAAAATGATAACGCCTATGGTAAACAAAACACCGAAAATAATACTTGTTTTATCCATATCATAACCTCCCATGTGCCCGTCCAGGGCAAATCATTTTCATATCAATTATATCACAAAAAAAGGTGTTTGTCATACAAAAAAGCAGGCAAAATGCACAAAAGAGCATCTTGCCTGCTTTTTTATATGGGGCGTATGTAAAAGAGGTTAGAGGATTTCCTGTGCCAGTTTCACCCAATTCTGGATCTTTGCTACAGAGGAGGCTTCGTCGTTGCCGTACAGGGTGAAGGTGTCGGCTCGCACAGCGATATTGGCCCGGGCGGACAGCTCCTTGATGTGTTCCAGCTTGGCTCGCATCTGCTCTTCAGTGGCTTCATAAACGTCGGAGAGAGGATTGAGGCACAAGTCAATGGCCACCGAATCTCCCAGTACATCCACCATGTGGTCCAGTGAGCTCCAGGGGCTGCAATGCAGCATTTTCAGGTTGGTCAGCTTGGTGAACTGTTCCACATAACCATCCAGCTTGCCGCAGCTGTGCCAATAGGACACCTCGCCGTATTTGTCGGAGAGTTCTTTTTCATAGGGGAAGACAAATTCAGTGTAATTGTCCGGAGAGAGCATGGGCATGTCGATCTCATCGTTCCACAGTTTGCAGCGATCCTGTTTTTTGCCCAGGAATTTTTCTCTCTCATCGCTCCAGCGGATGCGGGAATCGGTGATGAACCGCATCATGCGGTGGAAGAACTCCGGATCGGTATACATGTCCACCAGACAGTTCTCAATGCCCCGCAGGTGATTGGCAAAACAGAAGGGGCCGCGCACCCATTCCGGGAACATCACATGCAGCAGGTCGCCCAACTCTTCCTGGAAAATTTTATAGTATTCGTGGATACGGGGCATCAGACCGCTTTTATAGAAGTCCGGGTATTCCAAGGTGTCTAGATCTTCCGGTTCTTCCAGCCGGGTGCGGGCAATCCATGGTTCCCGGTCGGGGGTGAATTCCACACCTGTATCAAACATGGAAAGTTCTGTCACCACGCCAAACCACAGATGCAGTTCGGGGGTATAGTAGTAGTTGTCGTGGAAATTGTGGAACCGATACAGCATGATTTTCATCTGGATTTCCAGATTCTTGAGAGGGTCCTCATAGTACTGGTCCAGGGTGAAGCCCAAAGGCTGCTTGTAGTAAGAGTTATCGGGTACCACCACAAAAGGCACATGGTCGGTCTTTTTGGGGGTGATGCGCTGCATATCCCGGTTCCAGTTTTCATAGCGGGCCCAATAGGCCCGATTGGCTTCGTTGCGGGGAGAATGCACCATTTCCAGATATTGCTTGGCCAGATCCCGCAGTGATTCACGCATGGTAAAAACCCCTTTCGATGGCGGCAGTTGCGCCTGATTTGCCTTTAGTATATAATAGTTGTCAGGGCCGCGCAAGAGCGTGGGTTGCGGAAAAATAGCAGGATATTGCGTACAGGGGGGAGAGTCTATGCCCTATCGGGAAATCAGCCGAAAACTGGATTTCAGCTATCGCAGAAGCTGTTATCTCACACCGTCCATTGCCGCCAGAGAATGTATGCCCTATGTGTTGGCTGCCGGCCATTACAGGGCCAATCCCGCCTATGAAATTGCCCGGGAAGGGGTAGAGGGAACGCTACTATTGTTTACCCTCAGCGGGGAGGGACGGCTTACCTACGGTGGGCGCAGCTATGCCCTGCGGGCGGGACAGATGTTTTTCATTGACTGTGCCAAACTGCATGTGTATACCACCCAGCAGGCCCCCTGGGAGTTTTTGTGGGTGCAGTGCGGCGGGGTGGAGGGCTATTATCGTTACCTCACCCGATTTACCGGATCGGTATTCGCCATAGAAAATCAGGGAGCGGTGAGGGCGTGCATGATGGAACTGCTGGAAAAAGCGGAGGTTCAAGGACCATTGTACGAGGTGGAGAGCAGCGAGATGCTGGTGCGGCTGTGCTGTATGCTGCTGCGGGATTGGCAGGGAGAAAAAGAGGGACAGGAGTCCGTAGCTCATCAGCCGGTATTGGGAACCATGCGGCTTCTGGAGGAATGCTGCGAAAAGAAGTGGAGTGTGCAGGAGCTGGCGCAAATGGCCGGTTACAGCAAGTTTCATTTTATCCGCACTTTCAAAAAGGTGTGCGGGCATACACCGGGTGAATATCTGCTGCGCTGCCGGGTGGCTCGGTCCAAAGAACTGCTGCGGGATACAGGGGCTTCGGTGGAAGAAGTGGCTGAACAAGTGGGGTTTCACAGTGCCAGTCAGTTCATACGGGTGTTTCGGACCTATGAAGGGGTGACGCCGCACCAGTACCGGAAATATTGGGAGAGTATGTAAAGATGCAAAATTTTTGGAAAAATGGCAGAAAAACAGGGGGTTTCTCAAGAGCGGTTGACAGAACTTTGTCAAAAACGGTATACTGAAAGGGCATGAACAGGTGTCCACTACGGTGGGAGAATAGGGAAGCGGGTGAGATTCCCGCGCGGTACAAACGTCGCTGTAAGGGCGGAGCGGATTTCAAAAACGTCACTGGCCTGCGGGGGGCTGGGAAGGCGAAAACCGTGAGGAAGCCGGAGCCAGAAGACCTGCCTGTTTGTGAAAGGCCGGAGTGTTCCGGTACTATGAAAAAAGAAAGGAAGCAACAGACATGAAAAAGTGTGAAAAAAAGTGGTTGTCCTTCAGCCTTGTTGCAGCCGTCGCGCTTGGTGCCACCCCCGCAGTGGGAGCCATGCATGTGATGGAGGGCTTTTTGCAGCCCGGTTACTGCATCTTTTGGGGGGCATTGTGTATCCCGTTTTTGGTGATGGGCTATCTGTCCATCAAAAAAACCCTGCAAAAGGATCGAAAACTCCTGATGATTCTGGCCATGGCCGGGGCATATGCCTTTGTGCTGTCGGCGCTGAAAATCCCTTCGGTGACGGGAAGCTGTTCCCATCCTACCGGCACGCCGCTGGGAGCGGTGCTGTTTGGGCCCAGCGCCATGGCAATTTTGGGCATTATTGTGCTGCTGTTTCAGGCCATTTTGCTGGCCCATGGCGGTTTGACTACGCTGGGGGCCAATACCTTCTCCATGGCCATCGCAGGACCTTTTGTGGCCTATGGGCTCTACCGCCTGTGTAAAAAACTGGGGGTAGGCAACCGGCTGTCGGTATTTATTGCCTGCTGCCTGGGCGATCTGGCCACCTATTGTGTCACTGCCATTCAGCTGGCTTGGGCCTATCCTTCTGAAACAGGTGGATTCGGCGGATCTCTGGCAACCTTTATGGGCATTTTCGCCGTCACACAGGTGCCGCTGGCCATCATCGAGGGCATTGTTTCGGTGGTAGTGGTGATCGGCCTGGAGTCCTATGCTCAGAAGGAACTGCGGGAACTGAACATGCTGGAAGGAGGCGCTTGCTGATATGACCAAAAATGCGAAGACTGTCATTGTGCTGCTATTGGTGGCGGCGGTCATTGCCATTGCGCCCATTTTGATGTTGGGGCAAAAAGCGGAGTTTGGTGGCGCAGACGGTGCTGCCGGGGATGCTATTATGGAAATCACCGGTGAGGGTGAGGAATACACGCCCTGGTTTAATCCTCCTATTGAGTCGCTGTTTGCCGACGGGTTGCCCGGTGAATTGGAATCCCTGCTGTTCTGCTTGCAGGCTGCTTTGGGTTCCGGCGTATTCTTCTACAATCTGGGCGTACTGCGGGAACGCAGCCGACAGGAAAAAAGAAAGGAAAACCAGGCGTCGTCCTGAGAAAAGTGAGAGTTTGCCATGCTGATCATCGACCAATTGAGTTACAGTTCGGGGATGCGGCGGTGGAATGCTGAGTGGAAAACAGTTTTTGCACTGTTGACACTGGTGATTTGCATTGCCACCCGTTCGGTTGTTACCGGGATGATGACGCTGGCGGTGATGGGGACCCTGACCATTCGGGTGGGAGGGGTCTCTTTTTCCCGTTATACCAGACTGATGGCCATTCCGTTGGGCTTTTTGCTGGTGAGTGTACTGGTGGTGCTGTTTTCTCTGTCCCCTCAGCCCTTGTCGGCGGTGGCGCTGCCGGTGGGGAATTGGTTTATCACTGCCAGTCCATCCTCTTTTCTGCGGGCGGCGCAGTTGTTTTGGACTGCGCTAGCAGGGGTGTCCTGCCTATATTTCCTGTCTTTATCCACCCCTATTACAGATTTGCTGCTGGTGTTGCGAAGGGCTCATTGTCCAGAGCTGATGCTGGAGCTGATGCTGCTGATCTATCGCTACGTTTTTGTGTTGCTGGAAGTGGCAGCTGGCATTGCCATCGCTCAGCAAGCTCGGCTGGGCAACCGGAATTTCACCACTTCCTGCCGGTCGGCGGGGCAGCTGTTTTCGGTGCTGCTGGTACGGGCTTTTCAACGGGCGGGAAAACTGTTTGACGCCATGGAATCCCGGCTGTACGACGGGTCCATCCGGGTGCTCACCCAGCGCTATCCGGTGCGGGGCTGGCAGATCGGATTGGCGGTGGGAGTGGATGCAGCTTTGCTGCTTGTATATGCAATCCTGCGCATGCGGGGGATTTTGTGGTAAAAACAAAGGAGTCAATTCATGGAAACAAAAGAGATCATCATCAAAGCGGATCAGGTGTGCTTCACCTATGAGGATGGCCATGAGGCCCTGCGGGGCGTGAGCATGGAGATTCGCCGGGGCAGTAAGGTGGCGTTGATGGGCGCCAATGGCTCGGGGAAATCCACCTTTTTCCTCTGTCTCAACGGAATCAACCGTCCTCAGAGTGGCACCATTCAAGTGGGTGGCAAGCTGGTGGACTATTCCCGAAAAGGGCTGCTGGATTTGCGCGGACGGGTGCAGATTGTGTTTCAGGACCCCGATACCCAGCTGTTTTCGGCCAGTGTATACCAGGATATCTCCTTTGGAATCCTCAACCTGGGGGTGTCGGAAGAAGATGCAAAGCCTGAAATTGAACGGGTGATTGGGGAGCTGGAGATCACACCGTTTCGTGACAAACCCACCCATGCTCTCAGCGGGGGGCAGAAAAAGCAGGTGTCCATTGCGGACATTCTGGTAATGCACCCGGAGGTGATCATTCTGGATGAACCCGCGGCGGCATTGGACCCGCGTCACACCCGGCTGGTGCGCAAAACAGTGGACAAGTTGGCTGAAAATGGCATTACGGTGCTGATTGCCACCCACGACGCGGAATTTGCACTGGACTGGGCGGATGAGGTATACCTGTTCAAAGAGGGGCGCATCCTGATGCATGGCTCGCCGGAAGAGGTGTTTGTCAATCAGTCGGTGCTTCATGAGACCAATCTGGAGATGCCTGCGGTGCTGCAGATGTTCCAAAGTCTGGGGAAAAAGGGATTTCTCAATCCAACCCTTCCTCTGCCTAAAAATTTGAAACAGTTGGAACGGTATGTGGAGCAGGCTGGCCGGGAGTCCATGGCAGAATCAGTTCCTCAGGAGGGGAAAAAGGCGATTTTGGCGGTGAGTTTTGGCACCAGTTTTGCCCATACCCGGGAAAAGACCATTGATGCCATTGAACGAGATCTGGCGGAGGCGTTTCCAGAATATCAGCTGTACCGGGCCTGGACCAGTAAGATGATCATTCGCCGGCTGAAGGAGCGGGATGGAATTCACATTCCCACTGTTTCGGAGGCAGTGGAGCAGATGATTGCGGATGGAGTGACCCATTTGATTGTGCAGCCCACCCATGTGATCAACGGCATTGAAAATGATCTGATGCGGCAGGATGTATTGGCTCACGCCAAGGCGTTTCAGTCGGTGCGGTTTGGCGATCCGCTGCTCACCACCATGCAAGATAACATGGAAGTGATTGAGGCGGTGCTGGAAGAACTGGGGCCGGTGCCTCAGGAGGAGGCGCTGGTCTTTATGGGCCACGGTACCACTCACTACGCCAATGCGGTCTATGCCGCGCTGGACTATACCTGTAAGGAGATGGGGCATCCCAATGTGTTCATCGGTACGGTAGAGGCCTATCCCTCCATGGAGGTGCTGCTGCGGCTGGTGGAGGAATTGGGTCCGCAAAAGGTACGATTGGCTCCTTTTATGATTGTGGCGGGAGATCACGCCACCCATGATATGGCCGGAGATGATCCGGAGTCCTGGCGCTGTCAGTTCGAAAAGGCAGGGTACCAGGTGGAATGTATCATGAAAGGACTGGGAGAGTATCCGCGTATCCGGGAGCTGTTGGTGCGGCATGCCCGGGAGAGCCGTCCCATTTAATTTAAAAAATGTACAACAGACCTATCACTTAGGTGATAGGTCTGTTGTTTTGTGCAAAGAAAATGGTCAGCCAGGGCTGGAGAGAATCTGAAAGGGTACAGGGATGAATGACCCATGACGAAGCATTCGCATAGAATGAGAGTGAAGCAGCCCTCGGAAAGGGCCGGATGTAGACTGGCTCAGCTAGATGCAGTGAAAAGCTGAGAAAGCTGATGGAGGCGGATGCCTCCGATCATTGGAAATGAGGTGAGAAGATGGAACTCAGATGGGTTCCGCTTACGGAAAATGCCTGTTATCAGCGGGGTAAACCTATGCGACCTACTGGAATTATGGTGCATTCCACCGGTACGCCAGGCGCCACACTGGACACTTTTACAAGGCTATGGAATACGGAATATCCGGGTGGCAGGGCAGTATGTACCCACGCCATGCTGGATGATGAAGCGGTATATCAATTTCTTCCTTGGACGGTGGAAGGATGGCACAGTGGTCGAGGAGACGAAGGCAGTGCCAATCAGATGGGATATATTGGGTTTGAGATCTGTGAGCCGAAGGATTGGACCACCAATAAGGTTTATTTTGATAAAGCGTACCACAGTGCAGTGGAATTATGTGTATATCTATGCCGGAAATATGGTTTGACTGAGAAAAACATTCTCTGTCACAGTGAAGGGCATCAAAAAGGGATTGCCAGCAATCACGCGGACGTGATGCACTGGTTCCCCAAATTTGGCAAGGATATGGATACCTTTCGGGCAGATGTGAGGAAGGAGTTGGAAGAAGTGACTTACGAACAGTGGAAGGAATATATGGAACAGTACCGCAAAGAGCTGGCTGCAAAACCGGTGAGTCAGTGGGCACAGGAGGATTTTGCAGCAGCAAAAGAAGCGGGCGTTACAGATGGTAGCCGGCCGGGAGATTTTGTGACCCGGGAGGAGGCCGCCGCTATGGTGCGGAGAGGAGCTGGAAAACAATGAAAGATCTGCTGGAAAAAATTAATGTGGTAGAGACACTGGCAGTGACATTCACTGGCGCCGCTCTGATAGCGGGTGTGGTGACTGGACAGCAGGAAGTGGTGTTGGCATTAGGCGGGGGTCTTGTAGGATTTCTGGGGGCCATGGTGCCACCTAAAAGCTGAGTGGGAAAGAGCGCTGGTTGAGGTCAGCTTTCCCTATATGAAAAAAGAAAACCCCCGAAGCCTCATGGCTTCGGGGGTTTATTGGTGGAGATAACTGGAATCGAACCAGTGACCTCTTGCATGTCAAGCAAGCACTCTAACCAGCTGAGCTATACCTCCATATGCATGATAGTATATCATGAGCCAGAGAAAATAGCAAGAGAAAAAATAAAAAATAGGAGAAGAAAGAAGATTGACATCCCGTATAAGGTATGGTATGGTAAAAAACAGGGAATGAAGTGCTCCCTTGACTGCAATGTCTGTCAAAACCGCTGAAACAGCTGATGACTTCTGTGAAATGGCACAGGAGGCATTGGCTTTTTTTGTGCCTGGATTTAGATTTTGGGGAGGAAGAAGATATGTTGACAAGTTTGGCCTGGATTTTTCTGGTGGGACTTTTGCTCAGTCATCTAGCCGGAAAATTGAAATTGCCGGCTTTGATTGGAATGTTATTGACCGGGATGGTTCTGGGACCCTATGGATGTAATGTACTCGATGAAACTCTGCTGGATATTTCGGGGCAGCTGCGACAGGTGGCATTGGTTATTATTTTGTTGCGGGCGGGACTTGCGCTTCGGATGGATGATCTCCGAAAAGCCGGCCGGCCGGCTATTTTGCTGTGCTTTGTTCCGGCATGCTGTGAAATTGCAGGAGTTACATTGCTGGCACCCATGCTGCTGCCTGTGACACATGCGGAAGCGGCGTTGCTGGGAAGTGTGCTGGCGGCGGTTTCTCCTGCAGTCATTGTACCCCGTATGCTGCGTCTGATGGAGCAAAAACGGGGCACTGGTCAACAGATTCCCCAGATGTTGATGGCGGGGGCATCGGCGGATGACGTGCTGGTTATTGTGCTTTTCACCACGTTTAGTGGCATGGTGGCTGGCGAGCAGGTGAACTGGAGTAGTATCGCCCAGGTGCCGGTGAGCATTGTGCTGGGAGTTGCCGGCGGGATAGCAGCTGGGTATTTGCTGGCCCGCTTCTGGAAAAGTCGTCATATGCGTGATTCAGTGAAGGTGCTCATTCTGCTCAGCGTTTGTTTTTTATTACTGGAACTGGAAAACCAACTGGAGGGGACAGTGGCTTTTTCTGGTTTATTGGCAGTGATGAGTGCAGGAGCGGCATTGCTGTGGGACTATCCGGTATTGGCAGGTCGTTTGTCTGCCAAAATGGGTAAACTCTGGGTGGCTGCGGAAGTATTGCTATTTGTGCTGGTGGGAGCGACGGTGGATATGCGGTATGCTGTGCAGGCAGGTGGCTGGATGCTGCTGGTGGTGGCAGGCGGTTTGGTGTTCCGCGTAGCGGGCGTGGCCCTGTGTGTGGCAGGTTCTCCGCTGCGGCTGCGGG
Organism: Eubacteriales bacterium; assembly: GCA_050943735.1. Taxonomy (GTDB): domain Bacteria; phylum Bacillota; class Clostridia; order Oscillospirales; family RGIG577; genus JBMNPT01. The sequence goes on along the minus strand of JBMNPT010000006.1, from coordinate 23,904 downwards.
AGAGGCTATTTTGTATGATTGCCTATCTCCCCAAAGCCACTGTGCAGGCGGCAATCGGAGGCTTGCCGCTGGCGATGGGGCTGTCCTGTGGTCGGCTTGTGTTGACGGCAGCGGTGTTGGCCATATTGGTCACTGCACCTCTGGGTGCGTGGGGAATAGACCAAACCGCCCATCGTTGGCTGCGGCAGGAAGAGTAGAGTAATAGGGGGGAGTCTGTGTAACAGGCTCCCTTATTTTGTTCTGGAGAACAAAGAAATTTGGATGCAAATGTAGCCGATTGGACTTGCATTTGTACATAATTGTCATTTATACCCCAAAATATTCAAAAAAATTTGGAGCTATCCACATTATCCACAGGTTTTTCCACATGAAGAGTGGAAAAACCGTTTCAAAGTCTGCAATCTACGCTGACAGGCTACTTTGGCTTTGAAAAAATGAAGGGGTGTAGAAAAGAAAGAAAATGCGTGAAACTGTGGAAAAAGTTGTGGAAAAGGTGGAAAATCCCTTTGAATAGCGGGTTTGAAGTTTTGGACAGGCTGTGAAAATCCATTGTGGATGATCAGAGGCACATCCAACAATTGCTGTGAAAGTAACAGTAAAAAAGAATATTTATTTTTTTTGGTTTTGTAATGTGAAACCACTGGGATTTTGAACAAACATGAACGGACAAAAATCGCTAAAATAGAGTTTTTTTCGGGTTTGATTGAAACTTTTTTGTTCTGGTAGTATAATGATCTCAATCAATCTTGTTACAGAAACCGAAGAGGAGGGCCGGCCATGCTGGTGAGTAAAAGCAATGCCCAACGCATTGTGGAAGAGATGCACGAGATCATTCAAAAAGACATCAACCTGATGGATGGCCAGGGAAATATCATTGCCAGTACCGATCCCAGACGGGTGGGACAGTTTCACGAAGGCGCAAAGAGAGTGATTGAAGGGCATCTGGAGGAGTTGATCGTCACCCCCCAGGATGCCTATGCCGGAGCCAAAGAAGGCATCAATCTGCCCATCAAGTTCAAAGGAGAGATCATTGGTGTTATCGGCATTACCGGCCGAAGGGAAGAAGTGGAACAGCACGGTAAAATCATCAAGAAAATGACGGAAATTCTGGTGCTGGACAGTTATCTCAAAGAACAGGGGCAGCTGGAAAGCCGTACTCGCAGCTATTTTATTGAGGAGTGGATTTTTGGCAATTCTCATGAGGATGACCGCAGCTTTGAACTGCGGGGGCGGCTGTTGGGCCTGGACATTCTAAAACCCCGTATTGCCGCTGTGATGTACCTATCCGCTCGCAATGAGGAATTGCCTGAAATTGAAATGCAGCGCATCCGGGAAAAGATTTTCAAAGACGCCCGGCAGGAGATTGAGTACGACCGAGACAACATTGTTATTTCCATAGGTCCTAAGTGTATTTTTCTCATGAGTTCCAAAAGCACTTCCTTTGTGCGGGAAAAGCTGGCTCATATCAAACAGAAGCTGGAGGCGGCCTATCCGGTGAAGGCAGCCTGTGGTGTGGGGACGCTGTGCGGCAACTACAACGAGGTCAATCAGTCTTACAATGAGGCGGAAAAAGCCCTCAAGGTTTCTCTTTCGGCGCCGGACTGGAGCATCAAGTTGTATGAGGAGATCAATGTGGAGCTCTTTATTGAGGAGATTCCCCACCGCATCAAAAAGGAATTTGTCAGCAAGATTTTTCAGGGCTGCAGCGATCGGGAGATTCAGGAGTGGATTGAGATTCTGGATGTGTTTTTCAAGCACAACGGCTCCATCAACAAGGCGGCGGATGAGCTGTTCATACACAAAAATACACTGCAGTACCGCATCAACAAGCTGATCCGGCGCACCGGCTTTGACCCCCGTACCACCCGGGACGGATTGCTACTCTATCTGGCATTGCTCATTGTTCGCGGCGAGGAATTGTGAGAAAGTCCATGAAAAAGAGATTTTACACAAAATAAACAGCATTTATTGGTATAGATACCATAGATTTTACCAGATAAAACAGGTACAATTTGAGAAAAGGGAACCAAATCAATCGGATTTGACATAAAGGAAATGGAGGAAACAAACATGAAAATCGTGATCGCTCCCGACTCTTTCAAGGGCAGCAACACCACCATTGCAGTGGCCAATCACATCGAAAAGGGCTTCCGCAAGGTGTTCTCCGACCTGGAAGTGGTAAAGATCCCCATTGCCGACGGCGGTGAAGGAACGGTGGATGCGCTGGTGCTGGGAGCAGGCGGCGTATTCAAGGAAAAGGAAGTGGTAGGTCCTCTGGGCGAAAAGACCATGGCCAAGTACGGCATTCTGGACAATGGCGTAGGTGTGGTGGAACTGGCAGCTGCCAGCGGTCTGCCCATGGTGCCGGAAGACAAGCGCAATCCGCTGTACACCACCTCTTATGGTACCGGTGAGCTGATTCTGGCTGCCATTGAGGATGGCTGCAAAAAGATTGTGATTGGTCTGGGCGGCAGCGCTACCAACGACGGCGGTCTGGGGATTGCCCAGGCGTTCGGCGTGTCCTTTAAGGATGCGGAAGGCAAGGAACTGGGCTACGGCGGCGGCGAACTGGCCCGTTTGGCTACCATTGATGCCAGCGGTCTGGATAAGCGGCTGGCGGATGTGGAGATTGTGGTGGCCTGCGATGTGACCAACACCCTGTGCGGCCCCAAGGGTGCCAGCGCAGTGTATGGTCCTCAGAAGGGCGCTACTCCCGAGCTGGTGGAAGTACTGGATAAGAACCTGGCTCATATGGCCAAGATCATCAAGGAACAGCTGGGACAGGATATCATTGATGTGCCCGGTACCGGCGCAGCCGGCGGCGCTTCTGTACCGTTGATGGTATTTGCAGGTGCCAAGCTGGAATCCGGTATTCAAGTGGTGCTGGATGTAACTGAAATTGACAAGCACCTGAAGGATGCAGATTTTGTCATCACCGGTGAGGGCCGTATTGACGGTCAGAGCGTATATGGCAAGGTGCCTGTAGGCGTGGGTAAGCGCGCCAAGGAATTTGGTCTGCCGGTACTGGCCATTGTGGGTGATATTGGCCCTGGTGCTGAAGCCTGCTATGACCATGGCGTAGATGCCATCATGAGTACTGTGAATGCTGCCATGCCGCTGAAGGAAGCCATGGAACGCAGCACAGAGTTGATGATCGAAGCTGCTGAAAGAGTGGCTCGTATGATCAAGATTGGCATTGACATCACCAAGTAAACGAAACAGATAGAAAAGGAGCGCCTCGTAGGGCGCTCCTTTTCTACTTTTTTCTAGCAATAACAGGGATAAAATGATATAATAATACAATACATAGATTTTACATACTTTTTTCAGAGAGGATCTTGCATTGTGTTAACCCGTATTCGGCAGGGGCTTACGTCCCTGCGAAATTTCTTTTCTCATGGTGTGGGATTGGTTTTGTTTGTGGCGGCCAGCGTGTTGTTTCCCTGCTACGCTGTCTGGTGTGCCAATTCCATTGCCTTCGACAGTGTGGAGCGTACGGTGGCTCTTTGGGATAGCCGCCCCAAAGTGTTGCTCTATGGCGTGGTGTTGGTGGGTGCTCTGTATTGGGTTGTGAATCTGTTGACCCGGAGAATTTGGGCAGGCGCACTGGTGACAGGCTTTCTTTGTATTTTATTTCCCGCCATTGATTACTTTAAGATGCAGATTCTGGGAGAGCATTTTTACCCCTGGGATCTGTTTTTGTCGGGAGAAGCGGGCAGCTTTGCCACCTTTTTACAGGGGCTGGAATTCCCAGAGATTATGCTAAACAGCATTTGGCAACTGCTTTTGTGGACGCTGGTGCTGTGGCTGATGGGAGTCAAGCTCCCAGGCAGCTGGAAAATCCGTGTACCGGGAGGCGTATTGTTAGGCGCTGCCACATTTGCGCTGGTGTACAGCAATGCCATCCGAAATACCCTGTATGAGCCGTTGTTTGACCTTACCGTCAACTATATGGCGGACCAGTACAGCAATTACAACCAGAATGGCTTTGTGGCCGCGTTTGGTCTGAGCATTGGCAGCTTGAATGTGCAGCCGCCGGAAGGATACAGCCAGCAAACCATGGAAAATCTGGACGCTGAGTATGGGCAGGAATATCAGACGGGTGAATTTCAGCGGCCGGACGTGGTGGTGGTGCTGTCCGAAGCGTTTTGGGACCCCACTACCTTGCAGGACCTGGAATTTTCCCAGGACCCTTTGCCCAATTACCGGGCCATCGCGGAGGATAACCCCCATGGCAGCTTTGTGAGCATTACCATTGGAGGAGGGACCATCCGGCCGGAATTTGAAATGCTGACCGGCGGAACCTTATCCATGCTGCCGCCGGGAACCATGCCCTATCAGCAGTATCTGCGGGGAGACACTTGGTCCTATGCCCGGATGTTTCAGGATCTGGGCTATGATACAGTGGGCATTCATACCTATTTGCCTGAATTTTACGGCCGAAATCAAGCCTATCCTTACATGGGCTTTGATGAATTCCGGGGACAGGACGACCTGCATGTGCCGGTGGAATATGGGGATGGACCCTATATCAACGACGCCACTTTTGTGGACGAGCTGATCTATGAGTTGGAACAGCCCCATGAGGATGGCCTGTTTTTGTTTGGCATTTCCATGGAAAATCATGCTACCTACTGGGGGAAATACCCCGAGGGAAGCGAGTATCCGGTGGAGGTGACAGGCGGTGGCCTGGGCGAAGATTTGCTGGGCAATGTGGAGAGTCTGTGCAAGGGATTGTATGGCGCTGACGCGGCATTGGGCGAGCTGTATGAGTATGTACAGCAGCGGGAAAAACCCACAGTGGTGCTTTGGTTTGGCGACCATTTGCCAGCCATTGGCTATGCCTATGAACCCTTTGTCAGTCAGTGGGGCATCAGCACTGAGGGAGCTTCCCAGTGGACGGAGCAGCAGAAATACCAGATGCTGTCCACGCCCTTTGTGGTATTTTCCAATTACGATACCGGAGTGGAATTCCCAGGGGATGGACAGGCTACTTCTCCTGCTTTTCTGATGAATCAGCTGTGTGATTACATGGCGGCTCCCAGCGATTCCTACCGCAATTTCCTGCGGTCCTTCTGGCAGGTTTGCCCGGTGTACAATACCGAATACGGACTTTTCACCCAGGGAGTGGAGGTCCAGGAGCGCAATGAGCTGCGGGACATTCAGTGGATGTACACCTATGATCGTCTGTTGGGCAAACGATATTCCATGCCGGCTTCGTGAAGGAGGCTTGACAAAAAAAGAACAAAGTGATATACTGCAACTGTAATCGATCTTCGGGGCAGGGTGAAATTCCCTACCGGCGGTACAGCCCGCGACTCTCTGCTGTGCAGAGACTGATCTGGTGAAAATCCGGAGCCGACAGTATAGTCTGGATGAGAGAAGACGATGGACCAGTGGAAAATCAGTTTGCATGTGATCATGCTATGAGATTCGTTGCCCATCCTATTGCCCCGTACCAAACCGGTACGGGGTTTTTTTGTGGGCAGCCTGTGTCCGATACTTCCCCTCGCGCCCCACCAATCGCCGGTGCGGGCTTTTTTCATGTCCGCCGGCTATACTTCACTTGAAGAAAGGAATTGGTGAACCATGAACAGAAAAACCAAGTACATCGTTGTCATCGGCATGTTGACGGCGCTTTCCACAGTGCTGTACTATATGCTGGAAGTCCCGGTGGGTGCCATTGTGGGCATGCCCCATCTGAAATTTGATTTCTCGGATATTCCTGCTCTCATTGGAGCCGTAGTGCTGGGCCCCATGGCGGGTGTCATCATTGAATTGCTCAAATGTCTGCTCCATTTGCCTAAGACCACTACCTTTGGCATCGGCGACGCCATTAACTTTTTCATTGGTGTTGCCATGATTCTGCCTTTCCTGGGAGTGTCGGGCATGCTGATTCGCAGAGGCGTGAAAAAATACCAGTCCTATATGGTAGGGTATGTAGTAGGAACGGTGTGTACGGTGATTGTGGGCATGGCCTCCAACTACCTGCTGTTCCCGGTGTATTTTTCTCTGGCGGGCTTCCCGGTGGACAATGTGGCCATTATGGCGGCGGTGCAGGGAAGTGTACTTTTAAATCTCATCAAGACGCTGTTGACGGTGGGACCGGTGGTGCCCTTCATTGAGCGTCTGGAAAAGGCTTATGAGAAAACAGCTTCTGATCTTCCCGGCGGGCGGCTCAGTGCCGTCAAAAACTGAGGAGACCCGGTGGCAGATTTTGTGGAATTTGGTCATTGCGTTTTCACAGGCTTCGCAGTATACTGATGCTTGTACAATTGAATCCTTCCTTATCAAGAGCGGTGGAGAGATAGGCTCGATGAAACCCGACAACCTGCTGATTGCCTCAGTAAGGTGCCAATTCCTACGGTAAAAACGAGAGATGAGGTTTGCTTTGTAAAAGCCTTCCGTTTTTCCGGAAGGCTTTTTTTGTAGCGTTAGATTGAATGAATACAAGGAGGAGAAAATATGGCTAAGAAGTTGTTTACCTCGGAGTCGGTGACCGAAGGACATCCCGATAAAATTTGCGACCAGATTTCCGACGCGGTGCTGGATGCCATTCTGGAGCAGGACCCTCAGGCCCGGGTGGCCTGTGAAACGGCGGTGACCACTGGTATGGTACTGGTGATGGGCGAAATTACCACCAGCTGTTATGTGGATATTCCCAAAGTGGTGCGGGAAACGGTGCGAGAGATTGGATATGACCGCGCAAAATACGGATTTGACTGTGATACCTGCGCGGTGATCACTTCCATCGATGAACAGTCTCCTGACATTGCCATGGGAGTGGATCAGGCGTTGGAGAGCAAGCTGGGGCAGGAAGGAGCCGATGAAAATACCGGTGCCGGCGACCAGGGACTGATGTTTGGCTATGCCTGTGATGAAACTCCTGAACTGATGCCGCTGCCCATTTCTCTGGCTCACAAACTGGCCAGACAGCTCACCCGCGTCCGCAAGGAGGAGCAGGTGAATTATCTCCGTCCCGACGGCAAAACCCAGGTGACAGTGGAATACGAGGATGATCGGGTGGTTCGGGTGGATACCATTGTGATTTCCACCCAGCATGGTCCGGAGGTTTCGCTGGAGCAGGTGCGGGAGGATATGATTGAAAAGGTGATCCGCCCCATTGTGCCGGCTGAATTGATGGATGCCGATACCAAAATTTACGTGAATCCCACCGGACGGTTTGTGGTAGGCGGTCCCCAGGGGGACAGCGGACTCACCGGCAGAAAGATCATTGTGGACACCTATGGCGGATATTCCCGGCATGGCGGCGGCGCGTTCAGCGGCAAGGACCCCACCAAGGTGGACCGCAGCGCGGCCTATGCTGCCCGGTATGCTGCCAAAAACGTGGTGGCCGCCGGATTGGCTGCCCGGTGTGAGGTGCAGCTGGCCTATGCCATTGGCGTGGCTCGGCCGGTTTCTGTGCGGGTGGACACCTTTGGGACCAACCGGATTCCGGAGGAACAGATTGAAGCTCTCATTGAGGAACATATCGATCTGCGTCCCACTGCCATCATTCGCCGGTTTGACTTGCGCAGACCCATTTATAAGCAGGTGGCAGCCTATGGTCATATGGGACGGGAAGATTTGAATGTGCCCTGGGAAAAGACTGACCTGAAGGAAATTTTTGCGAAAGCTCTGTAATAGGGAGGAGCGGCGCTGGGCGCCGCTCCTTTTTTGTCAAAAAACGCACAAAAATGGTGGATCGACTAGGGTACAATTTTGGAGATCAGTATGGGAAAAACTGGTTTTCCATGGGAGTATGGTGTGATATAATAAGGACATATTTATGAATGGAAAACCGGGATAGTGAGGAATGAGAATGAAGAAACATCAGATGATATTGATTATGGATTTTGGCGGACAATACAATCAACTGATTGCCCGGCGAGTGCGGGAATGCAATGTGTATTGTGAAGTGAAGCCCTACACCATTTCCGTAGAGGAAATCCGTCAGATGCAGCCGGCGGGCATTATTTTTACCGGCGGACCCAATAGTGTGTATGATCCGGTCTCTCCCCACTGTGGGCGTGAAGTACTGGAATTGGGCATTCCAGTGTTGGGCATTTGCTACGGATGCCAGCTGATGGCCTATACACTGGGCGGTACAGTGTGCAGTGCAGCGGAAAAGAGCGAATACGGAAAAACAGAAGTGCGATTGGAGAGCAGCAGTGTGCTGTTCCAAAATCTGGCGGAACAGGAAATCTGCTGGATGAGCCATACGGATTACATTTCCCAGGTACCGGAGGGATTTCGGGTGACGGCGGTGACCGATACCTGTCCTACTGCAGCTATGGAATGCGCAGAGAAGAAGCTGTATGGTGTGCAGTTCCATCCAGAAGTGAACCACACGCCCAACGGCAAAGACATGTTACGTAGTTTCCTGTACGAAGTGTGCGGATGTACTGGCGACTGGACCATGGAGGAGTATAAGCGTTCCTCTATTGCAGCCATTCGGGAAAAGGTTGGAAAAGGCAAAGTACTGTTGGCCCTGTCCGGGGGAGTGGATTCTTCGGTAGCAGCGGCTTTGCTGGCGGAAGCTGTGGGTAATCAGCTCACCTGTGTATTTGTAGATCATGGCCTGATGCGTAAAAATGAGGGCGATGAAGTGGAGCAGGCGTTTGCCAAATGGGACATTCATTTTGTGCGTGTGGATGCGGAAACCAGATTTTTGTTAAAGCTGGCAGGAGAAGCGGAACCGGAGCGCAAGAGAAAAATCATCGGGGAAGAATTCATTCGGGTATTTGAAGAAGAAGCCAAGAAAATTGGACGAGTGGATTATCTGGTGCAGGGGACTATTTATCCTGACGTGATTGAGTCAGGTGTAGGAGATGCTGCGGTGATCAAGAGCCACCATAATGTAGGTGGGTTGCCCGATTATGTGGATTTCAAAGAAATTATTGAGCCGTTGCGGCTACTCTTCAAGGATGAAGTACGTCAATTGGGACGTGAGTTGGGACTGCCGGAGTATTTGGTGATGCGACAGCCTTTTCCGGGACCCGGATTGGCCATTCGTGTCATTGGGGATCTCACCAAGGAAAAGCTGGATATCTTGCGGGATGCAGATGCCATCTATCGGGAGGAGATTGCAAATGCTGGACTGGATCGTTCCATCAATCAGTATTTTGCAGTGCTCACCAATACACGTAGTGTAGGTGTAATGGGGGACGGACGGACCTATGATTATACACTGGCATTGCGTGCGGTGACCACCAGCGATTTTATGACGGCCGATTGGGCAAGAATTCCCTATGAAGTACTGGACCGGGTATCGGTGCGAATTGTCAATGAAGTTAAAGGAATTAACCGCATTGTTTATGACATCACCAGTAAGCCCCCCGCAACCATCGAGTGGGAATAAGCAAAAAGTGGATATGAGGGCCCGCAAACCCGCATAAACACTGGGTTTTTGATTTTCAGATTCCCAATTTGATAGCAGATTGATAGCACCCATCAAAACCCGATTTGTTTTGAAATTTTGGGTGGCTTGCGAATACGCAAAATTTTTATTCTAAGAGAAAAAGTCTCACTGATTTTGCTGATCAGTGAGACCTTTTTATTTTTTGAAATGAACTTTTTATTTCCATTATTTAAGCTCCTGCTCTAAATTTCGAAACAATTCCGAGTGGAAAAATTCTTCGATGGTGATACCCAATCCGTCGCAAAGTTTTTTGATGGTGGAGATGGTAGTGCTATGATTGCGTCCACTGACGATATTGTTTACAGTGGATTGGGTAACCCCGCTCATGCTGCTGAGTTTATTGATGGAAATATTCTGTTTTCGGCATAATTCTATGATTCGTTCTCGTACTGCTTCGCCAATATTCATGGGTATCACCTCATTCCTAAAAAAATGATACCTGTTTGACCTTGAAAAGATTAACCCTTTTGAGTTAATATAACTCAAAAGGGTTGGTGATATAAATATGCGCAGAAACAGTTGCTTTTTTATTGGTCATAGAGAGGCGTCCAAAAAAATTTATCCAAATTTACTGGCCGAAATTGAGCGCCACATTGTAGAGCTTGGGGTAACAGAATTTATTGTGGGACATTATGGTGGATTTGATCGTCTAGCTACACAAGCGGTATTGGCAGCAAAACAGGTACATGCAGATGTGGGGTTATCTTTGCTGCTGCCTTATTATTCTCCTGAGTCATCTATGGGGAGATTGGATGATTTTGATCACGTCTATTATCCGCCAGGCATGGAAACGGTTCCACGCAGATTGGCTATTGTGAAAGCCAACCGATATCTGGTGGATCATGTGGACTATTTGATCGCGTATGCATGGCATCCAGCCAGTAATGCCCTACAGTTGCTGGAGTATGCCCAGAAACGTGCCCAAAAAGGATTGCTCACAGTGACTGTGTTGCAAGGAGGATAATATACTGTTTTTTCAAGTCAGCTTGTGGTGTAGATCTGCATTTATTATAGGGGCAAGAGTGGGATTTGGCAAGCGGACTGGACTCTTTGGAAAGAAGCATAAAAGGTTGACAAAAACACTCTAACGTGTTAGACTCAAATTGTACTCTAACAGATTAGAGAAAGGAGAGCGAAAGATGGAAACCCCTAAAATTTTCGAAAGTGAATACCGTTTTTGCCTGATTCTGTGGGAAAATGAACCGGTGAAAAGCAGTCAGTTGGTGCAGTTATGCAAGGACAAACTGGGGTGGAAGCCCACAACCACCTATACCGTTATCAAGCGGCTTTCTGAGAGAGGGGTTCTCAAAAATGAAAATACGGTGGTGACTTCTCTTGTCAGCAAAGATGAGATACAGGCCGCTGAGATTGAGGAACTGGTGGAAAAAAAGTTTGAGGGCTCCCTTCCTGCTTTTATTGCCGCCTTTACCAGGCATCAACGGATTTCACAGACAGAAATTGATGAAGTGCAGAAAATGATTGATCGTTTCAGAGAGGAGAATGATCATGGCTGATCTCTTTGTTCAAATTCTGAACATGAGCATTTCCGCAAGCTGGTTGATTCTGGCGGTATTGGTGCTGAGAGTTGTACTGCGAAAAGCACCCAGAAGAATTTTTGTGTGGCTGTGGGGTCTTGTGGCGTTTCGGCTGATCTGCCCGTTTACGTTGGAGAGTACATTGAGCCTGCTTCCCAGCGGAACGACCATCAGCCCGGACATTATGACCGATGCCAAGCCGGCTATTTACAGTGGTGTGACCGCAATCAACAATGTGGTCAATCCAGTGTTAGGGGAGAGTTTTGCACCCAATCCGGCAGCCAGCGCAAATCCCATGCAAATCTGGATGTTGATTTTGGCTATAATCTGGATTACAGGCTGTGCGCTGATGCTGGTCTATTTGACTGTGAGTTACATCCGTCTGCGCAGACAGGTGAGCACAGCGGTAAAGATAGAAGCCAATCTCTTTCAAAGTGAACGGATTTCCTCTCCGTTTGTGTTGGGAATTGTACACCCTAAAATTTATCTGCCATTTTTAATAGAAGAAAAAAACAAAAAGTATGTGGTGGTGCATGAACAAATGCACATCCGGCGTGGAGACCACTTTTGGAAATTACTGGGGTTTCTGCTGCTGGCGGTGTATTGGTTTCATCCATTGGTATGGCTGTCCTATGTTTTACTGTGCCGGGACATTGAATTGGCCTGTGACGAAAGAGTCATTGAAGAACTGGGAATGGAACAGAAAGCGGATTATTCTCAGGCATTGTTGACTTGCAGCACCCGGCAAAGGCGGGTCAGTGCTTGTCCACTGGCTTTTGGAGAAGTAGGGGTGAAAAAACGAGTGAAAACCATTTTGCATTATCAAAAGCCAGCCTTTTGGATTGTGCTTGCCACAATGGTGGTTTGTGCAGGGGTGGCCGTTTGTTTTTTAACCAACCCCTATGTGCCATCCTACCATTTTTCGGACAATCTCATTGTAGAGGCTTCCACACAGGATTTGCGGGCCGGACAGGGAGCGTCTCAGACACGTAAGCTGTCTCAGGCTCAGATTGAAGAGTTACAGTCCCGTTTGCAGGGACTCAATCATTTACAGAGAAGTCGGGACGTGGAGGATCCGGCGCTGTACTCTTTGGCGGTTCAATTGACCGATGGGACGGCCTGGAGCTTTGACGGATACTCCAACACTGAGGATCGGGTATATACCCAATATGAAGGAAAAACCTATCAGGTGGGAGATCAGGAGTTTTGCCGGTATCTTAGCAATATCTGCGCCAATGGGGATGTGGCATCTGCACAGCCTACGTTGACCCCGGACAACGCACAGGCTGTGATTGCCCAGACATTGAGTACGCTGACGATGTATGAGGATGATACGATTTCCTTCACACTGCCGGAGCAGCTGCCGGTTTCTCAAGATGGAAAAACCCATTTGACCATTTCGCTGAATGCTACTTTTGCAACAGAGCCGGGAACCTATTCGGTGCAGAGTTTGCTGGATTGGGAGATGGACTGGCAGGAAGGAGAGAGATACCACGGCACATTGGACACAGATCGGGGAGAGCTGGTCAGCGTGATGCTGCGGGTGGCTTTCATGACAGAGGAACAGCCCAATACGTATCAGGAGTACGCGGCCAACTTTGTGGAATTGACCGCACCATTTTCTTACGCCGAGGCAGTGGGCTATGAGGAAGCCGCTGTAGAGGTTCAGCAGGGTGGGGGACAAACCCTGCTGGGTTATACATTCAAGAGTGGACAACAGGTGGAGATTTCCCTTCAGCTGCCGGATGGCACTGATGTGCGGCAGTCTCAGGAGCCCTGGTATGACGCGCCTGCATTGGATCTGTTGCAGGCAGGGGAGAAGATAGGGACACTTCGGTTGTATGGGCTGGGGACTACATATACTGAGGATTTGCGCTCCCTACAGACAGGAAAAAATGAGCTGCCCATGAAAATCTTTGCCACAGTGGCTCTGTCCAATCATGCCGGGTACGAGGACTATCACGTGCAAAAAAGCTCCAGCACTGGGGCCTGTGCCACTGCCCACTATTTCTGGCAAGACCTGACTCAGGCAGAAAGTGGGGCTGCTGCTGATTTTCAGCGAATGGATTGTGTACTTGCTTATGACTGGGCAGCAATGCCCTATTTTGTAGAAATCACAGTGGCGGAAGGAATGTTTTCACAAACAGAACTATCCCAGCTGGCACAGAGTTTGGTGATACAATCTTGAAAGAAAAGAAGCGGATTCGGGTGAATCCGCTTCTTTATATTTTCCATTGACAAGCCGGAGTAAAATTCGTATAATGAAACAGATCGAATAAAACATATTGAAATAATATGAAATAAAATATGCAATAGGAGAAATGATACGATATGACACAACAGACGAAAAAAATATTGGCGGGATTGACCGCCTTTCTTTTAGCGGGACAGCTGATGTTATCGGCTGCCGCTCTGGCTGAGCCATGGGCCGACACCATACAAGGGGAAGTGGTGATTTCCAGCACTTTTACAGACCCCAAGTTTCAGCAATGGCTGCGGGACCCTAAAAACCTCAATGGAGTGGGGGCAGACGGGATTCTCACAGAAGAGGAGCGACTGGCGGTAAAAGAACTCAACCTGTCCGGACTGGGACTTAGCAGTCTGGAAGGACTGGAAGCCTTTCCCAACCTGGAAGTACTCAACTGTTCCCAAAACAATTTGACTGCTTTGGACCTGTCCGGCAACCTTAAATTGACTCGCCTGTACTGCGCCAACAACCGGCTGGAGTCTTTGGATTTGTTAGCCAACCGGCTGCTGGAGGGATTGAACTGCAGTTTTAACCGATTGCAGCAGCTGGACCTCACAGGACATGACAAGCTGATTTCTCTGAACTGTGAAATGAACTACATCCGAAACTTGACTCTGGATGGATGCACTCAATTGCTTTCGATGTACAGCCGACATAATCTGCTTACCGAATTGTCTCTGCGCGACAATGCAAAACTGGAATTCATTGAAACCTTTGATAATCAGCTGGAATCCATTGATGTGAGTCATCTGACAGAACTGAAATTCCTGCACATTGACCACAATCGGCTGCGGGAATTGGATATGAGCCACAATACCAAGCTGGAAGGGGGAGGTTTTGTGGTTCGCAACAATTTCGCTGAGAAGATCTATTTGCCCTATCAGCCTGATCTGACTGTCTATCTGGATGATTACGAGGAGCAAAATCCCATAGATGGGTATGATCGAGCGGCATGGTATTTGGATGAAGAGTGCACCATCCCTGCGCAGAAGGAAATGTCCGCAGAAGGGCAGACCCTGTACAGCAAACGCATTCCCAATCGCTATACCATTTATTTTTCGGCCAACGGAGGAAATGGTTCCATGCAGTCCATGGGGTCACAATGGGAGGAAGAGACAGCACTTCCCCCAAATACCTTCACCCGGCGCGGTTATTCCTTTTCCCATTGGAGCACGCTGCCCAATGAGGATTATCAGGTGAAGCAGGACGAAGAAGTGGTGGTCAATCTGGCCGGTAAGAAAACCGACGGAGATCGGGTGACTCTCTATGCTCAGTGGAAACCCAATCATTATACCATTCAATTGCTGGCCAACCAGGGGGAGGGAGAACCTCAGGAAATACAGGCGGTGTATGGTCAGAATGTGACGCTGCCGGACAATCCCTTTACCAGAGATGGATGGGAATTTGCCGGCTGGGCCCTCTCGGCAGAAGGAAAAGTGCGATATGTCAATCAGGCACAGGTGCAAAACCTTGCTGCTGAGCAGGGAGAAGTCGTATCGTTGTATGCGGTGTGGCGTGTGCCGGTCAGTGAACAGAGAAAGAAATATCTGACACAATTGGAGGAAGCCTTCCGCAGTTACAGCGCATCGGAAGAGGAGGACCATCGCTATACGGCTCAGGATTGGGACGCATTGGCACAGGCGTATGCTACAGCGGTTCAGATCATTGAACAGGCCGATGATGAGGGAAGAATGCAGCAGGCTTTGGACAATGGCATTGCGGCTATGAATAGAGTCTGGACTGTGGAGCAGAGAATCACTGAAGTGGTTTCCGGCTGGCAGGCAGCTCATGGAGAGCTGTTGGCATACATTGCCGGGGCCCGGTTGACTGAAGGCAATGCCCGGCAGGTGCTTGAAAATGTGGAATTGGCTCTGTCCGATTTGCAGCAGGAAAATTTGGAAAAGTACAGCACTCTCACCCGGGAAGAAGATCAAAATCTGGTGATGGGGTTGGCGGTGGCTCAATTACAGGACACTGCAAACCAGTTGATGACCCTGCGGCAGGCAGCCCAATGGGTGACAGATCTAAACGGATTGACTCTTCGGGCTATGTCCCAGGTGCGGGCGGAACATCTCAATGAGTATCAAACAGCCATTGCGCATTATGAGGAACTGGAAGCGGAAGTGAAAACCTATATCAGTGATTCGGTATCTCAGGGTCTTGCGCAGCGGTTGGAGTTGGCTGGTCAAAAACGAAGCGAGGCTATGACATTGCAAAGTGAATATGACCGGTTGGATTTGACCCTGTATTCGGACAAGGGCAAGCAGGCCCTTTCCACTGCCTTGCAGCAAGGGCTGAACGCCATTCAAACTGCCGGATCTGTGCAGGCGGTATGGCAGGCCCGTCAGGATGCCTGGCTGAAAATCACCCAGGTACCCACTCAGGAGGAGGAAGAGGTGACCCCGCCTGATGGTGGAGGCGATGGAGGCAATACCGGTGGCGGCACTGGCGGCGGAGCTGGCGGTGGTTCTGGAGGCGGAGGCGGAGCCGGTGGTGGCACTGGCGGCGAACCGGAAGAACCGGAGCAGCCTACTGAAGGTGAAAGTGTGACGGTTACAGATGAAAAAACTGGAGCCACTGCGGTAGTTACCACCACTGCAGAAGGAGTGGTTCAAGTGGAGGCTACGATTCCGGAAGAAGCATCGTATGCCACTTTCCGGATTCCATATGAAGGCAATCCGGGTGCTGTGGCAGTGCAGGTTGAGCAAGACGGCAGTCGCAGCGTGATTCGGCGTTCGGTCTATCGGGCAGGAGTACTTACTGTTCGGCTGGAGGAGTCTGCTCGGCTGGAGCTGGTAGATGGAACCAAGAATTTTGGGGATATCCATCAGCAGGCATGGTATTTTGCACCGGTACAGTTTGCCGCCAGCCGGGAACTATTTGCTTGAGTGCAGGAGTCTGTATTTGCCCCCGATGATTCCATGACCCGGTCTATGCTGGTGGCTGTCCTTCACCGGCTGGAGGGAACACCAGAGCCTTCTCAAAAGGAAGATTTTCTGGATGTGCCTCAGGATGCCTGGTATGGCTCTGCGGCTGATTGGGCCGCTCAGGAGGGAATCACTGTGGGTACCGGCGAAGGTGCCTTTTCCCCTGATCTGCCCATCACCCGGGAGATGTTGGCGGTGATGCTGTATCGGTACGCAGGTAGTCCTCAAATAGCAGAGGGAGCCCAGTCGGTACAGTTCACTGACCTGGAGTCCATTTCGGCATGGGCTCAGGATGCAGTGGAATGGGCCTGTGACACCGGAGTTTTGATGGGAGATCCCCAGGGCACGCTGCGGCCTCAGGCAAACAGCACCCGGGCGGAAGTGGCTACCATGCTGGAACGGTTTGTGGCCAATAGTTTGGAGTAAAAAAGGATATGTATTCCTGCGTTGGAATTGCTTGACAGAAAACTTTCAAATGGTGTATAGTTTGGTTGATATTGTGCATGATACAAGCGCATGGAAATCAGAAAATACAGGAGGAATCTGTCATGGCAAATATTATCATTGCTCCCGGGAAATACATTCAGGGTCAGGGAGAACTGAACAACATCGGTCAATACACCCAGACTTTGGGCAAAAATGTATTTGCGGTTATCAGTGAATCGGGATACAAGCGGGTGGGCGCCGCAGTGGAAGAAAGCTTCCGTACTGTCGGCTGTCAGGTCCACTTTGAGTTTTTCAATGGAGAATGCTCTCACAATGAGATCAACCGTTTGAAGGGCCTGTTCGATCAGATGGGCTGCGATGTGTGCGTGGGCATCGGCGGAGGTAAAATCCACGATACCACCAAGGCGTTGGCTTACTATGCCAAGAAGCCGGTGGTGATTGTGCCTACCATCGCGGGCACCGACGCTCCCTGCTCCGCATTGGCGGTGATTTACACCGATGAGGGTGTCTTTGAGGAATACCTGTGGCTGCCGGCCAATCCCAATGTGGTATTGGTGGACACCGACGTGGTGAGCAAAGCTCCCGCTCGTTTGCTGGTATCCGGCATGGGCGACGCTCTGGCCACTTACTTTGAAGCCCAGGCTACCGCGGATTCTAATTCTTCTACCTGTGCGGGCGGCAAGATCACCAACGCAGCTCTGGTACTGGCCCGGACCTGCTATGAAACGCTGTTGGCGGATGGCCTGAAGGCCAAGTTGGCGGTGGAAAATCATGTGTGCACCAAGGCGGTGGAGAATATCATCGAAGCCAACACTTATCTCTCCGGTATCGGATTTGAATCGGGCGGGCTGGCAGGCGCGCATGCCATTCACAATGGTTTTACTGTGGCACCTGAAACCCATAGCCTGTACCATGGAGAAAAGGTGGCCTTTGGTACGCTGGTACAGTTGGTACTGCAAAATGCGGATATGGAGCAGATCGATGAAGTGCTGGACTTCTGCAACAGTGTAGGATTGCCCACCACTCTGGCGGATCTGGGCATCACCGAGGTAAAACCGGAGGAAATTATGGCGGTGGCACAGGCTGCTTCCGTTCCCGGAGAAACCATTCACAACATGCCCATGGAAGTGACGGCAGAAAAGGTGTACGCAGCCATTTTGGCGGCTGATGCTCTGGGACGGCTGTACAAAGGCCTGTAAAATACAACCATACAATTGGAGAAAAGTCAAAATCTCAGGGTTTTGGCTTTTCTTTTTACCAGAAAAAGGAGGAAATGGATGACCCAGAAGAGAAGAGCGCAAATTGTATTGCCCATTCTGATCGCAGGGGCCATTGCGGGAGTGTGGATGCTGAAAAACAATTCCACTGCCGATTTGGGGGAAACATCTGATACCAGCGCAGATCCCTTGACGGTATCGCAGCTGGAATTGGAGGAGTGGACCCAGTCGGGATTGCCTGTCATTGTGGACTTTGGTTCAGAAGGATGCCCACCCTGTCGGGATATGAAGCCTGCCCTGGAGGCCATTCATCAGGAGATGCAGGGCAAAGCGGTGGTGAAGTACATCGATATTTGGGAATACCCTGCTGAAGTGAAGGACATGCCGGTGACAGTGATTCCCACACAGATTTTCATCAATGCGGATGGCACTCCTTATGTGCCCAGTCAGGAGATTTCAGAGGCGTTGGGTCTGATTCAATACAACTACAAGGATACCAATGAACACGCCTACACCGTTCATCAGGGCGGACTGACGGAGGAACAGTTCCAAACCATTTTGGAAGATATGGGGGTGGAGGTATGAACGCCTGGTTGGAAAACCTGGCCAATATGTTGAGTCAGGCCCAGTGGCTGGCTCCTATACTGGCTTTGGCAGCAGGTGTGCTTACCTCTTTTACACCCTGCTCCCTCTCGGGAATTCCGCTGGTGATTGGCTATGTAGGAGGAACGGGGGAGAAAAATTTCCGCCGTTCGCTGATGCTGTCGCTGGCGTTCGCTGTTGGTTCAGCCATTACCTTTACCGCACTAGGGGTGGCTGCTTCTGTGGCAGGCCGCCTGCTGGGCAATGGCTCTTCCTGGTGGTATTTGTTGCTGGGAATTCTGATGGTACTCATGGCCCTCCAAACCTGGGAGGTTTTTACCTTCATTCCCTCCAGTTATCTGGTATCCCGCACGCCCAGACAGGGAATGGTGGGGGCGGTACTGGCTGGAATTTTGGCGGGAATCTTCTCCTCTCCATGCTCCACTCCGGTGCTGGTGGCCCTGTTGGCCATTGTGGCCGGGCAGGGCAGCATGCTGTGGGGAATTGTACTGCTCCTTTGTTATTCAGCGGGCCATTCGGTATTGGCGGTGGTGGCTGGAACATCGGTGGGATTTGTACAGTCTCTTTCTCAAAGCAAACAATATGGAATGTGGAGTCAGATTCTCAAATGGATTTTGGGGGCGTCGATTTTGCTGGTGGGTCTTTACATGTTTTACCTGGGCTTTTGAAAAAATCAAACCCCAGCATTGACAAAAAACAAAAAAAGAAGCGAAAAACTTCCGTCATTTGGCTATAATAATAAAAAAATTGCCTATTCTCTGTAAAAATCCTCATAAACCTTGAGAAAAAAAGAGTTATGATGTATACTTTCTTTATGCGCCAAAAAATATGAAAAGGGAGAAACGTTATGAGTGAAAACAAACCTTTTAAGCCGTACGTACCGGCAGACAAGGTTACGCCTGAATTGACGGTTACGTCTATCATTGTGGGTGTACTTTTGGCTGTAGTGTTCGGTGCGGCTAACGCATACCTGGGACTCCGGGTAGGCCTTACCGTATCCGCTTCCATTCCGGCGGCGGTGATTTCTATGGCAGTCATCCGCGTGATGCTGCGCCGCAACTCCATTTTGGAGAGCAACATTGTGCAGACCATTGGTTCTGCAGGTGAATCTCTGGCGGCTGGTGCCATCTTCACCCTGCCTGCGCTGTTTCTGTGGGCTGCTGAAGGGTTGGGCGAAAAGCCTGGTTTGGTGGAAATCACTGTCATCGCACTGTGCGGCGGTATTTTGGGTGTGCTGTTTATGGTGCCTCTGCGGAACGCGCTGATTGTGCGGGAGCATGCCACACTGCCTTATCCCGAAGGCACTGCCTGTGCGGAAGTGCTGTTGGCCGGTGAAGAGGGCGGTTCTGATGCCGTATCTGTTTTCTCTGGTATGGGCTGGGCTGCTCTGTTCAAACTGCTGGTGGATGGTTTCAAGTGGATGCCCAGTGAAATCAATCTCACCCTGAAAAGTGTGGGCGCTCAGATCGGTACCCAGATCTACCCCGCTCTGGTGGGTGTAGGCTACATCGTAGGTCCCCGCATTGCCTCCTTTATGTTTGTGGGCGGTGTGATCGGCTGGTGTGTACTGATCCCCATGGTACTGCTCTTTGGTGCCGACGCCATCATTTATCCCGGCACCGCTACCATCGCCGAGATTTTCGCCAAGGAGGGCCCCGGCGGCATTTGGGGCAGCTATATTCGTTATATCGGCGCTGGTGCCATCGCTACTGGTGGTTTCCTCAGCCTGATTAAGTCTTTGCCTCTGATTGTCCGTACCTTTGCCGATTCCATGAAGAGCATGAGAACCGGTGCGGTGGAGAGCCTGGAACGTACCAGCCAGGATCTGAACATGAAGTTCATCCTGATTGGCATTGCTGTGACCACCCTGGTGATCTGGCTGTTCCCTGCCATCCCCGTCAACCTCATCGGAGCCATCATCATTGTGGTGTTCGGCTTCTTCTTCGCCACTGTGTCCTCCCGTATGGTGGGCCTGGTGGGTTCCACCAACAACCCCGTATCCGGTATGGCCATTGCCACTCTGATCATTTCCACTCTGGTGCTCAAGTCCACCGGTGCTGAGGGCATTGCGGGCATGACTGGTGCCATTGCCATTGGTTCTGTTATCTGTGTTATCGCTGCCATTGCGGGCGATACCTCTCAGGATTTGAAGACCGGTTTCCTGCTGGGTGCTACCCCCAAGAAACAGCAGATGGGTGAACTCATCGGTGTGGTGGCCTCCGCTGTGACCATCGGCGGTGTGCTCTACCTGCTGGATGCTGCCTGGGGTTACGATTCCGCGGAAATCGCCGCTCCTCAGGCTCATTTGATGAAGATGCTGGTGGAAGGCATCATGGGTGGTCAGCTGCCCTGGGGCCTGATCTTTGTGGGCGTCTGCCTGGCACTGTGCTTTGAAATCCTGCGTCTGCCGGTGATGCCCATTGCAGTGGGTATGTATCTGCCTGTGTAGCTCAATGCCTGCATCATGGTGGGCGGCCTCATTGCCCTGATGATGAATCGTCGCAAGAATGTGGACGAAAAGACCAAGGAACTGCAAAACAACGATGGAACGCTCTATTGTGCCGGTATGATCGCCGGTGAAGGACTGATTGGTATTTTCTTGGCCATTCTGGCGGTGTTTGAAATCAACCTGTCCAAGCTGCCTATCATCTCCGAAGTGAATTTTGGAATCTGGGGCAGCATAGTGGTGCTGGCGGCCATCATTCTGCTGCTGCTGAAGTCCTCTCTGTGGGGCAAGCACAAGGCATCCAAGTAATATGGCCAGAAAATCCAAACCTACTAAAAATTATCTGGAACAGATTCCCGTGCGTGCTGATTTGGCGTGGAGCACCGATGATCAGGGAATTGTAACTTTGCAGCAGGAGAATCGGGGTGTTTTTCACTGGCTGGCACAAAAGCTGCTGAAACGTCCCAGGATTTCCTATATCCATCTGGATGAGATGGGGAGTTTCCTGTGGCCGCTGATGGATGGCCAGCGGGATGTATACGCTCTGGCACAGCTGGTACAGCAGCAGTTCGGAGAAAAAGCCGAGCCGCTCTATCCCCGTATTGTAAAATATTTTCAGATCCTGGAAAGTTATGATTTTATAAAGTTTCAGAAAGATTGAGAAAACACCCCTCTTTGGAGGGGTGTTTTTTTGACTGTGGTTGCAAACTGTCGAAAAATCATGTATACTGATACCATTCAATAAGGACTTTTCGTAAAGATGGAGGTTGCAAATGAAACAGGATATGATTGTAATCCTGGATCTGGGCAGCGGAGAAAATCCCCAGATTGCCAGAGAGATCCGGGCATTGGGCGTGTACAGTGAAATTCATCCCCATGACATCACCGTGGAAGAGTGGAAGGCCCTGCCCAACGTAAAGGGTGTCATTCTCAACGGAGGTGCGAACCGTGTAGTGGACGGTGTGGAGATTGACGCGGGCAGTCACATTTACAATTGCGGTTTGCCTGTACTGGCAGTGGACCACAAGGGGGCGGAGCCTTGGCCGCAGGAGGACGAGGCGCGCCGTCAGAAGCTCTCGGAGTTTGTGTTTGACCGCTGCGGAGCGCAGCCCAACTGGAATATGGAGAATTTCATTGCCGATCAGGTGGAGCTGATCCGGCGCCAGGTGGGTGACAAAAAGGTACTGCTGGCCCTGTCCGGCGGTGTGGATTCCAGCGTAGTGGCTGCTTTGCTGATTAAGGCCATTGGCCGTCAGCTCACCTGTGTACATGTGAATCATGGTCTGCTGCGCAAAGGTGAACCGGAGCAGGTGGTTCGGGTATTCCGGGATGAAATGGACGCCAATCTGATCTACGTGGATGCGGTGGATCGTTTTCTGGACAAGCTGGCCGGTGTGGCAGATCCGGAACAAAAGCGTAAGATTATCGGCGCAGAGTTTATTCGCGTGTTTGAGGAAGAAGCCCGCAAGCTGGATGGCATTGCGTTCTTGGGGCAGGGTACCATTTATCCGGATATCATTGAGAGTGGTACCAAAACCGTCAAGGCGGTGAAGAGTCACCACAATGTGGGCGGCCTGCCAGAAGATCTGGACTTCCAGCTGGTGGAGCCTTTGAAAATGCTCTTTAAGGATGAGGTACGTGCTTGCGGTGCGGCATTGGGTCTGCCCGATAACATGGTATACCGCCAGCCCTTCCCGGGCCCCGGACTGGGTGTGCGCTGCTTGGGCGCCATTACCCGTGACCGTCTGGAAGCGGTGCGGGAGAGCGATGCCATCCTCCGGGAAGAGTTTGCAAAAAATGGTCTGGAAGGCAAGGTATGGCAATACTTTACCGCAATTCCTGATATCAAGAGTGTAGGAGTGCGTGACGGCAAACGGGCTGATGAATGGCCGGTGATCATCCGCGCGGTAAATACAGTAGATGCCATGACCGCTACGGTGGAGGATGTGCCTTTTGCATTGCTGCAGCATATCACTCAGCGGATCACTCACGAGGTGAAGGGTGTCAATCGAGTGTTGTATGATTTGACACCTAAGCCTACAGGGACCATCGAGTGGGAATAAATCCCGCACCTATTTGACAGAATTAAGAACCCGAAAACCCTTGAAAATCAAGGGTTTTCGGGTTTCTCGTTTTACGGAACAATCTTGACTTTGCGGAACATTTGCGGTATCTTTGGGGTATGATTTGCGGAACGATTTCAGCAAAGGAGGATTTGGCTATGAAATATACAACTGTAAATGTTCAGCAACTAACAAACCGAAAAGGCAAACCTTGGCAAGCAAGAGCAAAATATAAAGATGTGTATGGCAAGTGGAAAGAAGTAAGTAAAATGCTTCCCGAAGCAAAAGGCAAGAAAGAAGCTATGCGAATAGCTAAAGAATGGTTAGACCAATTAAATGCCGAAGCTGATTTGATGCCAAATGCAGGAAAGGCAAAGACAGTAGATGAAATCTATAAGGAATATCTGCTTCACCAAGTATCAACAGGAGAAATAGAAAGAAGCACCTATAGCAATACCCTGTATTCTTATAGCAAGTATATTAAGCCTTATTTGGGTGACTATGTTTTTGCAACTGTTGATAAGACTGTATTAAGTGGTTGGCTTACTAAGTTATATCAAGCAGGCTATTCGCAGAATACAATACATACTACTTATGCACGATTGAAAAAAGTATATAATTACTACTACAACAATGGAGAACTATTAAAAGACCCATTCAAAGGTGTAAAGATGCCTAAAAAGGGAGAAGCAAAGGTTACTCACTTAAACAATGAACAAATGGATAATGTATTATCCGCTGTCTATTTGGATTTTGAACCACAAGACCCAATGTATGTAGGAATACTATTGGCTTTCTATGCGGGATTAAGGCGTGGTGAAATTTGCGGCTTACGATGGAATGATATTGATTTCTATAGACACACAATTACTATTAGGTCTGCCGTTGGTGTAAGTAATGGAATTAGTGGCGATTATACGAAGAACCCAAAAAATAAGAGTTCCAATAGAACATTCCCAATGTTGCCACAGTTAGAAGAAGCATTGAAGCAAAGAAA
>JBMNPT010000005.1:0-137465 GCA_050943735.1 Eubacteriales bacterium | reverse complement strand
TCATCCATTGGAACTTCATTGGAGCAGTCGAACTGCCCCAAGAACAGAAAAAATCGGCATAGCCGGATTTCTCCAAACTATGCCGATATTTTTCCAAGGAATAAAATCCCTTAGTGAGACACCCTTTTGGGCCCCCTTTTTGTTTTTGGTCATCCAATGCTGAACAACAGCTGAGTATAATCGGGCAGCGGCCAGACATCCTGTGGACAAATGGTCTCCAGCTGGTCGCAATAGGTGCGGAGCTGCTCCATTTTCGCACCGATCACATCCCGGCAATACACCGCCTGCGCCAGAGAATCCTCTTGCTGCGGTTCCTGCTCCAACGCCTCTTTCAGCGCCGCCAGTGCCATTTCCACCTGATCCATCTTGCGTACCATACAGCTGAGCCGCTCTTTCTGGCTCCGGTCAGCGGCGCCCCCCAGCACCTCACGCACTTTCAAAATGGTTTCACTCAGCTCACCCACATGCCGGTTCACTGCGGGAATGATCTCCCGCTCCACCATGTAGACCATGGTCTTGCCTTCCAGATGCAGCTGCTTTACATACTCTTCCAGCAAAATTTCATACCGGGCATGAAGTTCATTATAGGACAACACCCCGAATTTTTCAAACAGTGACACCGACTTCTGAGAGAGCAAATGCGGCACCGCATCTACCATATTGCGAATGTTGGGCAATCCGCGGCGTTCCGCCTCCGCTACCCATTCGGGACTGTAGCCATTTCCGTTGAAGATCACCTTGCGGTGCCGGGTGAGGATGTCTTTGACAATCTCATACACCTCAGACACAAGATCCTCCTTGGGAACCATAGACAGCCGATTGGCAATATCGTCCAGCGATTCTGCCACCGCGGTATTGAGCACCGTATTGGCAAAGGAAACGGATGTGGAAGCCGGCAGCATCCGGAACTCAAACTTGTTGCCGGTGAAAGCAAAGGGAGAGGTCCGGTTGCGGTCGGAATTGTCGCTGAGAATCTGCGGCAGGGTCTGAACTCCCACCTCAATGAACCGTTTCAGCTGCTGGGGGCCTTCCTTGGCCTCCTCAATGGAATCCAGCAGATTGGTCAGCTCTTCTCCCAGGAAAATGGAGATGATGGAAGGCGGCGCCTCATTGCCACCCAGCCGGTGGTCATTGCCCGGAGTAGACGCAGTGAGACGCAGTAATTCGGCATAATTGTCCACCGCCCGAATCACCGCCACTAAGAAGAGCAGGAATTCAATGTTGTGACGGGGATCCTTCCCGGGATTGATGAGGTTGCGCTTGGAGGTGGAAATGGACCAGTTGTTGTGCTTGCCGCTGCCATTGATATAGGAGAAGGGCTTTTCATGCAGCAGACAGGCCAGTCCATGATGATCCGCCACTCGCTGCATGGTCTCCATGATGATCTGGTTCTGATCGCAGGCGATGTTGGTGGTGGTGTACACCGGTGCCAGTTCGTGCTGGGCAGGAGCCACCTCGTTGTGCTTGGTCTTGGCGGTCACGCCCACCTTCCACAACTCCACGTCCAGCTCCTTCATATAAGAGGACACCCGTTCATTGATGACACCGAAATAGTGATCCTCAAACTCCTGTCCCTTGGGAGGACAGGCACCTAACAGAGTACGTCCCGCGAACTGCAAATCCTTCCGGCGGGAGAAGAGCTCCTTCTCGATGAGGAAGTACTCCTGTTCCACCCCTATGGTGGTGTTGATGCTGTCTGCATCGGTATCCCCCAGCAGCTCCAGCACCCGCTTGGCTTTGGCGTTGATGAGCTCCATGGAACGCAGCAGAGGTGTTTTTTCATCCAGCGCTTCCCCCGTATAGGAGCAGAAAGCGGTGGGAATGCACAGCGTCACCCCTGAGGAATTCTTTTTCAGAAAAGCAGGAGAAGTGCAGTCCCAAGCGGTATAACCCCGGGCTTCAAAGGTGTTGCGCAACCCGCCCGAGGGAAAGGAAGAGGCATCCGGTTCCCCTTTGATAAGTTCTTTGCCGGAAAACTCCATGATGACCTTACCGCCGTCGGTGGGAGAGAGAAAAGAATCATGCTTTTCAGCTGTCATGCCATTGAGCGGCTGAAACCAGTGGGTGTAATGGGTAGCTCCCTTTTCAATGGCCCACTCCTTCATGGCATGGGCCACACTGGCCGCCACATCCTCAGTGAGCTGTGCCCCGTTTTCCAGGATCTCCTGAAATTGACGGTACACCGGCTTGGGCAACCGTTCCCGCATCACTTCATCATTGAATACGTTGCAGCCAAAATCCTTCCCCACGTCAAACCGTTCTTCCTGCATGGTCATTCCTCCCTGTTGCTTTCTCTTTCTTACTGTGCATTATATCACAAAAACGGGCGGCAACCTAGTAGGAATACCGCCCAAAAGCATTTGCATCACACACTGTAATTTTGTCACACTGGATTTTTAATAATCTGTGAGATACTCCGCCGCCCGCCGGGCCTGCCAGCGAATCTGTTCCATATCCAACGTCAAATACTCTCCATTTTGATAGAGAATCCTGCCATCCACCATATTGAGCACCACATCACTGGCCTGAGCACTGTAGATGAGATTGCTCACCAGATTGGGATTGGGGATGAGATGCGGCCGGTCAAAATCCACCACAATGAGGTCCGCCCGGTTCCCTTCCCGGATGCAGCCACAGTTAGGCCGCTGTTGACTCGCGGCTCCGTGGACAGTGGCCATCCGCAGCACCTCCATAGCCGATACCGCTGTGGGGTCCTGGAACTGCCCCTTGCCCAGCAACGTGGTGAGCAGCATCTCTTCCCACAGATTGAGATTGTTGTTGCTGGCGCAGCCATCGGTACCCACCGTAACCCGCACTCCATGCTGCAGCATCCGCCGCACATCCGGAATGCCGCTGCCCAGCTTCAGGTTGCTTCCCGGGCAGGTAGACACCGTCACTCCATGTTCTCGCAGCAGTTCCAGATCGGAATCAGTCACCTGCACACAGTGAGCGGCCACACAGGGTTTGCTCATTACGCCTGCCTCTGCAAAAATTTCGGCGGGCGTCTTCCCGTACTTCTCCAGCGCCCCCTGGTGTTCGGTAACCGTTTCACTCATGTGGAACTGCACCGCCGTATTCAAATCGCCAATCTGCTCCATGGAGTGTTTTAGATAATTGGGATTGGTGGTATAAATGGCGTGGAATGCCATATCAATGTGAATTCGCCCTTCCGCTGCGCCATGGTACTGCCGGTACAGTTCCAGCGCCTCTGTAAGCCGCCCTCCGTCGTCCTTCCCCTCGGGGTCAAAGCAGATGCAGCATTTGGATATGTTGGCCTTCATCCCACTTTCCATGGTGGCTTGGGCAATCACGTCGGAGAAAAAATACATATCGGTATAGCTGCAGATGCCTCCCGCCAGCATCTCACTGATACCCAACAGGGTCCCCCACTTCACCGTATCGGGATTGAGCCGGTCCTCGGCGGGGTAAATGCGCGTTTCCAGCCATTTTTCCAGCGGAAGCTCATCTCCATGTCCCCGCAGCAGCGTCATGGGAATGTGACTATGGGTATTGTATAGTCCAGGCATCAGCACTTTGCCGGTGCAATCAATCACCTGCTGGTATTCCTCCAGATTGGGCTGCTCGGTTCCCACATACACAATGGTGTTACCCCGAACTCCCACAAATCCGTCCTGCAGCTGACGATCTCCGTCCATGGTGAGAATATTGGCGTGTTTGAACAGTATCATATTTTTCTCCCTTTCCGTTATAGTTTTGCCAGAATGCCCCGCACCAATCCACTGAGCTTGTCCCGATTGGCGGCAGCTGTTTCATGTACTTCCTCGTCACTGAGAGGTTTCCCGGTAATTCCCGCTGCCATATTGCTGATGCAGGAGAGTCCCAGCACCTCCATACCGCAATGTGCCGCAGCAATGGCCTCCGGCGCCGTACTCATTCCCACTGCGTCCGCTCCCAAAATTCCCAGTGCACGCACTTCGGCAGGGGTCTCATACTGGGGGCCAAAGGCATATCCGTAGACCCCTTCCCGCAGTGTAATGCCCTGTTTCGCAGCCACTTCAAGAGCCGTCTGACGCAGAGCCGGGGTATAAATGTAACTCATATCAGGGAATCGTGGTCCAAACTCTTCCAGATTGATCCCCCGCAGAGGGCTATCTCCCATCAACTTGATATGATCAGTGATCAGCATAATGGTCCCGGGAGAAAAGGTAGAGTTGATCCCGCCGGCAGCATTGGTGAGGACCAGCCGCTGTACCCCCAGCAACCGCAGCACTCGGATGGGAAACACCACCTGCTCCATGGAATGTCCCTCATAATAGTGAAACCGGCCATTCATCATCAGAACTGGTTCTCCATCCAACAGGCCGCAGGCCATGCGGCCAGCCTGGGTGCGAACAGTAGCAGGCGGAAACCCAGGAATTTCAGCATAGGAAAACTCGATTTTTTTCTCCAACAAATCAGTCATAAATCCCAGTCCCGAGCCCAGCACCACCGCTTTGGTAGCCCGATGGGGCCATTTCTGTTCCACCGCCCGACAGGCTTTTACATATTGCTCCATTTGCATGCCGCCCATGGTTCATTCTCCTCTCCAGTACAAAAAGAGGGCGGGCCGTCCGGCCTCGCCCTCTGCAGCTTGTTTTATTCGCCTGCTTCTTCTGTTTTGTCAGCAGCCTCGGCTTCGGGCTCCTGCACCACATAGTCCTCTACCACAATGTTTTCCTGAGGAGCGTCCGGCAACTTTTCCCCGCACTGCGCACAGTACTGATTGTCACTGGGATTTTCCTCACCGCATTTGGCACAGACCTTGATCTTTTTCAGCTGGTTGATCTTTTCGCGAATCTCCTTGATCTCAGCCAGTTTGGCATCCACCAGGGCACACTTTGCATGCAGCTCTTCAGTGGAAGGATCATTGTTCAGATAAGCTTCATAAACCATACATCCCATTTCAGCATACAGTTTATTCACCTCGTCGTTCTTTTCCGACTGAGACATGGACAGCTTGGTAATCTCCATCAGCTCATTGGCTTTTTGCCCCGCCACCTGTGCGCTGCTTTTCGCCTTATTGACAAATTGATCAAATACTCCCATCCTGTTTTCCTCCATTCTATGCACTATATTTGTAGGGTTGCCTAAACAAAAGAAAAAACTCTCACCTATATTATACACATTTTCCAAAAAAATGCAATGCATTGGTCTGAATTAATAATAGATACTGTCACCCACAAATTCGCGCAGCAGAGATGTTCCCGGCAGAAGGGTTTCTTCAATCACATCTACCCGTTCCAACTTTTGCAAGATCCCCTGGCTGAGATGATAATACCGACTCTCATGGGGAACCATTGCCAGCAATTGCTCGGCCATGGGTTTGAGCACCCCCGCTTCATAAGGGAAGAAGGAGTCGATCCGAATGTCTGCTGTGTGTTCAAAGGGCTCCACATACAGCATATCACCATCCATTACATCCATCCACATACACAAGGTCTTTTCCGGCCCCGATGCCCGGAATTTATAATCCCGAACCATACGTCTTAGAATCCGCAAATATCGCTTGTCCAAAAGCACATTTTCTCCGGCAAACAAATTGCTGCGCAGACTGATATAAATTCGGAGGGTATGTTCATCGGGAAAATATTGCCGCAGCCGGGAACTGAGAGCATGCATTCCCTCTACCAGCACCACGCCATTGGAAGGCAATTCCACATGTTTTCTCTCCTCCAAAGCGCGGCCCAATTTGAAACTGAAAAGCGGCATATCCGCACTGCCTTGTTCCAACAATTGAGCAAAACAGCGTTCAATTTCCTGCAGATCCAGGGACTCCACTGTTTCATAATCAAAACTGCCATCCTCTTTTCGAGGGGCACGCTGACGATCCAAATAAAAATCATCCAACGAAACGGTTTGAGAAGCGATTCCCAACTGTTGCAAAGCATGATTCAATTTGAGAGTAAATGTAGTTTTGCCACAACTGGAAGGCCCCGCCACCAGTACAATCTGCCTTTGCCCCACACCGCGTGCAATCTCTTCCGCAATGCCCTGAATGCGTGCGTCAAACTGGGCTTCATAGCGTTGAATGTACTCTTTGATGGAATGATTTTCCACCATATTGTTGACCACCTGAATATCACAGATCATACGAAAGCTCCTTTGCCGGCAGTGCGGAGAGAATTTCTTCGATTCTGCCGATGTATTCATAGGGATATTTGGGATTGGGCCGGCGGCGAATGATGCCAGGCAATACCACCTTACTCACTCCTCCGGCACCCATGGCCACAATGGTATGGTACTCCTGCATGATGACCACATTGTACAGCCCGAATTTCCCATCCCGACAATAAGAAACATTCTCAAAATTGCCCAGCATGTTTTTCTGACGGTACATGTAATACGGCTCATATCCCTGCCCTATGAATCCATTATACGCATCGCTCAGCATCTGTTCTACCGAAAATCCCGCATGTTTTGTAAAATTTTTTTGAACTTTGTCCTCGTTGCTCCAGTCGGAACCCTTTTTCTTAGCCAGAGTATGCAGTGTGATGTTCTCCGGGCGCAGCGCCAGCACCTCTTCCAGCGTATGCCGGAAATGGGCCGGTTCTTCCCCATCCAGTCCCGCGATCAGGTCCATATTGATGTTGTCAAACCCCATGGAGCGGGCCAGCGCAAAAGCCTGACGAATCTGCTCCGCCGTATGCCGCCGTCCGATGCGCTCCAATGTATCATCATTCATGGTCTGAGGGTTGATGCTGATGCGATCCACTCCAAATTCTTGCAGCAGGGCCAGCTTTTCGGGCGTAATGGTATCCGGACGGCCGCATTCCACCGTAAATTCCTGCACCTGGGAAAAATCCAGATGGGTGCGCACTGCATGCAGCAACCGCCGCAAATCATGGGGCTCCAACACGGTGGGAGTTCCGCCGCCAATGTATACTGTCTGCAAAGGCCGCCCGGTCTGGACAATGGCCTTTCCCCGGGTTTCAATCTCCCGCAGCAGACAGCGCATATAATCGGGAATGTATTTTCGCATGGCGTCCAGCGCCCCTGATACAAAGGAGCAGTACCGGCAGCGGGTGGGGCAGAAGGGAATGGACACATAGGCAGAAATACCGTCGGGCCGCACCCGGCTCAATACCTCTCGCTCATTGCGGTAGGTGTCCAGCGCCAACGCGGTTTTCTGATCGGACACCAGGTATTCCTCTCGGAACTGCCGTCCGCACTCCTCCCGGGAACAGCCCTTTTCTTCCAAATCCCGCAGCAATTTGGTGGGACGGACTCCCACCAGCGTACCCCAGGGCAAATCGCCCCTGAGCTGCCGCAAGGTTTGATACACCGCCTGTTTGCTCTTTTGCTTGCGCTCCGATTCCTCCTGCGCATGCGCCTGCCAGTCACACCGGCTCTCTCCCAGTTCCGGGAACCGGGCCTCCACATGAAACGTGACAAGGGAGCCACTTTGCTCCATCTGGCAGGTGAGAATTCCATCCGGCGTACGCTGGTCCGCCGGGATGACTTCCGCTCCTGGGAAAAACGCCCGCACCAGATTGTCGGTGCTCCGGTCATGCTCAAATCCCACCAGATGAATCAGCATGACATCGCCTCCCGGATGTAGGGATTATACCGGCGTTCCCAGGCCAGCGTGGTTTCTTCCCCATGACCGCTGAGCACCCGATAATCTCCTTCCAACTCCGCCAGCCTCTTGAGAGAACGCAGAATTTCCGGAAAACTGCCAGTGGACAGATCCGTCCGCCCGCAGGACCCGGCAAACAGGGTATCTCCGGAAAACAGCACCTCTCCGCACAGGAAACAAACACCACCCGCTGTATGGCCTGGGGTTTCCAGCACACGGAACTGAAGTTGATCCGTCACCCGGATCACATCCCCCTCCTGTACCGTCCGGTCGGGTGCGGTATTCGGATAGGAAGTGGGGTAGTACATTCCCAGCCCGTCGGTTTCATTTTCGATCAGATAGTGGGCGTCTCCCTGGCCGATCACTGTTTGGGCACCGGTTTTTTCCCGGATCTCCTGGGCAGCGGTCACATGGTCCACATGTCCATGGGTGAGGAGAATATACCGCAGCTGAATCCCCTCTTTGGCCGCTTTCATCAAAATGCCCCGGGCGTCGTACCCCGGGTCGATCACCACTCCTTCGTGGGTGGATTCGTCCCACACCAGATAACAGTTGGTCTGGAAGGCTCCCACCGGCATGGTCAAAATCTTCATTTCCCTCTCCCCTTTCCGTCCAGATAATCCCGGCTGTTGAGTACAATGGTCACCGGTCCATCGTTGCAGATGTCCACCTGCATATCGGCTCCAAACTCTCCATGGGCCACCCGCCGCACGCCGCTCTCCTCCATCCGGCGGAGAAACGCCTCATAATAGGGAATGGCCACCTCCGGTCGGGCCGCATGAATGAAACTGGGCCGGTTCCCCCGCCGGCAATCGGCCAACAGGGTAAACTGACTGATTACCAGCATTTCCCCATTCACATCCAGCAGAGAACGGTTCATCTTTCCCTCATCGTCCTCAAATACCCGCAACATGGGGATTTTTTTCACCAGAAAATCCAAATCTTCCTGCTGATCGTCGTCCTGTACGCCCAGCAATACATTGAACCCCTGTCCGATCTGACCCACCACCTGTCCGGCAATGGTGACCGAAGAGGATTTGACTCGTTGAATGACTGCGATCATAGCTCCTCCTTACTGCACACCCCGGCGTACATCAATCACGCCCGACACCTTGGAGAGTTTTTTCATCACCACTTGCAGCTGACTCACATTTTCCAGCTCCACAGTGATATTGAGGGTGGCAAAACCATCCTTGCCCTCCCGGGTATTTACGTTGTGCAGATTCATATGCATGTTGGCAAAAATATTCACCACATCCGCCAGCAGGCCGATCCGGTCCCTGGCCACCAGCTGGATGCCGCTTTCAAATTTACCGCCTTCCACGTTTTCCCAGTGTACGGGAATCCACCGCCCGCTGTCCTGTTCATTGACAATGCTGGCAATGGCATTGGGACAGTCTTTTTTGTGAATGGATACCCCAAAGCCCTTGGTGATAAAACCGATGATCTCATCACCGGGCAGCGGGTTGCAGCACTTGGCGAATTTGATGAGCACATTGTCAACGCCTTCCACCACCACACCGCTGTTGCCATGCTTTTTGGGCTGTGGACGAGTCTGGGCACTGGCGTTGATCTTTTCCGCAATGGATTGGGTATCCTGAGGCAGACTCTCTCTCGCCAGCCGGTTGACCTCAGTCTGTACCTTGATGAGCACATTGTGCACCGAAATGCCGCCGTAGCCCACACTGGCGTACAAATCCTCCACATCGTTGATGTGGAATTTTTTCAGCACGCTGGGCAAAATCTGCGGATGCAGCAGCTGCTCCATTTTGTAACCGTTTTTCCGCAGCTCCTTTTCCACTTCCTCCTTGCCCCGGACAATGTTTTCATCCCGTTTTTCCCGTTTGAACCACTGCCGGATTTTATTTTTGGCACCGGAAGTCTTGACCATCTTGACCCAGTCCAGATTGGGGCTGCCATTGGCGGAAGTAATGACCTCAATGATATCTCCGTTTTGCAGCACGTAATCGATGGGCATAATCCGGCCGTTGACCTTGCAGCCGTTCATATGATTGCCCACCTGAGTGTGAATGGCATAGGCAAAATCAATGGCGTTGGCGCCCAGCGGCAAATTGATCACATCTCCCTGGGGGGTGAACACAAACACCTCATCGGAGAACATGTCAATTTTCAGGGTGCGCATGAAATCCTCCGGGTCCAGCGTATCCTTCTGCACCTCCAACAGCTGGCGAATCCATGCCAGTTTTTGATCGCTGGAACTGCTGCCCTGTACCCCCGCCTTATATTTCCAGTGGGCGGCAATGCCGTATTCCGCTGTCTTGTGCATCTCCCAGGTGCGGATCTGCACCTCGAAAAGCAGCCCTTCCACTCCGATGACAGTGGTATGCAGGGATTGATACATATTGGGCTTAGGAGTGGAAATGTAGTCCTTGAACCGACCCGGAATGGGGGTGTACATATCATGCACCACGCCCAATACGTTATAGCAGTCAATGACGCTGTCCACAATCACCCGCACTGCAAACAGATCATATAGCTCGTCAAAGCTTTTGCCCTGGCCGTAAATTTTGCGGTAAATGGAATACACATGTTTGGTACGGCCCTCAATGTGATGTTTGATACCCAATTTTTCCAGCCGGTCGTGAATCTGCTTTTTCACATGGTCCACAAATCCGGTATTGTGCTCCTGCTTTTCCGCCACTGTGCGGATGATCTCCTCACAACCCACCGGATCCAGATACCGAATGGAAATATCCTCCAACTCGGTTTTGATCTTACTCATACCCAGACGGTGCGCCAGAGGAGAATAAACCTCCATGGTTTCCAGCGCCTTGAGCCGCTGCTTGGCCTCGGGCATAGCGGCGATGGTGCGCATATTGTGCAGCCGGTCCGCCAGTTTGATGAGGATGACCCTCACATCTTTGGCCATGGCCAGAATCATCTTGCGCAGGTTCTCCACCTGCTGCTCCTCTCGGGAGGAATAGGGAATCTGACCCAATTTGGTCACCCCATCCACCAGATCGGCCACATCTTTGCCAAACATGGCTTTCACCTGATCATACCCCACCGAGGTATCCTCAATGACATCGTGCAGCAGACCGGCCATCACCGATTCCAGATCCAGGCCGATTTCCGCAATGATATTGGCCACCGCGATTGGGTGAATGATATAGGGTTCGCCCGATTTGCGCATCTGGCCGTCATGGGCCTCATAGGCCACATCCAGTGCTTTGCGCAGCAATTCCCGGTCAAACCCGGGCATATAGGCCGCTATTTTTTCCTCCAATATGGAAAATTCTCTATCCAGATCGATTTGCATACAGTTCCCCCCTGCCGGGTCACAAAGACCTCAGCTTTTGTAATATCTCAGAGGCGTTCAGATTGACCTTTCCTTCATTCTGACACAGTGTGATATGAATATCCTGTCCCTCTTCCTGGCAGATGGCCAGCCCCAGCTCCTCCAGCACTTCCAGGCAAATCCGCATGGTGGCGTAATTGAGCTGAATGTGAGAGTACCAGGAAATGTCACGTTCCAGTGTATCCAGAGCGCCTCGGAATTGCCTCCCGTCTGCGGCATTCTGTCGGATGTAGCGGTACACCGCCACAAAACTCTCCCGTCCGGGAATTACCGGACGTACCTGCTGCGCTTCCGCTGTCCTCTCCCGGATGCTCTGGTACAGTTCTCGGTAATACTGCCCTTCCCGCTGCTGCCGCTGGCTCAGTCGGGCATCCTTCAAAATAAATTGCAGGCTCTCCCGTCCCCGGTACAGATTGATGTCCAGCTGCCCTACCACATCCACCTGGTCTCCCCGGCTGAGGTGCAGCTCCTGACTGCTGGTGGAAAAGGCCAGTCCGGTGAGGGTCACATCCCCTTTTTTCAGGGTGAGCCGCAAATGTTTGTCGTTGCTGATGGGAATGATATCCGCCAATGTCATATCCGGGATATGAAACACCGGCGTTGGATTGCCCACTCCATAAGGCTCCAGCTTGGATAGCTCCCGGGCCACTTCCATGGTGAGATGTTCCTCTTCCAACGTACCGTCCACATAGATGGCCGGTACCATACAGGCTGGGTCCAGATGCTGCCGGGCATACTCTTCCATTTCCTGGCGAAAATTCTCCAGCTGCTCTCTCTCCAGAGAAAGCCCCGCCGCCAAAGCGTGCCCTCCGAATTTGGTGAGCCTGCTAGCGCAGTGTTCCAGAGCCTCATAGAGATTAAACCCCGGAATGCTGCGGCCTGAGCCTTTGCCTTTTTCTCCCTCCAGAGAAATGAGAATCACCGGACAGCTGTACAAGTCACTGATGCGGGAGGCCACGATACCGATGACCCCATGGTGCCATCCCTCCTGCCACAGCACCGCCACTCGCCGCTCCAATGGGTCAAAGTTCTGCTGTTCCAGCATGGCCAATGCCTGCTGCATAATGTCATTTTCGGTTTTTTGCCGCAGCTGGTTTTCCTGACAGAGTTCTTCCGCCAGCTCTGCGGCCTCATGTGGATCCTGGGTGAGAAACAGGCCCACCGCACGGCCCGCACAACCCACTCGTCCCGCCGCATTGATACGGGGCGCCATGGAAAAACTCACCGTTCCCGCTGTGAGTTTTTTGCCATCCGCCACCCCGCTGCGGGAGAGCAGCGCCCGCACACCCGGCCGCCGGCTGTGTTCCAACAACTCCAATCCCCGCTGTACAATGGTGCGGTTCTCGCCCTGCAGCGGCATCACATCCGCCACCGTACCCACTGCCACCAGGTCCACGTATCGGTTAATAAACGCATCATCCACAGGAAGTCCCCGGTACTGCTGCAGCGCACAGATCAGCTTGAATGCCACTCCCACGCCAGCCAGCTCCTTAAACGGATAGGGACAGTCCTCCTGCCGCGGGTTGACCACTGTACAGTTTTGAGGCAGCATTTCCCCGCACTCGTGATGGTCGGTGATGAGCACGTCCATACCCAGCTGACGGGCCAGTTCCACTTCTGCACAGGCTGTGACTCCGCAATCCACTGTGATGAGCAGTTTCACGCCTGACTGGGCCAGTGCTTTCACCGCTTCCTGGTTGACGCCATAGCCTTCCTCCATTCGGTCAGGAATGTAGTACCCCGCCCGAAGGCCCATCTCACGCAGATAGAGAACCAGTACACTGCTGGAGGTGATTCCATCCACATCGTAATCGCCGTAGACCACCACTTCTTCATCCTGCTGCAAAGCCTGACAGATGCGCCGACAGGCAGCCTCCATACCCTTCATGGCAAAGGGGTCGGGCAGGCCGCACCACTCATGGGCCAGAAAACACCGGGCCTGCTCCGGCTGATTCACTCCGCGGTTGAGCATCAACAGTGCCACCAGTGGGGAACATCCGCACTCCCGGGAAAATGCCCGCACTTCTTCTATTCTGTTTTGCGCGTATTCCCGAAAAATCCAACGTTTTCCCTTCAAAGCGGCCTCCTTGTATTGCACAATCCATAACTATATTTATTTATTATAGCAAAATCCCACAATTGATGCAATAAAAAGGGCGAAGCCCTTCGGCTTCGCCCTGACAAAATCATCCTTATTCTCTGGAATTGAGCATGAGCGGAATGATCCACAGTCCCAAAAATACCAACAGACTCAGCGCGTCCACTCCGGCTACGCCTTTGGACAGCAGCAACACAAACAGGAAAATGGGTGCGGTGATCATAGAACCCATGGTAATCAGCAGATTGCGACGTACCAGGCCTTCCATGCGCTTGCATTCGCACAGTGTATCCGCCAGGTTTTCCAGCGTACCGCTGCGCAGATAAATCCCGCTGGTGCCCGGCTGCACCCGATCCATCACCTCTTCCACTTCCATATAGACCTTTTCGTCAATGGTGCGGAAGCTGTTGCCGGTTACGTGGAAATGTTCCTCCAAGAACTTGTTGTCCAGCAACACATCACAGCTCTTGAAAAACACCGTAATGCCATTGCTGTCCAACACGTCCATCAGGTCATTGATCTCCGCGCTGGCCTGGTAGCAGATCTCAAAGACGCCCAGCACCCGTTTATTGCTGCCCACATACAGCATATTGCTGCCATCGCTGATATCCACGCCCTTTTTGTCCATCACTGCCGGCACTTCAAAGCCATTCTTTTCCATGTAGCCCTTACGGCCGATGAACACATCCTTACCATCGCCCATCACAGCCGCTACACCCTGGCCCTGTTCACACTCCCAGCCCTGTACTGGCCGCAGCATGCTCTTGTCGTTTTGCAGGATGCCCATAAATACGCTGGCCGCCGCGCACTTCATATCGCCCAGCACACTGGCCATGTCCACAAACACCTCGTCAATGCGGACATCTCCAAAGAACTTCATGGACTTGAGGTAAATACTGCCTTTATCAAACAGGCTGGCGTCTTCCACCACCACGCCGTCGCTGCCATACAGCCGGCGTACCGAGCTGCTGCCCAGTACCACCGTACCGCTTTCCCGCAGACGCTTGGTCAAATGGTTAAAGGGAATGGTGTAGGACATCTCCAGGGTAAAGGGCGCCACCATTACAGCAAAGGCGGCAAATACATGCATAATGGACGCCATATCCTTTTTCACCAGCAGATAGAGCGCGGTGGCCGCCACTGTATAACAGATGGCCGCCGGAACCGCATAGGCACTGAAATAATGGCTCTCATCAATGCTGTAGGCCGCGTCTTCAAAGTCATAGGTGTCCTCCACCTTGCCTTCGTAGAAAATCTCGCGGCAGTCCGCCGGCTCCTCCTGCTGAGGAGTTTGCTGCTGCACCGCATTCATCAAGGCATCCACCGACTCGGTGTCCACCGGCTTGTGACGGCCAATCAGCTTGCCGATCAGGCTGCGATCCTGGAATTTTTCAATGGTGATGTGGTTTCCGCCCCGTTTGAGCAAAATCAGATTTTGATAGATGCTGCGCACCCGGGTAAATTTGATATACAGGGTCACCGTCATGACAACGGCGATCACGCCGCCGAAAAAGACAAACGCTCCATCCTGCAGCACAGACCAGATCTGCACCACACCATGCAGCAGCGCCACCAGCGAAGAAAAGGCCAACACGCCATCCGGCTCCGCCCGCAGAGCGATCAGACTGCGGATACCGTTCACCAGCTCCTTGTGACAGGCCACCAACACCGCCAGATACAAAATCATCTGGGCAAACATATTGATCTGGCCATTGACGCTGGCGTCAAAAATCTCCGGCAGCGGCAGGGCGAAACTCCCAGCCAGAGAGAGATACACGAGCAACACCGTAGCCACGCAGGCAATGAGAAAACGGCTTTTGATCTGAGCCAGCAATTCAGCAGTGGAAGCGGCCAGTTTTACATAGTCATTTTTCTGATACGCCTGATGAGGCTGCTCCTCCTCTTCCTGGGAGTAGCTTTCATACTCGCTCTCCAGCTCCTCCGGCTCCGGCTCCTGCACATCGTCGGTATAGTCGTCCACCATTTCTTCCTTCCGCTGACGCAGGAAGGAAAACAGTCCTTTCTTTTTCTCAGGCTGGGCCGGCTGCTCCTCTTCAAAGAAACGCTCCATGGCATCCCGGTCCACCGTCTGTGTCTCGGAAAGATCGGGGGCCCCGTCGGTTTGACGCTCCTCCAGCCGAGATACATATTCCTCATAGCTGCCGGGGGTTTCATAAAGCTCTACCTTGCCATCATCGGTGATGGTCCCCTCCACCTTATCGGGATCAGGCAGTTCCATCTCCTGTTTGACCTGCTTGTAGGTTTCCTCCGCAGCATCGCTTTTGCCCTTGATTTCCTTCATGATGTCGTCCAGCGACAAATCGCTCTGCACATCCTGGGTAATGCCTTTGATTTCCTTAAAAATGTCTTCAAAGGCCTGATCCTTTTCCATATCCAGATCCTTCATCCGTCTATCACGCCTTTCTTACATTGATCGCCCGCTGCCGGACTACCTCATACATGAGAATCCCTGCCGCCACCGAGGCATTGAGAGAATTGATCTCTCCACACATGGGTATTTTCACTAAAAAGTCACACTTTTTTTGAATCAAATGACCCATGCCAAATCCTTCACTGCCCACCACCAACGCGATAGGGCCTTTCAGATCCATGCGATAATAGTCATCCTGTCCATCCATGTCGGCACCAAACACCCACAGGCCCTCCTGCTTAAGCAGTTCAATGGTCCTGTCCAGGCTAGCCACCCGGGCGATGGGCATATGTTCCAGAGCCCCGGCCGCCGCCTTGGCCACAGTGGAGGTAAGCCCCACACTGCGCCGTTTGGGAATGATGACCCCATGAGCGCCCGCGCCTTCAGCGGTTCGGATGATCGCGCCCAGATTGTGCGGGTCGTTGATTTCATCGCACAAAATGACAAAGGGTGCCTCTCCCCGTTCCCGGGCCAGCTGCAAAATCTCTTCCACCTGGCAATAAGCCACCGCGGCGCACTGGGCAATCACTCCCTGATGGGCGCCGGTCTGACTCATATCGTCCAGCTTGGCTCGTTCCACCTCGCTGATAACCACCCGTTGTTCCCGGGCGATGGCAAAAATGCGCTGCAGACTGCCTTCCCGTTCTCCTTTGAGAATGAAGAGCTTATCAATGGTTCGTCCGGAACGAAGGGCTTCCAGCACCGCATTGCGCCCTTCCAGCCGGGTTTCATCCGCCTCTCGAAACTGGGCACGTTCCCCGTCTCTGCGGCGTCCGCCGGAACGATTTCTATATTCTGTCATGGATGTACCACCTTTGTCCGTTTTTCCCGTCAAAATCACAGGATTTGACTTTTACAGTATACCACATAGGCCGAAAAGTTGCAATGCAAACCGAAAAAAGGCTATTTTGCTGTAAAAATCCAACTGTGGGACTTTTGCGGCAACAAAAAAAGCGGGGGTGTATGCCCCGCTCTTTGTCAGTCAAAAACGACTGTGTTTCATCTGTTTAATTGGCTCCTTCTTTGCAGGCCTCGTACCATACCATACAGGCGCCTACTGCAACGCCAACCAGCATTTCCACACCCAGTACTACAAACAAACTTGTCACAGTTCTCGCCCCTTTCTACAGGAATTGGATGAATTTTCTTTACATGATTATCATATCACCCATTTGTTACAAAATCCGGCAGAAAGCTGTGAAATCTTTCTAAAAGAATCTTGACAGAATTGTTGTATTTCCAGGGGAATTTGTTACAAGTTGTTACAAATTCTGGAAGCCCAATGAATTACCCCAGGAATTTTTCGTGGATGGCCACCACTGCCCGTTCGGCATCCTTCTGATCGATGAGCACAGATACCTTGATTTCGCTGGTGGAAATCATCCGGATGTTGATGCTGGCGTCTGCCAGTGCCTCAAACATCTTGGCTGCCACACCGGGATTGTTGACCATACCAGCGCCCACGATGGATACCTTGGACACGTTGTGCTCCACGTCAATCTTCTTGGCGCCGATCTTGGCCAGGTTCTTCTCCAGCAGTTCCTTGGCTTCCGCCGCGTCATTCTCGGTCACGGTGAAGCTGATGTCCTTGGTATTGTTGCGGCCAATGGACTGCAGAATGATGTCCACATTGATCTTGTGCTTTGCCAGCAGAGAGAAGATCTTGAAGGCGATGCCGGGAGCATCTTCCACTTCCACCACAGCAATTCTCGCCACATTGTTGTCCCGGGCCACACCCTTTACCAGCATCTTTTCCATATCCGCTACCTCCTTGACGATCGTTCCCTTTACTCTTTCAAAACTGGAAAGCACTTCGATTTCCACACCATATTTCTTGGCCATTTCCACGCTGCGGTTGTGCAGCACATTGGCGCCCAGACTGGCCAGCTCCAGCATCTCATCATAGGAGATCTCGCTGAGCTTACGGGCATTCTTGCACAGCCGGGGGTCGGCGGTATAGACGCCGTTTACATCGGTGTAAATCTGGCACAGGTCCGCCTTGAGAGCTGCTGCCAACGCCACTGCGGAGGTATCGCTGCCACCGCGGCCCAGTGTGGTCACATCCCCTATGCCATTGATGCCCTGGAAGCCCGCCACAATGACAATGCGGCGTTTATCCAGCTCGTTTTCAATGCGCTGAGTCTTGATATTTTCAATACGGGAATTGCTGTAGGTGTCATCGGTTTTCATGCCAGCCTGCCAGCCGGTGAGAGAGATCACCGGATACCCCATCTTCTCAATCTGCATGGCCATCAGTGCGATGGAGATCTGTTCACCGGTGGAGAGCAGCATATCCATCTCCCGCTTGGAAGCATGCCCGTTGATCTCTTCTGCCTTGGCGATGAGATCATCGGTGGTATCTCCCTGAGCAGACAGCACTACCACTACGTCGTTGCCGGCTTTGTAGGTATCGGTGATAATGCCGGCCACATTTCTGATCTTATCCGCATTAGCCACCGACGAGCCGCCGAATTTCTGTACGATTAACATTTCCTTCCCTCCATTGTATCTGTTGCAAATCCCTGTCTCTTAGTATAATACTCTCATCACAGAGAGGACTGCCACCTGTAAAGTGCCCAATTTTTCCACCAGAGCATTCAGATTTTTCTCTGTATCCTCACTTGTCAGCAAAGCCAACTCACCCGGGCAGGCTGGACTGGACACCATTTCCACCTGACCCAACACCTGCTCCACTGCCTTGCGCACAGCTTCTTCCTCACCGGACACCCGCACATAATACCGGGCCAGGCACTCCTCCTGGGGTTTTACAAAGCTGCTGTCTGAATCTTCCCAGTAAATGGCGCGCCGTTTTTCCAGATGATGGGCAATGTCCACCACATCTGCCACCACTGCGCTGGCAGTGGCCAGTTTGCCGGCTCCCTGGCCGTACATCATCACGTCGCCCACATTGCTGCCTGTCACATAGACACCGTTGAATACGCCGCTGATATGCGCCAGCTGGTGATTTACAGGAATGAGGTAGGGTGCCACCAGCACTTCCATACGCCCATCCTCACACTGCCGGAACCGGCCCAGCAGTTTGATGACCTTTTCCATCCGACCTGCCAGCGCCACGTCGTTGAGGGTGACGTGGGTAATGCCTTCGGTGTGTACCTTCTGGGGGTCCACCCGTTTGCCGCAGGCCAGCGATGCCAGAATGGCAATCTTCCGGCAGGCATCTACGCCTTCAATGTCGGCTGCGGGATTCTGCTCCGCATACCCGTTTTTCTGTGCATCGGCCAGTGCCGTTTCAAAACTCTTACCCTCCTCAATCATCTGGGTGAGGATATAGTTGGTGGTACCGTTGAGAATCCCACTGATCTCCTCGATCCGGTTGGCCACCAGGCACTGATTGAGGGGACGAATCACCGGGATACCACCGCCCACACTGGCTTCAAACAGATAGTTGAGATTGCGCTCTCTGGCGATGGTCAGCAGTTCCTGTCCATGGGTGGCCACCAGCTCCTTGTTGGAGGTCACCACATGTTTGCCCGCCAGCAGCGCGCGTTTGGTGAAATCATAGGCCACCTTGGCACCGCCGATCACCTCAATGACCACATTGACCTCAGGGTCCTGTTCCACCACCGAAAAATCATGGACAATGCGATCCGCAAAGGGACTATCGGGGAATTCCCGGATGTCCACAATGTATTTCAGCTCCACACCACAGCCGGCGCTGCGCTCCAGCAGCTCCCGGTCCTTGACCAGAATCTCTGCGGTGCCGCTGCCCACTACGCCGAAACCCAATACTGCCGCTTTTATCATAATAACCCTACTTTCTTTTTACTCATTACTCACTGGCCATCACTTCAAATTTAATGACGCCATTCTGACTGCGAACCTTTTCCATCAGTGTATCCAGCTTCACCCGCATATTGCCGGTCTGGATGGTAATGGTGATGTTGGCAATGCCGTTGATGGGAATGTTCTGGTTGATGGTGAGAATGTTGGTCCCCGCCTTGGTAAACAGTCCCAGCAGATTGGAGAGCACTCCCGGCTCATCCTTGAGCACTGCGTACAGCGTGATGATTTTCTCCTTTGACATTTCGTAGAAGGGAGAGATGGAATCTTTATATTTGTAGTAAGCACTGCGGCTGATTCCCGTCATGGCCACTGCCTCATTGATGGTTTTGGCCTTGCCATGGGTCAGCAGTTTGTTGGTTTCCACTACCTTCAAAAAGATTTCCGGCAGAACGTCGGAACTGACCAGGTAGTATACCGGCTTATTTTTCATCCTGTCCCTCCTTTCAATGTCCTTGTGCAAAATACATTTGTATTTTGCGGCACTAGATGTACTATAGCACAGGCCCCTTGGCTCCATCAAATCCGCAAAACTCCAAAAAAACCAAAATATTCTGTTTATTGTTATCTACCTCTTTGATTCTCCCTATTTCTCATTGTTTTATTTTTTGCAGTTTCCCCATTTCCCCTGTTATTTTTCATTTGTCTTGCAAATTCTTCCCGGTTTGCTATAATGAAAACAGAAAAATGAAAGGAGTATCCTCTATGAATCGTCCTTATAAATACATTGTACTGCTGGGAGACGGCATGTCTGACCGGCCGGTAGAGGCTCTGGACGGGCAAACTCCTCTGGAAGCTGCCCTCACTCCCACCTGGGATGTCCTTGCCCAGCGGTCAACTGTCGGCATTGCATGCACTACGCCCGATTCCATGAGTCCCGGCAGCGACATCTGCAATCTATCGGTGATGGGATATGACCCGGAACGCTATCACACCGGCCGCAGTCCTATCGAGGCTGCCAGCATCGGTGTGCCAATGAAGGATACCGACACCACCTTCCGCACCAACTTTGTCACCCTAGGGGAGGAAGAGGGATACGAAAACAAAACCATGGTGGACTACTCCGCCGGAGAAATTTCCACCGAAGAGGCTGCCCAGCTCATTGAGGCGTTGAACGCTGCATTTCAAGATGAGCACTTCGCCTTTTTCACCGGTACCAGTTACCGGCACATCCTGCGTTGGGATGCGGCGCCCGCCGGTATTCCCCTCACCCCGCCTCATGACATTTCACTGCAGAAAATTACCGATCATCTGCCTGGCCATCCCGCTCTGCTGGATATGATGCGCCGCAGCTATGACATCCTTCGGGAACACCCTGTAAACGTAGAACGGAAAGCCAAAGGGCTGAATCCCGCCAACTCCATCTGGTTCTGGGGACAGGGCACCAAGATGATTCTCCCCTCTTTTCAGGAAAAAACCGGTCTCAAAGGCGGAGCCATTTCGGCAGTGGATCTGGTCAAGGGCATTGCGGTTTCCGCCGGAATGGACGTTTTTCCTGTGGAAGGTGCCACCGGCAATTATGAAACCAAC
Organism: Eubacteriales bacterium; assembly: GCA_050943735.1. Taxonomy (GTDB): domain Bacteria; phylum Bacillota; class Clostridia; order Oscillospirales; family RGIG577; genus JBMNPT01. The sequence goes on along the minus strand of JBMNPT010000005.1, from coordinate 116,710 downwards.
TTTCTAGGCAAGGCCCAAACCGCGGTGAACAAACTGCGGGAAGGCTATGATTTTGTGTACATCCATGTGGAGGCCCCCGATGAATGCGGTCACCGCAATCAGCTAAAGGAAAAAATCTACTCCATTCAGCAGCTGGACGCCATGACCGATCTGATTTGCAAACAGTTGGAAATGGACGGCTATCCTTATCGGCTGCTCATCGCACCCGACCACGAAACCCCTCTGTGCACCATGACCCATGGACGTACTCCCGTTCCCTTCCTGCTATATGACAGCGAAAATCCTGTGGCCCAGCCTGCCGCGCTCCGCCTCACCGAAGCCTGCGCCAACGCCACTGGTGTGGTAGTAAAGCCCGGCTTCCACATCATGGATTTGCTATTGAACAAACCCTCTTGATACATTCCAAAAGAACCGCCTGTGGCGGTTCTTTTTTTCATATAGTTTGCAGTAAATTTGCAGTTTGTTCACAATTTGTTTCTAAAAATATCATATACTGTTTGAGATTCAAAATATTGGTGCAAATGAGGTGTAATCATGTGGGACATCCCTCCCAGTACCCATCGTAAGATACTGTTGACCTTGTTTTACAGTGCACTGGCCATAGCGGGTATCGTTCTCTTCTTTCGCTATCTATTCGCTCTATTGCTTCCCTTTATTCTCGCCTGGCTATTGGCCACACTGCTGGAGCCTCTGGTCCGATTGCTTCACAAACGGCTCCATCTTCCCCGCACATTGGCTGCGATTGTATCGGTACTCTCTTCCGCTGGGTTACTTTTGCTGGGGCTATACGCGCTTTTCAGCAAGCTAATTGCCGAGATGTCCGGTTTGCTGCAAATTCTCTCCAATGAATTGCAGCATTTGCCTGACACTCTGATTGACTTCACACAAAACCTCACGCAATGGCTGCCCTTCCTGCCCAAGGGAATTGTAGATACAGCGGCCAACATGCTGGACGCGCTGTTCAAGGGTGATTTCACCCTGCCTGACTCCTGGTCCACCGGCGCCTTCCATATGGCCACCGGAGTGGCCCGCACCGTTCCCTCTGTACTTCTCTTTTTAATTGTTTTTCTGGTGGCTTCCATCCTCATCAGCAGTGACCGCGAGGGCGTCAAACGTACCCTTTGGAATCTCCTGCCTCCTGCCGGTCAACGGCTGGCCCAGGGACTGCAAAACTTTTTGGGCAGTACATTGATCAAATACTTACAGGCGCAGCTGATTCTCATGGGGATCACCTTTGTAGAGCTGCTCATCGGTTTTATTCTGTTTCGTCTGGAGTACGCATTGGCACTGGCACTGGCAGTGGCTGTCATCGACGCACTGCCCATTTTGGGCACTGGAACCGTTTTGATTCCCTGGGGACTGTACAGTCTGATTACCGGACAGACCCTACTGGGAATTGAATTGTTGGCGCTGTACGGAATTATCCTGCTGGTTCGCCAAGTGCTGGAACCAAAAGTGGTGGGACAACGCATCGGACTGCATCCTCTTCTCACGCTTCTATCCATTTACGTGGGTATGGGATTGTTCGGAGTGGTGGGCATGATCGCGGGACCGATTCTCATGCTTCTCATCACATATCTCATCCAAAATGGCACTTTCAAACAATTCACTGCTGATTCTCCCAAAGATACCTAAACAAAACAGGCAGAACTCTTATGTGAGTTCTGCCTGTTTTTTATACTGCGCTAATCGGGAAATTCCAGTTCTCCTCCAGGTGTGCCTCCACTGGGCGTAGGTTCCACTGGCGGAGGCGTGGGAGTTGTAGACTCCGACGTACTGGGAGAAGTAGAAGTGGAAGTGCTTGTACTGGTACTGGTACTCGTGCTGGTACTTGTGCTGGTACTCGTACTTGTGCTAGTACTTGTTCCCGGCTCTGACGTGCTGGGAGAGGTCGTGGTTTCTCCAGTGGTAGTTGGATTTTCCGTTTCACTAGTAGACGGATCGGTACTGGGATTTACCATCCCTCCATGCCCTGTACAATAAGAACTGGGTTCCGTTCCCTTCTTGAAATATCCTACCTTGGCGACACAGCCCGATCTGGGTTTACCTCCACCCAATTCACAGAAGCTGGCTTTTACCACACCATCTGGCATTTCGGGGAAATCTGCCTGCTCCAGCGGTTCGTGAATCTGGTCCATCACGTTTTTCCAAACCCGAATGGTACTATTGGTATTACTAATGCCGCTTCCCAAAGCTCTGGGTTCTTCATAGCCAAACCAAACCACGCCCACATAATATGGAGTATAGCCGGCAAACCACAAGTCCTTTTTGTCATTGGTGGTACCGGTCTTACCCGCTACGGTAGTGCCACTGGCCAGCTTGGCCGCTTTACCAGTGGCCAAACTGTCAGTACCATACACCACAGTCTTGAGCATTTCGGTCATGATAAATGCGGTTTCCTGGCTGAAGACCTGTTCGCCTTCCGGCTCGTTTTCCAACAAAACCTTACCGGTATGATCCAATACTTTATAGAAAGTGTAAGGTTCAATATATTCTCCTTCATTGGCCAACGCACTATACGCACCTGCCATTTCCTTCACGGTCACGCCATCGGTCAAACCACCCAAAGCCAGAGACTGACCAATGTCGCTGTACACTTTGCCATTCTGGGTACGGGAACGAACCAGAGTGGTAAAGCCCAGCTGTTTTTCCAGAAAGTCAATGGAAGCTTCCGGCGTGAGCACATCCATCAATACCTGAGTGGCAATGGTATTACAGGAAATCATAATGGCGCGCTGCACCGACATGGGGCCTTTGAAGCCAGAATACGCATTTTTAGGCTTTCTGGTCACCGGATCGTAGGGCTCATCCACAAAGTTGGTACCATAGGTAATGAGGTCATTTTCCAATGCGGGACCATACACTGCCAAAGGTTTGAAAGCAGAACCCGGCTGCCGCTTAGCCCGGGAGGCGTTATTCCATCCCCGGTTCACCGTTTTTTCACCGCGGCCGCCCACCAGACCCACAATGGCTCCGGTATGGGGATCTTCCACTACCATAGCAGACTGAGGCTGCACATCCCCCCGCAGCTGGGGGAAATTGGAGGGATCCTGATAGACCGTTTCCAAAATATTTTGAATCCGCACATCCTCTGCAGAGTAGATTTGCAGACCGCCCGAAAGCACCATACGTTTGGCAACGTCTTCGGAATAGCCCTTTTCTTCCATCAAGGCTTCCACCACATCATCCCGGACCTGTTCATTGTACCAGGATACCACTTGAGATGTGGTGCCGGTGGCGCCCTTTTCCTGATAGACCAGCTCTTCCGCCATGGCCTGATCATATTCTTCCTGTGTGATATGTCCCAACTGCTTCATCTTACCTAAGATGGTTTCCTGACGATCCTTGACAAATTCAGGGAAACGCCATGGATTGTATTTGCTGGGGTTATTGGTAATGCCCGCCAACGCAGCACATTGGGCCAAATCCAGCTCGGACACATCCTTACCAAAGTAAGCCTGAGATGCCGACTGTACACCATAGAGCTTATTGCCCAAGAAGATGGTGTTCAGGTACATCTCCAGGATTTCATCTTTTTTATAAGTCCGCTCCAATTTGAGCGCACGCATGATTTCCTTGATTTTCCGGTCAGGACGGATTTCATTTTCGCCGGTGACGTTTTTCACCAGCTGCTGGGTAATGGTAGACCCGCCGTAGCTGTCCGCGCCAGTGACAAAACCCACTACAGCGCCCAGAGTACGTTTCCAGTCCACACCGTTGTGCTTTTCAAACCGTTCATCCTCAATGGAAATATACGCGTATTTGAGATTCTCCGGAACATCTTCGATCTCCACCCAAATACGATTCTGCTCGTCATACAGGCGTTCCGATTCCTCATATTCCCCTGTTTCCGGATTTTTGGTGAGGATGATGCTGCTGAATTCCTGACTCATCAGCACATCAAAATCCATATCCAGCTGAGGATCCAAATAAATAAACAGATACCAGGCCAGCGCACTGGTACAGATGATTCCGGACGTTACGACCAACAGAAAAATAGACATGAAAAAGAATTTTATCGCTTTCAATGCATGGCCTCCTTTGCCGTGGACTGTCCCACATCAGGACGTAATATTAAGTATAGCACAAATCTCCGGCAAACGGAATAAAAAAAGGGATATTTTCACAATTTTCGGGCAAACCATAGATAAAGTCCATAAAAAGGAGGGACCCATTATGGCACAAGCACCCAAAAACAGCACATTATTACTGATCACTGCCGTCGCTGTGGTGCTGGCTGTTTCATTGCCCTTTTGCACTGCCCGGACTGATTCGGAACCATCTGTTTCAGAGTATACCCCCTCTGTCGCACAAAATTCCCGCAGTGTCACTCCACCTGTCACCGATTCTCCTCTGGTCTTTGAGGAGGAACTCGCTTCGGATGAACCTATGTATATCGCCAAAAATTTTCAGGGACGTATCGGTGTTTTCAGCAGCGCCTCTCCCTTTCCCTTTCAGGTGATTGATATCTATGTAAAATATCTTCCCGAAGCAGACCAGCAATTGCTGGAAGAGGGCATTCCTCTCTACAGCCAGGAGGAACTCACCCGTCTGTGTGAAGACTATGGCAGCTAGTCCGTACAAAAATAAAAGCGACTTGATCAATCAAGTCGCTTTTTGTATGGCTGCCCGACTAGGATTCGAACCCAGACTGACAGAGTCAGAGTCTGCTGTGCTACCATTACACAATCGGGCAATTTTGCTGCTCACATAGAGCACGAGAATTATCTTATACAATTTTTACCCAATTGTCAAGGAATTTTTCAAATTTTTTCAAAATTTTCTTGCACTTCTCTGCCTGCTATGATCCGACGTTCAATATTTCGATCATCCCCAGTATAGAGCAACTGTTCCAACCGTTCCATCGGTGAACGCTTTACCAGCGGTTCTTCCTGCTCCCGCAGTACCAGTGCGTCCATAGCGTATCCCTCTTCCAGACTGCCCACCCGGCCAAACCAGGCGCCGCCTCCCTTGGTAGCCAGGTAAAACGCTTCGCTGAGCGTCAGGAATCGCTCCTCCGGCGCCTCCACCCACCGAAGTTTGGAAATTCCCACTGCGTCCACCAACTGACGCATCATGGACAGGCTGTGGCCTCCTGCCACATCGCTGCCCAACCCCACCCGTAGGCCTTGGTTCAGCCATCGCCGCAGCGGCATCATTCCGCTGGCTAGGTCGGTGTTGGACTGAGGACAATGGGCCACCAACACCTTTTTCTCCGCCAGCAGCCGTTGTTCCTCCGGCTTGAGATAAATGCAGTGGGCCATGATGGTGCGCCCTTCCGGCATCAACCCGTACCGCTCATATACCTGCGCAAAAGTGGGAATCTCCGGATGCAGGCTGGCCACCCATTCCACTTCCGACCGATTCTCACACAAATGAGACTGCACCGGCACCTGATATCGCTGCGCCAACCGTCCCAGTCCCTCCATCAGCTGGGGAGTGGTACTGGGGACAAACCGAGGCGTCAGAATGGGCTTTACCATCCCCCGGGGATCGCGGCAGCGCCACAGGAATTCCTCCGTTTGCTCCAGAGATCGCCGGGTATCCTCCCGAAGCTCCTCCGGACAGTTCCGATCCATGTTAACCCGACCCACGTAGGCGCCCAATCCCGCTTCCCGCAGCACCTGGGCCAGCAAAAGAGTGGCCTCCTGATGGATGGTGCCAAACACCACCACCCGGGTGGTTCCCTGACGAATCAGCTCCCGGGCAAATCTGCGATAACACTTTTCCGCAAATTCCAAATCAGAAAAACGGCTCTCCATGGGAAAGGTATGCTTTTCCAGCCAGGGCAGCAATTCTTCATCCAGCCCCACTCCCTGATTGGGCAGCTGAGGGGCATGCACATGCACATCCACAAATCCCGGAATCATCAGTGCCTCTCCCAAATCCTCCACCGGCAGTTCCTGCCACCGACTGGGCAATTGGGCACCCACATAGCGGATGATCCCTTCCTCTTCCACCAGATATCCTCTCTCGATGCAGTCAAACCGCTGGGGCTGGCTGGTGAATACCAGATTGGCTCTCCAGATTCGCATCACTCTTCACGCTCCCTTCCCGCAAAAAAGGCGGTTTACACCGCCTTTCTCCTCTATTATTTATCCGAAAACACCCAAAATTTCGCCATGAGGTAATTGAACAACACCATCACCGCCGCAGTGGGGAATTTCGCCACGAACGGGTCCAGCTGCAGCCCTCCGATGAGCAACCGCATAATACACAGCGAACAGAGCAGATATCCCGCATTGGTGCACAGATACCGCACTGCCTCTTTGGTAGTCACCGGATTTCTCTTCTCAAAGGTCCAGAATTTATTGAACAAAAAGCTATTGAGTGCGGCAATGAGAAATGATCCCACCTGAGAGATGTACGGGTCAATGCCAAAGCCCTTCTGCAGCACATAATAGGCCGCCAGATCCACCAGTGTATTGAGCACCCCTATGGTGCCAAACTTGAGAAATTTTCGTATGTCAAACAGCTCAATCAGCCGTAAAATCCTTTCTTTCATCCCATCTCCTCAATTCTCCGCCAACTGCATATATCCCACTCCATCCTGTTCCCAGGTTTCGGCATACAGGGTTCCGTCCGGCCACAACAACCGGTATGTCTCTTCTCCCACCGGCTCCATGGTCAGCGGAATCAGCCGTCCCGCCTGATACAGATACAACTCCTCCAATCCGCTGAGACGATACTGCTCCTGTTCATAGCTGTACAGCACCTCTGCCTCGGGCAGCGGCACCACCTCCGGGAAATCCCCATTGCCGCTGACACAGGCACAAGCTCCCGTCAACGCCCACCAGCTCTCGGTGACGCCATGGATGTGCTCGTGATAATAGAAATTCTGTTCCGGTAGGAAGGTATCTTCCATCCCCAGCACTCCCACACGCTGCTGTTTTTCATACCCTCTGCCATTGTTAAGCTCCATGCAAATGGTCCGCACCACCTGCTGGTCTGCATGCCAGGTAGCCCGGTAATCGTGCAGCTCACTCACCGACGCCACACAGAAAACACCGGCCAGTACCGCCGCTGTTCCCTGTTCCACCCACTGTCCTTTGGGCAGGCGCGCCGCCACAATCCCCCACAGTGTATCTACCATCAAAGCCAGCCCACAAAAAGAGGGGACCGTTCCCCGCAGAGAAAACCATGGATTGGCCAGCACCAAAAAGGGTGTCACAGGTGCCAGCGCCATCAAGCCCCCTACCAGCAGGGCAGTCAACGGATGTCTGCGTCCCCGTTCTGTGAGTCGGGATGCCCATATCAGTCCGCAGCAGAGCACTGCCACCACTGCCAGATACAACCAGTTGCCATCGCTGGCCAGGAATGCTAGCCCTCTGCGTGTACCAGTGACCAGTGTGGCCCAGAAACCGTCCCAAAACGCTAAGCGAAACTGCTCCAGCACCCGGGGCACAAAGACAGACCAATATCCCTCTTCACCCGGCAGCATGAGGACTGTACGGCCTCCGTAGAGCGCACTCTGTGAAAAAATACGGGTAAAACCTCCGTAAATGGCCACATTCAAAAAGGTGCAGGCTCCCCACCAGGCACGTTTTTGCCCCCGACGCAATTCCAGCAGCGCCACCAGACAAACTCCGGTAATGCCCAACACCAGCCCCTGTTCATAGAAGCCATAGGAAAGCAGTTGGGCAATGACATACGCCACAAGCCACCGTTTACGGCCCTGCTGACACCAATACTGAAAGCAGGCCATAGACAATGAAACAAAAAACAAACTGCATACCACCCGAGTGGAAGCAGACATCCAATAGGTCCCTTCCATCCCCAGCGGCAGCAGCGCGTATAGCACCAAAAACAGCGTACCGGTCCCAAAATAACGGGCCCATACCCGCCGAAAGAGCATAGCGGAAGCGGCATGCAGCAGAGCGATCAGCCACACACCTACAATCATCTCCTGAAAAAGTGGACTCCATACAAAAAGGTCCATCAGGCCTGCCAGCGGCCGCGCGGCCAGCAGCCCCAACTGCTCTATCAGTCCCCACAAATCGGGATGATACGCTGCGTAATTGTGGTATTGAATATAATCATCCAATTGGGGAAAATAGTGAAAACCGTAGTAGCAATACCGCACTGCTATGAATCCCCACAAAAGGAAAAACAGCGGCGCTCTGGCAATCCATTTACGGATGATTTTCTCCTTCATGCCCATCCCCCTTTTTTGCTTCCCGCAACAGCCGGCTTCGAATGGACACCATATCCCGCAAGATGCGCAGGCTATCCTGCAGCACATTTACTTTGGAATCCCGATGCCGAATCACCCGGACCGGCATCTGTGTCACCCGAAATCCCAGCTGGCTGGCCAGCAGCAGCACTTCAAAATCATAGGCAAATCCATCCGTCCGGCAACGGCGGAAAATGGCCTGTCCCGCCTCTCTGCGGTATCCCTTGATCCCGCACTGGGTGTCATAGGGAAGGCCCGACGCCAAAAAAGAAACCATGCCAAAACACCGGGACGCCAACAGCCGCAGCGGCGGATAATCCCGATATCCGTTGTGGTCCAGTCGGCGGGAGCCAATCACCAAATCTGCGTTTTCCCGCTGCAGTCTTTGCAGCATGGGCGCCAGCACTGCCACACCGTAGGCCAGATCCGCGTCGGTACAGAAAATCACATCTCCCTGCGCTTCCAGAATCCCAGTGCGCACTGCGCATCCCTTGCCCCGATTGGGCTGATAACTCACCAGCCGAAGCCGGCTGTCCGGACGTTTGGCCTGCAAACGTTCCACTTCTCCCGCAGTGTCATCCTGGCTTCCATCATCCACTACCACAATTTCATAATCCGGACTCAACTGGATCAATGCCTTTTCCACTGTCTGTATGGTATCCGCTATGATGCTCTGTTCATTATAGGCCGGTATCACCAGTGAAATCTTCATAAGGGAACGTTCCTCCATTTTGCCGCAGTATTCCACTATATCTTTATTTATTATACCCCATGAAAGACGGATGTCAAGAAACCCGCCCCTCCGACTTTTTTCTTCACCCTTCTCTTTTCCCCGCCCGTATGGTATAATATTTGAAAAATCAACCAAGGAGAGTTTTCTATGGCCAGACGTGCTCAGAAAAAACACAAATCCTCTCTGGGACTGGTGACTCTTTTCTCCTCCGCGACCGCTGTAGCCGCCATCGCCCTGCTGCTCACCTATCTGAATGGACTCCCCACCTCGGGGTCTCCACCTGAAATTCCCTCCATCCCCTCGGTGAGTATCCAGCCCTCCGCTCCGCCAGAGCCGGTGGTCAATACCGCCCGTATCACAGTGACCGGCGACCTCATGGGACATGAATACCAGTTGCTGGACGCCAAACGAACCGGCGGCGGTGAGTATGATTTCCACCACAACTTTGAAGACGTCAAAAAATACTTCGACCAAGCCGATCTGGTGCTGGGAAATTTGGAAACCACCCTGTGCGGCCCTGAACTGGGCTACAGCGGCTACCCCAATTTCGGCACCCCAGACGCCTATGCGGTTGCCATTCGAGATGCCGGCTTTGATGTGCTCAGTACTGCCAACAATCACTGCATGGACAAACGAACCAAAGGTGCTATGCGTACGCTGGATGTGCTGGACGAGCTGGGACTGGACCATGTGGGGACCTACCGCTCCCAGGAAGAACGGGATACCATCTACATGCGAGATGTAAATGGCATTCAAACCGCAATTTTGTCCTACACTTATGGTACCAATGGCATGCCCGTTGAACAGCCCTATATGGTCAACCTGCTGGATGAATCCCTGATCCGTTCTGATATTCAGAAGGCTCGCCAACAGGGTGCAGAGCTAGTGATCGTCATGCCCCACATGGGTGTGGAATACGAAACCTATGCCCGGGACACCTACCAGGCCCAGGCCCACATGATGCTGGAAGCGGGAGCCGATATCGTCTTTGCCAGCCATCCCCATGTCCTTCAGCCCATGGAATATGTGGACATCCCCCAGGCGGACGGTTCCACCCGCACCGGATTTGTCATCTATTCCCTGGGAAATGCCATCTCCGCCCAGGAGACCTTCCCCCGTAACGCGGGCGTACTACTCAACGTAGAAGTACAACAGGTGGACGACGGCCCGGTCACCATTGAAGAAGTGTCCTTCACCCCCACCTGGGTGCAATTCAAAACCGCTCAGGGCACCCAGCATTTCAAAATCCGCAGTGTATATGAAATGTTGGTATCCGGCGCGGAAGAGGAAAAGGCCACCATCCGCAGCCAGGACATTGACCGGCTCAAAAAGATTCACACCCAGACCACAAAGGTTTTGCTGGGACAGGAAGTTCCTCTGGAAAACATCCAGGATCGGTACATCTTCCCCAAACCCTGACACAAGAAAAGGACTGCCCAACGGCAGTCCTTTTTTACGCAATAAAAAGGACCCGTAACCGGGTCCTTTTCTTATGTTCTCACTTCTTGGAAAACTCCACTGCAGCATCAAATTCCTGTTGGATTTCCTGCTGAGGAGCCTGATCCAGCAGCGATACCACCACAATGACCACAACCGCCAGAATAAAGGCAGGAAGCAGCTCATAGATGGAGAAAATACCGCCCACATTGGTTTTCAGCCAGTTGAATACCACGGTACCCACAGCGCCCACTACTACACCGGCAATAGCACCCCGGCGGGTCATGCGCTTCCAATAGAGAGATACCAGCACGGCGGGACCAAAAGAGGCACCCAAACCAGCCCAGGCATAGCTGACGATACCGAAAATAGAACTGTTGGGGTCCATGGCAAGCACTACAGCGATGACAGACACCACCAGCACGCCAATCCGGCTGATCCACAGCACTTCCTTATCACTTGCGTTCTTACGGATCAGATTTTTGTAGAAATCTTCCGCCAACACAGTGGAAGTCACCAACAGCTGAGAATCCGCAGTGGACATCACCGCCGCCATAATGGCGGACAGCAGTACACCGGCCAAAATCGCAGGGAACATATTGTTCACCAGCACCATAAAGATGGTTTCGTGCGCACCCTCCGCCAGCGGAGCGTCCGCCAGATATACTCGACCTACTGCACCCACCATCACCGCTGCGAACAACGAAATGGACACCCAAATCATGGCCACAATGGTGGCAGGCTTGATGTCACTGGGCTTGTCAATGGCCATAAAACGGGCCAGAATATGAGGCTGTCCGAAATATCCCAAACCCCAAGCCAGCGAAGATGCAATCAGCACCCAAGTAACCGTTCCGTCTCCAGTGGGGAACAACTGCCATGCAGCGGGATCAATGGCCTGCATGGTGGCGCCGAAACCGCCAGACAACATGGCCCCAACAATGGGTACCACCAGTACACCGAAGAACATCAGAATGCCCTGGAAAAAGTCGGTCATGCACACCGCCATAAAACCGCCCAGGAAGGTATATGACACAATGATTAAGCTACTGATAAGCAGCGCGGTAGAATACTCCAGGCCAAAAATGGTGGCGAACAGCTTGGCACCGGTTACAAACATGGAAGAGGTGTAAATCAGGAAAAACACCACTGTAGCCGCCGCAGTGGCCACACGCAAAATCCGAGAACGATCCCGGAAACGGTTTTCCAGATAGTCAGGCAACGTGACTGAGTTACCAGCAATTTCAGTATAACTCCGCAGCCGCTTGCCCACAATGAGCCAGTTGAGCAAAGTACCCACCGCCAGGCCAATGGCAGTCCAGGCTGCCTCCTTAAAGCCGGCCAGCGACAGATAGGCCAACCCGGGCAAACCGGTCAGCAGCCATCCGCTCATATCCGAAGCCTGCGCACTCAACGCTGTGACCCATGGACCCAAATTACGGCCGCCCAGCGCATAATCGTGAATGTTGTTGCTCTTGCGGCAATAATACACACCGATCAGCAGCATAAACACCATGTACAGCGTGATCACCACTAAGATGATTTCCTGTCGATTCATAATCGTCCTTGCCTCCCCAATTACAATCTATCTAAAAAATTGTACTATAAACTTGCAGGAAAGGCAAGGAAAGGAAAAGATTTACGCGAAATTTTGTATAAACCGCTGATTATTCCAACTGCTGTCGCAATTTCTTGAGCAATCTGCGCTCCATGCGTGAAATCTGCACCTGAGAAACCTGCAAAATCCTGGCCACCTGACTCTGGGTCTGTCCCCCAAAATACCGCTGCCGAATCAAAATCTGCTCCTCCGGGCTCAGATGATCCAGCACCTGTCGGAGAGCCATTTTTTCCACCCAATCTCCCTCTCCACCGGGAGCCGCCAGCCGCTCTTCCACCGTCCACATTCCCTCCTGTCCGGCACCGCTGAGCGACTCACAGGGTGCGGTGGCTTCCAATGCTTCCACCGCCTCTTCCACCGACATCTCCGCTTCTGCCGCCGCTTCACTGAGGGTGGGTTCCCTCCCCCATCGGGCCTCCAGCTCCCGCTGGGCCCGCATCAGCCGCGCTGCGCTGCCCTTGAGCTTCCGCGATACCTTCACCAGTCCGTCGTCCCGCAAAAAACGCCGGATTTCACCCAGAATCATGGGCACCGCATAGGTGGAAAACTGTACTCCATACCCTTCATCAAACCGCTCCGCTGCTTTGAGCAGCCCAATGCAGCCGATTTGAAACAGGTCCTCTCCCTCCGCTCTTCCATGGAACCGCCGCACCATGCTCCATACCAGCGGAGCGTTCTGCTGAATCAGACGCTCCCGCGCCTGTTCATCTCCCTCCCGGATAGCCTGCAGCAACGTCTGGTTATCCTGGAATTGCTGTACTGCCATAGGACTACTCCTTCAGGCGCAGCCGCTTGCGTAGCCGCACCGTCGTACCTTTGCCCGGCCGGCTGGTCACCCGCAGCCGATCCATAAAAGTCTCCATAATGGTAAAGCCCATGCCGGCCCGTTCTCCCGTTTCACAGGTGGTGTACAAAGGCTGCATGGCCTGTTTCACATCCTCCATGCCCTTGCCTTTATCCCGAATTACCACCTCAATTTCCGCATCTTCCAGAATGCGAACCTGCAGTGTGATGATGCCCAATTCATTTCCATACCCATGTACAATGGCATTGGTCACCGCCTCCGATACAGCAGTACGAATGTCGGTGAGTTCCTCCACCGTAGGATCCAACTGCGCCACAAAGCTGCTCACTGCCACCCGGGCAAACGCCTCATTGGCTGACTTGCTCATGCAAGTGATCTTCATCTCATTCAACACTTTCATCGTATCCCCCCTCAAGCATCGGTAAATGGTATCATCGCAGGTATGCCAGCCAGTTCAAAGATCCGCCGGGTGTATCCTCTGGCACCCCGAATCTCCATGGTACTGCCCGCCGCACGCATTTTCTTGTACTGGGACAGCGCCAGTCCAATGCCTGAACTATCCATAAAGGTAACCCGGGAAAAATCCAACACCAGATGCTGGCAGCCAAATTGCTCCACATACTGCTCCATCTCCTCCCGCATCCGGCCCGCCCGGTGGTGATCCACCTCGCCCGCCAAAAACAGAATGAGCTTATCCTTTTCCGTTTCATATGTGACCATCGTTCCGCCTCCCCAAATAAAAAAAGTACCAGCAGAGCCACAGGGCTCTACTGATACTCTATCACAAGCATATTCCATTTTCTACCAATTATTACCACTACTTTTGTCGAATGGCTTCCACCGCCCGCCGGAACTCTCCCAGCAGATACAAGGAGCCACATCCCAATACCACATCCTCCGGTCCGGCCTCCGCCAATGCCAGACGTACCCCTTCTTCCACTGAGGAAGCCGCATAGCAGCGGCAGCACCATCTGGCAGCCAGATCCGCCAGCACCTCTGGGTCTTCCGCCCGGTATATGTCCGGCCGTACTGCCACCAACAGTCGGCTGCGGGAGGCCACCTGCTCCACACAGGGTGCAATTTCCTTATCTCGCACCATGCCCATCACTGTAATAAGCCGTCGCCCTTGAAGAATGCTGTCCAAAGCCGAACAAAGCGCCCCTACCCCTTCCCGGTTGTGCCCGCCGTCCATCAGAATGGCAGGTTGCCGGGCCAGCAGCTCCAGCCGCCCGGGGAAAAGTGTTTCTGAAACACCCTGTAAAAACCGCTCCTCATCCACTGACAGGCACTGCATCAGCCCATATACACAGGCGAAGTTTTTCACCTGATGGGCACCGATCAGCCGCAGTGACAGCTCTTTTCCCTCCATACAAAAGCGAGTTCCCTCTTCACTGACCCGGATGTGGGAAAACCGTTCCATCGGCACCCGCACCAGGGGAGCCCCCACCTGCTCGGCTCTGCGGCAAATCACCTGTTCCGCCTCCTGGGGCCAGTCGGGGTAGCATACCAACGGCACCCCCGGCTTACAAATTCCCGCTTTTGCCGAAGCGATTTGCGCCAGTGTATTCCCCAGCACCGCCATGTGGTCATAGGAAATGGAAAGAATGACAGTGGCAGCTGGATGTTCCACCACGTTGGTAGGGTCCAGTTCCCCGCCCAACCCCGTTTCCATCACGCACCAGTCACAGCCCTCCTGCGCAAAGTAGAGGAAGGCCATGGCGGTGAGCAAATCAAACTGGGTGATCTCCCATCCCTGCCGGCGCAGCTTCTCCACCGAAGGCCGTATCTCCTCCACCAATGCCGCCAGCCGCTCCTCCGGAATCTCCTGCCCATCCACACAGATCCGCTGGGTAAAATGATCCACAAAGGGAGAGGTAAAAAGGCCCACCCGATATCCGCACCGGCGCAGTCCCCCTGCGGTCATGGCAGCGCAGCTGCCCTTGCCATTGGTTCCGGCTATGTGGATGACCCGGCACCGCTCCTGGGGATTATCCAGTTCCTGAAGCAGCAGCCGGATACGCTCCAACGTGGGGACTGAGCCGAATTTGCACGCGCTCTCGATATAGGTCAAAGCCTGCTGATAGGTCATGGGTTCTCCTCCTCCAAAAGCACCCCCAGCATCCGCTGAGGATTTTCCATAAACTGCCGGGTGATGAAATAATGAGGCGTCTGTCGGTAGTCCCGCACTTCCATTCGGCCATCCTCCAGCCAGTAGAGGGTGGAATCGGGGCAGGACATCAGAATGGGGCTGTGGGTGGCGATGAAAAACTGTGACCCCTCCCGGGCCAGCTGGTGGATTTCAGCCATCAGGGTCATCTGCCGCATGGGAGAAAGGGCCGCCTCCGGTTCGTCCAGCAGGTAGAGCCCATGCCCCCGGAAACGGTTCTGCACCAGAGCCAGAAAACTCTCCCCATGGGATTGCTGATGGAGAGACCGGCCGCCGTAATTGGCCAGGAACCCGGGCGGGCCCACCTGTTCCAGATCATCCACCTCACTGGCCAGATTGTAAAAACTCTCCGCCCGGAGGAAATAGCTGTCACTGGGACGCCGCACTCCTTTTGTCAAAATGACATGTTGGTACAGATCGCTATGGGTATCCCGGGAGGAAAAGCGCATATCCCGGCTGCCGCCTTCGGGATTGAGTCCCGAAGCCACCGCAATGGCCTCCAACAGAGTGGATTTGCCGGTGCCGTTTTCCCCCGCCAGAAAGACGATCTGACTGTGAAATTCCACCGGCTGAAACCGCCGCAGCACCGGCAGGTCATAGGGATACCCCTCCTGCTGTGCCGCTTCGGGCGCCAGCCGCATTCCCCGAATAAATCGTTCCCACTCCTGCATGTTCTCTCCCCTTCCAGCAAAAAAGGCCGGATTGCTCCGGCCCTTTGCTTACTTTGCGGGCATCAGCCCAGCTTGGCCAGGCTTGCTTCCACCTCAGCCAGCATACTTCTGTATTTTTCGCCCTTGGCCTTCTCCGCCTCAATGACGTTGGCCGGCGCTTTGGACACGAAACCCTGATTGGAGAGCTTGCCCTCCACCCGCTTGATCTCGCCTTCCAGCTTTTTCTTTTCCGCTTCCAGCCGCTTGCGCTCGGCTGCAAAATCCACCAGATCGCCCAGCGGAATATAGATCTTGGCACCGTGCACCACGATCACCACTGCATTTTCCAGCTGAGGTGGCTGCGTGGTAGCCTCCAGCTCGCTGGCCGACGCCAGACGCTGGAAGAATCCTGCACCCTTCTGGTACATCTGAGTATTTTCGGTTTCCACGATGACCTTGGCCTTCTTGGAGGGGGGCACATTCATCTCTGCCCGACGGTTCCGGATGGCCTTGATGGCATCCATCACGCTCTCCATGGCGGCTTCTTCCTCGGGGAAGTCCAGTGCGGGATCGTACTGGGGCCAGGGGCTGACCATCAGAGCTTCTCCCTCATGGGGCAGTGCCTGCCAGATTTCCTCAGTGATAAAGGGCATAAAGGGATGCAGCAGATGCAGCGCACCGCTAAGCACATAGCACAGCACATACTGCGCGCTTTCCCGAACGTCGTTCTCGGGGCTGGCATCATACAGACGGTGCTTGACCAGTTCAATGTACCAGTCGCAGAAATAATCCCAGAAGAAGTCATAAATTTTGGCAGAGGCCACACCCAGCTCATACTTGTCCAGGTTTTCGGTGACCTCCTTTACCAGACGGTTGTACCTGCTGAGAATCCACTTGTCTTCCATCTCCAGCTGATCCGGCAGACGGCACTCCTCAATGTGCAGATTCATCAGCACAAACCGGGCGGCATTCCAGATCTTGTTGGCAAAGTTGGCGTCTGCTTCCACCTTCTTGTAGGAGAAACGCATGTCATTGCCGGGAGCATTGCCGGTCACCAGCATCAGACGCAGAGCGTCCGCTCCATATTTGTCAATCACTTCCATGGGGTCCACACCGTTGCCCAGGGATTTGCTCATCTTGCGGCCCTGTTCATCCCGCACCAAGCCGTGAATCAGCACGTGCTTAAAGGGCTCCTGATGCATATGCTCCATACCGGAGAAAATCATGCGGGCCACCCAGAAGAAAATGATGTCATATCCGGTGACCAGTACACTGGTGGGATAATAGTACTCCAACTCTTTGGTCTTATCGGGCCAGCCCAGGGTGCTGAAGGGCCACAGTGCCGAAGAGAACCAGGTATCCAACACGTCCTCCTCCTGCCGCACCGGAGCGCCGCACTTGGGACACACAGTGATGTCCTCCTTGCTGACGGTGGTCTCCCCACAGGCGTCGCAGTAGAAGGCTGGGATGCGGTGTCCCCACCACAGCTGACGGGAAATACACCAGTCGTGTACATTTTCCATCCAGTTGACATAGGTCTTGCTGAAGCGGTCAGGCACAAACTGTACAGTGCCGTTTTTCACCACATCCAGCGCAGGCTCCGCCAGCGGGCCCATCTTCACAAACCACTGCTTGCTGGTGATGGGTTCCACAGTGGTCTTGCAGCGATAGCAGGTGCCCACATTGTGCTTGTGGGGCTCCACCTTGACCAGATAGCCTTCCTTTTCCAGATCGGCCACGATGGCCTTACGGGCTTCATACCGGTCCATACCCGCATATTTGCCGCCATTTTCATTGATGCAGCCCTTGTCGTCCATGATAAGGATTTCTTCCAGGCCATGGCGTTTGCCGGTTTCAAAGTCATTGGGGTCATGACAGGGGGTGATCTTCACGCAGCCGGTACCGAAGCCGATCTCCACCATTTCGTCCGCCACCACCGGGATCTCCCGGCCCACCAGAGGCAGAATGACCTTTTTCCCCGCCAGATGAGCGGTCTTGGGGTCATTGGGGTTAACGGCCACACCGCTGTCGCCCAACATGGTTTCGGGACGGGTGGTGGCAATCTCCACAAATTTTCCGGGCTCTCCCACAATGGGGTAATTGATATGCCAGAAATAGCCGTCTTGCTCTTCAAATTCCACCTCGGCGTCGGACAGCGCGGTGATGCAGTGAGGACACCAGTTGATAATGCGGTTGCCCTGGTAGATGAGGCCCTTGTTGTACAAGTTGACAAACACCTCACGCACTGCCTTGGAGCAGCCTTCATCCATGGTGAAACGCTCCCGCTCCCAGTCACAGCTGGCGCCCATTTTGCGCAGCTGGCTGATGATACGAGCGTGGTATTTGTCCTTCCACTCCCACACCCGTTCCAGGAACTTCTCCCGGCCCAGGTCATACCGGGTGATGCCTTCGCCCACCCGCAACTGCTCTTCCACCTTGATCTGGGTGGCGATGCCAGCGTGGTCAGTGCCGGGCATCCACAGAGTGCTGTACCCTTGCATCCGCTTGTACCGGATGAGGATATCCTGCAGCGTGTCATCCAATGCGTGTCCCATGTGCAGCTGGCCTGTCACATTGGGCGGCGGAATCACAATGGTAAAGGGTTTTTTGTCCGGATCAGGCTCGGCATGAAAGTAGTTTCCCTTGAGCCAGAAGTCATAAATCCGGTCTTCCACTTCCGCCGGCTGATAGCTTTTTGCCAGTTCTTTTCTCATGTATCTTCGTCCTTTCGAGGATTTTTCCCATAGATTTGATTGTACCACAAAGCCCGCACCCAATGCAACTGTCAACTGCTCATCCACCGTGCTGCACCAGTGCCTCCATTCCCTCCACAAAGGGTACGGTTTCCTCCACCGGCAGGTATCCGGTAACAGTGCCTGTTTCCAGCGACGCCGTCACCTGCACCCATTTGATCTGATCGGCTCCGGGTACTGTCACATCACCCAACACTTCCACCAGTGTATAAGGCTCCAGCAATGTATCCGACTCCTCCCCCACAAAAGGCAGCTCATACAGCCTCACCTGTTTGTCCACCGTCAGCCGCTGCGCATATTCGGGCCGGGTCACCTGCATGCTCACTCGGGCCGGCTGGTTCTCCAACTGTTGCTGCTCCTGCTGCTGCCGGGGCTGGATGAATACCTTATAGTAATAAATCCGCCCGCCCCAGGCCAGCGCAAAACAGCATATAATGAGTATGATGTATCGTATGGCACGCTGCCGGGTCCGTACATCCAGCACCTGCCAGCTCTCTTTCCAATTCACCTGCTACCATCCTCTCTGAGGTCTTTGACACTTCCCATTGTGGGCATTATACCATGATTGCGTCCCCTTGGCAATTTTTCCAATCTTCACAATTTTTATGGCGAAGTACAGGGATTTTTGGTCCATTCGCCCTACAGCCTTCCTTGACTATCCCCGCGGGATTTCCTATAATAGAAGTATATCCGTGCAGGGACCTCATTGCAATCCTGCAAATATCCCTGGCACAATCGTACCATTTGAATGAAAGAGGCGGAGGGAATTACATGAACAGAGTATACAATTTTTCCGCAGGCCCCGGTGTATTGCCGGAGAGCGTGCTGCAGCAGGCTGCCGATGAAATGCTGACCCACGGCAATGATGGCATGTCCGTTATGGAAATGAGTCATCGATCCGCCATGTATGAATCCATCATCGAAGGCTGCGAAGCATTGCTCCGGGAAATTCTGTCCATTCCCGACAATTATAAAGTTCTGTTTTTGCAGGGAGGCGCTTCCACACAGTTCGCCATGATCCCCCTGAACCTGATGGTGAAAAACAAAAAAGCAGATTTTGTGGTCACCGGTCAGTGGGCCAAAAAAGCCTACGAAGAAGCCCAGAAATTCGGCCAGTGCCATCTGGTGGCCTCTTCGGCCGACAAGACCTTTACCTATATCCCCAAACTGAATCCGGCCGACTTTGACCCCGAGGCGGACTATTTCCACATCTGCCTCAACAACACCATTTTCGGCACCCGCTACACCACCCTGCCCGATACCGGAAAGGTACCTCTGGTGTGCGATTTCAGTTCCTGCGCACTCTCCGAGCCGCTGGATGTGAACCGGTTTGGCATGCTGTACGCCGGCGCCCAGAAAAATATGGGCCCCGCTGGTCTGACAGTGGTCATCATCCGGGAGGATCTCATTGGAGAACCCCAGCCCGGCACGCCCACCATGCTGCGGTATGACACCCACGCCAACAATGGCTCCATGTACAACACCCCTCCCACCTACAGCATTTACATCTGCAAGCTGGTGCTGGAGTGGATCAAAAATCTGGGCGGACTCACCGCCATGGCAGAGCGCAACCGCAAAAAAGCCGGTCTGCTGTACGATTTCCTGGACTCCTCCAAGCTGTTCCATGCCACTGTGCAGGGACAGGACCGCAGCCTGATGAACATCCCCTTTGTCACCGGTGACAAGGCCATGGATCAGAAGTTCGTGCAGGAAGCGGCTGCCGCCGGTCTGGTCAACCTCAAGGGCCACCGGGTAGTGGGCGGCATGCGTGCCAGCCTGTACAACGCCATGCCGCTGGAAGGTGTGGAAGCACTGGTGCAGTTCATGAAGGACTTTGAAGCCAGAAACTGACAATCACACAGGGCGGCCCTACCACCGCCCTGTTTTTCATTGGACAACGACAAGGAGGAATCCCTACCATGTATGATATCAAATTGCTCAACAAAATCTCCGACGCGGGTCTCTCCCGCTTCAGCCGGCGGGATTACCGCATCGGTACCGACGAAGTCAAAGACCCCGATGCCATTCTGGTGCGAAGCGCCAATATGCACGAAATGGAGCTGCCTGCCAGCCTGAAGGCCATTGCCCGGGCCGGTGCCGGCACCAACAACATTCCCATTGAAGAGTGTTCCAAGCGGGGTATTGTGGTATTCAACACCCCCGGTGCCAACGCCAACGCCGTCAAGGAACTGGTCATTCTGGCCCTGTTGCTGGCCAGCCGCAAAGTGGTGGATGGCATCGAATGGGCCAAAACACTGGCCGGTAAGGGCGATGAAATCCCCGATCTGGCAGAAAAGGGCAAATCCACCTTTGTGGGACCTGAGCTGTACGGCAAAAAGCTGGGTGTGGTAGGTCTGGGAGCCATTGGCGTACAGGTGGCCAACACCGCCATCGCGCTGGGAATGGACGTGTACGGCTATGACCCCTATCTCTCCCTGGATGCCGCTTGGGGATTGGATAAAAATGTGCACCACGCAGACTCTCTCAAAACCCTGTATACCCAGTGTGACTATCTGACCCTGCACGTGCCCAGCACCAATGAGACCCGCGGCATGCTCAACGCGGATGTATTCCCCTTTATGAAGAGAGGTATGCGCATCATCAACTTGGCCCGGGCGGAGCTGGTGAATCACGACGATTTGGAAGCCGCCATTGAGGCTGGTTATGTGGCCCGCTATGTGTGTGACTTTGCCACCGAGCAGACTCTGGCCATGAAAAAGACAGTGGTCATGCCCCATCTGGGCGCCTCCACCCCCGAGAGCGAGGACAACTGCGCCGCCATGGCTGCCAAGGAACTCATCTACTACCTGGAACAGGGCCGCATCAAAAATTCCGTCAACTTCCCTACCATCAACAACCCCCGTACCTGCAAGGTACGTGTGTGCCTGCTCCATAAAAATGTGAAAAACATGATCGGCCAGATTACAGCTGTGCTCTCCCGGTATGAGGTCAATATTGAACACCTGTACAATTCCTCCAAAAAGGAATACGCCGCCACCCTCATCGACACCGACGACGATGTGAGCGCAGCCGCTTTGGAAGAGCTGTCCACCATCCCGGACATCATCACTGTACGCAAAATCTGACAGACAACACAAAAGCCCGGAGATTCCATGGAATCTCCAGGCTTTTTCTTTATATGGTGTTGCTCTGTGCCAAAACCTCCAGCAGAAAATCCCACACCCTTTGGGTGGAGGCAATGCTCAAACGCTCCTCTGCCGTATGGATGTCCTCCATATCCGGTCCGATGGAAACACAATCCAATCCGGGCAGTTTGCTGGCCAACAGTCCGCATTCCAATCCCGCATGAATGGCTTCAATCACAGGCGCGTGACCGTACTGTTTCTCAAATACCCGTACCATCAGCTCGCGCAGCGGCGAATCAGGCCGATATTCCCAGCCGGGGTAATCCCCAACCAGTTCCATCCGGCCACCCAACGCCTGTGCCAACCGTTCCAGCTGTTCCTCCAGCCACTCTTTCTGGCTGTCCACCGAACTGCGCAGCGCAGCAGATGTACGGGCCTGTCCCTCTTCCAGCCGGAAAATGCCCATGTTGAGAGAAGTCTGCACCAGCCCCTCAATATCCGGGCTCATGCGCTGTACCCCATCGGGTGCCGCCTGCAGCAGCGTGATGACCCGTCTGGTGGAATCCTGATCCAACGGCTGTAACCCGCAGGGCTCACAGGCTTCCAGGGTCACCCGTACCTCCGGATCGGTAACCCGCAGTTCCCGACGCAGAATGATTTCCATTTCCTGCGCCGCAGCACAGGCCTTGTCCCACTCCGATGCCACCAGCTCCACCTGGCTTTCTCTTGGGATGGCATTGTCCTGCATACCGCCGGCTCCCTGTACCAACCGAATCCCGCCGCAGCGTTCCAGCCGGTGCAACACCCGACCCAGCAAGTGATTGGCATTGCCCCGACCCTTGTGAATTTCGGTGCCGGAATGACCTCCCAGCAATCCGCTGATCTTCAGACAGCCATTTTGCCCCTCCGCGGGCTCACGTTTCACCGGTATGGTGAGATTGGCACGTACGCCGCCTGCGCAACTGACGGTGAAAATCCCCTCTGCTTCCGAATCCAAATTGATCAGCCGACGGCCACGCACCGGCGATACATCCAATGCATGAGCACCCAACAGACCAATTTCCTCATCCACTGTAAAAATGGCTTCCAGCCGAGGTGCTGGAATAGAGGGGTCGGTGAGAACCGCCAGTGCCATGGCCACCGCAATGCCGTCATCGCCGCCCAGTGAAGTTCCCTCTGCGTACACCCACTCTCCATCATGGCGTACATCTAGGCCATCTTTGGCAAAGTCAATGCTGCACCCCTCTTTTTTGGCACAAACCATATCCAAATGTCCCTGTAAAATCACCGGTTGTGCCTGCTCATACCCTGCTGACGCCTCCCGGATCAGAATCACATTGCCCGCCGGGTCCTGATGATGTTCCAGCCCATGCTCTCTGGCTACCTGCAGACAATATTCTGCCACTCCGGCGGTATTGCCCGAACCGTGGGGAATGGCACACAGCTGTGAAAAATAGTGATACACCTTATGGGGCTCCAGCCCCTGCAATCCTTGATTCATATTTTTTCCTCCTTTTGGATTCCTGTATTATTATAGCACAAAAAATCATTGACAAACAGAGTAATTTGATCTATTCTATATTTAGATAATTATCTAAATATAGAAAAAGGAGAGATTCAAATGGACTCAAGTGCATTCAAGGCGCTGTCCGACAAAACCCGCCGGGAAATTTTGAGTATGCTGCGCCAAAAAGATATGTCTGCGGGTGAAATCGCACAGCATTTTGCCATCAGCAAACCCAGCATCTCTCACCATTTGTCCATTCTTAAAAATTCCGGACTGGTACAGGACGTAAAAGAAGGGCAAACTGTAATCTATTCTCTCAACATGACGGTACTCAATGAGCTGGTTTCCTGGTTTCTGGACCTGAGAGATCAAACCGGCAATGAAGAAAAAACATCTGCCGAACCCCTGCTTTGAGTCCATCTGAAAAGGAGGTATTCCCAATGCGTCAATCTGTCATCCACTGGCTAAAGCAGGAGTGGCTCTACCTGCTGCTCTGCCTGGTCAATACGCTGGTGTTTTTCTGGCTGTATCCCCGTCTCCCCCAAATGGTGCCCAACAGCATCGGCTTTAGCGGTCAAATTCAAAGTTATGCATCCAAATCCATCACCTGGCTCACCGCAGCCATCCCCTGGCTGACTCTGCTGGGATTTTCCCTGCTCCCTCTGCTGGACCCGTTACGCAACAATTACCGCCGTTTTTCCAACATTTATTTTCTGCTCAAAGGACTGGCGGTCATTCTGGTTATTGCCCTGCACAACACCATGATCATGCTTGCTTTTTATCCCAATTTACATCAGCGTTTTCCCTCCATCATCATGGCCATTCTCTCTCTGATGTGCCTTACGATGGGCAATTACATGCCTTCAGTCAAGCGCAATTTCTACATTGGCTTCCGCACCCCCTGGGCATTGCTCAGCGAGGAAAATTGGGATCGAACCCATCGTCTGGGAGGCCGCTTGATGATGATTTGCGGCGTTGCGGCACTGCTAATGGCTTTGCTGAACTGGCCCATCGCCAGTTTTGTAGGAGTGATGACCGGCGCACTGTTGCCCTGCGCATACTCCTTCTGGCTGTTTTCCAGAGGAATCTGACAAATTCTCTTTCTTTTTGCGCAAACTGTGTTATAATAGGCACAGTGCCCTTTTGAGGCCAACCACGCAACAAAGGAGATTATAATTCATGCATTGCCACTATACACCCCGGGGCGTTTGCTCCACCCGCATTGAATTTGACCTGGATGGCGATGTGGTCACCAACATCCGCTTTACCAATGGCTGTGACGGAAACCTGCAGGCCATCGGACGCGCGGTGGATGGATTGACCGTTGACCGCATTGAAGCCCTGTTCAGTGACATCCGCTGCGGATTCAAGGACACTTCCTGTTCCGCTCAACTGGCGAAAGCGGTACGCAGCTGCTACGAAAAATCCAAAAAAGCCGCGGCTCATTGAGCCCACAAAAAAGGAGACCTTTCGGTCTCCTTTTTTAGGTTTTGATGGGCTCACCCAGCAATCTTCGTGCGTTGCCGCCAGTGATGGCCTCCCACTCCCAGGGCTGAAGCTCTGCCTGGCGTAACAAATCTAACTCAGCGGGTACCGTACTCCAGGGACAATCGGTACCGAACAGGATTTTGTCCGCTCCGTGGATTCGTATGATCCGTTTATACTGTTCCAATGGACAGCTCAGCGATGCCACTGCAGTATCAAAATACACCGGCTTGCCCACCAGATACCGCTCCACCTCATCATACAGCCGCAAACCGCCCATATGGGCCAAGACAATGGTCAGTCCCGGCAGGGTATCCACCAACTGTGTCGTGTCACAGGGCAGACTGCGGGTAGAATCAGGGGCCAGTGGATCTCTACCCGCGTGAAACAGCACCGGCAGTCCCAGTGCCCGAATTTCCTCATAAATGGGCAGCATACAGTCCTCCAGCACTCGAAAGTCCTGATAATCGGGGTGAAATTTCACTCCTCGCAGGCCCAATTCCTTCAGCCGGTGCAACTCTTCTTTCCAGTCTTCACTGCGGGGATGAATGGTCCCGAAACAGTACAGCCGGTCGCTCTGTGCCCGAGCGGCCCAGTCATTGATGCTGTGCTGTTGAGAAGGTTTGGTGGCAATGGGCATCAGCACTCCCTGATCCACGCCCCATTCCTGTAAATGGTCCAGCGTACTTTGCAGCGTGCCTTCCGTATGGTAGGGACTGTGACAGATCCCGGCGAGTTTTTCCAGCGTACGATGTGCAATGGCATCGGGAAACGCATGTACATGAAAATCAATCAACAACAAATACCATCTCTTTTCTCATCATCGCTTACCCGGAGAGTTTGTTCAAATAATTCCAAAGGCCCTCCAGAAATAAGCTGTTACTCAATGTTTCCGTCCGGGGAAACAATTGACAAAACAACGGTGTCTTGTGACGCAGCGCCACCCGAATTGCATGCCGCACGCCATGTTCAATGGCGGTGTCCTCCACATGGCACAGGTGTGCCGCCTCCGGATACAACACTTTGGTCACCATATTCAAACGAGTGGGATCTTCTCGGCACAATTGCAAACAACAGGCGGTATACAGCCGATACTTGGTACGTGGTCTCAATCCCAAAGCATCCAGCAGTCCCCGGATCTCCTGTCCCACTTCCCTGCAACCGCAGTTGGACATCCGCTGACTCACCGTCCTGCGCAAATGCTCCAACAGATATTCCAATGGTGTAGGCAACATGGTGAAATAATCCACATGCAGCTGATCCACCTGTTCTCTGATAAAATCACTGTGCATGCCAGAATACAAATAGATCACCGGCTGATACCCCGGCAGTTCCTCGCGGACTTTGCGCAACACCTGGAACGCATCCATTTCCGGCATGATGGCGTCCATCAGCAAAATATCAGGCAAGTCCCGCCAAATCCGTTCCCAAGCCTGCTTGCCATCCTCCGCCACTGGCAGAATCTCCAACCACGACTCCTGCAGCAATGCACTCAGTAAAAGCTCCCGCCATTCCCGGTTGTCATCTGCCACTAAGAGACTGTATCTCTCCAACTCTATCCCATCCTTTGCATGAATTATGCAACACCTTGTATATTGTACCACACTTTTTTCTCAAAGAAAAGCGGCGAAAAACGATTCTTCGCCGCTTTTTGTCATAGTTTTGCACAAAGAGGCCGCCCTCATAAAGAAGGCGGCCTCTCTGCGTAAATGAAATGATGCAGGAATTGACCTGATCACTTGTAGTATACCCACTCTTTCCAGCTCATTCCTTGACTCATTTGCTCTCAATACGCACAATTTTGATTTTACAACCTTTTTGACCCACTGGATAGTCTATTTTTGTCTCTATGCTCCATCAAAAAAATCCTCAACCTCTGCCAAACAGGCGATGGAAAGCCCTTTCATCTGATTGTATGCTCAAAAAGAAAGGAGGTGATACCATGCTGCAAACCAGCCATTACAACCTGAAAATGCCTGAGCTAAATGATTTTGTGGACGTTACAGTTCTCAACGAAAATATGGAAACACTGGATCAGGCAGTGCATGAAAACCGAGTGGTTGTGGGTTCATACACAGGTGATGGGACTGCAAGTCGTGAAATTGTACTGGGATTTGCCCCCCGCGCTGTATACCTCTGCGACCATTACGGATGCGTGGGTGACGGCCTGAACCATAACAATCTCTGCGGCGGTCTGGCCCTGCAAGATGTCCCTGTGTTTAGTGGTGACACTACTGTACTTTCGCTCACTCAAAATGGCTTCATGGTATACGGAAATACCAGCAAGCCTTCGGCAACTCCCTGTTCTAACTCAGTTAATCTTTCACCATTTCGCTACGTCGCCTGGCCCTAACGTCATTTTATTGCTCAAAAAAACAGCCTGTGGCAATCCACAGGCTGTTTTTTTTATTATTTTACCCAGTTAGACTCAGGTCTGATTGGATACAGTTACAGTGATGCTAACGGTCTTTTCGATGTTGCCCTTCTTGATCTTGAAGGAAACAGTGGTTTCGCCGTCTGCTACAGGAGTAACAATTACCTTCTGGTCAGACACTGCAACAGTAGCATTGAATCCACATTGCTGCGATACCTGAAGCACAGAACGTTCTCCCGCATCAAACAGAGAACAGGCCAGCCGCACCCTTCGGGCCGCAATATAATCCATTAGATTTTCTCCTGTTTCTCGTTTGAACTTTCTGGACAGATAGGACTCATTGAGCCCAAACTGTTGTGCAATGTGAGAAAGCGTCAATTCTTCGGTCAAATTGGCCGCAATATAGTTGAGAATAGAAGCGGTTTTTTCCGATACGCCATCCGCCTGACAGAGCTCCAGGGCATCAAGGTAGGCTTTTCCCAATACAACTGGATATTCCCGGAGCAGATATTCCTGGGTCAGAGAATTTTCCACCGCATGGCTACAATGGTCATGTACCCTCCCTGCATAAACAGCAGGCAAACCACTGTTTCTGGCAAAGTGATCCAACAGTGCATTCATCTCATGGAGAACACCTCGGGCAAAACGCAGTTGATCCTCTCCATTTTCAGGAGAAGCCGTTTCCAAATCATCAGCGCTCCAACGCAATTCATCCATTAACTGCGCCATCTGCAACATCTGATCTTCCAACGCCTGTGCATCCCGCCGTTGAATGGAACGTTTCAGATTTCTTTCCAGTTCATCTCTTCGCAGGTACATGGCATCCCGCCGATCCTGCCGGTCCGCCGCAAATGCCAATTCCCATGCCTCCTTATACCACAGCTGACTCCATTATCGCACCCCCATAGTACGAAATCGGACGTTATCCAACAAGGGTCATTTTACTATATTTTGTGTATTAAACACTAATATTTATAATTATGTATAATATTTAATAAATTGTTTACAATTGTTCCTAAAATACCAATTGTATTTCCCATATAGCTGTTTTAAGATGGTTTTATCATCAAATACCCACAGCTTGTCCGTTATCGCTAATTCCTACTTGAAATGTGGTGTATTGGACATGAAAAACAAAACCGATCTTCGGGTGCTGCGCAGCCGCACCTTGATCAAACGCGCTTTTTTACAACTGCTGGAGCAAGATTCTTATGACGAACTGACCATTTCACAAATTGCCACCTGTGCTATGGTCAACCGTAAAACTTTCTATCTCCACTACAATGACAAGGCAGATTTACTGCTCCATGTAATAGAAGAACTTCTCTCCGAATATCCCATTCTCAAAACTCCGGTGCCTTTCCGGCAGTGGATGGAAACTCTTACAAACACCCTGAGCCGACAGCGTACCACACTTCGTCTGCTGCTGAGAGAAGATCCCACTCGTGCGCCATTGCAAACCAGTTTAGAGCAATATCTGCACGATACTCTACTACCTCTATACCAACAGCAAAACCACTACTTTCCCCAAAAGCCCTGGGATTTGCTGGTGCGCAAGCAACTGTCTGCCCTGTTTCTCTCCCAGCTGCACTGGTGGGTGATGTTGGAACCGGAAAAGGAAGCCCATTATCGAAATGCTTTCCTTTCAACCAGCAGTGCCTTGCTACAGCAGGCCACCAATCTTTTGTACCGATCGGAAAACCCTTCCTTATCATGATACTTTTCCCCCCTTTTCATGCACCCAAAGCGGTCAGAAGGGGGATTTCTATTGACTTTCCCCCCATTGCACCGTATAATTAAAATTTGGTGTTATATGCATAATTCACCGTACTTTTCACAGTACGGTTCACACAAACCCAGTGTCTACAGCAAGAAAAGGAGGACCCCCTTTGGCCGACTATATCAATGAGATTCAAAAACGGCGTACATTTGCCATTATTTCTCACCCTGACGCGGGCAAAACCACACTGACCGAAAAACTGCTGCTCTATGGCGGTGCCATCAATATGGCCGGTACGGTAAAAGGGCGTAAAGCAAATCGCCATGCCGTTTCCGACTGGATGGAAATCGAAAAGCAGAGAGGTATCTCGGTCACTTCTTCGGTGATGCAGTTCAATTATGATGGATACTGCATCAACATTCTGGATACCCCTGGGCACCAGGATTTCTCAGAAGATACCTACCGCACCCTCATGGCAGCTGATTCCGCGGTCATGGTCATCGACGCCAGCAAAGGTGTGGAAAATCAGACCAAAAAGCTTTTTAAGGTCTGTGTCATGCGCGGCATCCCCATTTTCACCTTCATCAATAAAATGGACCGGGAAGCCGGCAGTCCCTTTGATCTGATGCAAGAAATTGAGGATGTGTTGGGAATTCAGACCTATCCAGTCAACTGGCCCATCGGCTGCGGCCGCAGTTTCAAAGGGGTGTTTGAGCGGGATATCCGCAAAATCACCACCTTTACCCCTTCGGTGAGCGGCGGTCTCAAAGAGGCTGTTTCCACCCAACGGGAGGCAGACGACCCTGAACTGCGGGCCTCCATTGGAGAAGAGCTCTATGGGATTTTACAGGAAGACATTGAACTGCTGGACGGTGCGGGAGACGCCTTTGACCTGGAACAGGTACGGGCGGGCAAGCTGACTCCTGTATTTTTCGGCTCTGCTCTGACCAATTTTGGTGTGGAGACCTTCCTGCGGCATTTTCTCTCCATGACCACCCCACCTCTCCCCCGTATGTCTACCACCGGACCGGTGGACCCCACTGATCCGGATTTCTCTGCCTTTGTATTCAAAATTCAGGCCAACATGAACAAGGCCCACCGGGACCGCATTGCCTTTTTGCGCATCTGCTCCGGCGCCTTTGAAAAGGGCATGGAAGTCCAGCATGTACAGGGGGAGCGGAAAATCCGCCTGAGCCAGCCTCAGCAATTCATGGCCCAGGACCGCGAAATTGTGGATGAGGCCTATGCAGGCGATATCATTGGCGTATTTGACCCGGGAATTTTCTCCATCGGCGATACCCTGTGCGCTCCTCACCGCAAATTGGAATTTGAAGGCATTCCCACCTTTGCTCCCGAACATTTCGCCAAAGTGCGTCAGGTGGACACCATGAAGCGGAAGCAGTTTGTCAAGGGCACCACACAAATCGCTCAGGAAGGTGCCATTCAGGTATTCCAAGAATACCATGGGGGCATGGAAGAAGTCATTGTGGGCGTAGTGGGCGTGCTGCAGTTTGAAGTATTGGAATACCGTCTGCAAAACGAATACAACGTCAGCATCTATCGGGAAAACATGCCTCACCAGCATATCCGCTGGATTGCCAACAAGGGACTGGACCCCGATTCCCTGCGGCTGCCCTCTGACTGCCGCAAATTGGTGGATTACCGAGGCAACTATCTGCTGCTCTTCATGAATGAATGGGGCATCAACTGGGCTCTGGAAAACAATGATGGTCTGGAACTCACTGAGTTCAGCCGGGAATAAACAAAAAACTGCGGAGAAATTTCTCCGCAGTTTTTTTATTGGCTTTTGTCATTCCAGATATTATACCCAAACAGGTCCACAAACAATGTGCCGCACAGTACCAGCAGTTTGCTCAGCAACGGCTGCATCTGCATACATCCCTGAAATACATACAGGGTCAGCAATCCCACCGCCAAGGAAGCCAGTACCACATAAACCTGTTCCATCGCCGGACTCTCTCCCTGTATCTCAATGGTTTCCGGCTCTTCTGCAGTGTGCTGCAGCCAGTTGCACACCGCCAATCGCAGCACCGCAGGAATCAGATAAGAAATCCCCTGTGCCAGATACAAATTCAATCCCCATGCCAGCCCCAGCTGCCAATATAGGAGATAATCCACCCCAGCGAAAACAATCACCGCGGACAGCCATGCGATTTGTCTGCCCCGGCTCATGTCTGCACCGCCTGGGGTTCCCCGCTCCACATTACCTTACCGCTCTCGTCCAGCAGATTGTACCCAGTTTCGCTCTCCTGCAGCTGCAGCCGGACTACATGGCCATCCACCAGCCCCAACAGTATGTCATACCGACGGAATTCTTCGGCGGCAAAAGCCCGTCCGCTCTGAATCTCTTCTTCAGACACCAGGGTCAGTTTGCCCACATTGGTACTGCCGTTGCGAGCCACCAAAGCGTCCTGCATGGTTTGCTCGTCGCAGCTCACCCGCAAAATATGTTCCTGCCATTGATAGCCTTCCCCCAGATAGGACTGGGTATTGAACAACAGAATCTGCTGAGAGCCGTCGGTCTGACGCACCTCCTGATACACTTCTTCCACCAGCTGGTCATCCAGAGCGCCTGCTTCATTGTACAGTCCAATTTCATAAATGCTGCCCACCGACAGTAGAAAAATGAGTACGCCGCACACACCGCTTCCCACCAATCGGGTCACGGCGGAAAATCCAAAGATCTCCCGATATACCAAATTGATCAGCAATGCCGCTCCCACTGTACAGGTAGCCGCCGATGCCAGCGAAAACCGCGCACCAGCCAGAAAAAACATGGGAACCAGCGGAGCGATGGTCACCAGCACACACCAAATGCCCTCCTCTACCTTTTTGAGCACAGGGGCATGGCTGACTCCATCCTGCATCAAAAATGCCAAGGCTGCGGCGCCACCCGCTAAAATCATCAGCAAAGGCAAATAGGCGATGCTCTCCTTTGCCAGCATGGAAAATCCACTGCCAATATCCTGCCAGATCAACCCATTGCCCACATGGAAAAGCACTTGCCAGATCTCTTTCACAATATCCCCAAAGCTGCCGGTAAAACGGCCTATGTCCAACATTTGGACCCCATCAAACCGGGCAATGAGATAATAGACAGCCGCCACCAGCGCGCCATCCAGTATCGTCACCAATACACTGCCCCAATTGATTTCACGGCTGTTGTACCAAGTGACCATCAGCGCCAACACTGCAGACAGACAGGCCACCTGTTTGCAGAAACAGAAGGACAACACCTGAAAAATAAAAAACAGGGCCATACACAACAGGCTTTTGGTATCCGCCACGCGCTGCAGACACCAGACGGACAAAGCCATGAAGAACAGAGGCGGCACAATGGACACTGCCGCACTCATATAGTAAACACCCGGAATCATGAGAGGAGACAGCATGGCAACCGCCAAAAATACAAAAGTCACTTTGAAATGGCGGGAAAAAACCTGATACAGCAACGCAATGGCCACAAAATACATGGCCGACAGTGCAAAGGAAGCTATGTGCAGCTTGTCCCACAGACTGGTCCACAGCACTGAATTGCAAATCCCGGACAACAGCCCCGTATTGAGGACTTCCTGCTGGTACACCCCTACATTGAAGCGGGCAAAATCCTGATACACCGGCTGATAGGCCAGACCTTCAAAAAACAGCTTGGCCACATATAAAATAAGAAATACACCCATCCCAATGGCCACCGTCCGTTTTTTACGAATGGCCTGTTGTTGCTGCGCCTGTTTGCTGGCGCGAGCTGCTGAACGCGCCGGAGGCCGTTTGTCATTCACCAGCGCAATGGCCTCTTCCTGCCGCGCCAATTCCCTCTCGTTGAATTCCATTTCCCGTTTCCCCTCTTTATTTGTGCAGTCGCTTCACATTTTTCATTTCTCCCATGATGTGCAGAGTATCCCGCACCGGACTGGAACTGGGCTGTCCCACATGAATGGTTTGAGCCGCCATTTCCCGGACATCCAGCTTTTCCCTGGCCGCCAGATACAACACTTCAAAATCAATTCCAAAGCCTTCCACCTGGCATTGCGCAAACAGATGACGGGCTACCTCTGCCCGAAATCCCTTGAATCCGCACTGAGAATCACTCTGCCCAATGTGCAGATAACTACGAATCAAAATGGCAAAGGCATGAGCAAAGGTAAAGGAGGCCAGCTTGTGCACCCAGGACCGATCCTCATAGCCAAAATTCGCCAAATGTCTGGAACCCACCACAATATCACAATGATAGGTACGAAATACTTGCATGGCTTTATTGATGACCTGCAAGCCATAGGTGAGGTCTGCATCTGTGTAAAAAATATATTCTCCCCGGGCCTGTTCCACTCCTCGCTTCAAAGCGTGGCCTTTGCCCCGGTTATGGGGATAACTGATGATTTTATATCCCTCTTCACAAATTTCATTGAGCCGTTCCAATGTGTGGTCGGTACTGCCGTCATCTACAAAAATCACTTCTATAGGATGGCGAAATTCCATCAAAAAAGCACTGAGTCTAGCCTGCAGCAGCGCAATGGTATCCTGTTCGTTGTACAGTGGTATGATAAGCGATACCATCTTTTTTCCTCCTTCCATCACAATTATTTTTATACTACCATACCCGCAGCCAGAAATCAACCGCACCCCATTTCTCCCACCTGCGAAAAATGGTTGCAAAGCCGCTGCAAATCCTGTACACTAGTACTATTGAGCTGCCTAAGGAGGAACTTTTCATGAATGAAAAAATCGTATACGAAACCGCTATGACCCCTCAGTTATATCGACGGCTGTGCAATTTCAACGTCTATCACAAGAGCCGCTGGACCATTCCCATGCTGGCTCTGATTCTGCTGGCTTCCCTGCTGGGACTGGCCCGCAGCATTTATCTCACCGGCTCTCTGTGGCATCTGTCCCATCTGCCCTTTTTGCTGGCCATCGCCTTTATGCTGCTGGTGATGGGCTTTGCCCACTGGCAGGTGGAAAAAGTCATCCGGGAAGACCCCACTATGGGACGGTACACCTATGTATACACCTTTAGTCCCAAAGGTTTGGATTTTTCCTGTCCGGAGCAGTTTTCCAAAGGACATCACAAATGGGACGAGTTGCAGCAGGCCTATTTTCTGCGTGATTCAGTCTTTTTCTACCTCAATTCCCGTTCGGTCATTCTGCTCCCCGACGATACTCTGAAAGAAGGCACCCGAGAGGAACTGTATCAGTTGGCAGTGGAAAAAATGGGAGCCAAACAGGTCGTCAAACGCTGCTGAGTTTTAGAACATAATAAATCAAAAGCTGGCCCACAGGCCAGCTTTTCTTTTTTATTCCTCGCTGCGCAGACGCGCCAGTGTGGCAATGATCTCCGCACAGTTTTCCAGTCCGATTCCACTGTCAATGCACAGGTCATAGTTTTCTGCCATGCCCCACTTGGAACCGGTATAATAGTTGTAATAACTGGACCGCTTTTTATCCGTCTTATTGATGATGGATTCTGCCTGACCAGCTTCCACACCATATTCCCGCACCACAAACTCCATCCGCTGGCCCAGGTCCGCATGCACAAACACATCCACCGTATCGGCGCAGTCTTTGAGCACATAATCAGAACATCTGCCCACCAGTACACAGGGTCCCCGAGATGCAATCTCTCGAATTACATCTGACTGAATGAGGAACAACCGGTCATTGAGAGGCATCTCTCCCATCACGCCGGCCCGGCTGGCCGCTCCCATCCCCATGACCACCGAATAGAGAAAGCTGTTGGCCGCCTTTTCATCAAAAGAAGCCAGCAATTCCTCCCGCAGGCCGCTCTCTTTGGCCGCCATGGCAATGAGTTCCCGATCATAAAAGGGAATTCCCAGCTTATCGGCCACCCGGCGGCCAATCCGCCGGCCGCCGCTGCCATATTGTCTGCCAACGGTTACAATGATATCTTTACTCATACCTCATACCTTCTTTCTCATTTACCCAACGCCCGATCAATCATGGTCTTAAAAGAACTGCCCCGTTCCAGCATCTGCAGTACTGTTTCAGCCGGCACTCCCTTTGCCGCCAGCTTATCCACCAGCTCACTGGTAGGCAAAGCCATATCCAGTTCTTCCTGACTGATGTTCATGATGTCCGTTTCGCTGTACCCCAGCCGCATCAATGCCTTGGCGCCTTCTGTATCCAATCCCTTTTCCTTGAGCTTTTCCTGATAGTAGGCGTCATCACTCACCGTCAGCTGCTCACCGGGAGCTTCGCTGCCCGGCAGCGCTGCCTGCACCACTAGCTTGGGGTCCCGCGCCAACAGAATCATCAGCTCATTTTCACTGTATCCCTTATTGAACAGGATGGCCAGATCAATGTCATCCAATCCCGCTGCTTTCATTTTATCCACTGCTTCCTGGCTATACTGGTCCTGTTCCAGGGCCGCGCGTATGAGCTCCTTGAAGCTCTTACCGCTGGTACGCCCAAAAGCCTTGGCCTCCTGGGTCTTGATGCCATAGCTGGCCAGCTTCTCCACCAGTTCATCATTGGGGAAAATAAAATCTCTCTCCCGTTGAGTCATGGTGATCATCTCGGTATAGGAATAGCCCAGATTGGCCAGAATGGTATGCTTTTCATCATCGATTCCCAGCTCATACAGAGCGGTGTCCTGATCCGCGTTGGGCTCATATCCAATGCCGCCAGTGTAATGGTTGCCAGGAGGAAAAATCCGGAAATATTCCTCTTCGGACAGCTGAATGATCTCCTGAGGCTCATATTCCAGCTCCGTCAGATGCTCCAGTTCTTCCTGGGTGAAGCCCTTCTCTGCGACAAATGCCTCATATTCCCGCTGAAAATCAGGAGAATACTCATAGCTCAGATTTTCCAGCCACCGGATCAGCTCCTCCATATACCCTTCCTGAACGGTATAGCGGCTTCCTTCCACCAATAGATCATCCTGGCTCACATCGGTGAGATGATGGGCGGTACCGGAGTCATCCAGCAGCGTAATCTGGCAATAGTCCTCTGCCTTTTCATCCGCCTCTCGCTGTTCCACCCGCTTGAGCTGTGCATTTTGCAGCCATGTGATCAGCTCCTGGGTCTCTCCCTCTTCGGCCAGGTGATACTGGTTTTTACTCTCCCGATTGGGGTATAGCACCGACACACTCTCCACCGTTTCTGGTGTAAGTTCCCGTGCCCATTCCACCGACGGGTCCGTATGGGTGGAAAAATAATAGGCCGCTGCTCCCAACACGCATACTCCTGCCACCGCAAACCAAATTAGTTTACGGCGGGTAGAGCGGATTTCGTCCCGTTCCCGTTGGGTGGGAGCTTCGCTGTGGCTTTTGGCCCGTACTCTTCTTCTGGACATAGGTCACGTCCTCTCCTTCAGACAGGAACCACCAACGGCTTTTGCCCCGGTGGCGAATTCTGTAGTTTTCCATAGTTTACCACGATTCCGTCGTTTGGGTCAAGTGGCACCCGCTGCGCCTCCCGCAGCCGGGCGCAATATACAGGGTCTTCCTGATAATATTCCCGCAGCGCCTCCATGTTTCCTAACCAGTCATGATGGCAATACACCAGCGCCCGTTTTTCTCCATTGTCAAACAGCCAATAGATGGGACGTTTGGCGTAGGTCCGCAGGTGTTCCCGGTAAAAATCCCGGCGAAAATAGGCCTCTATCCTCTCCTGAGACGATCCCTTTCCGCCCAGTGCATCCGCCACAAAGGACAGATTTTCCTCCAGCTTTTCCGGTCCCAGCACCTGCTCCAAACAGGTACGCACCACATTGTACCCCTGCCCCAAGGGAAGCAGCCATGCTTCCTGTCCCTGATCCTGCCAGGTAAACCGGCCGAAATACCACCCCACTGCCCAGGAGAGCAGGCTTCGCACCTCCCGGCCTTTGTCCGCCCGGGCCAGTGTAATGAGCTCTTCGCCCACCTGGGCCGAAAGCTCCTGCTCCAGGCCATGGATTCGCAGCAGTATCTGGGCCAGTTCCTCTTCGTTGCGCCTGGTTCTCTCCCGCCGCTGCCGGGTTTCTTCCTGCCACAGCCCAAAGGCTTCTTCCAATGTAAGCCCGAGCCGCAACAGTGGATGCACCCGGAAATCCCAGCTGGCTTCAAAGCTGTCCCAGTCCTCCCGGGCCATACGGATGTTGTCCTCCACCAGCTCCCGCACTCTGGGCAGGGCCTGACGGTCCACCCGAATGGGCAGACGAGCCACCACACCGGAGGGGAAATTCAGGGTGGGATTCAGCATTTCCAGCAGATAGGCCGCGATGGGACTGTTGAGATACGCCGCCAAATAGGCCTCCAGCTCAGGTTCGCAGAACACACAATGAGCGGATACGTCAAACAGCATCCCCGCTGGGAAACACCGCACGCCGAAATGACTGGTGCAAATCAGTGTCCAGGTAATGCCGCCCTGAAAATAGTACTCCTGATTTTTCACCACAAACCCGGGGTTTTTCAGATAGGGATACCGGCGCAGCACCTCTTCCTTGATCTCACGCCCATCCTGCTGATAATTGACCACCGTCCGGTTGTTGCCGTACCACTTGCGGAACTCCCCTCCCTTGTTGATGGGGAACCATCGGGCGCCGCTCTCCATGGCCTGTTCCCGGTCCAGACAGTGAAAGGCGATCTGTCCCGGAGGGATCTCATGCCACAGCCGCAGGAAACGGCCTGTGTCGGTGGTGGCCATTCCCTGCCGGGGATCAGCTACCTGTCCGATGGTGGGACTGGTTTCAAAGAGATGCATCACTGCGGGGCTGACCCAATAGGCAAAGGGCTTGCCCGGCAGCTTCCAGAAGGACTCTCTGGGGCACAGAAAACGATTTTTGCCCGCCAGAAACGCCTGCTCCTTTTCCCGGGGCCCAGGCTCCTCCACCAGACGGATGTACCGTCCCCGCAGCCCCGGTGTATTGCCCGCGTGCATGACAAAGGCGGCGGTCTGTACCACCTCTCCGTCAATTTCCTCAAAGGCTCTGGTACCCAGATGAACCAATGTCACCCAATCCATGCCCAATAATTTTTCCCGCAGGGTTTCATAACCTGACAAAAACAAAAACGCGTGCTGGGTGAGCATGGCGCAGTAGCCGTCGGGTGCGGTGAGCCGGCAGCCCTTTTCAATGAAGGCGGCGAACAGATCATTGCGGCTGTCGGGGTAGTGCCGCCGCAAATACCCGTCCAACTGAGGGCTCATATGACGTTTGCCCATATAGGGTGGGTTGGTCACCACCACATCATAGGTGCCGGTGAGCATTTGTACCATTTCCAACAGTTCCAGCAGGCGATTTTGCGTCCGGTCATACCCGGCTGTGTCAAAGGTGAGCTGAGCCTCGCACCGCTCACCCCGCAGGAACATCTCCAGCCGCTCCACGTCCAGCTCCCGGTCCGGCTCCAGCAGCGAGCCATACTCTCCAGCCCCCCGGAACATCTCCTCCAGGCTGCGGGCGTCCTCCTCCAGCTTTTCCCGCTCCATCTCGTTTTCCACCTGTCCGCCCAGCAGCGGAATGTGCTCCCGGCAGATCTCCCCCGCGTCTTCCACTGTGCAAAGGTGATGGGAAATCCCTTTTTCCAACGCTCCGGGATCACAGGCCAGCACCTTCTCCAGCAGCACAAAACTGGTCAGGCGGCAGGCCATGGGGTCCACATCCAATCCCCATAAATTGTTCTCCACAATACTCCGGGCGGCCTGTCCTTTTTCATATCCCCGGCGCAGGTAGAGCTCCAGCAGCATGTCAAAGGCACAGACCAGCAGATGTCCTCCCCCCATGCAGGGGTCGAGCACCCGCAAGCTCTCCAACGGACGACAGCTGTCCTGCCGAAACTGGCACAACTGGTCATCCTCCACAAAATACCGCCAAGAGCCTTTCATCTCCATGGCCTCCGGGAAACTGCGCAGCAGCACTCGTCCCAGACTGTTTTCCACCAGATAACAGGCCAGCCACCGGGGAGTAAAAAACTGGGTAACTGCCACCAGTTCTTCCCGATTCACTCGGCCCCGGCCCCGCAGCCGGGCAAAGGCCTGATCTTTCACCTGGGTGTTGAAGGCCTGATACAGCCAGCCCACCACTTCCGCTCCCTGACGGAATTCCTCCCGGTCCAGCTGCTCCAAACCGGCCATCACACCCTCTCCGGGAGTCAAGCGCAGCAACAGGCGGGTATACTCCTCTCCGCCAAACAGCTGAGGGAATTGTTCTTTCCAATCCCGGCACCGCTCCACCACCAGATGGGTAAACTCCTCCGGGGAATCCCCCTGGCGGGAGAGGACTTCGGGCGCGCTGTATCCGTTGACTTCCAGATACCGCAGGGCCACCAGCCGCACAAACCACAGCGCTGCCGCCTGTTCCACCACCCGTTGCAGGCCCTGTTTTTCCACAGCGGCCCGCAGCACCCGTACCTGCTCCACCTGGTCGGCGGGGACAAAACTGGGCAGACCGAAATTCTCCCAGATCTGCTGATAATACCGGGCATTTTTCTCCATTTCTTCCAGCAACAGGGTCCGGACCCCCATGGCAAATTGTCGGATCGCGCTTTTGTTCATACTGGCAGCTCCTTTTTGTTTCTGTTTTTATTGTACCAAAGCCCGGTGGGGATGTAAAGCGAACCCCCTTGGAACCGGCGTGGTTTTGTGGTACCATACTGCCAAAGGGGGAACAAAGCATGTCACTCAACACTGTGGGGCTCACCCATGATTTTATGGCCCGGCATGTACAGCCGGGCGACCTGTGCATTGACGCCACCGCGGGACGGGGGCGGGACACAGTCTTTCTGTGCGGTCTGGTAGGAGAAGAAGGCCATGTATTGGCCTTCGACATCCAACAGCAGGCGGTGGACGCCACCCGACTGCTGCTCCGTCAACAGGGGGTTGCAAATCGGGCTCAGGTACTGCTGGACAGTCACATCCACATGAACCGGTATGCCTGTCCCGGAACCGTTTCCTGTATCGCCTTCAATTTTGGCTATCTGCCAGGCGGCGATCACAACATCTTCACCCGGCCGGACAGCAGCATTGCCGCCATCGAACAGGGACTGGAGCTTCTGCGGCCGGGCGGGGTGATGAGTCTGGCCATTTATTCGGGCGGTGATACCGGCTATGAGGAACGGGATGCGTTACTGGCGTACCTGAAGATGCTGGACCAAAAGAAATACACCGTGCTGGTCACTCATTTTTTCAACCGGCCCAACGATCCGCCCATTCCTGTTTTCATTTTGAAAGAGCCCTGAGCACAGCAAAAATCCGGAGAGATCTGCGATCTCTCCGGATTTTCTATGTCTCGCCGCACAATTCTTCCAGCGTGCCAAAGGTATATCCCATCTCCTCCCAACGGGTGAGCAGTTCATCCAGAATTTCCCCATTGGTAGCAGAAGTGCTGTGCAGCAGCACAATACAGCCATTGTGAATGCGGGGCAGCAATTTGGCAAACGCTTCCTCATGAGTGGGCTGATCGTCGGTATACCAGTCCACATAGGCTAGACTCCAGAAGAAGGTGCGATACCCCATCTCGCTGGCCATTTGCAGGTTTTGCTCACTGTATTTGCCCTGCGGGGGACGGTACAGCTTCTTCATGGGCTGCCCAGTGATTTCTTGATATTTCTCCTCCAGAGAGGTCAGTTCCTTTTGGAATGCCTCTTTGTCAGAGATGGAAGCCATATCGGGGTGATGGTAGGTGTGATTGCCCACCGTATGCCCCTCCGCTACCATACGCTGTACGATCTCGGGCGAACTCTCCAAAAAATTGCCCACTACAAAAAAAGTGGCTTTGGCCCCATGCTTTTTGAGTGCGTCCAAAATGGGTTCTGTATTGCCGTTTTCATATCCGGCGTCAAAGGTGAGGTAAATGGTTTTCTCATCGGTATTCCCGATGTAATAGGCATTGTATCCCCGCAGGAATTCCGCAGTGGCATTGCCCACCGGCGGCTGTCCCTCCTGCGGAAAGCTGAGCCCCCAGTTGACCGATTGCTGCGACATGGTGTCCGCGCCCTGCCCGGCCAGATACCATCGGGTGACCGGTGCCGTCAAAAAGGCCAGACAGCACACCAGCGCCAGCAACAGATGGCGTTTGCGTATGGTGATGAACATAGGCTCCCTCTTTTCTGCTTTTTTGTTCCAGCATATGAAAAAAAGCCTGGTTCTATGCTCATTTTACCTGTCTTCCAGCAAAGTGGGAATGATATGCCGGGCATTGATGAAAAACGCCTCTTTGGGCTGCCCTTTACAGCGGGGACCATAGTGTTCCCACAGCCACTGCACCATCTGCTCCAGCTCCATGCCCCGGGCTTCCAGCGGCTGCAGCATCTCCCGCCACTTTCGTGGCGCCCGCCGGGCCAGCTCAAAAAATGCCTCACAGGCCTCCCCCCACACCACCTGCTGATGGGGATGGTAGATGCCCTTCACCGGAAGGACCCGGCATTTTTCCACCGAGCGCACCATCTCCCGGCCACTGGTGAGACACACCGGCATCACCTCGTCCCCCAGATGAATTCCCAGGCTTTCACTGGCAAGCAGCACCCCCGGTTCCCGCAGGAAATAGGACAGAGAACAGTGGGTGTGCCCCGGAGTTTCCACCACTTCCACCGTGAGCCCGCCCAGGGAAAGGGTGTCACCATCCCCCACTGTCAGCCCGATGTCCAGCAGTTCCGGCCAAAAGGGAAAGGGTTGGTATTTGCCCAGCAATTGCCGCTGGGCGGTGCGGCTCATGGAAGCGAAAAAATCCCGCACACTCTCCTTGCGCAGCACCTTTGCGCCATAGGCACTTCCCACCGGCACCGCCCCAGGAAAGGCATGGCGCACCGCAGTGAGTCCGCCGGCATGGTCATAGTGGCTATGGCTGAGCAAAATATAATCCAGCTTTCGTCCTCCCAGGGCCTGCCGCAGTCGCTTGACCAGTCCCTCTCCGCCATAAGCCATCCCTGTTTCAAAGAGCGCTGTCTTTTCATTTCCTACAATCAGGTAGGAAAAGCCGCCGTACCCGCAGCTCACATCCAACCATCGACTCTCAAATTCTCTCTGTGTCATCGCTTTTCCTCCCGCAAAAAAGGGAGAAGCCCTCGCTTCTCCCCTATTTTCCTCCGGTCATCAGCCGGGAGGCCATGCCATCTTGCGCTTGCCCAGCACATGGAAGTGCAGATGCTGCACCGTCTGCAGGCCATCCTCGCCCACATTGGCCACCACCCGGAACCCGTTTTCCAGGCCCAGTGTGGGGGCAATTTTGGCGATGGCCTCATAGGCCTTGGCCACATACAGACTGTTTTCGCCCGTCACCTCCGCCGCGCTGGCGATGTGCACCTTGGGAATCACCAGAAAATGCACCGGTGCTTGGGGCTCAATGTCATAAAAGGCATACACATATTCGTCTTCATACACCTTGTTGCTGGGGATCTCCCCTGCCAGAATTTTACAAAACAGACAATCCATGGTCTCACTCCTTTCCCAGATTGTACCCATGGTTTCAGGGCAGCAGTTTTTCCATAATGGAGGGCAGCGCCATCATGGCCTCGTCCACCTTAGTGGGATCTCCCACGCCGCCCATGGCACTGTCCGGACGGCCACCGCCGCGGCCATTGCACACCGCCAGCACTTCTTTGAGAATCTTGCCCGCATGAGCGCCGGCCTTTACCGCTTCGGGACCGCACACACACAGCATGTTGGTCTTGCCATCGGAAGAGCCCACCAGAATGGCCACACCCTTGGGAGCCTGCTCCCGCACCTTGTCGCCCATCATCCGCAGAGCTTCGGGCTTAGCGCCGGTGAACATGGCAGACAGCGCCGCCAGTCCCTTCACCCGCACCGGAGCCTCAAACAGCTCCTTCAGCTGACTGTCCGCCATCCGTTGGTTGAGCCGGTCGATTTCCGCATTCTTGGCCTTCAGCTCCTCCATCACCGCGTGGCAACGAGTCACCAACTCGTGAGGATTGGGCAGCTTGAGCACTGCGGCCGCCTCCGCAATGGTAGCCTGGGTGTCATTGAGCAGCTGCAGTACATTGAGGCCGGTCACGCCCTCAATCCGCCGCACACCCGCAGCCACAGAACTTTCGCTGAGAATCTTGAACAGTCCAATCTTACCGGTGGAGCTCACATGAGTGCCGCCACACAGTTCGGTGGAATAATCGCCCATTTCCACCACCCGGACGGTATCGCCGTACTTCTCTCCAAAGAGAGCCATAGCGCCCTTGGCCCGGGCCTGTTCAATGCCCATCACCTCAGTCACCACCGGGTAATCCTGGGCAATGGCCGCGTTGACCTTGTTCTCCACTAGCTTCAGTTCCTGAGGCGTCATAGCGGAAAAATGAGAGAAGTCAAACCGGACAATCCGGTCATCGTAGTAGGCGCCAGCCTGTTCCACGTGGGTGCCCAGCACTTCCCGCAGAGCCTTCTGCAGCAGGTGGGTCACACTGTGGTTGCGGCGGATGGCATCCCGGCGCTCCACATCGATGGACAGGGTGGCGGTTTCGCCCACCTTCACGCTTCCGTCCACTACCTGGCCCACATGGCCGATTTTGCCGCCCTGCAGCTTGATGGTGTCCTCCACTTCAAAAATACCGCTGTCGGTGGTGATGCGGCCGGTATCGGCCACCTGACCGCCGCTGGTGGCGTAGAAGGGGGTTTGCTCCACGATGATGGTACCCTGCTGGCCCTCTTCCAGTTCCTGCACCAGCGCGTCCTCGGTGGTGAGAACAGTGATGGGAGAGGTGGCTTCAGTGTGGTCGTAGCCCACAAACTCAGAGGTAATGGCCGGATCGATGGACTGGTAGATGGTCACATCCGCCCCCATGTAATTGGTGGTCTTGCGGGCGCTTCTGGCGGTTTCCCGCTGCACCTTCATGGCCCGCTGGAAGCCCTCTTCGTCGATCTGGTAGCCCTTTTCCTCCATGATCTCCCGGGTGAGATCCAGAGGGAATCCATAGGTGTCATGCAACTTGAAGGCATCCTCGCCGGCCAGTACCTTTTCGCTGTTTTTC
This sequence comes from Eubacteriales bacterium, assembly GCA_050943735.1. Lineage (GTDB taxonomy): Bacteria > Bacillota > Clostridia > Oscillospirales > RGIG577 > JBMNPT01. The sequence goes on along the minus strand of JBMNPT010000005.1, from coordinate 73,278 downwards.
AGCAAGGCGGCCTCCATTTCCGAAAGGATGCTCAATCCCTGGTCAATGGTCTTGTTGAACCCTTCTTCCTCGGTGGCGATCACTTTGAGGATGTACTCCTGCTTTTCAGCCAGTTCGGGGTACCCGTCCTTGGAACAGTCGATCACCACCTGGGCCAGTCCGGCCATAAAGGGACCTTCGATGCCCAGCAGCCGCCCATGACGTACGGCCCGGCGCAGCAGACGCCGCAGCACATAGCCCCGGCCTTCGTTGCTGGGCTTGATGCCATCAGAAGTCATAAAGGTCACCGAACGTACATGGTCAGTGATAAGACGGATGGACACATCCTTTTTCGCATCGGTCTGATAGGTGACACCCGCCACCTTGCATACCTGATCCCGCAGAGCCTTGAGGGTGTCCACATCAAAGATGGAGTCCACATCCTGCACCACCACTGCCAGACGTTCCAGCCCCATGCCGGTGTCGATGTTTTTCTTCTCCAGCTCGGTGTAATGTCCCTTGCCGTCGTTGTCAAACTGGGTGAATACATTGTTCCACACTTCCATGTACCGGTCGCAGTCACAGCCTACGGTGCAATCCGGCTTACCGCAGCCATATTTTTCACCTCGGTCATAGTAGATCTCCGAGCAGGGACCGCAGGGACCGGCGCCATGTTCCCAGAAGTTGTCCTCCTTGCCAAAACGGAAGATGCGCTCGGGAGCGATGCCGATTTCCTTTTCCCAGATGGCAAAGGCCTCGTCATCATCCTCATACACCGAAGGATACAACCGGTCGGGGTCCAATCCCACCACCTGGGTGAGGAACTCCCAGCTCCAGGCAATGGCCTCGTGCTTGAAGTAATCGCCGAAGGAGAAATTCCCCAACATTTCAAAAAACGTGCCATGCCGGGCTGTTTTGCCCACATTTTCAATATCTCCGGTGCGGATGCACTTCTGACAGGTAGTCACCCGGGTACGGGGCGGAATTTCCTGTCCGGTGAAATAGGGCTTGAGGGGAGCCATGCCCGAATTGATGAGCAGCAGGCTCTTATCGTTGTGGGGAATGAGGGAAAAACTCTTCATTTTCAGATGTCCCTTGCTCTCAAAAAACTCCAGGAACATCTTGCGCAGTTCGTTGACGCCATAGGCTTTTTGCATTGGTTCTTTCTCCTTTTTTCTGAATTGATGGCAGGCCGCCGAAAATAAAAACGACCATTCCTCCCCGCAGGGACGAATGATCGATGCATCCGTGGTACCACCCAACTTCACACAGCATGGCTGTGCCTTTTGTGCCCCGTATCGCTGGGCTGCGGAGCGGTCTTCCCGCTCTGCTCCGGAGTGGCCGGTCAAGTGCCCTGGCAGCCCCTTCCAGCCATGGGGGCCTCTCTGACGCCATGGGAAAACTCTCCTCGTCTCCTTCGTCGCATTTCCTCTTCTATTATAGCAACTTCCCCCGGCTTGTCAATGGGGCAAACTCCCCAAAACACCGGTCATTCCAGCTTATTTCCCTCACTGTCCAGCGCATGGCTCTCCCTGTGCCAGGAAGACCAGTTCTCCGGCACAGGAGGCAGCATGGTCATGGAAGGACAGCCCTCCACCGGGACCTCTCCCTCCAAGCTCTCGCCTGTCTCCTCGCTCAGCATATGATAGGTAATCACCGTCAGCTTGGGATCGCTGCTCAGGTAAAACGCCACTTTTTCAGGTCCCGCACTGGAGTACAAAGCAGTGGAACCCATCTGCCAGACCCGCTCTGGAAAATGATTGGAAACATACCGGTAGCGTCCGTCATCGTCCTTCTCAAACACACCATATCCCAGTGCTCCCTGGGCGTCCACACATCCGGCCACCCGCACGTCACCCTGCTCGATCACATGGAAGATCTCCACCGGCTGCTCCTTTTCCGCAAACCGCTGGATGACCGCGGCCATGGCCTGTTCATCCTCCGCCACCGGATTGCGCCGCTCCGCCTGCCACGCCTGATAGCCCAAAAGCCCGGCAATGGCCAACACCAGTACGCCCGCTGTACAAAAGCCGTTCCACTTCATGTCCGCGCCTCCCTTCTGCCTTCATCATAGCAAAGGGGAGGCATCCGGTCAATCCCCATTTCCCAGAGACTGGGCAATTTCACGGAACACTGCCAGCGCCTGCCCGCTGCCGCTACCGCCCTCTTCGCACACCACCACCAGCACATAGCGAGGCTGCTCCATGGGCCAAAAACCAGCAAACCAGCCGTCCACACGCCCCTCTCCTGCCTGAGCGGAAGAACTTTTCCCGCAGATCTCCAAACCGGCCACCTCGCCCCGCTGACCGGTGCCATCCGTCATCACCTCTCGCATCAACGCAGTCAGACGCTGCGCTGTCTCCTGAGAAAACACCCGTTCAGCCTGAGGATGGTACAGGCTCTCGGTCAAATTGCCCTCCTCATCCATCCACCCCCGCAGCAGCTGAGGACTGTTTTGCGTTCCGCCATTGGCAATGGCCTGTATGAAAGAAGCCACCTGCAACGGAGTGGCCAGCAAGTCTCCCTGTCCAATGGAAAAGTTGGCCAGCCCCGCGGGCAATGAAAGAGTGTCCTCCTCCGGTAGCTGTCCCGCCGGCGTCTGGAGGGCCTCTCCCAGTGAAATGGACTGTCCAAAACCCAGTTTTTCCGCGGTCTCCACAATGGTATCCGCCCCCAGCCGCTGAGCCAGCTGAATGAAATAGGGATTGCAGGAGTGGGCCAGCGCCTGGGTCAAGGTCAACGTTCCATGCCCCTCCTTGTGGCTGCATCCGATTTCCACTCCGCCCACATCCACACTGCCGCTGCAGTCAAAGGTGGTCCACTCTCCGGCCATGCCGTTTTCCAAAGCGGCACAGGTCACCACCAGCTTAAAGACCGATCCGGGAGCATAGGGCTGAAGCGCCCGATTGACCAACTCTCCCTCTTCACTGTCCAGCACCTGCTCCACCCGCAGCGGATCAAACGCCGGCATACTCTCCATGGCCAGAATGTCCCCGGTCCGGGCATCCAGCAACAGAGCACAGCCCCGCTGCATTCCGCTGCGCACCGCCTCCGTCACGATCTGCTGGCACTGGCTGTCCAGGGTCAGCGAGAGATTTTCCACCCGGCTGGGCTCTTCCATTTGCCACTGCACCGCCTGCGCCCCCATGGTATGTCCCGCGGCGTCGCTGCGGTACTCAATGGAGATGCTTCCATCGGTGCTCAGACGGCTGTCAAATCGGGCTTCCAATCCGCTGAGTCCGCTGCCTCCCTGTCTGTCCAGATATCCCAGCAAATGCTCTGCCGGCCAGAGCGGCTGCTGACCCGGAATCGCCAGCTGTGTAATCCCCGGCTCTTCCACCCGCCTGTCACTCACCACCGTCACCGGACGACCGGTCTCCCATGCGCTGGCCGAAATGGAACAGCCCAGCAGCGCTTCCACCCGGGCCCGTCCCAGCGTCCCGGTAAAATATTGAGGTTCCACCACCGTAAGGAAAGCCCCGCCCACCGGATGGAGCGCGTTACCTTCCCGATCCAACAGCTGCCCCCGCACTTCCCGCACTTCCCTTGTCCGGCTGTACCGGGGCTCACTCTCCATGACGGCCTGCACCATGCCGGTGGCCAGCGGATAGGCTCTCCATCCCAATCCGCCCGCTGCCAGCACAAACAGAGCCGCAATGCATTTTTCTCTTGCGTGCCTCAAAAAAAGCACCCCCTCTGAAGCCATAGTTTCTCCAGAGGGGATGCCCCTTATTCCTGCCGCCGTTTGCGGATGAACATGTCTTTTTCCACCGGGAAGGGCACCTTCAGCCGCAGTTTCATCTCTGCATGGGGACAGACGTCAATGTCCTGCCCCTCACCGTCCTGCATGGCGGTCACCCGCATGGGCAGACTGCCCCGGTCCCAGGTGAGCACCTCCACTTCATCCCCTGCGAAAAACCGGTTCTTCTGGGTGCACTCGGCCCAGCCGGTGACGGGATCATAACTGTCCACCATGGCCACTACCTCATACTCCCGGATATAGCTGCTGCTCTCATACACCTGTCCCTTTTCCCGCTGGTCGCCAAAGTAAAAGCCGGTATAATACCTCCTATGGCTCACTTTTCCCACTTCTTCCAGCAGCTGAGGCGGACACTGCCAGCCCTGCGGGTCCGCCAGATACCCGTCAATGGCCCGCCGATAGGCGTTCACCACCGTAGCCACATAATACTCGGTTTTCATGCGGCCTTCAATCTTGAGAGAAGTGACCCCCGCCTGTAAAAGCTGGGGAATGTACTCAATCATGCACAAGTCTTTGGCATTGAGGATGTAGGTCCCATGGGCGTCCTCTTCCATGGGCATGGCCTCTCCCGGACGGGTCTCCTCCACCAGGGAATACTTCCACCGGCAGGGCTGTGCACAGGCTCCCCGATTGGAGTCCCGACCGGTAAGAACGCTGGAGAGCAGACACCGGCCTGAATAGGAAATACACATGGCGCCATGGACAAATGCCTCCAGTTCCAACTCAGGGGGCGTATTGCAGCGGATTTCCGCGATTTCCTCCAGGGTGCACTCCCGGCCCAGCACCACACGGCTGGCTCCCAGTTGGTGCCACATGCGGCAGGCCTCATAGTTGACCGCGTTTGCCTGGGTACTCACATGGATGGGCAGCCCGCTGTGCTGCCGCACCAGAGAGAACACCCCCAGATCGGACACGATCACCGCATCCACTCCTGCCTGTTCCAACATGTGCAAAAAGTCCGGCAACTCCCGCAGCTCCCCGTTGCGGGGCATCACGTTGACCGCGCAATAAATCTTTTTTCCCAGCCGATGGGCCAGCGCAGCTCCCTCCTCAATGTCACGGGGAGTGAAGGCCTGCGCCCCCGCCCGCAGAGAAAAGGCACCTCCGCCAAAATACACCGCATCCGCGCCATACTGCAGCGCCACACGTAACCGCTGGGGCGTGCCGGCAGGCGCCAGCAATTCCGGTCTGTTCATCTTGTTCCTCCTGTCAAAAAGCGGGCGGAGGTCTCTCCCCCACCCGCTGTGGTTGTTCTGTCAGTCTGGCCGTTTCCGGCTGATGGTCACCCCATCCCCCAAGGGCAGCAAACTGCTGTCCAGCTGAGGGTGGTGCATCACCTGCTCCAAAAAGTCCCGCATCCGCTTGACAATGGTGATTTTTCGCCGAATCACCTTTTCATCGCTGGCGGTCATGCCCTGATAGAGCACATTGTCGCACAACAGCACTCCGCCCGGACGCAGCAGCCGCAGGGAATGCTGTAAGAACAAGGGATACTGTCCCTTGGCCGCGTCCACAAAAATCAGGTCGTAGGGTCCATCCAGCTCATCCAGCACCAGCGCCGCATCCCCTTCAATCAGGGTCACATCCCGAGCCATACCCGCACGCTCAAAGTTTCGCCGGGCTTGCTCCACCATTTTATCATATCGCTCGATGGTGGTGATATGGGGACCTTTTTCACAGGCAAAATACATCAGCATGGCACTGTATCCAATGGCGGTTCCCACCTCCAGAATGCTCCGGGGCTGCAGCAAACCGCACAGGGTTTCCAGAAAGCGGGCCACTTCCGGCTGCACAATGGGCACATGCTCCTGCATGGCATACCGCTCCAGTTCCGCCTGAATTCCCACTCGAACTGGCAACAGACTGCGGATATACTGTGTGATATAGTCGTGGTTGATGGAATCTTCCACACCAGACACACATTCCACTCGATTATTCTCCATCCCGAATCCCCGCTGTCTGAATGTTCTTTTCGTGTTCTTCCGCTGTGGAGGCAAAGAGGGACTTGCTTCCATCTGCCATGGCCACAAAGTAGAGATAATCGGTTTCTTCTGGATACAGCGCCGCGGCAATGGCATCCAGACCGGGACAGCAAATGGGTGTAGGTGGCAGACCCGGATATTTATAGGTGTTGTAGGGACTGTCCATCTGCAACTGTTCCGCTGTCAGGGATGCCCCCGCGTCGGGTACCACATATTTCAGTGTGGCATCAGACTGCAAATATCCTCCCAGTGCGCCGTTCAGACGATTGTGGAACACCGAAGAAATCAAAGCCATCTCATCCACACTGGCAGCTTCCATTTGAATCATGGAAGCCAAAATCACCACTTCATCAATGGACATTCCAATTTCCTCTGCTCTTGCCCGGTATTCCTCAGAAAATTTGCTGTCGAAGTTGTTGAGCATTTTATTGAGCACATCCACCGGATTGTCGCCCACATAGAAATTATAGGTATCAGGGAACAGATACCCCTCAATCCGATTCTGCCGGTCCATGGGCACCAGATCAGACGCCAGGAAAGAGTGCTTCCAAGGCCGTTCCTGCCCGGTCTCCGCCAAACGCTCATAGGAACAGACATCATTGCTCTCCAACCGCTTGTAAATGTCATCCAGATCAAAGCCTTCTGGAATGGTGACCGCGATGACATTGGCATCCTTGGAAACCGACTGCAGCGTGGATATGATCTGCTGATAGGTCATATTGGTATTGAGATCATAGGTGCCGTAGTTGAAGTTATCCTGGTCTCCGGTGAGTTCCACATAGAACTCGAACAGCCAGGGATATTGGAGGAACCCCTCCTCGTCCAGCATATCGGTGATGGTTTCCAGCGTATCCTCCTTGTCCACTGTCACAGTGACCACACTGTCCTCTTTCACAAATCCAAACATATCGTTGGCCATGGTCACCGCGAAATAGGACAGCAGACAGGATAAAAGCAAAATAATTACAATGTACAGCATCCAGCCGGAGTTGGACATGTGTACCGTTTTTTTCTTTTTCTGCTTTTGCGCGGGAGGTCCAGCTGTGGGGCGGCTGCTGCTACTGGCAGCACGCTCCTGACGAGCAGGTTTGGCGACCCGCCGGTTGGATGATCTTGCCACGCGTCTTCCATGTTCTGCCATATTGTAAATTCCTCCGTAGTGTGCCAGATTTTACAGAGCCAGAATCACCCGGCCCACCCACAGTACACAAAACAGTATAAAGGGCAGGCTGGTTACCGCTCTGCGGACTTCCATACGATCAGTCACCGGCAAGGACAATGGCTGAAAAAAGCGAATGCTTTCCCGGTGCTTCTCGTAATAAATGATTATACCATAAATACAGGAAAAAAGCAGTACCACATTGATGATATACAGCAACAAAATCGCATCCATTCCCGCATATCGATCCGCCAAATGTCCCATCAGGAACAAATAGGCATTGTTGACAAAATGAGAAACCATGGCCGGCAAAACAGATTGATATCGAAGGGTGAGTCCGGCATAGACACAGCCGGCCAAACATGGTCCGATCCAGTTGTCCAGACTGCCGTGCAGCATGGCAAATCCCACACCAGAGAGTAGAATGCAGAAACGCCCCATGCTCTCCTGCTTACGCAGCACCGCTCCCCGCAAGAGAAACTCCTCACAGAAGGCGGGTAAAATGGCTCCGGCAAACAATCCCAGCTGCATAGAATTGCCTAAAATTCCCGCGGAGGACAAGCCTTTTCCTCCACCGGTGAGCAGCAAAAGCAGGGAAGAGAGCAACAAACACACAATGGACAATGCCACCGATGCCAGAATCACCAGCGGAATCTCTGTCAGAGGGACCGTACGAAACCGGAACGCCTCACGATCCCGCTCTAGCCAGAAATACAATCCGGCCGGCAGCAGGAAGCTGATGCACTGAATGAAAATCACCTGTTCAGTGGCATCCACTCCCAACCGGGTAAAAACCGGCTGCAACAATGAAGATACGCACAGCATCGCCAAACTGAGCAGCAACAAACAACTGCTGGCACTTCTGTCCCATTGTGCCTGCAAAAAATTCTGCAGTTTTCTCAGCCACTGTACCGTCCAACGGGTACAGGCCATCACCTGTTCCATACCGTCACCTCCCTTCTGTCAAAATCCACTGTACCTTCCGGTCATGGGGTTCCACCGGCACCTGCTCTTCCATACAGGCCTCATAGCACAGCCCCACTGCCGGCACATCCATTCTCTGCAAATACCGGTCATAATATCCGCCGCCATAACCCACACGCCAGCCCTGCCGGTCAAAAGCCAGTGCAGGCACTACAATCAAATCCGGTATCTCTCCAAGGGACGGACATCCCTCTTCCGGTTCCCACAGCTGAAAACGGGCCTTCACAAGCTGCCTCCGGTTTTCCACCCGGAAGAAATCCATCTCTCCCCGAGACCTGGTGCGGGGTAAATACACTTCGACTCCCCGCCGCCATAGCTCTTCCATGGCCTGCCAGGTGTCTACCTCACTGCCCACAGAAGCATACAGGCACACTCTGCGACAGTCCAGCCGCTCCACCAGCTCCACCAGCTTTTGGGTGATCATCTCATCCGCCTGCTTCCGATATTCGGCCGACAGACCATCCCTTCGCTGCCGGGCTTTTTGCCGGCTCAGAATTTTCTGTTCCACTGAATCTGTTCTCCAATTTCCTGTGCCTTGTCCTTGCCCCGCAGAAATACAGCCAGTTCATAGGCAAATTCCAGTGCGGTTCCCGCTCCCTTAGAAGTGATAAAATTGCCGTCCACCACCACCGGCCGGCTGATCACACAAGCGTCCAGCAGGGTGGCCTCAAACCCGGGGAAGCAAATGGCCTTTTTCCCCCGGAGCAGTCCCATCTTGCCCAGAATGCTGGGGGCCGCACAAATAGCGCTCACCAGCAGATTGTTTTCTGCTGCCACGCCGATGATCCGGCGCACCTGCTCACTGTCATAAAGATTGGTGGTGCCGGGCATCCCGCCTGGGAGGATGATTCCCTCCAGCTGCTCCAGCGAAATCTCTTCCAATGTCTGATCACATACAAAAGGCACGCCATGACTGCCAGTCACCGTCCGACCGGTGACACCCACCAGCCGCACATCCACACCGCACCGGCGCAGATAATCACAGGGCACCATGGCCTCCATCTCTTCAAATCCATCTGCCAAAAATTCCAATACCATAAGTACACACCTCTCAGTTCAGCATCAGATTCATGTACGGCTGGGTGGCATGCGCGCCAGCCCCGCCCATCAGCAGCCACACAGTGGCCTGTTCTACCGTCAGAAGAGTTCCCTTAGGCTGTGTTCTAATGCACTCTCCCCGGTCAATTTGATATCCACCGCTGTTTCGCGGCAAAATGGGGTCCTCCACCTGAAACTCCCTCCGCAGCGTGGGATTGCGCCGGGCCAGCTGCTGGGCCATGGCATACAGATCCACCGCCCGGGCCATGCCAAAGGGATGCCCCTCTGTCCCGCCCTGAGCCAGCAGCACCTGCTCATGTCCGTAATGCCGCATCAACGTGCGCAAAACAGGCATTTCCTGATCGTGCCGGCACAACAGCTCCCGCACCATCAGGTCCTCTTCTCCAGGCAGCACAAAGGCCATTCCCTCCACACCGCCATTGCCCGTCAGCAGCCACAGCTCCCCGCCTCCTGCCTGATGTTCCCGTAGGACCACTTCCAGATCGCGGCGGGATTTGACCACCCCGCAGGGAAATCGACTCTGCCACCGATGGTAACAATCGTAAATCTCTTCCCCTTTCCAGGGGGTGAGCATCTGCCCCGGACCGGGGGTAAGAGCCACCCACCGGCTCCGAATGTGAAAGCAGGTGCCAAAGCCGAAGCGGCGATATAATCCAAACAACGAAGAACTCGCGGGAATCAAAGTGGCCAGTGTATAACCATCCTGCTCCATTCCCCGCAAAGTTCCTTCCAGCAGCTGGGTCATTTCCCCCTGTCCCCGAAATTCGGACAGAGTGGCCACCCCGGAGATATACCCCATTCGCACCCGGTCCTCCCACAGTCCAAAGTCATAGGGAAGCACCTGCAGCGAAGAACATATCACACCGTCCCGCTCCGAAAGATAGCATTGATCGTCCCGGTACTTTTGAGTAAAGTACAGCTCCATATAGGCGTCACTTTCCCCAAACACCCGATCCCACATCTCCATCACAGCGGTTTTGTCCGCCGGTGAAGCCCGTCTGATCATGTGTGATCACTCCTCCTGCAAACACACCGTTCCCTTGTCCAGCAAAATCTCCGGATAATAGGAAGTCTTGGCTTTTCGCAGTCCTTCCAACCCCAGGTCTTCCTCCCGGTTGATCCAGGCAAAACCCTGACAGTTGTGCTGAACAAACTGCTGATTGATCATGGTATAGGCGCCGTTTACATCATAAAACGCCTTTTCAATGCACACATCATAACACTGGTCATTGATGGGCTGACCGATGGAAAAAGCCACCACCCGTCCGCCGGCACGCAGCAGACCACCTTGCACCTCCAACGCCTCATAATGCCGCAGTACGTCCCGCACCGCACAGCTCTCCTCCAACAGTTCCGGGTCCTGCACACAATGATTAATCACACACCACTGACTGTGCATCTCCACCACCTCAGGCAGATTGTCCGCAGTGATGGTTTCATAGGAATAATCCGGATAGGTGGCCTTGAATTTGTTGATGTGGTTACGCTTGGAGTGCAGTTTTTTGCCTGCCAAGTTCGCCAGCTTTTCTCCGGCATACAGGTAATCGCAGTAATCCCGGTCAGTGGTATACTCAAATGCCCCTGGCATGCAGGCCTGCAATTCTTCCCACATCTGAGGCGTCACGGCCCCGATCACAAAGGGATGGCTCTTGTCCCGGGCATAGTCCATCATCTCCCGCAGCACCGGCTCCAGCGGTCCGCTGCCCAATGGCATCAGAAATACCTTTTCCCCGGACAAGAGCACCAACCGACCGCCGCACAGCGCCCAGCTGGTACGATACTTTTTTCGCCACATATATACATTGGTGAAACTGAAGTCACAGTTGTTATACTGGCTGGACCGCAGATAGGGTTCCAGCAGTTTTTTGTCTTCCAGCTCAACCGATTTGAAATTCAGCATACATATCCGCCCGTTTTTCAAAAGGGCGTTCTTTCCTCCTCTATTACACCGACGGGCCGTCCCCCAATGACTCCCGTACCATTTGCACAATCTCCTGATGAATCTCCTCCAGGGAACGCAGGCGGCCCTCCACCACACTGCGCACCCTCCGCCAGCCATAAAACCCACAGGCCTCACAGGCCGCGTCATAGCAGCGATTCAAATACTCCCCATCTCTTTCATGAATGTCCTTTTGTGTGCCGCCAGTGGCTTTGTTGCGCCGTTCTTTCATCAGCTGCATCGCCATGGCGGGGGGCATGTCCAAAAACAGCACCAAATCGGGTCTGGGCAGCCCCATCTGCTCAAACTCCAGCTGATACAGCCAGCGGAAAAAGTCCAGCCGCTGCTGTCCATCCAGCTTTACGCCCTGATGAATGGCATTGGAAGTGGTATAGCGATCCGCCAGCACAATTCCACCCTGTTCCAGCCAGCTTCCCCACTCCTCCCGAAAGGAGGCAAAGCGATCCACCGCGTAAAAGGTGGAGGCCGCATAGGGATTCACATCCTGAGGCCGACTGCCAAAGGCTCCATCCAGATACATCCGCACCGGCGCGCTGTAAGGCCTGTCATACCGGGGAAAGGAAACCATTTTCACCGGCCATCCTTCCGCCTCCAGCGTCTGGGCCAACAAACGGGTCTGGGTTTCCTTCCCGCTGCTGTCCACTCCGTCCAGCACAATCAACTTGCCCTTTTTACTACACATGAGAAAATCTCTCCCGCACTTCTTTGACTTTGCCGCAGGTCATCTTGCCCTCCGGGCAATCTCCCCGCAGACAGGCAGGGCCGGCATTGGCGAAGATGGTGGGCGCCACCTCCCGCACCAGCCGCAGCATTTCCATGGCCAGCGCCCGGATTTCCCACTGAGCCCGGTTGCAGCACCGTTCCTGGAAAAAGTTGAACAAAGACCGGGCGTTAATGGTCATGACCAGTTTGGTTTCACAGGCGTTGGGCAGTACAAACCGCGCGTCTTCAATGGCCTGTTTTTCGGCCATGGAAGTGGCTCTCTTTTCGGGAATCCCCTCTTCCAGCAATCTTTGCAGATGCTTTGTCCGCAGAATTTCAGTCAGTTCATCATAGGCCCGCTGGTCCTCCTCCATGGCCTGCAGGAATCTCTCTCGGGCCTGAGGGATGGCGTCAATTTCCGGTGGAATGACAAACTGAAACTGGCCTTCCCGCACATACCGTTGAGATTTCACACTGTAGCTGGCAATGCGGTGCCGGGTGAGCTGTGCCAGCAAACTACGGGAAACCCCTTCAATTCCAAAGGTAAAATAGGCGTGCTCAAACACACTGCCATGACCCAGCTCAGCCAGCATCTGCAAAAAGGAGTCCACCTTCTCAGGGGTGAGTCCCTCCCGGATTTCCTGCACGCCCGATGCGGAATAGCACATTTTAGCACCACAGGCCACCGTCTTCTGGGGCTCCGGCGTATAGGCCAGAAGAGCCACTTTCAGTTCACTCATTTTATCCACCTTTTCCCTTCATCTTACAGGCTATGGTTCCCAACAGGAACTGGGGCAGTTTCGCCATTCTCTTGTATCGCCATGGCTCCTTCATCAGCCGGTACAGCCACTCCAGTCCCAGCTTGATATAAATATCGGGTGCCCGTTTCACATTGCCCGCAAACACATCCAAACTGCCGCCCAGTCCCAGCATGGCCCGAACCTGCAGCTTGTCCCGGTTTGCCTCCATCCATTTTTCCTGTTTGGGGGCGCCCAGACACACAAACAGCACCTGCGCACCACTCTCATTGATCTGTTCGATCACCGGCTCATCCTCCTGGAAATAGCCGTCATGGGTCCCGGAAATCAAAAGCTCCGGATACTGCTGCTGCATCCGTCTGGCGGCCTCCTGTGCTACTCCCGGAGCGCTGCCCAGCAAAAACAGTCCAATGCCCCGCTTTTCCAACTCAGGCAACAGAGCGGCAGCCAAGTCAAACCCCGCCACCTTCTGCTTGAGAGGTGTTCCCAATATTTTGGAAGCGTACACCACACCAATGCCATCGGGGATGATCAGATCTCCCCGGGACACCACCTGCGCCACCTGGGGGTCCTCCAGACAGATTTGCACAATCTCGGAATTGGGGGTGACCACCATTTTTGCGCCGGGTGTTTCAGTGAAAGCAAGAACTCGATTCACCGCTTGTTCCAGCGTCACATTGTCAAAGGCAATGCCTCTGATGTTGATTTTTTCCATAGAAAGCCCTCATTCTTTTAGACATACTTACGATTATTATACTCCAAAAATCTCCTTTATGCAATTGGTATGACGCTCTTGCAGCCAATGAAAAACGGATGGAGATTTTCCCCATCCGTTTTCCCGCCTTGCGGCTCTCTATAGTGAATCCCCTTGCTGCCGCAGTCCATCCCAGGTGAGGGTGGCTGCCTGCTGCCAGGTGATGTGCTGAATTTGTCCCCATTCCACGTAATCATAGGCCAGAGAAAGAATCATATTGGCTGGGATCATAGCCCGCAGCTTCGCGTAAATGGTCTCTTCTCTGTTTTGGGACATATCGGCCTTATACTTGGCATGACAGATATATTTTTCTCTGTCGATATCCAATCGGAGTTGACTGTTTTCCCCCATCAGAGTCATGCCCACCTGCTCCACCCGATTCTGATTGATGGGCAGCCGGCTTTGAAAACAGGAACGAATAATATCCATCTGCTTTTCCGGATGGCTCTGTGGTTCCAGCTGAAACATGCGTCGGTAAATCTCCAAAACAGTAGGTTCCAGAGCCAAGGTACAGATGGTCCGCAAACCATCGTGCAATGTCACGCGGAAGTTTTCCAGTTCTGTCTGGGCTCCCTGCTGAATCAGCGCCGCCTCACGGATCCCGGCATACCACTGAGGCAAATGTTCCTGCAGGCGAATTTCCTCTTCACACCACAAATCAGCTCACCTGCCTTACCGTCACTGTTCCGCAGACCGGTGTTTCAAAAGTTTCCATATCTTTTTGCAGCACCAGATTGGCATTTTTGCCATCCAGCTTCACCTGAGCCATGGGGACGTCAGCCACACCGTCCACCTCCAGTACTGCCGCCATCAGCCGCGCTACAAACACTCTCTCTTCCTCAAAATCAATCTGACTCATCCATTGGGCCACCCGATTCTGAACCTGTGACTGTACACTGCTCCAGTCAGCCTCCGGCACCAAATCCACCGCCAGCTCCACTGGTACAGTCCGATCCACACAGCTTTTGACAGTCACCTGATGGCCAATGGGAGTGACGCTCTGTTCTCCCTCCAGCGCATAATGCTCCTGTACTTTTTGCAGTACCATTTCATCCACTGCACGTCCCTGGGCGTTTCCAATCACCAGCCCCACTGTACCGCCTCCATCAAAGACGGGGAAAACCTTGACACATCCCACTCCCCCAATGGACAACGTCTCTTCCTGATAGGCAGATATATTGCCCGCAAAGGCGGGACGCGCCAGCAGCTCCATCGCCCGGGCCCTGTACTGTTCATCGCTTTCCTGGTCAGTTCCTTCTTCCAGCAGCTGTTCCAGCACTGCCGACTGCAGAGAGGGCAGATTGAGCACCGGGAGAATGGTTCCGGTAGCCGCATTGGCACCGCTTCCCGGTTGCTCACAAACCAGCGTATACTTTCCCTCTCCCAGAGAATCCTCTACCGCGAAAGTATATTCCTCCCAGCGAAACCGACTGCCGGTTTCCACCTGAGCAGGCAAGTCCTCCTGATCGGTAAAAACACCCCGGTACACTGCATTGGTAGCCTGACGGCGGGGAATGCCAAACTGTTCTCCCAAGCGATCCAACCAAATGCCGGAGGAGGTTTCCCAGAACAGCAGTTCCAGTGCCGCTCCCAGCTGGCTGTAATGCCCGGCAAGTTCTGCCGCCATAGGGGAAAGCATGTCGTACACCACACTGCCTTCCCGTTTGTCCAGGGTGTCACTCACATGGGAAAGCATTCCCTCCATCAATTTATCAAAGGTCATTTCTTCAAACATCTCACACCTCCTCTGTCAACTGGACGGTACCAAACCGGGTGGTCACTTCCACCGTCAGGGAAAGGCTGTCACCCTGACGGAGGGCCTGTACCCGATCCACCGACCAGACTCTGGGGTCCCGCAATAGAGCGCTGCGGACAGCCTGTTCCGCGGCAGCCTGCAATTGGGCGGGATCCGCCTGTACCAGTGCATTTCGATCCAGCCCGTAATAGGGGCCATAGATCAAATGCTCTCCCCGCTGGGTGGCCAGGCATTTCCACACCGCCTGACGTACGCTTTCCACGCCGTCACACATTCCCTGCATCCTTCCGTTTTCCAGAGAAATACAGAAGGTGCGGCTGGGGCCTTCCAGGGCTTTATCCCAAATGGTTTCATATCCTGCGCCGGTCATAGCATCACGTCCAATACTGCAAATTTCCCGCCGCAAGCGGGGCCCAGCAGCAACAGCTGCTCTCCGCCTTCCAGATTTTGAAAGCGGTCGCTCTCACTCAGAGAGGCTCCTACCATCAACATCACATTGGGCAGCACCAGCCCATTGGAGGTCAATTCCACCGTCAAGGGGCTGACCGAACGCACCCGTCCGGTTCCCAGCTGTAAAAAGGTGTTGCTGTCCACCACACGCTGGGCGATTTCCTTAATTTCATCCAGCAATATTTTCCACCTCCAATTCCATGGTCTCCCGTCCGCTCTGCAGCCGATGGGTGACCTGCAAAACCCGATACAATCCCTGTCCCAGGCCATCCAGTGTAACGCCAATCACACTCCCACCCTGTACAGAGAGATCAGAGATCGCCGACAGGGATATGCGGTATCTCTCTCCCTTTTTTTCCGCCAGCAGATTTTCACCGATGGCGCGGATTTGAGCTGACGTGAGATTCTGATTCACCCGCTGATAATACTGCAAAACCCCATACTGCTGGGTCTGCTGGGCGTCCGCTGTCTCATAGACCTTGCGCATGCCAAACACGATGCTTTCGTGAGCCAGTACCACCCGATTGCAGGTATCCCGGTCAATATCTCTCTCCACCTCATAGGAAAGGCAGGTGGTCTCATCCGCCAGCAACAGCGGCAGATGCAGAGAATCCTCCGCCCGAAGACAGATGGCTCCGTCCTCGTCCCGCAGAATATACGCTTTGCCGGTGAGGCGCTGTACTTCTGCGATTTTGCGATACAGAATGTCCAGCAGCGTTTGACCCACCAGCATTTCATCCTGTACCAAGCCCGGCGGATCTTCCATAGTGCCCGCTTTCAGCTGAAAGACCCGGCACATTTCCCGCAATAGGCTGGCCAGGGAACGGCCTTGCAAAAGCATGGTGTCCTTGGCTTTTAGATAGCGCAGCTGATCGTACGCGTGCAGGTGAACCAATCCGTCGCTGGATCGGCTCCATCTGAAAAGCCTCCCGTGAAAAGCACATTGCTGTCCATCGGTGAGCCGAATGGTGCATCCATTTTCAAAGAACACCTCTTCACACAGCCAGGTCACATCCAAAACGGAGGCTCCATTGTTGCGCTTATGACACAGCTGAATTTCCACACAAGCGCCGGTGATTTCCACCATCTGACCGGTTTGTCTGTTTTCCAGCCACAGCTGCATGTCATCCCTCCTTTTCCACCAGGGCCGAAGCCCAGATGAATGCTTTTTCCCGCCTGCTCAGGGCTGCGAACTGTCCGGGCAGCAGGTGATGCCGCTGAAGGGCATAGTGGGCGCAGGCGAATTCCCACTCACCGTGCCGGATTCTTTTTTTGCTTCGTCCACCTCATCTTCCAGAGAGTGTCCAAAGCCGCTGATACGGCTCACTTTTTCATAGAGAGCCGCAAATTCTCCCGCCAGCAGCATCCGCCCCAACAGATCTTCCCGTCCCAGCGCGTGGTAACGCTGCTGCAGCTGGGCATCCTCCAAGTCGGGACACCCCACCCCGCAGGCTGCAAAGGCCATGCGATAGGCTGCTCGATCCAATCTCCAGTTTCCCTGGGTATCCTGTCGGGTGTGCCGGCGGATCAGCGCTTCGTTTTCCCGGGCAGATACAGGACGCAGCTCCCATTGAATGGGATTTCCCTGTTCATCCCGAAACCGGGGAGAAAGGGGGACCCGAACGGGTCCCATTTCCTCCGGGTGTAAAAATCCTTCCAAAGTTCCCATGAAGTTCTCCTTTCTGTCAGCCGGGCAGCCGCAGAACTTGCCCCGGATAGATCAAATTGGGATTGGTGATGATGTCCTGATTGAGCTGATAAATTTCCCCATACCGGCTGCCATCCCCCAGCATTCGCTGC
This sequence comes from Eubacteriales bacterium, assembly GCA_050943735.1. Lineage (GTDB taxonomy): Bacteria > Bacillota > Clostridia > Oscillospirales > RGIG577 > JBMNPT01. The sequence goes on along the minus strand of JBMNPT010000005.1, from coordinate 56,175 downwards.
GCAATGCGCCACAGACAATCCCCTTTGACCACCGTATAGGTAGCGCCGGAGGATACCGGGGCAGAAAGACTTCCTTCCTCCTGCCACTGCTTACGCAGCAGCTCCGCTTTGCGGTACCCCCGGTATTCCATCCATTCCAATTCCACTTCACACTCCTCTTCCCGGCCAGCCAGCTGGGTCTGAGTCATTCGATACAGAATCACTTCCCGCTGCAGGTAAAGCTGTTTGCCTATCGCCTGCATAGTGAGTACAGTACCCTGCGAACGCCACCGGCGCAGCCGCGACACCCACTCATTGTCCAGCGGAACGGTAAAGGTAAAATGCTCCAGGGTTTCTTCTCCGGGCAGTACCACCTGTCCAATCCCCAATACCGCGGTCTGCCGGGCACCACTCTCCCAACTGGACCGTATATTCTGAGGATTGACCGGCAGTGGATACCGTCTGGCTCCCTCTGTCAAATACACACAATATTCCATTAGTACACCCCCTCTGCACAGCACAGCATTTCTTCCCGCAAGGTCCGGCGAATCTGCTCAGCCACAGCCTGGGGAGTGGTACCTGCCACCGGATTGCCCATTTCGATCACAATGTTGGGCGCGATGTTGTTCACCACCTGCTGACTGGACTCCTGGCGTAGAGTATTCCAAGCGGCTGCCTGGAGTAGTGTTTGAGTCCAAAGCTGCTGTGTAGTCGAGGCTGCCGGAGCAGACTCCGTAAATAGGAGCGGATTTTGAGGGCTCCATTCTCCACTCCCTGTAGTTTCTTCTCCATCCACAGAAATCTCCGATACCGCAGCAAGCATTTCCTGGGATTCGGCACTCTGAAGGCTCTCCTCCCCGGCGACCTGTGCCCCCACATCCTGCACCGGTTCCATCCATGATTCCTGTTGCTGAATGGAATCTTCCATCTCCTGAAGCTGTATCAGTTCTTCCGCCAACGGTTCTGACTCTTCCGCCCAACGTGCGGCGTAAACCTCCGGTTCCATCGTCCGCACCTGTTATCGATAGTTTTCCGGCAGAGCAAAGCTCTCCAGCACTTCGATATCGTCAAAGGTGAAGCTGCAGCTGATGGTTACCGGATCGTCCGAGCTGTCATCCAGACAGGTGATGGGCACCTGTTCCAGCATTACGTTGAGCAGCATCACTTCTTGACGGCCCACACTGCTGGCGCTATCCTCATTGACCACCTGCAGTTTGAGAGAGCCCGGGTTGCCCTCTTTGATGTACTGACGGGCCAGCTGTAGCATTTCGCTGTTCATGAAATACATTGTCATTTCACCGGTGCCCTCAGCTCCTACCACCTTGTGCTGCACCATACGATGGCCCAGCATCTGACGTTTTTGAATTTTGTACTGCAAAGAAGCCTTGAGGCGGCTGATTTCAAACAGTTCTCTATTTTTCCCATTGATGGTGATGTAGGCCCGTCCCTCCTTGGAGGAGATGGTATCCCGCAATCTCACATAATTGGCCATATTACACCTCCTGGTTCACCTGTACGGTGATGTAGAATTTTTCACAACTGTCCACCGGAGCCACAGCAATGCCAATGATCACACTGTCGGAATCGCTGCCGGGCTCTACCGAAATGTCATCGCTCTGGAAGCCGGTGATGGCGCCCATCTGTTCCAGCTTGCCAAAGTATTCCACCAAACTGCCCCGCAGCAGACTGCGGCCGTTGGGGTCATTGCTCACCTTACCCAGATAGCTGCCCTCAAAGAGAGACTTCACATCCTGATGAATCCCATCCAGTACCCGCAGCACCCGGTTTTTACGGAAGTCAACCTGCAGACCGGAGCGCAGGGTATTGATATCATAGACCACATACACCTGACCGGCGGCGTCCACATCCAGAATCATGTGACCCTGACCAACTGCCTCTTCTTTTTGAGCGCGGGTCATCCGACTGGTCACATCCACCGCACCCTGGTAAATGTGATGGGTGCAGCTCTCATTGATGGCAGCGCCCGCGGTCATGCCGGCAATATAAGCGCATACGGTTTCCGCAGGGAGAATTTCATCCCCCTCCAGTACCACGCCACCCTGTACCGAGATGATACCCTCGTAATCGGCCGCCTTGTTGGCCATCACTGCCTGAATCTTTTTGCCTTCCTGTTCCCGCATCAGCCGTACAAAAGACACCACCTGTTCCTTCACCGATTCTTCGTCACTCATACAAGCCATTGTGTCAAAGAAAAGGGTCTGGGCGGATGGCAAAAAGCTCTCCCAGTCGGTGGTCTGTTCCTCTTCATCCGTACCGCCGGAAAGGGTGACCAAAGCCTTGGCAGGAGTGCCTGCCTCATTGATCTCCACCAGCCCATTGGGCTGAAATTCGGAATACTCCGAAATTTCCTGGCTGTCCATCAGAACACCATCCAGCCAGGTATCCACCACAAAGGGAGCTTCCTCGCCAGTCACCTGAAGAGAAAGTGCATTTCCACGGCTGCCGGGCAGAGCGGCAGTTACCGTTCCGCTTCCCAGTGTCGCGGAAGCTTTTTCTCCGCCGTTGAGCTTATACACCAGTACCCGGTCAGCATTTTTCATAGCCTCCCGCAGAGGCAGAATCTCCTGCATGCTGTATCCCAGAGAGAGACGTGTATCATCTCCGGCCACCACTTCGGTGACCTTTCCCTTGTCGCCCCAATCCAGCGCCATGGGCAGCAGTACAGTCCCCTGACTGCCCACCTGAATGGTGAGCGGGCGGCTGCTGATAAAATCCACATAAACGCCGGGCAACGTTTTATTTCCCGTATTGTTCACTCAATTTCCCTCCATTTCCATCTCCCAGGTGAATTTGCGCATCATGGGAGAAGATTGTTCAATGCGCACCCTGCATCTCACACGCAAAAGCACCACTGCCATGGAACCGTCGCACTCTGCCTGCTGGATGACAGGCCGCAGGGGCCCGTCGTCCAGCTGCAAAGTCTGTACAGCTTCCACCACTTGGCGGAGTCGTTCGACCATGGTTTGTCTGGGTGTTTCCATCGGCGGCAGATAGCGAATCTCCCATTGTGACCAGGCCTCCTGACAGCCAATGCGTCCTTCCAGACCCAGCCCCGCTGGATAGATCCACAGCCCGTCTCGAATTCCATGCTGAGGCATCCGCTCGGTGTGAAGAGGGCACTGGGGCAGGGCATCACCCAGTGCTTTAACCAGTGCCTGCCGAATTTGCTGTTCCATTTCACCCTCTCCTTTCATACCGTCTGCAAACGGCTCAGTCTACACTCCCGGTGGGAGTTTTGGTATACAAAAACCTCACCCACCTCCAGAATGTGCTGGGTTTTGTTCAGGGTCACCACCAGCCGATCGCCACTCTGTACATCTGCGTCCCATGGAAAAAAGCCTTTGAGCTCCTGCTCAATTTCAGAGAGTTCCTCTCCCTGAGGTTTTTTCAGGATGGTACGCCCAGTGCCAATCTGGGATACCCGGCAGGGTACGCCACTCTGCAGCAGTTGGTATTCCACAAATTGCACACCATTTTCCACCCGTTTTTCACCGCGCCAGATGTCTCCTCGTTGATTCATCAGCCGCTGTAGAATCCGACTGGTCATGGTCCGCACCTCTTTCGGAACCGGTTGAGTTGGGAGTAATATAGAGCTTCCGGCTCTGTATGAGCGTACTGCACCTTGGTGTCCCCTTCGTAAATGGCTTCCACGCCCTCTTCCTCCAGGCGCTGTGCCATGGAGAGCAGTACCCCTTCCAGTTCATCCGGCACCTCATCCAGATGGGTATAATTTCGAATCCGCTGGGCCGCCTCTTCCAGGCGTTCCAGAGCGGTCTCCCTGGTTTCCAGTGCCGGTTCCCGCTGCAGGAGGCGCTGTGCCAGGACTTCCATATCCATGATTACCCCTCCATGTTGACCCACATTTCATCCAGCTTGTTGGTGGGTACAAAGAGATCATGGTACTTGCGGTAATCCACCTTCCAGGCGTTCATGCTCTGGTTGTGCAGGGGATCGAAAATCCGCACCTGATCGGTTTTGGATACTGCAATGGGAGCGGTGCGGCTGCTGATGATCCAGTTGATCTGCTTGGCTTCTGGGGCGGGCACAAAACCGCCGGCGGTCTGTCCTTCGGTCACACCATCATAGAAGGTATAGGCCGATTTCATACGAGCACTGGGGACACGTACAATGGGATTGCCATTGAAATAACGTACGCGGCAGGAGTATTCTCCACTCTTGAAATCACCGGCGTCCACCATGGCGTTGAATTCACTGCTGCCTTCCAGCAGATTGGCTGCGGCGGAAGACAGGGTGATCACCAGATCGATTTCACCGGCCTTTTCGTAGATGTTTTCAATATCGGACCGCAGCGTTGTCAGAATGGTAGAAGCATCCGCCGTATAAGTAGTGGCATGGTCTGCACTGCACAGCGTAGCAATGCGGCTGTAACGATAGCTGTCAATCTCAGGTACTACGCGGCTGCGCTGAAACTCTCCCACAATATTGCTCACGCTGGCGCCAAAGCTGGTTTCATCCACATCCATGGCGTCGATCTGAAAACTTCTGCCTCTGTCCTGGCTGAGCTTCAGGGTCTGGAAGCTCAGATTGACTGCACCGCGGGTAAAGCCATCTTCCCGATCATAATCCGCCAGACCATCCACAGTCAGCATGGGAATTTTGATTTCATCACCGCCGCTGTACTGAATCATACCGGCGTTGCTTTCCATCCAGCCGCTGGTGCACTGTGCCACCACCAGCTTGTCCAGTTCCTTCTGAAATACCTTTGCAAATTCCAGTGTGTTAAATGCCATCTCACATCTCTCCTCTCAAACCTTTGCGAATCATTTCCCGCAGAGCCTCTTCCGAGTCCTGACCCTGACCGGCCACAGGACGATAGCCCAGAGGCTGAGGCTCTTCAAACAAATAGGGGGCCTCTTCCATCAAAGCCTGTACAATCTCCTCAGGCTGCAAAGCCTGCTCTCCTTCCAGCCACTGAGGCTGTACCAAAGCTTTGGCCGCAGTGGTATTGCGGCAGCCTGCTTTCAGCAGAGCCCGTTCCAGCAGCATATCCTGCTGGCTGAGCTGCAGACGGGATTGCAGCTGTCTGTTTTCCTCTTGCAGACGGGTCAGCGGATCATCTCCGCCAGTGCTCTGGGGCATACCAGCGGCTGGTGCCGACTGCATCCCCGCATATTGCTGCATCAGCTGTACAATCTGGGCCAGTACAGCGGCAGCAGACAAGTTATTCTGTTCCATGGTATTCCTCCTTGTTTCCCACCACACACCCGGGATCCTCCCCTCACCACATGTTCATTCCTGACCGTCCGACTCCATCTCTTCCTGTGGATCTTCCACCCAGGGATGATGCCGCAGAATGGTTTCACGGCTGAGCAGCTGACTGCTGTCCGCACAGATCTGCGCCAGTTCCGTCTCATTGCGGATGGCATTGCGGATCCAGGTCTGACGGATGGTCAGTTCTTTGCGGCAGCCCATGTGCCGCAGCAGCAGACGGGCCAGTTGGGCCAGACTCTGACGGAACTCCACTTCCAGCAAGCCCGCTTTGATCTCCAGCAGACTGTACATGTACTGCAAAGCCACCCCGCTGGTGTTGGGCAGATTGTCCTGAGCGGGGAATACCCCATGACCGGAGATAAAGATCTGCTTTTTGAGCAGTTCCAGGAACTCCATACGAGCCTCCACCGGAATCTGAATCTGCATGGTGTCCACACCGCTGTTACCGCCGTCGCTGTCCACCTTGATGGCCTTGTACCGTTTGAGCTCACCCAGGAAGGTCCCCAAATCCTCGCCTCCGTAATTGCGGATGACGAAGATCACCTCCTGAATGTCTGCCAGATCGTTGGCAAATCCGCTCACCACCCGATCGTATTGATCAATCAGACCTTGGTACATCTCCAGGTCGCCAGTTCCCTCTCCATTGTTCCAGAAGGGAATAAAGGGAATCTGACCGATACCATGATAGTAGATCTGCTGATTGTCAGGCACCCATTGGCCGCCGTTCCAACGACCGGTCTGCATAGTTTCCTCATCCCACAGCTCGCATCGAGTCACCGGCTGATCGGCCTCATCCCGCTGGGTGTAAATACGAAGGACAGCCTTGAGGGTTTTCTGTAAATCATCCGAATAAATGGGGACAATCTGTTCGCTGTCCATCACCTGCATTTGCAGCTGCCGTTCATCATCCAGCCACAGGAAGAGCCATGCCACCCCACAGTTGCTGGCCTCCACACAGAGATCCTTCATCATTTTTCCATATCCATCCCCCAGCATCTGGGTCAGACGAGCGTTGAGCCTGCGATCTCCCACATCCAGAGTGGGCGCGTAGCTGAACAGATAGGATGTTTTCTGATTGACCAGAATGCTGTGCCAGTTGTGGCTGATGCGCACATCGCTGTTGCGCAGGGGATTGGGCTGGGTCTGCCAGCGGGGAACCGCTCCGGTGTGGAGAATGTCGTTGCGATTCTGATAATAGCGTCTGGCCACCTGACAGCGCTGGGCGAAATCAGTTTGTTCGGCCACCGCCCGGGCCAGTGTCCTGGCCATTTCCTCATTGGTGAATGCCATATCAAACCTCCTTGTTCCATTTCAGCACTTCCATGCCACCGCCTCGCATCTGATGCTCCAATCCGTAGCGCAGGGCATCGATGCCATGGTTCCAGCTGTCAATGGGTTCATTGCAATACTCCCCGGAACGGGGATCTTTTTTCCAGGTGTAATTTTCGAACTCCTCCAGCAAGCGGGGGCAGTTCTCCTGTAAGATCAGGCTTCTGCCTGCCAACCAGCTCAGGCCAAAGCGAACGCTGCCGGGACCTTTCCGGGCGGCCCGCACCCGGGAGAGTCCCAGGGAACGCAGCTCATCGATGCTCTTAATTTCACTGCTGTCGGCAGTCCAGATTTCCTTGGAAAGTCCCATCTGTTGAATTTTTTCGGCGATCTGCCGATTGAGCATACCCTTGCCAAAGTACTCCCCCAAAATGAAGATCCGACGATTGGTTCGATCATACCGTCCCCATACCAAAGCGGTAGGATCGTTTACGTAGCCGAAATCCAGTCCCCCGAAGAAAGGCAGCCCTTCCACCTCCTGGGGGGAGATGGCCCGAACCTCCACCTGGGGAAATACCAGCCGGTCCAGCGTGGCGAATTCTCCCAGCGCGTAAATGCGGTACTTGACGGGATCTGTTTCGGCCATGGTCTCCAGCTCCCTGCCATATTCTTCGGGTAGGAACCGGTTGTCCTTCCAGGTAGTGCGGACCAGCCTGCAATTTTCGGGTGGATGGAGAATAAATCGATCGTACACCCAGTTGGCTTTGCTGATGGGATTGAACAGCACATAAATCTGAGGAAAGGGCTCCAGGCAGCGCAGACGTAAATTGAGCTGAATGAAATCCTCCCGGGACAGTTCCGTAGCTTCCTCAATGACAATGTCGGTGAGTCCAGTGATGGACTTCACCTTTTCGGGGTCGTCAATCCCCCGGAACAGGAACTCACTGCCGCCGGGCAGAGTCACACGCATTTCGCTGCGCCGGATGCGGGCCACTTCGTACAGACCGCTGTCCCGCAGCAATTGGAGAAGCAGTTCAAATACGCTGGCCCGCAGAGTGTCCGCCACCTTGCGCACCACCAGCACACGCCGCCGGTAGTTGAGCGCTTTGAGAAGCATTTTCTGCATGGCGCCGTAGGACTTACCACTTCCCGCACCTCCGCAGTACACCTCAATCCGATGGGAGTAGTCATCCACCTGACTGTACACCCAAGAATTGCAAACCTCGCGCCGCAGAGTACGTGCTTTTGTCACTCGTCTTCCTTGAACCATTTGAGTTTCAGATCCACAGCCTCCTCTTCCCTGTTTTTTGCCAGCAGTTCAGAGGCTTTGAAGCGTTCGGCGATGGTTGCCTCCTCACTGCGCATCACAGAGGTCCAAAAGGCCTGGATTTCCTTTTGATCTGCCAGTTTTTTCATTCCTCTTCTCCTCTCTGTGATTGAATTGCCAGCCGGTTTCCCGACCGCAAACATACCGTAGCACAGAGAGGGACTAGCATTGTATCACATCTTGGTCCAGTTCCAGAAGATCAATGGCTTTTTTGTGCAGACGAAACACATGCTGATAGGAATAGACCATCTGTTCCGCCAACGCTTCCCAGGTAAGCCCGTCTATGTAACGGCAGCGCAACAAGGTCTGCAGAGTTTTGTCATCCACAGTACGGATGGAGCGTTCCATGGCTTCACGCAGATCCACCAATCGGTCAATCTCCCGATTGATGTGCCGCAGTAAATGGATCACCCTCACTTTTTCCTCCTCTGTAGAAAAAGGCTCCAACCGTTTTTTCCACACATCCACTTCATGAATCATGCGATCAATTTCCAAATCTATTTGTTTGTACTGACTCAAATACGCGATTTTCTGTGCCGCATTCATAATGAAGCACCTCCTTTAGAACATTTGTTCTATTTTACTTTACAATATTTCCCATCTTATGTCAATAAAGTCGAACAAATTTTCGAATTTTGTTGTTTTTGTATTTACAAATTAGTAAATTTGCCCTATAATATAGCTCAATGGAATCTATCAAATCAGAAATGGAAAAACCTTATGGAACCAATGACCGCTGCTGAACGGCAGCTCCATCTCAAAAAAATATTCTGGGGAGTCCTACTGGGAATTCTTCCCACAGGCACAGGACCACTTACCTTTCTGGTGGATTTGCTTTGTCTTTCCCTGATGTTGTGGGGGGTACTTTCTCTGTACCGTACCAATCGCAATTTTTTGCGAGCAGGATTTTTTCTTGCAGGAGCCATGGCCATCACGTCGTATTTGTTGTTGGCCCCTTTTGATCCTTTACTGAGTAGCCTGCCATATTTTGACCAGTTGGTTTACCCATTGGAAGTCTGTAATACCCTTCTCATTTTGGCCGCCGACTTTTCTATTTGCAGCGGGTTGGTTCGTCTGTCCATTGACCTGCGTCAGTACGCATTTCGGGACCGGGTCATTCGCCTGCGTAGTGCTTTGTTGTTTGGCAATTTACTAATCATTCTGGTTGCGCTCATCGCTTTGCAGATTCAAAACATTTACTCCACTTTGCTGGTCATTGTGATGGCTTTTTTGTCAGTGCTGCTCACGCTGGCCTATGCAATTTTGCTGTGGCAAGCATCCCGTCTTACCTATAGCGATGCTCCTCTCGCCCCTTCTGGGCGGCGTACCACCGCTCCTTCCAGAGTACAACGTGTTTCCCGGCGCGCCCGGCGATAAAACAAAAAAAGAAAGCCCACAGTGAGTACATTACGTACCACTGTGGGCTTTTTGTATTTTTGTGATTGTTATTTCTTTACCCCAATGTCCCGGCGGAAATGCTTGTCCTGAAAATCAATTTTGTCCACCGCTTCATAAGCCAGACGGATCGCCTCTTCCAGATTACTGCCGATGCGGGTCACCCCCAGCACCCGGCCGCCATTGGTGAGCATCTGTCCTCCCTCCAGACGGGTTCCTGCGTGATAAACCCGACAGCCACTCAGCTTCTCGGCCTCTTCCAGACCGGTAATGGGATAGCCGGTGGTATATTTTCCGGGATATCCACCCGAAGCCATCACCACACAGACCGCAGCGTTGTCTTCCCACTCAATTTCCATCTGATCCAGTTCTCCCCGCCAGATGGCCAGGAAAATCTCCATCAGATCACTCTTGAGCCGGGGCAGTACCACCTGGGTTTCGGGATCGCCAAAACGAGAATTGTATTCAATAACCTTAACTCCTTGGGGGGTTTTCATCAATCCAAAGTACAGGCATCCGCTAAAGGGACGGCCCTCAGCCTGCATAGCCCGCACTGTGGGCAGGAAGATGTTTTCCATACATTCCTGTGCCACCTCCGGCGTGTAGACCTTGCTGGGGCTGAAAGTTCCCATGCCGCCGGTGTTGGGGCCTTTGTCTTCATCAAAGGCCCGTTTGTGGTCCTGGGCAGATACCATGGGCCGTACAGTCTTTCCATCACAGAAGGCCAGCACCGAAATTTCCGGACCAGTGAGGAACTCCTCAATGACCACCCGGCTGCCGGCCTGACCAAAACGCCCCTCATCCATCATATCATGGATGGCCGTTTCGGCCTCCTCCAAGTTCTGAGCAATAATGACCCCCTTACCCAAAGCCAGTCCATCGGCCTTGATGACAGTGGGGAATTTCCCCTGTGCCTTCACATAGGCAATGGCACTGGCACTGTCGGTAAACACCTCGTATTCCGCAGTGGGAATGTGGTATTTTTTCATGAGCTCCTTGGAAAACGCTTTGCTGCCTTCAATGATAGCGGCGTTTTTCCGAGGCCCAAAAGTGGGGATCCCCACCTCATTGAGAGCATCCACCATACCCAGCATCAGCGGATCATCCGGGGCCACCACTACAAAATCCATCCCCTGTTCCCGGCTGAAACGTACCACGCCCTCCACGTCAGTGGCTTTGATATCCACATTGGTGGCAATGGCAGCAGTACCGCCGTTGCCTGGTGCGCAATACAGCTGGGTCACCAGAGGACTTTCTTTCAGTTTGACCGCGATGGCGTGTTCCCGGCCGCCACCGCCTACAATCAATACCTTCATCGTTTGCTCCTCCATCAGTGCTTGAAATGACGTTTCCCAGTAAATACCATGGCAATGCCGTACTCATCGCAGGCCTTGATGGAATCCTCATCCCTGATGGAGCCACCGGGCTGGATAATCGCAGTGATACCAGCCTCATGAGCCGCTTTCACACAGTCATCAAAGGGGAAGAAGGCATCCGATGCCATCACGCTTCCCTTCACCTTGTCCCCGCCGTACTTGATGGCCAGTTCCAGCGCGGTGATCCGGTTGGTCTGCCCAGGGCCAATGCCGATGGTGGCGTTGTTTCCCACCAGCACAATGCCGTTGCTCTTGGTGTGCTTGACCACCTTCATGCCGAATTTCATATCCGCCAGTTGCTGAGGCGTGGGCTGAGCCTTGGTGACCACCTTCAAATCCGCGTCATCATACAGCTCCACGTTCATCTCCTGCACCAGCAGACCGCCGGCCACCTTTTTCATATCCAGCATATCTGGGGTGTTTTTCCGGCAAATATCAGGCAGTTCCAACAAACGAATATTTTTCTTTTTGGTGAGAATCTCCAATGCCTCCGGACTAAAGGAAGGTGCAATGATGATCTCCAGGAAAATTTTAGACATTTCCTCAGCAGTTGCGGCATCCACTTCCCGATTGAGCGCCACAATCCCGCCAAAGATGGACACCGGGTCCGCTTCGTACGCCTTGTGATAGGCGTCACTGATGGTGTCGGCCACCCCCACACCGCAGGGGTTGGCATGCTTCACCGCCACCGCGCAGGGCTCGTCAAATTCCTTGAGCAGGTCCAGTGCGCCATTGGTGTCATTGATGTTGTTGTAGGAGAGCTCTTTGCCGTGCAGCTGCCGGGCAGCGGCGATGGTCCCGGTAAACTGGTTCCCAATCTCCTTATAGAAGACCGCCTTCTGGTGGGGATTTTCGCCATACCGCAGATCCTGGGCCTTTTCAAAGGTCATGGTAAATACATCGGGCAGCCAGTCCTTGTCAATCTGGCGGCGCAGATAGGTGGCAATCAGCGTGTCATATTGGCTGGTGTGCTCAAACACCTTATACGCCAGACGGAATTTGTCCTCCCGGCTCACTTCGCCGTTGGCCTTGAGAGATTCCAGTACCATGGTGTAATCAGCGGGGTCTACGATCACCGCCACATCCTGCCAGTTTTTTGCAGCGGCACGGATCATGGTAGGACCGCCAATGTCGATGTTTTCAATGCACTCTTCCAGCGACACCCCTTCTTTCAGCATGGTCTGCTTGAAAGGATAGAGGTTGATGGCCACCACATCAATGGGGACGATGTTCATTTTTTCCAGCGTTGCCATGTGTTCCGGATTGCTCCGCATGGCCAGAATGCCAGCGTGCACCACCGGATGCAGGGTTTTCACCCGACCGTCCAGACATTCCGGGAAACCGGTGATTTCAGTGATGTTGACCACGGGGATTCCCGCGTCGCGGATGGTTTTTTCGGTACCGCCAGTGGAGACCAATTCATAGCCCAGTTCCGCCAATCCTCTGGCGAACTCCACCACGCCGGTTTTGTCCGATACACTCAGCAAAGCTCTTTTTTTCAAAAATGGTCACTCCAATCTTCCATGATCCGGGGCTGGCGAGGGATGTGTCATACCACCAGCCTGTTTGTGTTTATTCCAGGATGCGGACTTGACGGCCTGTAATGACCAGCCGGTCATTGCAGAAGAGATCCACCGCGCGGGGCAGCAGTTCCCATTCCGCCTGTTCCATCACCCGTTTCTGCAAACTCTCAGGGGTGTCATCATCCTCCACTTTTACTGCTTTTTGCAGGATAATTGCACCTCCATCCACCACTTCATTCACAAAATGGACCGTCGCACCAGTGACTTTCACCCCATAGGCTAAAGCCTTCTCATGCACGTGCAGCCCGTAGGCCCCCGGTCCGCAAAAGGACGGAATCAGCGCGGGATGAATGTTGAGAATGCGGTTGGCGTACTCTCGGGTCAGCTGTTCTCCCAAGATGGAAAGATACCCCGCCAGTACCACCAAATCGATCCGGTCCTCCCGCAGCTGGCGCAGCATGGCCTGGTCAAAATCGGCTCCGTCGGCAAAATCCCGGCGCTGAATCACCGCAGTGGGAATATGATGCTTCTCCGCCCTCTCCAATGCATAGACGCCCGGCTTGGAGGCAATGACCCGAACAATTTCCCCGCCGGTGATTTTTCCGGCATCCATGGCATCCAGTATGGCCTGCAAATTGGTGCCTCCGCCGGAAACCAGCACCGCAATGCGTTTGTTTGCTCTTTCCATCAGCCTATGATCTCCACTTCTTTGTCACCCTGAGCGATCTCGCCGATCACACAGGCTTTTTCACCCATGCGGGTGCAAATGTCAATGGCCTTCTGTGCCTCATCGGGGGATACCACAAACATCATACCCACACCCATGTTGAAGGTGTTGAACATATCCCGCTCGGGGATGTTGCCCACCTTTTGAATCAGCGGGAAGATGGGCAGCGTGGGCAGGGCCTCCTTGCGGATCACTGCCTTGCAGCCATCCTTGAGCATTCTGGGGATGTTTTCATAGAATCCACCGCCGGTGATATGGCTAATGGCTTTCACAGAGGTGTTTGCAATCACTTCCAGCATGGGTTTCACATAGATGCGGGTGGGAGTCAACAGGCATTCGCCCAGAGTCATCCCTAACTCTTCCATAGGCATGTGTACGGCATCCTTGTTGATGCCAAATACCTTGCGCACCAAAGAAAAACCGTTGGAGTGCACACCGCTGGAAGCCAGTCCGATGATCACATCTCCCACCTGCATTCCGGAACCGTCGATGATTTGATCCTTGTTGACTACGCCCACGGTAAAGCCGGCCAAATCGTATTCGTCAATGGGGTAAAATCCAGGCATTTCAGCGGTCTCGCCGCCCACCAGACCACAGTCACTGAGTACGCAACCATCCGCCACACCCTTTACAATGCTGGCGATTTTTTCGGGATAATTTTTCCCACAGGCAATGTAATCCAGGAAAAAGAGGGGCTTGGCTCCACAGCAAATCACGTCATTGACACACATGGCCACACAATCCTGTCCCACTGTGTCGTGCTTGTCCATCAAAAAAGCCAGTTTCAGCTTGGTGCCCACTCCATCGGTACCGCTCACCAGTACCGGCTGGGGATAGGCCTGGGTATCCAGCTCAAATAGTCCTCCAAACCCGCCAATGGCACTCATCATGCCTTTGACGCGAGTCCGTTTCACATGTTCTTTCATCAGTTCCACAGACTTGTACCCGGCCACCACGTCCACGCCGGCGGATTTGTAGCTCTCGCTAAAACTCTTCATCACACGCCTCTCTTTCCTTTTACAGTCCCAATTCTTCCCTCAACTGTCTGTCCTTACGGCACACTTCTTCTGCCATATCGGCCTTGTACTGCATCAAACGTGCCATCAGTTCCCCATCGTTCAAAGCCAGCATTTGCGCAGCCAGAATGCCTGCGTTTTCAGCACCATCCACAGCCACACAAGCCACCGGAATTCCCTTGGGCATCTGTACCATGGACAACAGAGAGTCCAGACCATCCATCAGAGAGGATTTAATGGGCAGTCCAATCACCGGCAATGTGGTGTATGCGGCCAACACACCAGCTAGATGAGCGGCCTTTCCCGCCGCGGCGATGATGACGCCCACACCATTTGCAATGGCGTTTTTGGCCAACTCTTCGGCCTGATAGGGGGTGCGGTGAGCGGAGATCACATGTACATCATAGGACACCTCAAACTTGTCCAGCATGGCCAGACATTTTTTGATGACCGGCAGATCACTGTCGCTCCCCATTACCACACATACTTTCAGATTGGTACTCATATGCAACACCTCATCCCTCAAAACTGAATTGAAAACTACTTGATTTCATTATAGCATTCTTTTCCCCACCTTGAACAGAGCAAAGAAAAAAATTGCCAACATGAGCAAAATTTCAAAAGTGTTTTCAGATATTTCTGTGGGCATTTCACCATAAAAAGAGTCCATCCCATAGGAGATTCAACGCCCTCGGAAAATCTATTGTCTTTCAGCGGATGTTATACTATAATGATTCGTGAAAAACAGTATTTACGGAGGGGTTCCTTCATGAAAAAATTTGCAATAACATCCATCATTGCAGTGGCGGTGGCGTTCACTTGCCTGTTGGGACTGGTTGGCTGCCAGGAGAAAAATACAGACGATACGGACGATGCTGCCGCAAATGAAGTAATTGCCACCGAAATCGACAATGGTGACATCAGCAATCACACGGGACTGCGAGTGTCCCAAACGCTGAATGAGGGCAATGGGAAATATGTGAATTTGTATGTTGAAAACAACGGGACAAATTCTGTGGTGGCAACCATCAATGGTCAGAGTGAAAAGACCTTCCAAGCTGGCGAAAAGGGCTCTATTTCTTTGGAAGTGGAACAGGATCACTCGGGTTCAGACAAGGAATACCAGTTCAAAGTCGTGCCCGGCACCAATGGTGGAACAATTGACATTCATTATGAAATTGTCCAAGACTCGGACTATTCTACCTGAGCGCCAAGCAGATGGCGTGACAAATTGGAAGTGGTGAACTTTCCGCTTCCTCGTGGATATCTTTTTCTAAAGAGAAGCTTATATAAAGGGCAAGGCAGACCATTACGGTCTGCCTTGCCCTTGTTTTTTAGGTATTTCTACCCTTATAAATTTTTCAAAAAAAGTTATTCTGCCTGACTCTGGCTGATGCCGCCCAACACCAATCCGCGAGAGCTGTCCACTGTGACGGCCAACCCGCTTTTGAGCAAGTTGGTGGCATTTTTGGCGCCGCATACCACCGGGATGTCCAGCGACAATCCCACAATGGCAGCATGAGAGGTCAGGCCGGATGCCTCAGTGATGATAGCCCGAGCGCCCTTTAAAACGGTAAGGAGCTCATTGCTGGTTTCGGGGATAACCAGAATTTCACCGGGCACAAAATTGTCCAGTGCCTCTTTTTCGGTGTGGCATACCCGAAGATTGCCGTAAGCCACTTGTTGATTGACCCGTTCCCCCCGCACCAGCACATTGCCCACAATCTGAACCTTCAGAATGTTGGTAGTGCCGCTGATACCCACCGGCACGCCAGCGGTAATGACCACCAGATCGCCGCTTTCCACCATACCGCTTTTTTCTGCGGCACGCACTGCAGAATCAAACAGTTCGTCTGTGGTACTTTGCAGTTCGCTGCGGAAGGGTGTCACGCCCCACAGCAGGCTCATCTGATGGTATACCTTTTCATAGGCAGTGGTGGCAATGATGGGACAATTGGGCCGGTATTTGCAAACCATCCGGGCAGTATGACCGGAATTGGTCACAGTGATGATGGCCCGGGCGCCCAGGTCATGAGCAGTGGTGCAGGTGGCGTGAGAGATGGCATTGGTGATGTTGGCGCTGATGGCGGTGTCCATCTGCTTAAAACGCCGCAGATAATTGATGTCACTTTCTGCTCCCTGCGCAATATCATTCATGGCTACCAGAGCTTCCACAGGGTATTTGCCCATGGCGGTTTCACCCGAGAGCATGATGGCGCCGCTACCGTCGTAGATGGCATTGGCCACGTCGCTGGTTTCCGCCCGGGTGGGGCGTGGATTGCGGATCATAGAATCCAGCATCTGGGTAGCGGTGATCACCACTTTGCCCTCCTGACGGCCTTTTCGAATCATCATCTTCTGAATTTTGGGAATTTCGGCGAAGGGGATTTCCACACCCAAATCACCCCGGGCCACCATCACACCGTCGCATACTTTGAGGATTTCCTCAAAGTTGCGCACACCTTCCCGGTTTTCAATTTTGGCAATGATCTGGATGTTGGCGCCGCCGCCACTCTCCAAAATTTTGCGCACTTCCAAAACATCGTTCCGGCTGCGTACAAAAGAGGCCGCCACAAAATCCACGCCCTGTTCAATGCCGAAAAGTAAATCTTCCCGATCCTTGTCGTTCATATAGGGCAGGGACAGATGACTGTCCGGAATGTTGAGACTCTTGTTGTTGGAGAGAACACCGCCGTTGAGTACCACACAGCGGATGTCAGTATCCTCCACCGCTTCTACCCGCAGTTCAATGAGCCCGTCGTCCAGCAAAATACGAGTGCCCGGCTGTACATCCTGCGCCAACGCATCATATGTGATGCTGACCTCCTCTTCCGTTCCTTCCACAGGACGGGCAGTCAGCGTAAAAGTAGCGCCTTCTTTCAACTCCACCTGTCCCTGAGCAAAGGTTTTCACTCGAATTTCGGGTCCGCGTGTATCCAGCAGAATCCCCACCGGAATTTGCAGTTTTTCCCGCAGTTGCTTTACCTGTGCGATGCGTTTGGCATGTTCTTCATGAGAGCCATGGGAAAAGTTCAACCGGGCCACATTGAGGCCATTTTTCATCAATTCTTCCAGTACGCCCTCTCGATCGGTAGCAGGGCCCAGCGTGCAGATAATTTTCGTTTTTCTGGTCAAAGCGTCTTTCCTCCTATCGCTTGTCATTTCTTCTCTCTCATCCTTTTCTGACCTCATTCTATCCTATCAATTGGGAAGTTTGCAAGTCCTTTTGCACATTCCTTGTAAAATTTGGCACTCGGTATAAAAAAAGCGGCGCACAAGCGCCGCTTTTTGCACATTGCACAATTAAATTGTAAAATCTTTGTTAATAATGGCAAATCACTGTTTACCATCTACCACCAATTCTTTTACAGAAGTAGCCAGACCGGCAATGCCCTGAATCTCGGAAGGAATGATGATCTTAGTGGCCTTCCCATCGGCTGCCTTCTGGAATGCTTCCAGACTCTTGATGGCAATAACCGACTGTGCGGGATTGGCCTCGTTGAGCATTTTCAAGCCTTCAGCAGTTGCTTTCTGCACTTCGCGAATGGCTTCTGCTTCACCTTCAGCACGCAGGATGGCACTCTGTTTTTCAGCTTCGGCGGCCAAAATAGCGCTCTGTTTCTGCGCTTCAGCCCGCAAAATGGCCGATTCCTTTTCGCCTTCCGCCACCAGAACTGCGCTACGCTTTTCACCTTCTGCCTGCAGAATCTTTTCCCGACGTTCCCGCTCAGCCTTCATCTGCTTCTCCATGGAATCCTGAATTTCCTTGGGAGGCATGATATTTTTCAGCTCCACACGGTTGATCTTAATGCCCCACGCATCGGTGGCTTCATCCAGAATCGCCCGCATTTTGGAGTTGATGATGTCACGGGAAGTAAGGGTCTGGTCCAGCTCCAAATCACCAATGATGTTACGCAAAGTGGTGGCAGTCAGATTTTCAATAGCCTTCATGGGATTGTCAACGCCATAGGCATACAGCTTGGGGTCGGTGATTTGCAAATAGATAACGGTATCAATCTGCATGGTTACGTTGTCCTTGGTGATCACCGGCTGGGGCAGAAAATCCGCCACCAATTCCTTCAGATTGATTTTTTTGGAAATGCGGTCGATGATGGGAATGGCAAAGTGCAATCCCACACCCCAAGTGGAATGATAGGCCCCCAACCGTTCCACCACATAGGCATGTGCTTGAGGAACGATTTTGACATTCATAACCACCAGAATCAGAATAATGACAATAGCACCAAGCAAAAACGGCATACGATGAACTCCCTTCTGTTTTCAAGTTGATTTATTGCTGCGAAACGGGGTTTACAATGGCACGCACACCACGGATTTCCACCACCTGTACTTCTTTTCCGGCAGGGATCACCACATCCTGGGTGCAGCGTGCGGTCCACACTTTCCCATCAATTTTGATAGCTCCGGATCCTTTCACGTTGTCGATGGTTTCCACAACGATTCCCTTGCCGCCCAAAATCTTATCCGCATTGGTGGCCACCGGCCTGCTGGAAAGAAATCGTTTGACAAAAGGTTTGGTAATCAGGAGCAAAACGATGGACACCACAAAAAAGACGATGATCTGAAATGCCACATCCAGTGACAGCACCGCCATGATCATGGCAGCCAGAGCGCCAAAACAGAACCAGATGGAAACCAGGCCCGCTGTGGCCACTTCTCCCACCACAAAGGCGATGAGCAAAACCAGCCATACCGCTACCATATTGTCCCACATAGTCCACACCTCCTTCAGGTTGAGTATATCATTTTATCTCAAAAAAGGCAATCATTCGCACCCTTATTAATATAAATGTAACAAATCAATCTATACATAAAAAAAGCCGATGCCCTAAATAGAGCATCGGCTTTGATTCTATTTTTTGCCAAAGGCTGTATCTTAGTACATACCGCCCATGCCGGCGTCAGGCATAGCAGGAGCAGCAGGAGCGGGCTCCTTCTTGTCGGCAACCAGGCTTTCGGTGGTCAGCACCATGGAAGCCACAGAAGCGGCGTTCTGCAGAGCGGTACGGGTCACCTTGGTGGGGTCCACAATGCCAGCAGCCATCATGTCCACATACTCTTCCTTGTATGCGTCGAAGCCATAACCAACCTTGCCGGACTTCTTGATGTTTTCGATGATGACACTGCCTTCCAGACCAGCATTTTCCGCGATCTGACGAACAGGAGCTTCCAGACCCTTGAGAATGATGGTGGCGCCAGTCTTTTCGTCGCCTTCCAGAGCATCCACTACAGCCTGTACAGCGGGCATAGCGTTGATAGCAGCAGTACCGCCGCCAGCTACGATGCCTTCTTCCACAGCAGCCTTGGTAGCACTCAGAGCGTCTTCAATCCGCAGCTTCTTTTCCTTCATTTCGGTTTCGGTAGCGGCACCCACCTTGATAACGGCTACACCGCCAGCCATCTTGGCCAGTCTTTCCTGCAGCTTTTCTCTGTCAAAATCAGAGGTAGTGGTTTCAATGCCCACGCGGATCTGAGCCACGCGGTCCTTGATAGCCTTGGGATCGCCAGCGCCGTCCACAATGATGGTGTTTTCCTTCTGTACCTGTACCTGTCTTGCGCGACCCAGCTGATTCAGCTTGGTTTCCTTCAGGTCCAGACCCAGTTCTTCGCTGATCACTTCGCCGCCGGTCAGAGTAGCGATGTCACGCAGCATTTCCTTTCTTCTGTCGCCGAAGCCAGGAGCCTTGACTGCCACGCAGGTAAAGGTACCTCTCAGCTTGTTGACAATCAGGGTGGACAGGGCTTCGCCTTCCACATCTTCTGCGATGATCACCAGCTTCTTGCCAGACTGAACTACCTGCTCCAGCAGAGGCAGCAGTTCCTGAATGTTGGAAATCTTCTTATCGGTAATCAGAATGTAAGCGTCGTCAATGACCGCTTCCATCTTTTCGGTATCAGTTACCATGTAGGGGGTCACATACCCTCTGTCAAACTGCATACCTTCCACCACTTCGCTATAGGTTTCAGCGGTCTTGCTCTCTTCCACAGTGATTACGCCGTCAGCGCTCACCTTTTCCATAGCGTCGGCAATCAGCTTGCCCACTTCTGCGTTGTCAGAGGAAACGGTGGCAACACGTTCGATGTCAGCGGAACCGCTCACCTTTTTGGAATTGGCCTTGATGGCTTCCACAGCAGCGTCTACAGCCTTGCTCATACCTCTGCGCAGCACCATGGGATTGGCACCCGCAGCTACATTCTTCATGCCTTCCTTTACAAAGGCCTGTGCCAGCAGAGTAGCGGTGGTGGTGCCGTCGCCAGCCACATCGTTGGTCTTGGTAGCCACTTCCTTCACCAGCTGAGCGCCCATGTTCTCAAATGCATTGTCCAGTTCGATCTCCTTGGCAATGGTCACACCGTCATTGGTGATGAGGGGAGAGCCAAACTTCTTATCCAGCACCACATTTCTGCCCTTGGGACCCATGGTGATCTTCACAGCGTTTGCCAGCTGATCTACACCCTTTTGCAGGGCTTTTCTTGCGTCTTCGCCAAACAGGATTTCCTTAGCCATAATTCTCTATATCTCCTTTATTTACGTGATTGTTGTACGGAAATTACTCCACAATTGCCAGAATGTCGCTCTGCTTTACGATGATATATTCATCCTTGCCCAGCTTGACTTCGGTACCAGAGTATTTGCTGGTGATGACCTTATCGCCAGCGGCCACACTCATGACCACTTCCTTGCCGTCCACCATACCGCCGGGGCCGACTGCTACCACTTCTGCCACCTGAGGCTTTTCCTTGGCGCTGCCGGTGAGGATGATACCACTCTTGGTAGTCTCCTCCATCTCAACCATTTTCACTACTACTTTGTCACCCAAAGGCTTCAGTGTCATTGTTGTTTCCTCCTTCATCTATGACAGATCATTTTTTAACCAAACCGTTGTTAGCACTCACCTCGGTGTAGTGCTAATCACAACTCTTATATTACGCATTTGACTCCTTTTTTTCAATTTCCATTTAATTGAATTATATCCATATATCTCAATCATTAACCTAAATTCTTTCATTTTCTTTTATTTTCTTCACTCCGTCAGAAAATTGTAAACACTCTGTGAACACCAAAAGAAAAAACGACAAAAGACAACAAAAATGCAAATTGACAATTGTAGCGTCATTTCATACAATGTACACAGAGAAAGGAAGGGAACCTATGCGATATATGGTATTGTACAGCAGTATCACCGGAAACACTCGCTTGTTGGCAGATGCCCTGTATCGGGAGCTGCCTCAGCCGGCAGAAATTCGTCCTATGGAAACAGTTCTGGAGCAAAACGGCAATGAAGTTCTGTTTATTGGTTTCTGGAATGACAAAGGCCACTGTGATAAAAAGACACAAAAAGTATTGAGTGGACTGCATGGCCGTAAAGTGGCATTGTTTGGCACCATGGGCTCCAGCGATGTAGAGCAATATGGCCAATTGGTATTATCCAATGTTCTGCGGGAATTGCCGGAGGACAATGAAGTACTGGGCACCTTTCTCTGCCAGGGGAAATTGGCGCCATCTGCACGCATGCAATATCTGGAAATGCTGAAAAATTCTCCTGACAATCCCCGTTTGCTAGAGCAATTGAGAAATTACGAACTGTCACAGGGGCATCCTGATCGAAAGGATTTAGAAAATCTGCGCTGTTTCACAAGGGGAATTCTGGCGCGGCTGGCAACACAATCCAATCCAATTTGAAAAAGACACCCGAGGGGTGTCTTTTTTGTGAGAAATAAAAAAAGACCCGCACTATTGTGCAAGTCCTTTATGGAGCGGACGACGGGGCTCGAACCCGCTACCTCCACCTTGGCAAGGTGGCGCTCTACCAGATGAGCTACGTCCGCAAATATGCTCCACCATATGTAGTGGCACTTTTTGTCCTTTTTTGTGGGACAATTGTTATTATACCATCTGTTCACAGAATGTCAATACTTTTTTTACAAAGAATCAACAATTTCTTGGTGGTTTTGTCAAAAACAGCAGCCGAGCTCTTACAAGCGGGGCTGCTGCTTTTTTTATTTTCTATCCATGACTTCCACGATCACACATTTGAGATAAAAACTCTCATCCGCATTGAGTCCCACCGGATGATCCCGGGACTGCATGCGGTTTTCCATGACCCGAATGTCCTTGTGGGCATCCGCCGCCGCCTCTTTGAGCATTTTTAGGAAGAGATCCTGATACATGTAGTGGCTGCAGGAACAGGTCATCAGGGTACCGCCGTCCACCAGCAGCTTCATAGCCCGCAGATTGATCTCCTTGTACCCTCGATAGGCGTTTTTCTGGCTGGCGCGGGTCTTGCAAAAGGCCGGCGGATCCAAAATCACCACATCGTAGGTACGTCCCTCTTCCACATAACGGTTGAGCAGGTCAAAGACATTGTCTGTAGTGGTAGTCAGATTGTCAAATCCATTGAGCCGGGCATTGCGGGCAATAAACTCGGTGGCATGAGCAGAGATATCCACCGCTTCCACCGAAGCGGCGCCGTATTTTGCAGCATGCAGCGCGAAACCACCGGTATGACTGAAGGTGTCCAGCACCCGTTTTCCCGCTATATAGGGACGCAGGGCCGCCCGGTTTTCCTTCTGATCCAGAAAATACCCGGTTTTTTGTCCATTTTCCAAATCCACGTACATCCGCACGCCATTTTCCACCACTTCCACTGTGGTGTCAAATTGCCCCCGCAAAAATCCTTTTTGCTGCGGCAAACCTTCTTTTTCCCGCACCGGCACATCGTTGCGCTCGAAAATGCCCTTGGGATGAAACATCTCCTCCAACAGATCAGCGATCATCTCTTTGTGGATATCCACTCCCAGCGCCAGAGTCTGAACGCACAGGTAGTCGCCAAACTTGTCCACAATGAGGGCGGGCAAAAAATCCGCCTCGCCAAATACCACCCGGCAGCAGTTGTTGTCGGGAGAATCCCCATACCCCAGCCGCTGGCGGTATGCCCAGGCTTCCTGCAATCTGCGGCGGTAAAAATCCCGGTCAATCTCCTCTCTGCGACGGGTGAGCAGCCGCACTGAAATTTTGGAAAAGGGATTGATGTATCCCCGTCCCAAAAAACGGCCTTTGCTGCTGAGGACCTCTACAATTTCGCCAGGCACAAACTCATCATCGGCATAGTCGATCTCATTGTCATAGACCCACAGCTGACCGGCCAGCAGACGGTCCTCCTCCCCTTTTTTCAGAATTACATTAACCATGTTGTTCCCCATTTCTGCTGTATTGTTTTTCGCAGTAGATGCAGTACGCAATGTCAGGATTGCTCTTTACCGCTTTGAACCGGTGGGGCAGATAGTGCTCAATGTTACATACACACCGGGGGTTGGTACAGGAGAGATTGGTTTCAATATACTGCCCGTCGTCTTCAGCGATGTCAATTTTCTTATAAATGAGGGAATAGATCAGCGCCATGCGGACAAACATGCCATACCGAGCCTGTTTGAAGTATACCGCCCGAGGATCTTCGTCCACCTCGTGGGTAATTTCATCCACAATGGGCATGGGATGCATCACCAGCATATCAGGCTTGGCGTGACTCATTTTTTCAGTATCCAGAATATAAATTCCCTTGCAGCGCTCATATTCTTCCATGCTGACAAACCGTTCCCGCTGTACCCGGGTCATATAGAGGATGTCCAGCTGGCCAATGACACTGTCCAAATCAGTGGTTTCCACACAGCGGAGATTTTTGCGCTGCAGCATCTCCACCAGGTAATGAGGTACCTTCAGATTATCGGGCGAAACCAGTACAAAGGTTACATTTTCATAGCGAGACAGCGCTTTGATGAGGGAATGAACTGTCCGTCCATTTTTGAGGTCGCCGCACATGCCCACTGTCAGCCCATCCATATGGCCTTTTTCCTTGGCGATGGTGGTCAAATCGGTCAGAGTCTGAGTGGGGTGCAAATGTCCTCCATCGCCTGCGTTGACCACCGGCACCGAGCTGTACAGCGATACCGCTTTGGCCGCTCCTTCAATGGGATTGCGCATCACCACAATGTCGGTGTAGGAGGAAACAATCTTGATGGTATCCTGCAGGTCCTCCCCCTTCGCCACCGAAGAATTGGCAGGCTCCGAAAAGCCGATGATCTTGCCGCCCAGACGCTGCATGGCTGCCTGGAAGGAAAACATGGTACGAGTGCTGGGCTCGTAAAACAGAGTCGCCATCAATCTGCCTTCACAAGCATGGGCGTATTTTTCCGGATGGTCAATGATATCACAGGTAAGAGCGTAGAGTTTTTCCCACTCTTCTCTGCTCATGTCGTTAAAATCAATCAGATGCTTGATACCCATATTCCTATTTCCTCCCTATGGTACTGACACATTCCCTCTGAACACTAACATTCATCATACCACAAAACCCGTCAAAAGAGAACACCAAAATCCCACAACTGTCATTTTGGTTTTTTGCAAATTGCGCATAAAAAAGCAGAGCCTAACGGCTCTGCTGGATGTTTTTATACTTTTTTACGGAAGTGGGATTTATCCACCCTGCACATGGGACAGCGGAAGTCTGCAGGTTCCCGGGTGAGATCCCCATGATACTCGTACCCGCACACATCGCACACCCAAACTTCCTCTGTGGGAGCAGCGGTTTCCTCTTCCACATAGGTGGGAGCGTTTTTGGGTGCTTTGCCCTTGACCACTTCATGATAATACCGATAGGTCATAGGCACCGCTTTTTCTGTGGATACGGCATCCATCACACGTGCCAGAATCAGACTGTGGGTTTCCGCATCGGTAAAAGAAACCACCTGGCAGACCAGATAGCCGGAAGTGCCCTGGGTAATGACCGGCAAATCCCCCGCCATTTCATGGGGCAGTGCGCCGAATTTATCTGTATCCCGGGAGCTATGAAAACCCAGGGTACCGATCACAGAGGGGTCCGCCTGTTCCGAGAGAATGGCGGCAGTGAAACGGCCTGTCTGCCGAATGCCCTCATGGGTGGCATTGTTTTTGTTCATGCTGATGCAAATCATGGGGTTTTCACTGGTCACCTGAAATACGGTGTTTACAATACAACCTGCTTTTTTCCCATCCAGCAGGGTTCCTATGGCATACAAACCGTAGGAGAGATCCCGCAATACATTTTTGTCCATTGTATTCTCCTTTCATGTGAAGAAACTAAGAATCATTATTATTTGTAATATACCCCATTTCCTGACAATTGTCAATCTCCTCCACCAACTGTCCCGTCACAGCACTCACTTCGATTGTCACCCGATGAATGGGCAAACCATTTTCCATTTTGATATATTCCCGGCTCTGGATTCGTCCATTGATCCGAATCCGCCTTCCAATTCCCATCCGTCCCATATAGCGGGCATTTCGGCCCCAAAGAATGCAGGGTATGTAATCACACCGGTGATAGGAGCGACTCACTGCCAGCATCAAATCGCAAATTTCCCTTCCCAGCGGCGTGGCCCGATAATGGGGCTGTCGACAAATCAGCCCCTCCAGTTCCACCCGATTGCAAAATCCCTCAGATTCCACCGCCCGCCGGGCTTCTCCGGCAAACACCATGAGCTGTAGTTTGCTTCGTCCGGTCTCCATCCGATTGTAACTGCGGAGCTGTCCTCGAATTTCCATCCATTCACCGGCCTGAGGCAATTCTTCCACCATCAGCCGCTGGGAGAGCATGACACGCAGCACATCCCAGGTGCCGCTGGCACGTGCCACTCCCATTTCCAGCAAATAAAAATCCTCTCCATATTGACAATGGCTGTAACAGGGATCTTCCCGCAATACACCGCGAATCACTGCCTGATTCCATTCCCACATCATGGTCTTCCACTCCTTTGGTAGCTTGTACTACAGTGTATCAAAAGACCCGCTGCTTTAGAACTCCCAACTGGGAACTCCCCACCACAAACCACATACGCACAAAGCCATATGCTCATAATCGCTGAGTCCCTGACGGCGACGAAATAACACCTCCTGTTCCTCCACCCCGGGGCAAAGCCTGCGCTGCAGGCTGACACTCATCCATTCCTCCCCATTGCTGGACAGAGTAACGGTGCAGCTGTCCCGCATGCCGCAAGCCACCAGCGGCCGGGCCAGATGCCGGGCACAGCGGACATCCCCCACGTTGTCACACTCCACAATGACCAACGCCGGATGGCCCTGGCAGCGCCCCACCGCTCCATCCAGCAGCAAAAGATCCCTTGAGCCGCATTGTACCTGTGCCAAATCCCGGCACAAATCCACTTTCACCCGGCCTTCCAACATCCGCTCCAACTCCTCTGTCAATCGCGCGCCCCGCTGACGGGAAGCCACCCAGATCTGCCCCTGCATCCTGCCATTCCCCCTTTTTTCTCACTGACATAGTATGAGAAAGAGTCCGGGGTGCTATGCATCGCAAAAGCCGGTATGACTTTATTGTCATACCGGCTTTCGGTCAAAATTTGGTAATGAGAGACATGGTCATTTCCTGAGGATTCAAATAGAAGGTGTTGTATCCCGAAGGATTGTCCTCAATGTCAAAGAGAGTTTCCTGCCAGCTCACCAAGGGCTGACCGGCTTCCAGGCCAAACTCCCGGGCGGCGTGGGGGGCAAATCCGCACTGTACATAAATGGCACAGTAAGACAGCGGCACTTTCAGATACCGCTCGCCAAAATCCAACAAATCCCGAACCTGAAATCCCTCTTGAGGCAGTTCCCGGAAATTGGAGAGAGGGATTTCAAAAGGACTGTAGATCACTTTTTTGCCATCTCCCCAGTAAGTCCAGTCCATGGTCAGCACCGGCCCCTGCATACGGCTCCAGGGATGGCCGGCCTGCATACGAGCCTCCTCCCGCACCTGTACGTGACAAATCGTGCGTTCCACCGTCTTGTACTTCTGACGCATCATCTGGGAAAAATCCGAAATCAGGTCGATGCGGTTTTCCATGGCAAAGGCAGAGGGATGCGCCAGCATGCCACGACCGGGCAGCTTTTCCACATAGCCTTCCCCAATCAGCTGATTGCACGCCTCACGAATGGTGGCGCGGCTCACGCCGTATTCCCGGGACAGTTCCTCCTCGGACGGCAGACGGTTATTTCCCCGCGGCATGTTGCGAATCCGCTCACACAGCAGTTCATACGCCTGCTCCGACAACGTTTTTCCCCGTTCGATTTTGCCTGGCATCTCCTCACCTCTCTTCGTTATGGAAGGGCTTTTCAGCTATTCTGAATGTCCAGCAAATAGGAACACATCCGGTCGCCCATGTATTTCACAATGGCCTCACCCTTTTGGACGGTGGCTTTGGAAGCCACACCCATCACTCCGTTGTCAGGAGAGAGATCGGCGCTGTTCCAACCGGCGTAATATTCTCTCAAATTCAGCCGAACGTCATACTTTTCCGAGATTTTGTCCTTGCGGACCATTTCCGGCATCCCGTACATCAGGATGGAGGTCTCCATCTCACCGGCGTGGATTTCATGGGCCAGAGGCGTTTCCACACCCAGCTCCGCTCCCCGAAAGAATCCGGGGGCCCACAGGCTGATGGTATACACATGAATGCCAAATTCCACTTCCCACTCCTGGGCGTACGCATCAATCAAAGAGGAATTGCCGCCGTGGGAGTTGAGAATGATTAGATTTTTGACTCCGTGCATTTTCATGCAGCGCAGAATATCCCGAATGATGGCCACAATGGTGTCGCAACTGAAGGACACCACGCCCTTAAAATCCAGATGCTCATGGCTGTTGCCATAGTGGAGAATGGGCAGGCACAGCATATTGGCAGTGATTTCTTCCTTCTTGTACAGTTCTTTCAGCGCGCATTGCAGGATGAAATCATCCGCACCCATGGCCAGATGTTTCCCATGCTGCTCCAGCGAGCTGATGGGCAGCACATAATAGGTGTGTTCCATATCCATGGCCGCCACTTCTTCCCAGGTGTACCGGTTCAGATCTGTAAACATGGTCTCCTCCTCACTCCGCTTTGCGCAGCATGCCTTCCATCAGCTGGTTGGCCTTATATGTCACCTTTTCCTCATCAATGCCCAGCAGACGGCCGTTTTCAGCCACCACCCGGCCATTGACCATGACCATCTTGGCGGGACGGGAATAGCCCACCGTACCCAGCAGGCAGGCAGGGTCTTTCTGACAGCCCACCATCTCCAGCAGGTTCATATCCAGCATGAAGAGGTCTGCGGCTTTGCCCACTTCCAGACTGCCGATGTCATCCCGGCCCAAAATCGCCGCGCTGCCCCGAGTGGCAATCTTCAGCAGATCATACCCGGTAGGTGCGCTGTAACTGGAATTCAGCCGGTGCAGCAGGTAAGCCGCCCGGATTTCCGCCATCATGTTGGAGCAGTCATTGGAGGCAGAGCCATCCACTGCCAGACCCACCGGCACACCCAGCTCCAGCATTTCAGGAATCCGGCACACACCGGAGGCCAGCTTCATGTTGGAAACGGGACAGTGTGCCACACCGGTGCCGGTCTCGGCCAGATGGTGCAGTTCCTCGTCGTTGAAGTGGATGCCATGGGCATACCACACATCTTTGCCAATCCATCCGCAGGATTCCATATAGGCCAGCGGACGCTGCTTTACCACTTCCAGACAGAAGTTTTCCTCATCCTTGGTCTCACACAGGTGGGTGTGCAGACGCACTCCCAGGCTGCGTGCCAGCTTGGCGGATTCCTTGAGCAGGTCGGTGGTCACAGAGAAGGGCGAACAGGGAGCCAGCGCCACCTGATGCATGGCAAAACGGGAAGTGTCATGGAATTTTTTCACCAGCCGTTCGCTGTCCTTGAGAATCACATCCACACTCTGCACCAGATCATCGGGCGGCAGACCGCCGTCGCTCTTACCCCGGGACATACTGCCCCGAGTGGCATGGAAACGAATGCCCAGATCATCCGCGGCGCGGAATTGCTGATCGATAAAATTCTCCGACCCTTCCTTGGGGAATACATAATGATGGTCCATACAAGTGGTGCAGCCATATTTGATCAGCTCGCCCATACCCACCAGAGAACTGTGGTAAATGCAGTCCTCATCCAGACCTCTCCAGATCTCATACAGGGTCACCAGCCAGGGGAACAGCTCCATTTTCTGCACCTGGGGCAGATTGCGGGTGAAGGTTTGGTACAGGTGATGATGGGTGTTGATGAGACCGGGATACACATAGCATCCGGAGGCGTCAATCACCTGATCCGCCTCTTTTTTTTCAGAGCCAATGTAACGGATTACATTGTCCTCAATCAAAATATTGGCGTTCCACAGCACCCGGTCCTCCCGGTCCACTGTGACAATGGCGCTGGCGTTTTGAATCAGTGTGGTTGCCATGGTTCAATTTCTCCTTTCCATGACTCAACAACAGGGCAAACCGCATAAAACCGGCTTGCCCTGCTGCAGACTTTGGGATTTTCTCTCCCGGAGGATGTAAATTACTTGCCCTGCTTGTGGAAGGTCAGACCTTCGTAGTGACGGCACAGCTGGGGCGGGAAGAACAGGTGCTCGGTGATGCCGGACACAAATACGGGCTCGCCGTCGATCTTGCAGGTACGGGCGGTGGGACGGGAATCGTGACCACGATATGCCACAATACGTCCATCCACAATCACCATGGAGTTACCGAAGGGATCGCCGCACTCAATGGCCTTGAGAGCGTCAGTGCCGCAGGATCCGGGCGGGCAGTCGATGACCTGAATGTCCGCTTCACGGCCCACTTCGATCTTACCGGTGTTCAGACGGTACAGATCAGCGGCATTACCGGTGGCCATTGCGATGCAGATTTCAGCCGGAATGTCATTGAGGGCAGAAGCCTTCACAATGGCGCGGTTGATGGCACCGGGCAGAGAAGCCTGACCAGTGGGAGCGTCGCTGCCGAATACCAGACGGTTCAGTTCGCCCTTCTTGTTCATATGCTGCAGCATCTTGTTGAAATTCACAAAGTTGCCGTTTACAACCAACTCCAGGGGGATATCGCTCTCGTCCATCAGACGTTCAATGTGGTCAAAAGACACAGCGGTGGAGCCGCCATTGGTGTGAGCCACCTTGTTGGGACGCAGCTTCAGAATCTCCTCGGAGGTCACCCAGGAAGAACCAGGGATCGAGGGAGGAGCCAGATGTACGGAATAGAAGAAGTTGTACTTGCGGGCCCACTCCAGCATGGGAGCCACTTCAGCGGGATCAGACAGACCGCCGCCGCCGATTTCAGCAATCAGCCATACGCCGGCATCCGCCATTTCCTTGAAGTCCTGCTCAGTCAGGCCATGTACCAGTACCAGAGCACCGCCGTGGAACTTCAGAGCGCCGCCGGGACGATACCGTTCAAACACCCGGTGAGCCATAATAGCAGCCGCCTTGCAGCCGATGGCGTCGTCATAGAAACGGGGCCAGCCGGGACCCTGTTCGCCTTCGGAGCACATGGTAGTGGTGCCGTAGAACAGCGCATCGGAATATGTACCTACAGCACCGCGCTGAGGAGCATAGTCATCCAGCGTATTGTGGATGTGGCAGTCGATCAAACCGGGGCAAACGATCTGACCGTCCACATCGATCACCAGATCAATGCCAGAGGTATCCACGTCCTTTTCGTATCCGATCGCCGCGATCAGGCCGTTGCGCACCACTACGGTGTCGCCGGGCACGATGGGCTTCTGGATGTCGCCAGTGACGATTTTGTCAATGTTCTTGAGTACCAGATCATTCATTGTGCAATGTCCTCCTCTACTGTTGAAAAACTAACAATACTTATTTATTATACAACAAACTCTATTATCTGACAACAGGATTCCCCATAACTTGCAGAAAAGTTCGCTGCTGGTCAAATTTGTTCACGCTGGTAATCTTCGCCCAAAGCTGCGGGACACCGGGAACGTTTTGCGGTGACCACCATCACCAGGATGGTGAGCAAATAGGGCAGCATGGTGAGCAGCTGATAGGGCACATCCACACCCACTGCCTGCAGACGCAACTGCAATGCGTCGGTGGTGCCAAACAGCAGCGAAGCCAAAAATACCAGACGGGGGTCCCACTTGCCGAAAATCACAATGGCAAGTGCAATAAAGCCTCTGGATGCGGTGATGTTGTCCACAAACCGGTTGAGAGAGATCAGGGACAGGAAACTGCCGCCCAGCCCTGCCAGCGCGCCGCAAATCAACATGGAAATGTATCGCATGTTGGATACATTGACGCCCATGGTTTCCGCGGCCCGGGGATATTCACCGGAAGCGCGGATCATCAGTCCAAACTGGGTGCGATTGAGCACATAAAATGCAGCAATCACAATCACCACAGACAGATAAAACAGAATATTCTGATCAAACAGGATCTCGCCCAGAGCGGGAATGTCAGACAGCAGCGGAATGGGCAGTGTACCAGAACTCACATCTGCCTTGGGAGGGGTGGTGGTTACACCGTAAATCACCCGATACCAGAAGCTGGTGCAGCCCAGAGCAAACATGTTGAGGGTGATGCCCACCACCACGTGATTGCAGTGCCAGCGCACACAGCACAGCGCCATCAGCATAGCCATCAGGATGCCTGCCAGCGCGCCGAACAGCAACGCCAGCCACAGATTGTGGGTGTAGTACCCCACAATAAAGGAGAGGAATGCTCCTGTGAGCATCTGCCCTTCCAGGTTGATGTTGAGAATACCGGAACGTTCTGCAAAAATTTCGCCTACCGCGGGCAGCAAAATGGGAATAGCCATACGAACACCGGCCGCCAGCAGGGTGATGATAAAGGTTGCGGAAAAAATCGATTCCATACAATTAAGCCCCCTTCCCTACCCGCTTTTTGTCGCGGTAATCCCGAATGTTCTTCTCCACACCGGGCATGATCAGCACAAAGACAATGATCAAACTCTGAATGACGTTGACAATGGAAGTGGGCACATTCATGGCAATCTGCATGGAGTTGGCGCCCACCGTCAGCACACTGATAAACAAGCTGCCCAGGATCACTGCATAAGGGTCCAGCTTACCCAGCAGAGCGATCAGCATGGCGGTAAAGCCAAAGCTGGAGGTAATGCCTTCCAGTACGCGATAATAGGTGCCGTACACTTCAATCATACCTGCCACACCACAGAAGGCACCGCTGATAAAGAGAATGAGCACTCCATAGAACTTCTGGTTGATGCCGCCATAGGTAGCTGCGTTGGGAGCAGAGCCCACCGCTTCAATTCGATAGCCCACAGTGGTTTTCTTGAACAGGAATTTCACTGCCACCGCCAGCACAAAGGCCAACAGAATGCCCCAGTGTGCCCGGGAGCCAGTCATCAGCTTGGGCAGGTAATACTGCTCAGGCAGAGCCAGTGTCTGGGGAATGCCGCCAGGGGCTTCCAGCGGACCGGAAACCAGCCAGGAAACAATGTACAGCCCCACATAGTTGAGCATGATGGTGATGATAACTTCATTTGTGTTGAAACGGGCTTTGAGCCAACCGGCCAGGCCTCCCCAAATGCCGCCGGCAATGATGGCCACAATGATGGCCAGCACCCAGATGAGAGGAGCGGGTAAAGTGGCGGGAAGATACAAACCCACGCACACCGCACAGATGGCGCCCACATAAAACTGACCGTCGCCGCCCAGGTTGGAAAGGCCGCCCCGAGCCGCAATGGATACGCCCAGACCCATGATAATGAGCGGAGTGGCTTTGGCCAGCACTTCAAAAATACCGCTCTTTTTGCCAAACACACCGGTGAACATCTTGATATATGCCGCAATGGGATCAGCCCCCAATGCCGCGATAAACACCAGACTCACCAGAAAAGCCGCCACAATGGCGATGGCCACCGTACGAAGGTTGGCCAGTGTTTTTTGGTTAATCCCCAGTTTATTCACTCTTCTGCCCCTCCTTCAACTGCGTGCCGCCCATCAGCAGACCCAGATTTTCAATGGTCAGATCCTCGCCCCGAAGAGGCTGAGAAATTTTTCCTTCGCTCATAACCGCTACAGTGTCAGACAGAGAGGCAATCTCTTCCAGTTCAGTGGAAACCAGCAGAACCGCCGCTCCTTGGTCACAGGCATCCAAAATTTTGCGATGGATAAACTCAATGGCGCCCACATCCAGTCCCCGAGTGGGATGCATGGCCACCAGCAGTTTGGGTTTGGACCGCAGTTCCCGGGCCAGAATGACCTTTTGCAGGTTGCCACCCGACAGGTGACTCACCGGTTCCTGACGGCCGCTGAGACGCACATCAAACTCCTCAATCACCTGATCGGTATCCTGGGCCAGCTTTTTGTAATCAATCACACCACATTTACAGTAACGCGGGTCGTTTACATTGCGCAAAATCATGTTCCGGTCAATGGAAAAACTATGTACCGAACCCACTTTTTTGCGGTCTTCGGGAATCAGCGCAGTACCGCTCTCAATCAGCTCTTTTGGGGAAGCATTGGTCACATTTTTGCCCCCAATGCTGATGGAACCGCTCTGTACCCGGCGCATACCGGTAATGGCCTCCACCAGTTCCGACTGTCCGTTGCCGTCCACCCCAGCCAATCCAAAGACCTCTCCGCTATGGATGGTCAAATTCAGATCTTTGATGCAGGAGGCGCGGCGGTTGCCCTTGACATTGAGGCCCTGAATCTGCAGCACCTCTTCTTCGCCGATTTGAGGATTGTCCCGTTCCACCGTAAGGACCACGTCGCGGCCCACCATCATCCGGGCCAGCTCCTCCTTGGTCACTTCGTTGGTATTGACGGTACATACATTTTTTCCCCGGCACAATACCGCCACCCGGTCGCTGATCTCCATTACTTCGTCCAGCTTGTGAGAGATGAAAATGACCGACAGACCATGCTTGGCCAAATACCGCAGAGTGCGGAAAAGTTTACCCTTTTCCACAGGCGTCAGCACACCGGTAGGCTCGTCCAAAATCAGCAGACGGCAGCCCCGGTACAACACTTTGGCGATTTCCACCTGCTGCTGCAATCCCACCGACAGGCTGTCAATGGGGGCATCCGGATCAATTTGCAGCCAGAAACGTTCGGCCAGCTCTTTGATTTTCTGCTTGGCCACATCTTCCTTCAGTATATGTTTCTGCTCATCCTTCAGTCCAAGCACCACGTTTTCCCAGGTTTTAAACGCCTGTACCAACATGAAATGCTGGTGTACCATGCCAATGCCCAAGGAGATGGCTTTCAGCGGACTGTCAATTTCCACCCGTCTGCCATTGAACCAAATTTCGCCGCTGGTAGGCTGATACAAACCGTAGAGCACATTCATCAATGTACTCTTACCGGCACCATTTTCACCCAGCAACGCCAGAATTTCCCCTTTGTGAACATCGATGCTGATATCATCATTGGCCTTGAAATCCCCAAACTGTTTGGTCATATGGACCATGTTCAAAATATCCGGCACCCTGCTACCTCCTCTTTTCCGCGCAAATGGTCTTTTCCAATAAAAAGGGGTCACACACTACAATCCGGGGCGCATCATAACACGTCCCGGATTGTGAATTTTCATTCTATGCTGTTACGGACCGACAATCAAATGGCATTAGCCCAGCTTTTCGTCGATTCTGTCAGTGGTATACTTCACTACTTCCTTGCCACTCTTCATATCTTCAATGGCCTGATTCACCATGTCTTTGATTTCCTGGGGAATCTGATCCTCAAAGTTATGGAAATCAGAGATATAGCAGATACCCTCAGCCACACCGGGCTCCCACAGGCCGCCGAAAGTGCCATCTTCAATGAGCTTGGCCTGAGAGCTTACCACCTTCTGGTTGTCGGTGATGAAGCAGGTCATCATCAGATCGGGGGCCATTTCATACTGGTCACCGCCATAGCCGATGAGCTTCACATTGTTTTCCAGACAAGCTTCAATGGCGCCCATGCCGGTGGAGTCAGCAGACTGGCAAATGATGTCAGCGCCCATATCGATCTGAGCGGTTGCGGCTTCCTTGCCCTTGGCCGGATCTTCAAAAGTACCAGTCACCACACCATATACCTTGGCTTCAGGATTGGAGGCAGCCACACCCTGTACGAAACCAGCCATATCGGACAGCTGAGAGGGAATCTCCAGACCGGCCACATAACCGATGATGTTGCTTTCGGTCATGCCACCAGCCACGATACCGGCCAGATAGGCAGCTTCATATTCACGCATGTCCATGAATCCGGTGTTTTCAGGCAAATCAGCCTCTTCCACACCGTCAGGCATTTTACCAGAAACGAAGAATTTCACATCGGGGAACTCGGGGGCCACACGCATGGCAGGCTCGCCAAATTCAGCGCCATGACCAATGACCAGGTCATATCCTTCAAATGCGTAGTTCCGCATGGCCTCTTCAATGCCTGCGATGGCAATATTTTCAGTGAAAGCCACTTCGTACCCTTCCGCTTCCAGATCCTTCAGACCTGCATAAGCGTTGGCATTCCAGCCGCCGTCGTTCAGGGAGCCGGGCAGCAGCAGAGCCACTCTCAGCTTGCCTTCAGTGCCAGAGGTGCTGGTAGAAGTATCGGAACCAGTACTGGTGCTGGTATCTCCCTCCGAACCACAGCCAGCCACTGCTGTCATCAGACTGAGTGCCAGGGTCAAAGCCAGGGCTTTCCACATCTTCTTCATGTCGTTCCTCTCCTTTTTTTCTTGTTGTTTGTTGCAGGTGCTCCCCTCGGGCACCTTCCGTCTACCGTCGACGGAATATCGTCGCACCCTCATCATATCATATTTTGGGCAGGTTTCAACCCCCAAATATAGTGTTTCGACAAAGTTCAGTATTCTTGCCAAAACTTTCCCGACTATTTCTCACACATTTTTTCAAACTGCCCATAGACGCATTGTCATGGATATTATAAAACAAAATAAAAAACCGACCTGTTTACCAACAGGTCGGTTTTACTGGCTGCCCGACTAGGATTCGAACCCAGACTGACAGAGTCAGAGTCTGCTGTGCTACCATTACACAATCGGGCAATTTGAGCGTTTGAAACAACGCTCATTTATAATACACATTTTTCAGGTATTTGTCAACTGTTTTGCCCGATTTTATTATGGAATTCAAGCCATGGGGATTACAGTGGGAATCATTCCGTTGATGGGAACTACCGGATCGCCGTCAGGAACAACCTGAAGAGGCTCCTGAGAAGTTTCATAGGCCCGGCTGTTCATAGTGGCGGTGATTTTGCCAATATAGCGGCCCTTCACACCCATTTCCATCTTGGCGTTCATCCGGTCACCCTGCAGGGTGAAGTAAATTTCAGTGGGTACTTCAATATTGTCAATATTGACATTGAAGCCCATCTCAATCTTGTTGAGCACATCCCCGTTAAAGGAAAGAGCCAGGCGATATTTCATATTGGGGATGTTCTGAAGCTGTGCCATCATCTCATCCAAGGACATTCCTTCCATGGAACCTCCGGCATACTGGGTGATCCGCTTCATCAATCCCAGGGTATCCAGCTCCATCACATAGGAATTGCCCGACTTGCGGAAGCCGTCATCCCCCATCATGGCATGCAGGATACCGCCCACTTCTTTCATTTGGTCGTATACATTGTCATAGCCGTAGAGCATCTCGCGGTTTTCCCACAGGCTGTCATACATCAAATTGCCCAGGGTCAGATTGCCGCCTTTGAGCATTTCCATTGTAGAGCTCAACATACTTTTCATCATGGGGTCCTGATACTCCAGCCAGGTGTTTTCATCCATGGAAGGATCCAGCTGCTTCAGGATAGAAGACTGGAAGTACATGGCTCCCTCATCCCCATTGAGAATGAAAGCAAAGGGGATCTCCTTTACCTGTTCCAATATGGTGCGAATTTCCTCGGGCAGATTCACCAGCAGGCTATCATCCACCTCAGTGGTATCCAGTCCCAACTTACCGGTGGCACTCATATTAACGCCCTGGCTCAATACCTCGGCATTGCCCCACAGGCGAATGGAATCCTCTCCGTCGTCGGTGTACAGACTGGCGGCCAGCTCCATATCGGAAACGGTACGGTATTTGGCTTCCAGCTCTTCCACAGATACCTTCATGGCCCGGTTGTAAATGGTGAGATTGCTGTCCATCCAGTCCACCAGCGCCTGCCGGTCGATGATGTTCACCACATCTACATTGCTGTTCCAATAGACATCACAGCCCGCCGCTTCGGATACAAACCGCACTGGAATCATCGTACGTCCGGTGGCAGCGTCAATATAGGGGGCCACATCCATTTCCAGTTTTTCCGGCTCTCCCCCACCGGCCTCCACCAGAGCAGTGGTACTGCCAATGGTCATGGTGATGGTTTTGTCCACCTCATTTCCCCACAGTGCCTTCACTGTCTTAGTAGCGGGGTCAAAACTGACCTCATCTGCTTCCAGCGCCTCAAACACTGTACGGAAGGGCAGCATCACCCGGCCGTCCCGATTCACCGGCTCTGCATCAGCGAACTCCAGATAAGTTCCGTTGAGCAGTACATTGATGCCGTCCAGATTGGTCAGGCCCTCTTCCTTCTTCATTTCCAAATCCCAAGCGGCCTCTTCGTACGCCCAGTATTCCTCCCACTGGGCCTCGCTCCACTTGTCGCTCTGTGCCCACTGTTCGTCAGTCCAGTTTTCCATTGGGCCCCATTCGTCCCAGTAGTTGATGGCTGTCACCTGCATCAGCATGGCTGCGCTGGTGAGGCAGGCTGCCATGGCGGCAATTCTGCGTCTTTTCATCTTTCGTTCACTCCTTTGCTGTATCCCTTGCGGTAAATATCCGCCCAATAAAACCTAACTGTATTATAACACCTAATGCACTTAGAATCAATCTATATTTGGACATATTATACAGCTTCTAATGATTTTCTCAACGATTTGCTGTGCCATTTGCAATTTTTCACCGTATCAAAAAACCGCATGCGTAATCGCATGCGGTTTTTTCCTATTTACAGACGAGCCCGTACCCGTTGGTACAGCGTCTGTACCTGGCTGCACACCGTATACAGCAGCAGCGCTTTGAAGGGCAGCAGCAGCAAATTCTTGATGATTTTCACGGGCAGCAGAAGATAAATGGCCTTGGCATACAAAATGGAAGACCAAAGAGAGTTGAGACAGATGTTACAGATCAGGCTGACACTGATCACCGCGGCGAAGGCTCGCCAGGTGGTGAGCTCCCGGCGGTACAAACACAGCCCGTACAGCAGACCGCCCATCATGGCGGTAATGGTATACCCCGGAAAATAGGGTGCCGGCTGAGGATTGCTGATAAAGCTCACAATGTCACACACAAAACCGGCGGACATCCCCATCACTGGACCGAAGAGCATGCCAATGCAGGCGGTGGCCAAAAAGCTGACGCTCACCCGTTCTTCGGGAGTGATGTACACATTCACCTTGCTCAGTGCCAGATTGACGGCAATGAGTACCGCTACCGAGGCCAGAGAGCGCACATTGTGCAGCTCCGCGGCAGACAGACGAAATGATTCCCAAATTTTGCGCATAAAAAATACCTCCTAAAATTGTTGCTACATTTTAGAAGGTCACGCCCTCTATTGTGTAGCAGCGGGATGCGACAGCCGCACCGCAAGCCAAAGGCTTTTCGTCCGGCTGGCAACTCCCCGTCCCGCCGGCACTTTACGCGCTGCTGTCTACTCTGCTTGTTTTTGCTTTTTCATTATACGCCCATTTTGACACAAGAGCAAGCGTTTCGGCAAAAATCCCCTCTGTCCTCTTTTGTTTTGGTCCCCGCTGTGCTACAATAGAGAAAGTATGAAAAAGGAGGCAATCAACGTGCAATTTTCCAAGAGAATGGACTCTTTCGGGCCGGGCATATTCAGTGTGCTGGCCGATAAAAAACAGGCCCGGCTGGCAGCGGGCGGACGGGTGATCGACCTGAGCGTGGGCACCCCCAACATTCCCCCTGCTCCCCATATCATGCAGGCGCTGTGTGAGGCGGCTGCCAAACCCGAAAACTATGTATACGCCATCCAGGATACCCAGGAGCTGCTGGAAGCGGTGACCCAATGGTATCACCGCCGGTATCAGGTGGAGCTGGAGACCGATCAGGTGGTATCGCTGCTGGGTTCTCAGGATGGTCTGGCTCATATTGCCCTTTCCATCGTGGACCCGGGCGACACCGTGCTGGTACCCGATCCCGGATATCCGGTGTTCAGCGATGGCCCTCTGCTGGCAGGAGCCAACCTGTACCGTATGCCCCAAAAAGCCGAAAATGATGGGATCATCGACCTGGACGCCATCCCTGATGAAGTGGCAGACCGGGCCAAACTAATGATCGTGTCCTATCCCAACAACCCGGTCACCAGCGTGGCACCTGCGGCTTTCTACGAAAAACTGGTGGAGTTCGGCCGCCGGCATGATGTGATCATTCTGCACGACAACGCCTACAGCGAGCTGAGTTATGACGGTCTGCGCTGCGGAAGTTTCCTGGCCTATCCCGGTGCCATGGAGGTGGGCGTGGAGTTCAACTCTCTCTCCAAGACCTATGGTTTAGCCGGTGCCCGTATCGGATTTGCTCTGGGCAACCGGGAAGTCATCTCCAAACTCCGCACCCTCAAATCCAACATGGACTATGGTATGTTCCTGCCGGTGCAAAAAGCCGCCATCGCCGCCATCACCGGTCCTCAGGAATGTGTGGAAACCACTCGGCTGGCTTATCAGCGCCGGCGGGATGTGCTGGTGGAAGGCCTGTGCTCCATCGGCTGGCAGATGGAAAAACCCAAAGCCACCATGTTTGTGTGGGCCCCTCTCCCTGCTGGATACACCGATTCCACCCAGTTTGTGCTGGATCTGCTGGACCGCACCGGTGTGCTGGTCACTCCCGGCAGTGCCTTTGGCCCCGAGGGCGAAGGCCACGTCCGCATGGCGCTGGTGCAGGATGAAGAAGATATGCGCTATGCCATCGCATCCATCAAAGAAAGTGGCATCCTGCAAGGCTGATCCCCCCAAAAGCAAAGAGCGTGTACTTTTGTACACGCTCTTTTTTTACTCTTTATCGCAGCTGGTCCTGCTCATCATAGAATTCCCGCCAGCTGCCGGGATCGCCCCGCTTCACCCGGAAGGTACGGGGATACCGTTTGCGCAGAAGCTGCACGCCCCACAGATAAAACAGCAAGACTAAAGTGCCGCCCAGCGAAATCCAGATGCCTGTGCTCAGCCCCGGTGTTTTGTAGGTGAAACGGATTTCATTGTCCCCTGCCGGCGCCTTGACCGCCATAAAACCAATGTTGGCGCGCACCACTTCGGCAGGCTCTCCGTTGACAGTGACGCTCCACCCAGCTTCCCAGGGTACCGAGTAAAAGACCAGATTGTCCTCTTCCAACTGAATACGGGAGGTAAACCCATGCTTGTCATAGGAAAAGTCATATCCACTCTCCGCCCGTCGGGCTTCACAGTTGGCCAGATATCCCTCTTCACTGGTATCTATCTCATTTTCACCGGCCAGTTCCAACAGATCCTGGTATTTGGCACAGTCTTCCTCGGCCAACACCAGCGCCCCCAGCATCACCTTATCCCGAGAACCGGTGTTGTAAGTCTCCAGGGTTTCTTCGGTCATACACTGGTCATAGGTAAAGCCCATGGGAATAAAATAATCATTTTCGTATACATTGTAGCCGTTCTGATTGGTCCGCTTGGAAAAGCCATACATTTGGGCCACTTCTTCTTCTTTTTCGTCGGTACAGAATAGATACCGCACGCTGGTCAGTCCCCGCACACCATTGTAGCTGGGCTCAGCCCGGCTGCCTACGCCCCGGTCATAGCCGATGGCGTCATAATAGGACATGATGGAACCGGGCACCACCGAGTGGAAACACTCCATACTGGAGAAGTCCCACCACATGTTCATATTGTCTTTCAGCCCTACGGTATCAATGCGGAAAAACTGACTGTCATCCAGCTGGATTCTCTCTCCGCCGTAAATCCCCTGCTTCACCGTCAAATCCCATTCATTGGAAGCGCCTCCGGACGTGCCGATGGCCACTGTTACAATGGTGAAGGCAATACTCATCACCACCGTACCGGCCATACACCGCTGGTAAAAGCTGCCCAATCGTCGGCCCCAGCCCAGCTCCAGACCTGCTACCAACAACCAGCCCACAATGCCAAAGGCCATCTGCCCCCAATACCGGGCGGGGTCCTTGGGCATGGCAAACCACTTGAGTTCCTCCTCCACATAGGTGGGAGCAATGCCCATCCACACGAAGAACAAAATGCCCAAACCGGTAAACAACAGTCCGTCCCGCAGAGAGACATCCCGATGCTCCAGCGCGATGACAGTGGCCAGCGCCATCATCAGCGTGGGCATGTAAAACCACCGGGCATAGTAACTGCCGTTAAAGGCAAAGAAAAAGCTGTTGAGAGCGGGCACCATGGCCATCACCAGACAGATCATCAGCAGGCGTTTGAGCCAGGTCTGACGGAAACGGTTCCAGAAGGCCGCCACACCCACCATGGAAAACAGGGGCAAATAAAGGGAAACGGAGGAAAAATGCGCGTCGCTGTCCTGGAAGAGATTGGGCATCATGATGTTGTCCGCCGGGAAGAACATCCCCTGTAAAATGAGGAAGTAACGCTGTACCCGACTGTACATAAAAATGTGCATCCCCCACAGCGAGTAGTCCATCCGGGGGTTGTCCGCCACCGCCAACGCCGAAGGCAGCAGGATAAAACAAGCCATCAGAGTCCCCACCACTGCCTCAAAGGCCAGCAGTCCAAATTTTTTCCAGGTGAAGCCAAAGTCTTTGGAAAAGCTCCGGACACAGAAATAAATCACCAAAAACATGGCCTGTCCGGCAAAGAAAAAGTAATTGATCACCGCGGCGGCGCAGACCGACAGAGCAAACCACCCTCTCCGGCCATTCTGCATGAATTCCTCCATGGCCACCAACATCAGCGGGAAAATCACCACCGCCTCATGGAAGTGATTGAATACAATGTTGCAGGCGTTGAAACCGCAGAAAGCATAGAGTACACTGCCCAGCAAAGCCCATTTGCGCCGGCGCACAAACCGTTTGAGATACAGATAGGACGTCAGACCACAGCAAGCGGTTTTGAGCATCAGCAAGGGCGCCATCAGGTGTGGTACCCAATCACTTGGAAAGGGCAGCGTCAGCCAGAAGAAGGGGCTCCCCAACAAGTAGAAGGAATAAGAGCCGATGAAATTTGCTCCCAGATCGGTCTGCCAGTTCCAGAAAATGTCTCCGCTGCGCACCGCGTCGTGGCACATCTGATAGAAGGGAAGCTGCTGTACATTAAAATCAATGTAATAGACAAAGTATCCCTTCCCATAAATGATAAAGGGGATAAACACCACCATCGCCATGATCAGTGAGAGTAAAAACGCCTCCAAACAGCCGCTTTTGGTTCGAAATTTTCCCATTATTGCCTTCATATGTTTCCTCCGCACTCTCCGGCTCCCCGGGTTCATTCCGTTTTATTATACCATGAATTTCCCTTCTCCACAATTTTCCCCAAACAAAAAAGGACCGGCTTTTGCCGGTCCTTTTTCAGGCTGCTGTCAACAGCCCACATATTTCTTCAGTGTCGCCCGAATGGCACCCTTTCCGGCTACCAACTCGGCAAAATAGTCCTCTACCTTTTTGCCCAGACCCACCTCATACAAATCTACGCCAAAGATGGCGGCATTGGACAAAATGGGCTGTAGCTGATTGTGGAAATCACCCGTATCTCCCAGCTTAATGCCAGCCAGATACTTCTGATTTTCCTCCAGCAGCGGATCGGAAGAAGGAGTAAAGGCATTACCTTCATCGTCCACTCCCAGCAGATACCGGCACCATCCCGCCTGTACCAGCGGAATCATCCGCAGACTGCTCACATCCCGATTGGGATCTGCCGCGTATGCCTTAATGGTTTCGCCAAAACGAATGCCCAATTTTTGAGAGGTATCGGTGGCAATTCTCTGAGGCGTATCCGGCATAAAGGGATTGGGAATCCGGACCTGCAGCACAGTGTCAATGAACTCCTTGGGGTCCAGAATCCCGGGATTCACCACCACAGGCAGACCTTCCTGGTATCCGATGATCTCCACCATGCGCTTGAGCTGGGGATCCTGCATCTCCTTGGAGATGAGATCATACCCCAACAGACAGCCATACACCGCCAATGCAGTGTGCAGCGGGTTGAGACAGGTGCACACCTTCATTTTTT
This sequence comes from Eubacteriales bacterium, assembly GCA_050943735.1. GTDB lineage: Bacteria > Bacillota > Clostridia > Oscillospirales > RGIG577 > JBMNPT01. Next base: position 13,259 of record JBMNPT010000005.1, on the reverse strand, counting down.
CCACCTTGTCCACAGTGGGGCCGTCGGTGAACATCACACCGCCTGCTTCCAGCTGGGGACGGCCGGCAGGGAACCAGTCCTCAATGACCAGATACTGGGCTTCTTCCGCGTTGACAAAGGGCGCATATACGTCCTTGTTGGCCACGTCGCACTCCAGATCCTCAAAGCCCACCTCTGCCAGCATGGCCTTCACCGAAGCGTCAGGCCGGGGGGTAATCTTGTCGATCATAGTCCAGGGGAATCCCACTTTGCTGCGGTCGTTGAGATATGCCACAAATCCCTTTTGCGCCAGACCTTTTTCCTCCCAGCTCTGGGCAAAGGTCACCACGGCATCATGCAGTTTGGTGCCGTTGTGAGAGCAGTTGTCCATGCTCACCAGAGAAACAGGCAGCTGACCAGCCAGGTACCGTTCATACAGCAGCGCCACCAGACGTCCCAGATAACTCTGAGGAGCCTTGGGGCCGGCTTCCAGATCGGCTGCCACCGCAGCCTGATAGTTGCCCTGCGCGTCCACCAAACTATAGCCCTTTTCGGTGATAGTAAAGCTGATCATCTGCAGAGAGGGACTGCGGAAAATCTCCTGCAGCCGGCCCCACTCGGAAGGATCGGTGTCATCCACCTTCACCGACTCGGCCAGGCTGGCCACCACTGTTTTTTCGATGCTGCCATCAGCTTTCAGCGTCACCAGAGCGCACAGATTGTCATAGGCCCGGTACACCTTGTCAATGATGGTGTGATTCTGACCTCCAGCCACAATGATGCCCCGGTCGGACTTGCCTGCGTTGAGCACTTCCTGCTGTACATTGGCCACAAACGCACGGAAAATGTTGCCCGCGCCAAAGTGCAGCCACATGGGATTTTTGCGGGTTTCTTCCACCATCCGCTCCACGTCATACTGGGGCAGGCGGAACCCTGCCTTTTCCCAGACCGCAGAGTCGGCCAGTGCCTTTCTGTTTAACTTCATCTCTTTCCCACCTCATTTTTTCATGTATGCTTCCAGTTCTTCCTTCTGAAAGTATTCCGGATAACTTTCAAACAGGTCCAACTCCTGTATATCCAGTTTCCGGCAGTGATTGCGCAGCAAGCCAGGCAGCTGATCCAGCTTGCGTTCTTCCAGCAGCTGCAGCATTTCCCAGTGCTGGTCAATGGCATTGCTCACAATACGGCTGTCCCACAAAGTCATCAGACGAATTCGGCGGTAATGGCCGGACATACTCTGATAAATCTCCCAGCACATGGGTCGGTCCGCCCCTTCAAAAAATACACCGTGGAACTGGTCATCCAATTCCAAAAAACGGGCAAACTGCTGGGCGTCCAGACTTTCCTTCTGCAAGCGCAAAATGTAGCGCAATTTTTCCATCTGCAGCAAGGTTTTCTGGCTACCAAACAGCTCTAATGCCTTTTCTTCCATGCTTTCACGCATGAAGCGTTCTTCTTCCACCCGGTGCAAATCAATGCGGGACACACTGGTACCTTTTTGGGGGATGATATCCACCAGTCCTTCTTTGGCCAGTTTCATCACCGCGTCCCGTACAGGACTGCGGCTGACTCCCAGCTGCTCTGAAATTTCCTTGATATTGATGCTTTCGCCAGGACGCATCTGCAGCAAAATGATATTTTCCCGCAAAGCGGCATAAATGCTGTCGCCAATGCTGCGTCCCGAATGTTGAGTCAGGCTCACGGGAATCATGCCTGTCCCCCCTTTTCAGCTTTTACTTGTTTTTGGCTTTGGTTTCCTTGTCAATGGCTTCCCACAGACCGTTGAGATAGGCAATGCCCAGTGCGCGGTCATACAGTCCATAACCGGGACGGCCCACTTCATCCCAAATCATACGGCCGTGATCGGGACGGATGTAGGTATCGGGACAGGTTTCATAGATGGCCTTCATGATGGCGTACATATCCAGAGAGCCGTCGCTGGACAGGTGAGAAGATTCCCGGAACTTCCGATAGCCCAGATGCTTCACGTTGCGCACGTGCATAGCCCCGATGCGGTCCATTTCGCCAAAGTGACGGATGATGGCAGGGATATCATTGTCCGGATTGGAACCCAGCGAACCGGTGCACAGGCAAACGGTATTGCAGGGGCTGTCATGCAGCTTAACAATCTTGTCATAGCCTGCCTGATCGTGAGCGGTGCGGGGCAGACCAAAGATGGGCCATGCCGGATCATCGGGATGGCAAGCCATTTTTACGCCCACTTCTTCGCACACCGGGATGACAGCATCCAGGAAATACTTGTAGTTTTCCAGCAGCTTGTCCACATCCACGCTCTTGTACAGCTCCAGTACATGTTCCAGCTCCTTCAGACGATCGGGCTCCCAACCAGGCAGACTGAAACCGTTGGAATTTTTGGCGGTGTTCTCCACGATTTCCAGAGGAGTCATACCCTGCAGTTCAGCCTCATCGTAATACAGAGAATTAGAACCATCCTCGGGAATTTCCCGGGCCAGGTCGGTACGCAGCCAGTCCAGTACAGGCATGAAGTTGTAAATGACCACCTTCACGCCCACCTGAGCCAGATTGCGGATGGTTTCCTTGTAGTTTTCAATGTAACGGTCCCGAGTGGGCAGGCCCAGCTTGATGTCTTCGTGGACATTTACGCTTTCAATGACCTCCACTTCCAGGCCCGCCTTGTGAACATGATCCACATATTCCCGCAGCTCCTCCAGAGGCCAAACCTCTCCGGCGGGGTACTTGTCCATCAGGCCAATGCCCATCAGACCTACACAATTGGGGATTTGCTTAATCTGCTTGAGAGTAATGGTGTCGTTTCCTTCGCCATACCATCTAAATGTCATCTTCATATGCACAGTCTCCTTTTTCACCACTTGGTGTATGATATACTAATATATTAGTATTTTTTCCCAGTTTGTAAAGAGGCAAACTGCTCAATCTTTTCGCTGAAGATTATCCAACCTGCCCAAGGGATTTTTCCACAGTAACCAGGCACAAACCAGAGCCGTAACACACTCTGCCACTGGGAAAGAAAGCCAAATCCCCCTCATACCTCCCCACAGAGCCATCCCCAGTGCAGCCGGTACAATGCATACGAATCCCCGGAGAATGGAAATGACAAAAGCGCGGCCCGGCTGTTCCGAAGAGCTGAACCCCACCGTTCCCACGATATTCCATCCCACCAGAGGAAAGGCCAAAAAATATAATCTCAATCCCTCCACCGCAAAAGCTGCCAGCTGTGGATCTCCCTCGCTGTTAAAGAGCTGCTGCAGCGGCCAGGCCAGCCCCATGACCACTGCACACAGCAACAACGCCCCACCAAGGGCGGTGTATTGCGCCCAGCGGAATACGCATTGCAGCTGCACACTATCTCCCCTTCCGAAGGCCTGACTCAGCAGTGGTTGAACCCCTTGGGCCAAACCCGTAAACAAAGCGGTGGCCACCAGAGATAGATTGGCTACGATTCCATAAGCTGCCACGCCTATATTTCCACTGATGCGCAGAATCAGCAGATTAAACAGCACAATCACCAGACCGGCAGACAGTTCACTGATCAAAGAAGAAACACCCAGCGAAGCTGTATCCCGAACGGACGCAAGAGTCACCAGTTTCCACCGCCATCCAAAATGGCTGCGCCCTCTCCACCAGTGGGAGGAAAGAATGCACAGACTGATAAAAGGGGCAACACCGGTGGCCAAAGCGGCACCCATCATGCCCATCTGCCAGGGAAAGATAAACAGATAATCCAGCAGCACATTGGAAAAGCTGCCTGCCAGCATAGCAGCCATGGCCAGCTGAGGTTCTCCGTCATTGCGGACAAAACAGATCACCAGATTGTTCATCAAAAACAGCGGTGCAAAGAGCAGAATAATGCGCAGATATTCAGTGGTTCCCTGTTTTGTCACTTCATCCGCTCCCAATAGGAGGCTGAGCGGCTCCGCCCACAAAAGCCCCGTCAGCAGCAGCAAAATCCCAAGCCCCATGGCCATTTGCACCGCTCTGGAAAATACCGCGTCAGTCACAGCGGGATCGTGACGTGCCTGTAAAATAGAATATCGGGTCGCTGCACCCATTCCCACCATGAGTCCCAGTCCATTGATGCAGTTATACACCGGAATGGCCAGGTTCAAAGCGGTCAGCCCATTGGAACCCAGACCATTGGCAATGAAGTATGTGTCCGCCAGAATGTAACAGGAAAGTCCCAACATTCCCAATACATTGAGCATCACATACCGTACATATTGACGAGCCAGCGATGAAGATGAAACCGACATATCTTTCCCCTTTCCGCAAAAAAGGCATTCGAATGAACACACCTTCTATGGCCTTATGGTGTGTCATCGAATGCCTGACAGCATTCCCTACCCGGCGGCAGAGATCAAATTTTGTTTCATAAATTACTTTTGGTTGCCTGATAGACCTCCAGCTTCCGCCAGCAGCTGCTGGCGCAAACACTCCTCTACTTCCCCATAATGAAAGGAAGAGCAGATCTTCTCATCATTGCAATTGAGCAGCCGAAAATGCTGCGTAAAATAGTTCTGTTGGATACGATAACCGGATTCCTGCCGAATCAGTCTCCACCATATTTTGCCCCCCATGGTTTTGGGATAGTGTACCGTCAAATCCTGCAGTGCCAGAGCAGAAGCCAATTCTTCTGGAGGGCAGCACAGAATACTTCGCAGCACATTGCTCTGGGCAAAGATACAGGCAGCGGCACAGGAAGTGGTCCAGCCCGGTGAAATCCTGCCTTTTTCAATTTCCACCAGTGTTTTCTTGGAAATTCCCAGCGCTTTGGACATCTGATCCTGCGTCATATTGTATTCTGAGCGAATCAATTTGAGATTATCCGCCATGATTTGAATCAATTGACCTCGTTCCATGCTTTGGTATTCACCTCTTTGAGAGTGATTTTACACGCTGCACACCGGCTTGTCAATCCATTTTATACGATATTCTTTGGAATGGTATCACAGAGGACAAAAAATTACATTGTTACAGACTGCATCGCTTATTTTTTTCGATTTGTTCCTTCAATTTTACAATTTTTTGCTCAATGGTATGGATAACATCCAAAAATATTTCATCACTTTTCCCAGTGGGATCGTCCAGCCCCCAGTCCTCCCGATGCTTGCAGGGTAGAGCTGGACATGCCACATTACACCCCATTGTGATCACAATGTCCACCGGAGGAATGTCGGCCAGCAATTTACTACGCTGCGTTGCTTCCATATCCACACCGTAAAGCTGTTTCACAAGCCGCACTGCATCCTGATTGATCTGCGGCTTGGTTTCTGTTCCTGCCGAGTAACTGTCAAATGCATCATGGGCCAGCAATTTACCCAAAGCCTCCGCAATCTGACTGCGGCAGGAATTGTGGACGCAGATAAAGGCTACCTTTGGTTTTTGACCCATGCCCTCACCCTCTGACTTTCTGAATCAATGTTTTGGCTTCATCCTTTTTCAACACTTTGCCGTAGGACACCACTTTGCCATCCACCACCAATGCAGGAGTGCTCATCACACCATAGGCAGCAATCTGAGCAAAATCAGTCACATGATCGATCATCGTGTCCATCCCCAATTCCGCAAGTGCCTCACGAACAGCGTCCTCCAAAGCGTTGCATTTGGCGCACCCCGAGCCTAAGACTTTCACATCTCCTGCCCTCTTCTCTGCGTTTTCCTGTGTAATTCTTTCACAATTGCACTTTCTCTCTCCGCAGCAGGACGAAATTTTTTCTTCTCTCTTTTTTCCAAACAATCCCATAACCATTTACCTCCTTATCATTAAATCAAAAAGAATTGAAATCCATTGAATAAGTAACCAACCATGATAATGCCAATGATGCAGATTCCCACAAACAGGGCCAGCAGTTTCGGCTTAATGGCCTTGCGAAGCATAATCATGGAGGGCAAACTCAACGTGGTAACAGCCATCATAAAAGCCAAAATGGTGCCAAGCTGTGCGCCTTTAGAAAGCAAAGCCTCTGCTACCGGAATGGTTCCGAAAATATCCGCATACATGGGAACGCCCACCAAAGTTGCCAGCACTACACCAAAAGGATTGTTACTGCCCAAAACCGTCTCAATCCAACTTTGTGGAATCCAGTTGTGAATGACTGCTCCAATCCCCACACCTACGAGGATGTAAGGAAATACTTTTTTGAATGTAGCCACAACTTGCTCTTTTGCATACTGAACACGCTCATACTTTGTCAGCGAAGGCAATTCCACATCCGTTCCATTGGCGGAAAGAATAAACTCTTCCACATATTTTTCCATGTGCAGCTTTTCAATAATGGTACCGCCTACCACTGCAATTGCCAATCCCACCAACACATAGATGACCGCAACCTTAGTTCCAAAAATGCTCATGAGCAGCACCAGACTCCCCAAATCCACCATCGGCGAGGAAATTAAAAAGGAAAAAGTAACGCCCAACGGTAAACCAGCACTGGTAAAGCCAATAAAGAGGGGAATGGAGGAACAGGAGCAAAAAGGGGTCACCGTTCCCAGCAAGGCGGAAATCACATTGGCCACACCGCCATGAAAACGCCCTAAAATGCGCTTGCTTCTTTCTGGCGGGAAATAACTTTGAATATAGGAAATCACAAAAATCAAGAAACACAACAGAACCGTAATTTTGATCACATCATACAGAAAAAACTGTACACTGCCACCTACAGGACTTCCTGTATCCACCCCAAACGCAGATAGACCTTCTCCAATCAGCTCATTAAGCCAACTCATGCCTAAAATCTGATTTTGAAACCACTGCCATGCATTCATAGACAAAACCTCTCTTTCCCTTTTACATCAAAATTTTTTGATGTTTTATGCCAAGATAAACGCCATCATCAAACGATGGCGTTTATCTGTCACAACAAGAACCATGATCCTCCTGATCTGTGATTGGTGTAATAAGAGCCTGCAACAGTTTCATGGCTTTTTCCCTGCCGCTTTCGCTCAAGCGGTAATGGGTCCATTTACCCTCCTGGCGACTTTCCACAAGACCGGAATCACATAAAATCTTCATATGATAGGATAGTCCAGGCTGAGTCAAATCCATGGGCTCCTGCAGTACACAAGCACATTTCTCACCGCTGCGCAACTGTTCCAAAATGGCAAGTCGTTTGGGGTCACAAAGAGCTTTGAACACCTTGGCATCTTCCTGATAGGTTCCCATATACTCACCTCACATCAAAATATTTTTATGTATATAGTATATCTATTGATTCTCCATTTGTCAATAGATTCAACCACAACAAAAAGCACGCTTCTGGATGGAAGTGTCCCTTTCAAGTCAACAAATTGCACCAAGCGTAACCATATCATATTCACCCGGCAGCCACATTGGTAAAATCACTGCTGCAGTGAAACAGAAGTCAAAAAAGCCAACTGACTTGCTGGGTCAGTTGGCTTTTTTTTACGAAATATGAAAGAACATTGCCCAAAATGGTTGCCACAGAGGATTTAACCCCTTGAACCCCCTGTAACTGGGAATATTTTTACTCCCATTCGATACTAAGAACCATATCTTACCTTTTTTATTTATAAACCGTATGATACAATTTTCTTAATTTATTAAGAGTACATTGACTTCTCTCCTCGTAAATGCACAATTACACTTTCCCGTTTCTTTTCAAAAGTAAATAAAATAATACAGAAAGTTCTTAATTAAAGCTTACTATAGCAAAAACAAGTTTACCATTACAATGTTGCTGTTGGTCATTTTAATGATGTTACATAAAAATTTTATGACTGTAGGCGAACAATCCACCATTGCTTTAAGTATACAAACTTATTATACAAGCACATATGCGTGGATTCGTCTGAACGGTGAGGCCGTTTTCGAAAACAATATGGCCGCCAAAGAGATGTGCATCCAAAACCCCATTGTCAAGGGGCAGTACGGTGAAGCCACCAACCCAATTTTTGAGGTATTCTATCTCAAGAACGCTCATGCGGTGATCGCAGACTTCTCCGGCAACCCGCCCAAGGCGTACGAACTGTAATACAGGAAAGGCCCTACTGGGTTGCCGCCTTGCAGGGCCTTTTTCAATTTGATGGGGAGGATATGAGATGAATGTGCGAGAATATTTTGATTTCATCGTAAACCAAATCCATTCTGCCGCTTTTGCCACTGTGGACAGCGAAGGGAGGCCCATCACCTGTGCCATCGACATCATGGACTGCGATGAAAACTGCCTTTATTTTCTGACTGCAAAAGGCAAGAACTTTTATGACCGTCTAAAAACCAACAAAAATATAGCTTTTACCGCTATGAAGGGAAACGACACCCTTTCCTGCGTAGCGGTATCGGTACAGGGAAAAGCGAAAGAGATCGGCCCGGACAGGCTACCTGATCTGTTCCGCAAAAATCCCTATATGGAGAAGATTTATCCCAATACACGCTCCCGCAGTGCCCTCACGGTATTCAAAATCTACGAGGGAACCGGCGAATGGTTCGACCTCTCCAAACTTCCGATTGAACGGGCCAGCTTCTCCTTCGGCAGCGCACAGATAAAAGAAAACGGCTACTTTGTGACCGACAGGTGTATCGGCTGCAAATTGTGCTATTCCAAATGTCCGCAGAAATGCATTGATATCGCGCAGAAACCTGTGATTATCCACCAAGGGCACTGTCTGCACTGCGGAAACTGCTTTGAAATCTGCCCTGTAAGGGCCATTGAACGGAGGTCGTGACATGACGCAGGAACAACGGGCGGATTTCATGATTCGCTATCTGTTGGATGAACGAAGCGCATACCAGGACATTGCGCTGCCTTCCGGTTTCGCAGAAAAACAGCGGCTGCTGCGCAGCCTGATAAATGTCCGTCCGCCTGTCCCAATCAGCGAGGATTTCTTGAATGTGCAGGATGCCTATCTAGGGGAACGCGTTACCGAGCGGGGCGTAGTAAGACTGGAAGACCTGACACCGGTACGGTCCAGCCTGTATCTCTGGCAGGGTGATACCACCACACTGGCAGCCGACGCAATTGTCAATGCAGCCAACAGCCAAATGCTTGGCTGCTTCGTCCCCTGTCACGGCTGCATTGACAACGCAATCCACACCTATGCAGGAATACAGCTGCGTTTGGAGTGCGCCCGCATCATGGCCAGACAAAAGGGGCCGGAACCCACTGGAAAGGCAAAAATTACGAAAGCCTACCACCTGCCCTGCCGTTATGTGCTGCACACGGTCGGCCCAATCATCGATGGTGCCGTTACCAAAACAGACCGTGAACTGCTTGCCAGCTGCTACCGCTCCTGCCTGGAACTGGCGGCAGCCAAGGACCTTCGCAGCATAGCGTTCTGCTGCATCTCCACGGGAGAGTTTCACTTTCCAAACGCGCTGGCCACGGAAATTGCCATCCAGACAGTACAGACATGGCAGCAACAAAACCCCGGCAAAATCGAGGTGATTTTCAATGTGTTCAAGGACAGCGACTACGCAATTTACAAGCGCCTGCTGGGATAATATCGCGCGGCTCAAACAGGAGTTAGATACGGCGGACGCGGTCATGATCGGGGCTGGCGCCGGCCTTTCCGCTTCCGCCGGATTCACCTATACCGGGAAACGCTTTCACCAGCATTTCGAGGATTTTATCGCGAAGTATGGCTTTCGTGATATGTATTCCGGCGGTTTCTATCCCTTTGACACACTAGAAGAACACTGGGCATATTGGAGCCGGTATATCTACATCAACCGTTATCTGGATTCACCAAAGCCAGTTTACCAGGATCTTTTGAAGCTGGTTCAGCACAAAGAGTATTTTGTATTGACCACCAATGTGGACCACTGTTTTCAGAAAGCCAAATTCGACAAGAACCGGCTGTTCTATACGCAAGGCGACTACGGCCTGTGGCAGTGTTCCAAGCCCTGCCACCAAAGAACCTACAACAACGAAGCCGTCATCAAAAAAATGGTTGCTGAGCAAAAAAACAGGAAAGTACCTGTGGAATTGGTGCCGTATTGTCCTGTCTGTGGTGCCCCCATGTTCATGAATCTGCGGGCAGATGATACCTTCGTGGAGGATGAGGGGTGGTATGAGGCAGCCCGGCGCTATGAGAAGTTTCTCCACCGCTGCAAAGGGCAGCATATTCTCTTCCTGGAATTGGGCGTAGGCAGCAACACACCGTTCATTATCAAATATCCATTTTGGAAAATGACCTATCAAAATCCTGCGGCAACTTACGCCTGTATCAACCTATCGGCAGCATACTGCCCGAGAGATGTTCAAAAGCAGGCAATTTGTATGGACGGAGATATTGGAGAAATTCTGACTTCACTGCTATAAAAGACTGCCCTTTATTCTTCGTCTGTGTCTATTAAATTACTGGTATATTGGGTTTTTCCAGATAACACGTCATCATAATAGCTTTGCTTCCAATCAATGTATGCAATATCTTCTTGTAGATTTTCCATCTTCTTCACGAGAAATTCCCGTTGTTGTTTCAGGATTTCTTTTCTTTCGGGAATGGTGGACTTCCCTCTTAAGCAAAGGGTGAGATAACGTTTCATGTCCTCCAGGCTCATTCCACAACGTTTTAAGCAGATCAGTCCTTTGATCCACTCGATATCGCGTTCGTCGAATACCCTGTAATTGTTTTTGTCACGTTTCACATTGGGAACTAATCCTTGATTGCAATAGAATTTTAATGCCTCATAGGTCATCCCCACTTGCTGACAAGTCTGTTTCATACTGTATTGCATCCAAAACACCTCTAAAATCCCGGGAAATTTCAAAATAGCTATTGACCGGTAGTTACAACCGGGTGTTACACTATGCATGATAACACAAAACACCCGAAACAACAATTCTTTCTTCAATCATAAAATGGACGCGGAGGTAATAAAGATGGAACAGATCACTTTATACAATGGAGTAAAAATGCCAATCGTAGGGTATGGCGTCTATCAGGTATCTAAAGAAGAATGCGAACGCTGTGTAATAGATGCGCTTGCCGTTGGGTACCGCTCCATCGACACAGCACAAAGCTATTTCAACGAGGAACAGGTAGGAAATGCCCTGGTCAAATCAAGTATCCCCAGAGAAGATGTTTTTCTCACAACGAAGGTCTGGGTTGAACATTATGGTTATGAGGAGGCCAAAAAATCCGTTTTAGAATCCATGCGGAAATTGAAAACAGATTATCTTGACCTTGTTCTCCTTCATCAGCCGTTTTCGGATTACTATGGCGCATATCGGGCACTGGAAGATCTCTATGAGGAAGGGAAATTGCGCGCCATTGGCGTCTCAAATTTTTACCCGGACAGACTGGTAGACATCGCGTCCTTCAGCCGTGTGAAGCCTATGGTCAACCAAATAGAAACCCACCCATTTAACCAGCAGATAGAAGCAAAAAAATGGATGGACAAGTACGGAATCCAACTGGAAGCCTGGGCACCCTTTGGTGAAGGAAGAGGAGGCTTATTTGAAAATCCTGTACTTGTCCAAATTGCTGGGAAGTACAAAAAAACAACCGCGCAAATCATCTTGCGCTGGCATATCCAACGCGGGGTTATCGTCATCCCAAAATCCACCCATAAAACACGCATGGCGGAAAACTTGAATATTTTTGACTTTGCATTGGAACAGGCCGACATGGATCAGATCTGCACATTGGACAAAAAGCAAAGCGCTTTCTTTTCTCACAGCGATCCGGCCATGGTTGAATGGTTTGTTCAGATGGTTGAGGACAGAAAGGCTCAACCATAACCGGAAAATAAAATATGTAGCTCTAATAAAACGATTGTTTCATCAAAGGCACTGAAATACATCCATTCTTGAGAATTCAAAGAATTATATCGGCAGGCTTCAGAAATACGCAAAGAGAGCAAACTGACTAAGCAAAATCAGTTTGCTCTCTTTTTATAAATCACGAAAAAAACTTGCCAAATGTTACCAGAGAGGGACTTAACCCCTCAAAAGCCCAGTCAGATCAGGCTTTTCCGGGCCTTAAGAAATCATTCCCATTCATTAAACCCCGAAAAGCCAAAAGCCTTGCAATATCAAGGCTTTTGGCTTTTTATATTTCCGTTGTTCCGCATAATGTTCCGCAGAATTGAGGCGTTTTTGAAGTTCCCCAAAACCAATAGAAACCAAGTAAAACTTTTTTTCTTTGTCAATCCTTGTTCCTTAACCTTTGCTCTTGGTGCAGAGGGGTGGCGGCTGTGTGTGGTGGCTCTGCAAACTATGATTTCAAAATCAGAATTGAAGAGGTCAAAAGTTAGAACGCCTCTCAAAGGCTCTAAAATGCCCTACAATCGATTTTATACCCCTCTTAGGGTAGAGATACCACCCAAGAGCAAAACACCTCTTAAAACGCCTCTAAACGCCCTCTGTGGCGTTTGCCCTGTTTTAAGATGGAGGAAGCGGCGGAGGCGGCTCTGTGTGGTGTCCTACAAGCAAAAAGAAAACCACCCTTACTCTGTCCTACAAGAGAAAGGGTGGTGGCAGCAGGGTTCGGCAAAGCGGCAGCGGCACTTCTTACTTAAACATCTTATCTATTCCGCTAATTACTTCCTGTATCTTCTTTGTTGCTTCATCTTCAACTGATAAACTAAAATCAACCTTGTATTTTTCCATCTCCATTCTAAGTGCTTTCACCGCCTGTATCTCCTTTTCAAGTTCCATTGCAAGGCGGTCTAACTCTCTATATTCTAATTGCATAGCTATTTCTTGATGGTGCTTATTAAAAGCATCCGTAAGGTCATAAACGCCGCTTTTTTTATCACTTCCATCTGCATAACTAATAGCAAGTTTAGATGGTCGGTGCATTAAGTAAGTTCTTTCAAAATGGGTCATTTCTATTATCTCCTTTATCATTTTTTAGGGATTGGTTTTTAATCAATAAATAGGGATTGGCTTTTATCAAGTAATAGGGAGCGGGACTTATCAAATAATAGGGAACTCTTATAAACTATGATAATCAAACCCTATTCAAAGTCTTACAACAAAATATTATCAATCAATAGTATTATAAATATTTCTTGTATGTCCTAATTCATCCCTATAAGTTGTAATTGTAATCAATCCTTGTTCTTTTAATTTACTATTATAACTACTAATTTTATCTATCTGCGAATGAGAATTAACAGAGTAACCAATAGCAGATAAAAATTGCTTAGCAGTAAAGTCTTGTTTTATTCCTGCTTTCTTTGCAAGGGAACAATTGCTCTACTTGCGTGTCCCATCATAAGAGCAAGGCTTGCAATATCCATTCCCGCACGAATACCAACAGTTGCAAAGTTGTGTCTTAGTCCGTGCGGCACAATCTTTTTACCATAGGCATCAACT